>JAVHPJ010000199.1:0-6501 GCA_036170535.1 Leptospirales bacterium | reverse complement strand
AAAACTCGCCGTCGAATTTGAGAAGAATCACGACGATTACAACAGCATCATGACCAAGGCGCTCGGCGATCGCATTGCGGAGGCTTTTGCGGAATACCTTCACGAGAGGGTGCGCAAAGAATCGTGGGGCTACGCGAGCGACGAAAAATTCACCGCCGAAGATCTTATTCGCGAGAAATACGCCGGCATTCGTCCTGCGCCAGGTTATCCGGCGCAGCCCGATCATACCGAGAAAGATTTTCTCTTCGATCTCCTGGAGGTCACGTCCGCGACCGGCATTGCGCTTACGGAAAACAAGGCGATGTATCCCGCGGCGGCGGTGTGCGGGATCTACTTTGCAAATGCCGAAGCCGAATATTTCGGCCTGGGTCAGATTGCCCGGGATCAGCTCGAAGACTACAGTCAGCGTAAAGGCAAGTCGCTCGAAGAAATGGAGCGCTGGCTCCGACCGAATCTGGGCTGAAAATCAATCGAGGCTGTGGCCAACAGCGCAACTAAGCCTCGGGGGGCTGAGTTGCGCGAAACCACCGCGCGCTGCGCTGGAGACCTTCGTCGAGCGTGATGCGGGGAACGTAGCCGAGCGTCGCCCGCGCGCGCTCGATGGAATACACGCCGCGACGGGACACGTAGTCCACTCCGCCGGGCAACGCGGCCGGTTCGCGGCCGAACAAGCGTTGCACGGAGGCAAGCGCCCAGATGCCCGCTTTCATTGCAGCCGTCGGCAATCGCCGGGGCGCCGGCAAACCGACGAGAGCGGCCAGGCGCGTATAAAATTCAAGCCAGGTAGTGCGGGCGCCGTCGGTTACATTGAAGGCTGCTCCGGCCGGCGCCTTTTCAATCGCAAGAAAGATCGCATCGACGAGATTATCTATATAGACATGATTGATTACGCCCTGGCGGTCGCCGGGCAAGGCAAAGATGCCGCGGCGCAAGAGTTCCAGGGGGCGCAAAACCCAGGGCTCGGAACCCGGACCGTACACGTCGCCTGGCCGCACAAGCACGATGCGCGGCGCCCCTGGCCGGGCTGCAAACTCAAGCAGCGCCTTTTCCGCTTCGATTTTGGTGATGCAGTACGGATTGCCCGCGCCATCCTTTGGTCCGTCTTCGTCTATCCCGGACGGGAAGCGAAAGCCATAGACCATGACGCTCGACAGATGTACAAAAGTTTTCGCACCCGCCTGAGCGGCGCGTTCGGCGGCCAGCGTCGCGCCGTCCACGTTGATGCGGCGAAAGTCCGCCAGGCGACCGCCCTCGCGCACAATCGCCGCCGTGTGCAGCACTGCGTCGCAGCCGGCGAAGGCGCGATCCAGCGCGGAGGCGTCCAGAATATCGCCGCACTCAACTTCGTAGCCGGCGTTGCGCAGAGCCGCGCAGCGCGTCGGCGACAGTTCAATGCCGCGCACAGTCCAGCCGTGTTCCCGCGCCAGCTCGGCGACGCGCTGGCCGATGAACCCGCCGAGGCCCGTTATCCCGAGTCGCATTAAATGCGTTTCTTAAGCCAATTGTACAAATCGGCGTAGACTTTTTCGCGCGAGGTTTCGTTGAGAATTTCGTGATAGAGCCCTTCGTATTCGATCCAGTGTTTGTCTTTCGAACTGGCCGAATCAAAGAACTGACGCGAGGCTTTGGGATTTACGATGCCGTCTGCGAGACCCTGCATTACCAGGAGCGGCAGAGTTACTTCCGGTGCGCGCTCCAGCGCAATGCGCTGATTCTGAACCGTCTCGGTGTACCAACGGGCTGTGGCGGTCTTGAATACCAGCGGATCAGTGCGATACTCCGTCACTATTGCGGGATCATGGCTGACCAACTCAGCGCTTATGCCGGCGGGGACCGAGAGCCCCGGCAAAATTTTCCCCAGAGCATTGGCCAGCTTCACCTTCCAGGGCGGCACCGGCAATGCGACGTCGAAGAAAGGACTGGTGAACACGGCGCAGGCGAAATTGGCCGCGAGTTCCTTCTCTTCTTGCAGGAAACGCGCGGCGATGAGCCCGCCGTTGGAGTGCGCGCCCAGGACGATCGGCATGTCCGGAAAATTCTTGATGACCCAGGCGGCCAGGACCCGCGCGTCGTAGAGGTACTCGACAAAAGAGCGAATGAATCCGCGTTTGCCGCCGGATTCGCCGTGCCCGCGAAAATCGATCGCAGCCGTCGCCACGCCCCGCTCCGCCATCCAGCCGCCGAAGTGGCGATACCGCAGACGATGCTCGGCGAAGCCATGCAGCCACAGCATGGCCGCCGTGGGCTTTGCGGGGGCCCACAGGGCGCCCTGAAGATGAACGCCGTCCTGGGCGATGAGATGAAACCGCTCTTCCGTCATAGGTTTCCTGATGTCGCTTATGGGGCGCGGCTCTGCAAGCATTTCCCCCGCTCCGCGTTCCTAAAATCCTGATAGCCCGGAAAGCGCGCGTCCGCTGGCGTGTCGTCTGGGTTTTATGGCCGCGAAACGCCGGGACATAAGACGCGTTGCCGTCGTCCATGATTGGCTGACGGGCATGCGCGGCGGGGAAGCGGTTCTGGAGTCGCTGCTCGAATTATTTCCGGGCGCGGATTTGTTCACGCTGCTCTATAACCGCGGCTCGGTCAGCGAACTCATTGCGAATCGCAAAATCCAGGTCTCGTTCATCGATCGCCTGCCCTTTAAGGCCGGAAAGTACCGCTGGTATTTGCCTTTATTCCCCAGCGCGATCGAGCAGTTCGATTTCCACGGCTACGATCTCATCCTATCGAGCAGCCACTGCGTGGCGCGCGGCGTGGTGCCGCCGCCCTTCACGCCGCACCTGAGCTACTTCCACAGTCCTATGCGCTACGTGTGGGATCACTATCATCAGTATTTTCCTCCGACCGGATTCGCCAACCGCGCCATCATTCCGTTTTTCGCGAACTATCTGCGCATGTGGGACGTGTCGGCAAAAGATCGCGTCGACCGCTATGTTTCGAACAGCGCTTTTGTCGCGGAACGCATTCGTCGATATTATGGCAAGCCGGCCGTGGTGATTCCGCCGCCCTGCGTGCGCGAAGTCGGCGAAATTCAAATCAATGAGGGCCGCGAAGACTTCTACTTGATTGTCAGTGCGTTTGTTCCGTACAAACGAATTGATCTGGCCATCGAGGCGTTTCGCGATTTGCCTTACAAGTTGGTCATCGTCGGCGACGGTCCCGAGCGAAAGAAACTCGAATCCATGAGCCCGCCCAATGTCAGTTTTGTCGGCCGTGTCGATCGCGACGCCATCGGCAAGTTGTATGCAGCCGCCGCCGCGCTGATTTTTCCCGGCGAAGAGGACTTTGGCATAGTCCCGGTCGAAGCCCAGGCGCGCGGCTGCCCGGTGATCGCATACCGGAGCGGCGGGGCGCTGGAGACCATTCGCGAAGGCCGCACCGGATTATTTTTTGATGAGCAAAACCCGGCGGCGATCGCAGCGGCGGTTCGTGAAAGCCGGCGGATGCGCTTTCGCGCCCCGGAGTTTCGTCGAAATGTTATGCGCTTCACGGACGCGGAATTCAAGAGAAAAATACTGGTTGAAATCGACAAACTGGTCTAAGCTCAGACTGCGCGGCAGTCGGACCCTTAAAGAATGAAAATCATCTATTTGACGGATATCCACGACGCCCTGCGCGAACTCCGGGTGCTCCTGAGCACGACCGAAGCCGATTTGTATCTCCTGTCCGGAGACATTCTGTACCGCGCCTTTTACGACGAAGAAAAGCTCTACGATTTTGTCTGTCTGCAGGAAGATTTTTGGAGCCTCGCGCGCAATCTGGATCGCAAAATCGCGCCCTTCGATCTGGCGACGGAAGTGCTGCGCTTTCCCGATCGCTACGACAATAACGCGGAACTGGAAGCGAAAGCCACCGAGTATCGCCTGTTGTTTGAAAAAGCGGCGAAGAACATGCGCGAGAAATACGAGACCATTGAAGACCTGATCGTGAAGTTCGGCAACGCGGATTGCCTGATGCTGCCCGGCAACTACGACATCGATCTGCGCTACACGGCCCTGCGCGATCGGGACATGCATCAACAGGAGCGCATTCTGCACGGCTGGAAATTCGCCGGCTACGGCGGCGCGCCGATCGCCACGCCGGGCATCCCTGAGAAACTCGCCGTAGCCTACCACGAACGCCAGGAAAACGGTAAGCTCTTCTCCGAGCCTGAGGACTTTTTCGAAGAAAAAACGCCGGATGCGCTCGTAATTCATAATCCGGCGTATGGATTCTTTGATCGCGTGCCCATGGTCGGGCATGTCGGCTCGCTGGGGATTCGAAATTATCTCGACGCGCACGCGCCCCGGCTGGTAGTCTCAGGACATGTGCACGAGGACTACGGGGTGTGTCTCAAGCAGGACACCTTGTTGCTCAACCCGTCCAATTTTGGCGGCGTGGATTCGCCGTACGGCTGGCAGGCCGGCGGCGCATACGCGGAAATCTATGTGGACAATGGCGCGCCGCAGCGCGTGAATCTCATGCGCCTCGTCGAAGAAAAACACCGCCTGCTTATGGAAATCCGCAGGGAAGGCGCAAAACTTCGCGGCGAAATCGTCGAGGAGAATCGCGAGTATTCTCATCTTGATCTGGAAAACATCGTCCGGGATGCGTCCGGAGCGTTTGTGTCATGATACCGCCTTTCGCCGACCACCCTGCGGTCCGCGAATATAACTCTCTGAAAAAATACTTCCGCCAGCATGAAACGCGCGAGTCCCGTTCGCGTATTCATGAGTTTCGCGGCTATGTGCGCCTGATCTCCGCCGCCGGTCTCACTGTAGCGTTCGACTTTGTGGGCTCGCTGAATTTCGGCCAGGCGGTATTAAGTTCGGATGTGGATTGCGTAATTTATTTTCGCTGCCCGGACCACGGCGCCGAAAACTGCGGGCCGGACTGTCGCATGCGCGCCGGCATTGGCGACTTTCTCACCGGAACGCTGGCGCCGCGCCTGTCACATCATCCCTACAACATTGAAATTATCGATTTTCTGAACCTGGACCAGCTCGACCGCGAGATTAAGCGCGGCGCTGCGGACTCGGAAACGCTTTTGACCTTTGCGTTTTATCGATCGATCGGCCGTTCCGTGAATGCGCGATTGCTGCGAGAATACCAGGCGCGCCTCCTCGCGAATCGAAACCTGGTCGACAGCCTGCAACCGCAGCTCTGGAGCATTTTCGACGAACTGGGACGCAGCTCGCACCATAACATGTCGTTTAAGAAGTACCAGGAACGCGTCACGGAGAGCGGCGGCGAGATCTCGCCGGGCGTGCGCGACAGCATTCGGCGGCTGCTCGATCAGTACTTTGCAACGCGCGGAGCGGATGGAGGCGAGACGAGTGGCGGAATCGTTGGATGATCCTGGATTGCCCGAATGGCAGCGCGAGGCCATAAAAAAAGCGGATCGGCGCTTTCAAAGCCAACGCGATGAACCCAATCGGTTTTCGAATCGACCCAAGCTCAGCGACCGGCAGATTCGCGGCACGTGGTTCGCCTGTTACGATAACACGCAGTGGCGCGCCGCAGCGCGCGAACGCGAACGCGCACAGGCGATAGCCGGCGCGGAAACCGGGCCGCACGAAGCGGACGCGGATCGCTACGCAAACGTTGCGCTGGGCGTGCACTCCGAACAAAATCGCTTTGTATTCTTGTGCGATCTGGCGATGACCGCCTGGGTCGGGGAACTGCCGCTGCTTTTGCAGTTAATCTATGCGCTGGAGACGGGCGCGGGGGACGCCGACGCGGAATGGCAGGCGGAGAGTTTCGGCATCGGGGTTTTGCCCGACTGTTATCGCGTAGGCATGAATCCCGGCGGCGTCCCGCCAATGTTTGCTTTGAAAGACTTAATCGTCGAGTTTCTGGATCTCCTGATTCATTCGATGATCCTGATTGAAGACGGCGAAGCGCAGTTTGGCTTTGATCCGCGCGCCCTGCCCGGCGAACTGGATCGGTTGCGACTGTTGCTGATACAACGCGCGGCGACGGAAGAGCAAAGCGAACGGTGATCTCCGGCGCGCGGCGCGACGTGCGCGCCGAGCGTCACCCCTGAGCCTCGCGCGCCTGATTCCCCGGGTCCGCGCGCGCCTCCTCCAGCAGGTCCGCCGGTATCTCGCCCTCCCCGGCGAAGAAGGGTTCCAGCGCGGCCGCGTCCTCGGCGGGATTCTGGGCCGCCCGCAAGCATTCGCCGCGCCCTTCCACTGCGGCGGTGGTTTTTAACAACACGGTGAAAAACTCGTCAAAGATCTCCACCAGATCATCTTCTTTTAATCCCGCCAGCAACTGATCGAGTTTTTGCTTCAAATCCGGATGGAACAAAAGATGGCCGGCCGGATCGGACCCTTCGCCTTCGCCGCCGCGCACCAGAAATCCAGGATCGACGTCGTAAAAATCCGCCAGTGCAAGCAGGGTTCGCAGCGGAATCTCCGTTTTACCGCGCTCCATGCGCGATAGATAACTGGGGTCCAGTTTGACCCCGTAGTCCCGGCGCACAATGGCCGCAACCGACATGCTCTGACCGCGCTTTTC
>JAVHPJ010000198.1:0-1464 GCA_036170535.1 Leptospirales bacterium | reverse complement strand
GTCTTCGGCCATGGCGTTAGTCCTGAGTATAGTATTGCGCGTCCGGATTACGGTATGTAGCTGCGGGCCCAGATGTAGGCGTAGACGCCCAGGCCGCGAATGTCCGTCGTCGGGCCGGTGCGTGGCGTGCCGTTAACGCCATCGGAAGTCGGCGTGCTTGTGGTGAAGAAGTTAAGGGAAGCAAAGTAAGAGCCAGGCTGCGCCGCTACCTCCGAAGAACCTGAAGAGTTCTGGAAGCGCGTGCTTGAATTGTCGCGGAAGTTGTGCCAGTGCCCCTGCATCCGGTCGCGCCTGCGCAGGCCGCCGATCCATTCGCCGGCCGCGTCGCCCGCAGTGATAAAGCCGCGTCCTGCAATCTGGAAGATGCGCGCGCTGGTCGTCAGTCCGGCGATGCGATGGAGATAAAAGCGCAGATCGCCGGTCGCCGCGCCGCTCGCGTTTGCTGCGGTGTAAGCGACGGAAACCGTGCGGGCGCTGGCGTTAATATTCGTAATGGCGCGCGTATCCGCCGGCACGCCGGTGATGACCGCTTCGTTGGTGACCGTGAGCCAGTCGGTGTACGAGCCATGCACAAGCTGATCTTCCGCGAGGGCCGTGAGCAGGGAATTAACGGCGGCGGTATTCGCGAGCGTCCAGGTCAGCACATTGGAGCTGATGGAGTAGTTTGTAACCGCGAAATCCACTACGTTGGCGCCGGTTGCGTCGTAACGCAGGGGCTTGGCATACAGATAGGGCTGCAGTTCCGGAAAGTTTGCGACGGCGATGGTTTGCGTCGCGGCGTTCACGCATACGGCCGGAAAGCCCGGCGAGGGAGCGCTGAAATCGTCGCGCATAAAGATTTCGCCCAGCAGTTTGCCGGACACGCTCAGCAGCGCGGTATTGATCGCCTGGGTCACGTAGCTTAAAACCGCGAACTCGGTGGGCACGGCCGTGCTGCTCGGCGTGGCGAAGGTGGTATCGTTCGAGATTTCGTTGATTGTAACGCCGTTTTGCAGCTTGAGCGAGCCGGTGGTTTCGAAGCCGGTTGTCGCCGTAATCAGACCCGCCGAAGTCAGATTGCCGCCCGCCGTCAAACCGGCAGCCAGCGTGAGGCCGCCGGTAACCTGCCCGGTCAGGCTGAGATTGCCGGTGACGCTGAGATTGCCGCCGACCGAAGCGTTGGTTCCAATCGTTGCACCGGCGCTCACATTGATGCCGCCCGCGCTCGCGGTAATGTTCCCGCCGTTGACCAAGAGCCCGTTGTTGAACTCGGCCGTGCTGCTCACTTCAATCGTGTTAAACTGCAATGCGCCGGCGACCGTGAGATTCCCGTCGATCACGGCGTTGCCGCTTACGTCCAGATTTGCGCCTACATTTAAGTCATCGTCCAGTTCAACGGCGCCCGCGATTTCCGCTCCGCCGGCGCTTACGGTGAGTTTTCCGCCGGCGGTGAGCGTGCTCTGGGTTGTGGCCGCGCCCGCGACG
>JAVHPJ010000197.1:0-6548 GCA_036170535.1 Leptospirales bacterium | reverse complement strand
CAGAGGACCACGCCGCCAAAATAACCCTCGTAGGTTTTACGCGGACTGACCGCGAGACCGGCGCTATGGCGCCCGAAGAACTTCCCGGCGAAGTACCCGCCGGTATCGGCGGAAATGGGCAGTACGATAAAAAAGATCACCCAGAAAAGCCCGTTGGGCATCGCATGCAGCAGCAATCCGTGACAGATTGTAAGCACGCAGTACAGCGGTCCAAACAGGGTAACGCCCAGGCTGTACAGCGTGCCGTCCAGCGGACGGCGCAAGAGATGCACGATGCTCGCGGTAATGAGAAAGAGCACAAAGATAAACGGAACCGGGTCAAAACCGGGCTGAAACCAGAAAATGAAGGCGTCCGCAAACGCGCCGGTGGGATGGCCCTGCGCGCGCTTCAACGCCAGAAAACGCGCGTAATACGCGAGAATTATCAGAACGGAAAAGAAATAGCCGATGCCGCGTAACGGCCGACCGTCCAGTCCGCGGTCGGTCAGGCGGTAAAACTCCGACAGACCCAGCAGGGCCACCAACCCGACAAAACCGGCCAGCGTTATAAAATGAAACTGATCGAAGGTCAGCGCCCCCAGCGCGATCGCGCCGAGCACGAGAGCGGAAAGGATGCGTTTGGTCGTTTCGTTCATGCTCAGAGGCCCCCGAAGCGGCGATTACGATTCTGGAACCACCAGAGCGCATCGACCAGATTTTGCTCAGTGAAGTCGGGCCATAACGCGTCCGTCACGTAGATTTCAGCGTAGGCGATCTGCCAGAGCAGAAAATTCGACACGCGGCTTTCGCCGCCCGGCCGGACCAACAGATCCACATCGGGCAGACCCGCCGTGTAGAGCCGCTTTTCGAACTCGGCCTTGCCGATCGGCTTGCGCGCTTTACGGGTTTCGCCCTGCTCCGCCAGTTGCAGACGCTCCTGCACAATGGAGTCCGCGGCCCGCAGAATCTCGGCCTGGGCGCCGTAGTTCACGCAAAAGTTGGCCGTCAGGCGCTTGTGTTTGCGGGTGAGATCGATGACGCGCTGGATGCGTTCGCGATTTTTCGCCGGAATTTGACGGATGTCGCCGGAGGCCATCACTCGAACGCCCAGCTCCATGCATTTTTCCAGGCGCGACTCGAAGAACTGGTTCATCAGCCGCCAGAGACCGTTGACTTCGGTTTTTGGACGCTTCCAGTTTTCCGTACTGAAGGCGTAGAGCGAAACAACCGGAATGTTGAGCTTGATAAAGACGTCGAGCATCCTCGTCAGAGCTTCGCCGCCGGCCTTGTGCCCGTCGGAGCGCGATAAGCCGCGCGCCTTCGCCCACCGACCATTGCCATCAAGAATAATGGCGACGTGTTTCGGACTGCGCGCGAGATCAAGATCCGCGAGGCGGGCCGGGACGCGCCCCGATTGGTCCATGGATGCTGACGCAAAAATCAGACGGCCAGAATGGCGTCTTCTTTCTGTTGCGCCATGTCCTCCGCTTTCTTCACATAGCGATCGGTCAGTTTTTGCGTCTCTTCCTGGGCGCTCTTGAGTTCGTCTTCAGAGACTCCGCCGCCCTTTAACTTCTTGAGGTCGTCGTTGACGTCGCGACGAATATTGCGAATCGAAACGCGCACTTCTTCCAGGCGATGCTTGACCTGTTTCACCAGCTCCTGCCGACGTTCCATTGTGAGTTCCGGCAAAAACAGGCGAATCACCACGCCGTCATTTTGCGGAGTAATGCCGATATCGCTTTTGAGTATCGCTTTTTCGATGTCGCCCATGGCGCCTTTGTCATACGGCGAAATGACGAGCAAGCGCGGCTCCGGCGCGTTAATGCCGGCCAGTTGAATCAGCGGCGTTGAAGCGCCGTAATAATCTACGTGAATATGGTCCACCATCGCCGGCGTGGCGCGCGTGGATCGAATATTCGCAAGATCGCGCTTGAGAACATCCAACGATTTTTGCATGTGATCTTCCGCTTCGAGCAGCAAAAGATCTATGGGACTGTCTTCTTCAGGCATATACGAGTTGGCTGTCTGCGGAAATATAGGTGCCGATCCGCTCGCCTGACACCAGTTTCTGGAGGTTCAACTCCTGAAAGATGTCGAAAACGATAATCGGCATATCGTTCTCCATACACAGGGTCAACGCGGTGGTGTCCATCACCTTGAGGCCGCGCTGGATCGCTTCCATATATGAGATCTCTTCGAATCGGCGCGCATTGGGTTCGCGCTTGGGATCAGCGTCATAGACGCCGTCCACTTTGGTCGCTTTCAGGATGACCTGGCAGCCCACCTCCACCGCGCGCAGGGCCGCGGTTGTGTCGGTGGTGAAATACGGATTGCCGGTGCCTGCGGCGAAAATCACAATGCGATTCTTTTCCAGGTGGCGCATGGCCTTGCGGCGGATGTAGGGCTCCGAGATGCTCTTCATCTCGATGGCGCTCTGCACGCGCGTGATGAGGCCGGCGCGCTCGCAGGCTTCCTGCAGCGCGAGCGCGTTAATCACGGTGCCGAGCATGCCCATGTAGTCGGCGGTAGCGCGATCCGCGCCCTGCTCGGCTGCGCTCTGACCGCGCAGGATATTCCCGCCGCCAATGACAACGGCGACGCGAATGTTCGCGCGCTGGACGACTTTGATTTGTTCGGCGATGTGAGCGACTTTAGCGTAGTCGATCCCGGAATTCCCGAAGGCTTCCCCGGACAGCTTCAACAGGATGCGCTGATAGGGAAAACCTTCGAGGGCCATACTCTCTTATCCCACCTGGTAACGGGAGAATCGGGCGACGGTGATGTTTTCGCCGAATTTGGAGATATAGTTCTTAATCAGATCCTGAATGGTTTGTTTGGGATCTTTAATGTAAGCCTGTTCCAACAGACACACGTCGGAGTAGTATTTCTTGATTTTGCCCTCAAGGATCTTTTCAATCTGCTCGGGCTTCTTGCCTTCTTTGAGCAACTGCTCTTTCAGGATGTCTTTTTCTTTTTCGACGAGGGCCGGATCCAGTTCCTCGGCGCGCAGCGCCAGCGGATTGGCCGCGGCAATCTGCATGGCGATGTCCTTGCCCAGGCCTTCAAACTCGTCGTTTTTGGCGACAAAGTCGGTCTCGCAGTTCAACTGAATCAGCACGCCGATGCTGCCGCCAGCATGAATGTAGCTGAATACGCGACCCACGGCGGTGTCGCGGTCCATGCGCTTGGCGGCCTTCGCGAGGCCCTTTTTGCGCAGCATCTCGGCCGCCTTTTCGATATCCGCGCCCGTCTCTTCCAGCGCCTTCTTGCAGTCCATCATGCCTGCGCCGGAAATTTCACGCAGTTGCTTGATGGTTTCGCTTGTTACTTCAGCCATTGTTATGCTCGTAATCGTAAGTCCGTATGAAGCGCTGCAGCGACTCAGGTCGTCGCTTCCGGCGTGACCACGACCACCGTCGCAGCCGCCTCCGGATCAACCGGGGCCGCTGGCGCCGCCGCTGCGCCGCCTTTCAACGGATCATCGACGATAAACTCGCCGGTTTCGTCGTATTCGCCCTTGTATTTGTCGGAATCCACGCGAATCGCGTCGGAATCCATGGTGGCGTCGTCGTCGGTGAATTCGGCGCCGGAGACGATGCCCTGGGTGCCTTCGATAACGGCGTCCGCCAGGGTTTGCAGGAAAAGCGAGATGGCGCGAATGGCGTCGTCATTGCCGGGGATCGGATAATCGATCAGTTCCGGATTGCAGTTCGAATCGACGACCGCAAAAATGCGGCAGCCCAGCTTGCGGCCTTCCTGAACGGCGATGGTTTCCTTGCTCGGATCGATCACGAACATGATTTCCGGGATGGATTGCATGTCCTTGATGCCGGCCAGGTTTTTGCGCAGTTTTTCCAGTTCGCGACGCAGTTCCAGCGCCTCTTTTTTGGTGCGCGCTTCCTGCTCAAAGGAGCCTGACTCTTCCATCGCCTCCAGGCGCTTCATGCGCGCGATGGATTTTTTCACGGTGGTCCAGTTGGTCAAAAGACCGCCCGGCCAGCGATTGTTAATGTAGAACATTCCGCAGCGCTGCGCTTCGCGTTCAATCGCGCTGCGCGCTTGCTTTTTGGTGCCCACAAAGAGCACCTTTTCGCCGCGGTGCGTGTACTCGCGCAGGGCCTCGTAAGCGACCTTGGCCAGCTGCACGGTTTTTTGCAGATCGATGATATGAATTCCGTTGCGCGCCGTAAAGATGTACGGGGCCATTTTCGGATTCCATTTCCGCGTTTGGTGTCCGAAGTGTACGCCCGCTTCCAGCAGGTTTTTCATCGAGATCGTAGACATGATCAGCGTTTTCCCTTTTTGTACAAAATCCAACCTGCGGCGATCAAACCTAACAGGCTTCCCGGCGTAAGTTGAACCTCAAGCCGCTCAATAATATAAAAGTCCCGAACCATTTCGACCGGACTGCTGAACAAATCCTGGTTCAACCAGCCAAAGCCGAACACCTGCTGCAGTAGCGATCCGAGCGCCGCGCCGAGAAACATCCCGAACACAAGAACCAGAACCACAAATCCTATGGAGTATTTCCCCATGGCGGCTACGAGCGTTTCGCTTCGAAAATCCGGGGACCGTCGGGTCCCGACCTTGCAACAGCCGCATGGACGCAAACCAACCGCCAGGCGGTCGATCGCACCCTGAGGCGTCATAATTTGCAGAAAGCCGGGTGCGTCAATAAATTCCCGCCAACTCGCTGGAACCTGAACGCTGCTGGCGCCGGCGAATTCCAGCCGGACTCAAACAGCGAACACGACCAGGCCCGGCGCCCGCTCAAAGCCGGGCTCGCCCGCCAGCAAGGCCCGCGCGCCGCGCTCGAGCGCGATGGCCGCTTCCGCGGCGCGGCCCGGCGGCATCTGAAACTCGGCGCCGAGATCGTCGGCGCGGCGCTGGTCGCGCCCATCAAAGCTCCAGAGCTCGCTGACCAGACGGCTCGCGACCCCCTGGAAACGCCGCCACGCGGCCGCTTCGGCGCCGCTGGCCAAAAACGCGGCGTGGGCCCGGTGCCAGCTCAAGGTCGAAGTGGCCAGGGCCAGCCCGGCCTGGAGATGTTCCTGCATCAATGCGAGGGCGCGTTCCCGACGCTCCCCGGGCGCAGCAAGCAGCAGGAGCGCGCTGGCGGAGATGTAGATGCTATCGTTCATCGGCCGTCAGCTGCGCGAGCGCGCGCTCCAGCGCCGCGCTGTCGAGAAAGGCGTCCGCGCGCAACTGCTCGATAATGCGCAACTCAGTCAGGGAGGCCTGGGGCGCGTAGGCCGCCTGCACGGCCGAACGGACCAGATCCGCAACCGATTGGCCGCGACGTTCCGCCAGTTGCGTCAGAAACTCATGCTGCCCTTCGGTCAACAGGATCTGCAGTCGACGGGTATAATCGGCCACGATTGACGAATGATGTAAGTGCGACTGCGGGTCAAGCACGCGACGGGGACCCAGTCGTTTTGTGGTTGCCCCGGGACGCCCCTCGCTTCCGATTCCCCTCTGCATGAGCGCCTTCGTGTTTGCGGCCGTAGTGCTCGGTCTTTTTTTTGCTCTGGCCCATTTTGGGCTGCCGGAAGCGCGTCGACCGCCGCCGCCCGCGCCGCGCGCGGATGCCATCATGGAGGGCGCCGAGCCCTGGCGCTTCGAGGGCAAAAGCGGCATCGCCTTTCTCGTGATTCACGGCTACGGCGGCAGCCCCTTTAACGTTAAGCCCCTGGGCGAATTTCTGCATCGCCTGGGTCACACGGCGATCGGTCCGCTCTTGCCCGGACACGGCACGCGCATCGAAGACCTCGCCGAGACGCGCTTTTATCACTGGGTCGAATACGTCGAGCGCCTGTATCTGGAGGAGCGCGCCCGCTACAAAAAATTGTTTCTGGTCGGCTTCTCGATGGGCGGAACGGTCGCTCTGCAGGCGGCCGCGCGCAATGCGGACTCTTTTCGCCCGGCCGGCGTGATCACCATTTCAAGTCCGGTGTTTTTTAATGGCTTCTTTAACGGCCGCTTTATTCTGCATCAACCGGCGACCATCTTCACCGGCGTGCTGAAGTATCTGCAGCCCGTAGTGCGCTTTAACACGCAACGCCCGCGCCAGATTGAGAAACTGAATCCCTGGGTGGGGTATCGCTACCAGCACGCCCTGCCCGCACTGCACAGTTTTAAACGGAGTTTTGTCGGCGTACGCGCCGGGCTCTCCAGAATCACTGCGCCCTATTGTTCGATCATGGCCGCCAACGATCGCACGGTCAGCGCGGAAAACCAGACCTACATCTACAATCGGATCCACAGCCGCGAGAAACGCGCGTATATGTTCATACTGCCGCCGGATCTGTCCACCATGCACACCCTGCTGACCCACGAACGCGCCCGGGAGCGGGTGTTTCGTTACCTTGAAACGTTTATTCGCGAAACCCTCGAGGACGCCGCTGATGCGCAGACGACGGCGCGGCCCGGCGGCTGGCGCGGCCTGTTGGGTCTGGGGCCGGCCGCTCCGGTTCGGCGCCCGCCGCAAAATTTGGTGCGCCCGCCGCGATAGCACGGTTAGTTTATGAACATCGCATGCTGCCGCGGCGACGCGCAACGCCGGCCCC
>JAVHPJ010000196.1:0-1470 GCA_036170535.1 Leptospirales bacterium | reverse complement strand
ATCTGAACGTGGAACTGGACGCGGCCGACTACGTGATCGAACGCGATCGGGATCTGGATATCACGACCAGCGTAACGGATCTGATCACAAGCTACGCCACCCGCGCCGACACGGCCCGCACGGCGCTGGCCGCGGATCTGGCCGGCATTGTCGACGGCGAAGCCATCGCGGGCGCCCGCACGCGCTTGCGCAATGCCATCACAACCAAACTCGCCGGCGCGCACTACGGCAGCCTGCGTAGAGCGCTGGGAGACCTGGCGAATGCGGCGACGAGTGCGGAAGAACTGCGCACGACGTTGAACGATCGGCTGAATGCGGAAACGAACCCGAGCGCGGCGACGCTAGCGAAACTGGAAGAGGATCTGTATAATCGGGAATTGAAGCTCGCGATGGCGGTGAACGACAACAGCGCCCAATACGATCCGGACGATTATCCGGCGGAACTGCGGCGCTTTGTGTTACTGCGGGCGTATACGCAAGCGCGCGAGAAGTATGATGAGTATTTGCGCGAAGCTGCGAAGGACGCGGAGTTGGGCACGGAGTCGGCCAGCCTGAATCTGGCGGGACTGCTCGGCGAGTTGGCGCAGAGCGTGCTGCAAGAAGACTTCGATACCTATCGCAACGCAAACGACTACACAACGAAAATCGCAGTGCAGGAAGGCCGCTACAGTGTGGCCGAATATGTGGCGGAGTATCTGAACGACCGACGCACGGGCGGCGCGGCGTTGCCGAAGGGCGGCGCGCAACTGTATACGGATATAGCGCAACGCGAGTACCAACGCATTACGGCCAACGCGACCGGCGCGGGCGGATTGGAGAAGTTAAACGAGGCCGCGTATCTCGCGGAATTTGCCGAATACCTTTTTCTGGCAAAGGTGAAAGACCATCGCACGCGGACAGCGTACACGGTCACAGGCGCCACGGAAACTGAACGGCGCGCACATTACAGAGCGAGCTTTGAAGCGATGCTCGACGATGCGAGCTACACCATCGCCGGCAAAACCCTGCGGCAACGACTGCTGAGCGGCGATGCGATCGAGCGCTATTTTGAAGTCGCCTATGCGGATTTAGTGGAGGGCCAGCCCCCGCTTGCTCAACGCCTGCCAATTTATCTGGACGAATTGCGCATCGCCGGCGAGCTGAACGACGCACCCAAAACCGCAGCCGCGTATCTGCCGGACGAATTAACGACGATGGCCGACTACGCAACAGCCGACTATCGCGCGGAAGCGGCGAGCGTGAATGCACGCTACCGACAGGCGCTCGCGCGACTGGAAAGCCAGGCGCAGTATCAGGAAGACATCGCGCTGGGCCACATTGCGCCGACCACGCTGGGCTTGTATTTGAGCGACAGCGAACTGGACGGCGTGATCGAGCGCGCCGGACACGCGAGCCTGGATGCGGCGAGCAAACTCGCGATCCGCGAAGAGCTACGCGGCCGCACGACGAGTTTGTACGCCAGCACGGCGA
>JAVHPJ010000195.1:0-1470 GCA_036170535.1 Leptospirales bacterium | reverse complement strand
ATCTGAACGTGGAACTGGACGCGGCCGACTACGTGATCGAACGCGATCGGGATCTCGATATCACGACGAGCGTGACGGATCTGATTACGAATTACGCGACCCGCGCCGACACGGCCCGCACGGCGCTCGCCACGGATCTGGCCGGCATCGTCGACGGCGAAGCCATCGCGGGCGCCCGCACGCGCCTGCGGACTGCTATCACAACCAAACTGGCCGGCGCGCACTACGGCAGTTTGCGCAGAGCGCTGGAAGACCTGGCGAATGCGGCGACGAGCGCGGAAGAACTGCGTACGACCTTGAACGATCGCTTGAACGCGGAGACAAACCCGAGCGCAGCGACGCTCGCGAAGCTGGAAGAGGATCTGTATAATCGGGAGTTAAAGCTCGCGATTGCGGTGAGCGAGAACAGCGCCGAGTACGATGCCGACGATTATCCGGCGGAACTGCGGCGCTTTGTGCTCTTGCGGGCGTATACGCAAGCGCGCGAAAGGTATGATGCGTATTTGCGCGAAGTGGCGAAGGACGCGGAGTTGGGCACGGAGTCGGCCAGTCTGAATCTGGCGGGGCTGCTCGGGGAGTTGGCGCAGAGCGTACTGCAAGAGGACTTCGATACCTATCGCAACGCAAACGACTATACAACGAAAATCGCAGCGCAGGAAGGCCGCTACAGCGTGGCCGAATATGTGGCGGAGTACCTGAACGACCGACGCACGGGCGGCGCGGCGTTGCCGGACGGTGGCGCGCAACTGTATACGGACATAGCGCAACGGGAATACCAGCGGATACAGGCCGACGCAAGCGGCGCGGGCGGACTCGAAAAACTGAACGAGTCGGCCTATCTGGCGGAATTTGCGGAGTATCTCTTTCTCGCGAAGGTCAAGGATCATCGCACGCGGACCGGATACGTCGTCAGCGGCGCAACGGAAGCGGATCGCAGGGCCCATTATCGCGCGAGCTTTGAAGCGATGCTCGACGATGCGAGCTACACCATCGCCGGCAAAACCCTGCGGCAACGACTGCTGAGCGGCGATGCGATCGAGCGCTATTTTGAAGTCGCCTATGCGGATTTAGTGGAAGGCCAACCGCCGCTGGATCAACGGCTGCCGGACTATCTGGATGCATTGCGCATCGCCGGCGAATTAAATAACGCCCCCAAAAACGCCGCTGCGTATCTGCCGGCGGAACTGACCGCGATGGCCGACTACGCAACAGCCGACTATCGGACCGAGGCGGCGAGCGTAAATGCACGGTATGCGCAGGCCCTGGCGCGACTGGAAAGCCAGGCGCAGTATCAGGAAGACATCGCGCTGGGACACATTGCGCCGACGACGCTCGGACTGTATCTGAGCGACAGCGAACTGGACGGCGTGATCGAACGCGCCGGCCATGCGAGCCTGGATGCAGCCAGCAAACTGGCGATCCGCGAAGAGCTACGCGGCCGCACGACGAGTTTGTACGCCAGCACGGCGA
>JAVHPJ010000194.1:0-29726 GCA_036170535.1 Leptospirales bacterium | reverse complement strand
GCTCAAAGAAGAAGGCCGGACAGCCGCCGGAAACGCGCACTCCGCCCCCGAGGCGCCGGCGCCGCAGGCTGATCCGCAGGCGCCTCACGCCGAAGGCTGACCCGGTCGACGCAACTGCAATGACCCTGGATAACTCCCGCGCAGAAGTTCTGATCGAGGCTTTGCCTTACATTCGTCGCTTTCGCGGCAAATCGATCGTAATCAAGTTCGGCGGCGCCGCCATGGAAGACGACGAGCTGCACCGGATGTTTGCGCGCGACATCTCGCTTTTGCAGTTGGTCGGCGTGAAGCCGGTCGTGGTGCACGGCGGCGGCCCCCAGATCACGCGCATGCTCAAAGAGCTTAACATCGCCACGCAATTCGTGGATGGTCACCGCATTACCGACGCCGCATCGATGGACGTGGTGGAAATGGTGCTCTGCGGACGCATCAATAAGGAAATCGTCGCGCACATTAACCACGAGGGCGGCGCGGCGGTCGGCATTTCGGGCAAGGACGGCGGCCTGGCGGAAGCCACCCCGCATATGCTGCACAAAACGAATGAACACGGCGAAGAGGAAATGGTTTCGCTGGGTCAGGTCGGCGCAGTCAGCCCGGAAAATATCGATCCATCCGTCCTGCGCGCACTGGAAGACCGCGACTACGTGCCGGTCGTGGCGCCGGTGGCCGCCGACGCGGAAGGCCGTAGCATGAACGTAAACGCCGACACTATGGCCGGCGCCATCGCGTCGGCGCTGCGGGCGGAAAAGCTGATCCTCCTGACGGACACGCGCGGCGTATTGGTCGACGGCGAAACCGTCACCGGGCTTTCGCCGCAGGACGTGGAACGACTCAAGCGCGAAGGAAAAATCACCGGCGGCATGATTCCCAAGGTCGACTGTTGCGTTCAGGCCCTGCTCGGCGGCGTGCGCCGCACGCACATAGTCGACGGACGGGTGCCGCACGCCTTGCTGCTTGAACTTTTTACCGACAAAGGCGTCGGCACTCTGATCTCCAACGACTTCGATCCGCACAAGGAACTTCCCCATGCTCAAAATTGACAAAGCCTATCTGGAATCCATCGTCCGCAGCGTTCCTGACTGGCCCGCTCCGGGCATTATGTTTCGCGACATTACGCCGCTCTTCTCTTCGCCCATGGCTCTGCGCTCCATTATGGATGCGTTTGTGAATCGCTACTTTGAAAAAAAACCGGACGTGATCGCGGGTCTGGATGCGCGCGGCTTTATGCTCGGCGTAACGATCGCCTACGAACTGAACATAGGTTTTGTGCCGATTCGCAAGAAAGGCAAACTTCCCTGGAAATCCATCTCCGAGGACTACGCCCTCGAATACGGCACGGCGACCGTCGAAGTGCACGAAGACGCAATTTCAAAAGGACAGCGCGTCGTGCTCTTTGACGATCTGATCGCCACCGGCGGCACGATGCTCGCCGGCGCGCGGCTGATTAAACGACTCGGCGGCGAAATCATCGAAGCGGCCGCGATCATCGATTTGCCGGAACTGGGCGGTTCCAAAAAGATTCAGGAAGCGGGCGTCCCGGTATTTCACCTGGTCGACTTCCCCGGACACTGACCTTGCAACGGCGCCGCGGCGCGCAGCCCGCAAGCAGCGCTGCGCGGATTATTCTTGTCGCGACCCTGGCCGGCCAGGGGGTGTTGGTCGCGATTGCGCCGGTGCACGCCCAGGGTCGTCCGCCGGGCTACGCGCGCGTCGCCGCGCTGCTCCCGGAACTGTGGAAAGCACGCTACCCGGTCCTCGTGCAGGAATTTGTAGCCAATCCGGAGAACCGCGGAGTTTATGCGGCCAGCGACGCCGGGCGTACGGTGTACTATTATCACTTTATCGCCGTAACGCCGCGGCCCTTTCGCGCGGAAGATGAGTCGATTCAGAACGAAGCGCCGCGCCGCGTCGAGTTGTGGGTGCGGTATCGCAGCTGGCTCGCGGAACCTTACGACTTCAGTTTTGCGCGTCGGGATCTTTTGCCGGGAACCAACAAACGCTGGGTGCGTCCCTAGCCCGGATTATTCATGAAGTTCCCGCCATGCTGCGGCGACGCGCAACGCCGGCGTGTTCGCACGAACGTCCGTGTCCGAGCGAACACCCACTTCGGCCTCCTTGCCTTCGTGGCGTCGTGCGTCGGGCATCGGCCAGAGTTCCGCGGCCGGCGAAGCTTCAAGCGCCGCTTCCGCTTCGTCTCCGCAGTCGGCGAAAAAATCGAGGCCCGTGCGCTCTTCAATCCAGTCGATGGCGACCAGATGCTGCGCCAGGCGAAAGGGCCGCGCATACGCGCGGTTTTCCAGCGCAAAGGCCAGCGCCGCGCAGCCCGCGTCGCCGCAACGTAAAATGATTTTATAAAAATGCGTGGGCGCCGCCACCTGACCCGGACCAATCACGCGGTACTCCGCAAAACCGTCCGCCGTGGCGGGATTTTCTTCGGCTGGATCGTACAAAAAACCGCCGCTGACAACATACACGGGCTGATTCGCCGCGCGCACGTACTCGCGCGTCCACTCTTCCAGGGCCGCCCAGATTTGCTGATTAAACGCCGGAACCTGCGGCGCGATATTGGAAAGATAAAAAGACTCGTCGTTTTCCGTTTGATCATTCTTAAAATTTCCGGCTGCAGCAAGATGCCCGCGATCAAAACCAGAGCCGCGAAAGTCTTCCAGTCGCGAGCGTAGCGCTTCGGGCGCAAGCGGATCTTCCTGGAAGCGGTCGCGACGACCCGCTTCGCCGGTGAGTTCGGCGGGCTCAATCGTTTCGCAAACCCACAGGGCCGATTTCGTAAAGCCCGAAAACCCCAGCGAATAACCCGAGCGCGAGAGAAAGATGAGCGGTCCATAAATCGTCGCCGGCGTTGCGCGCGGCGCACCCAGGGCGCAGTTGCCCGTGCTGTCCGGCTGCAGTTGCTCGGGTGCAAGGCGCAGCATCGGCGCGCGACGAATTTCGGCGGCGGCCTGCGCGTTCAGCTCCAGAACAAAAATGGCAAAAAGCGGCAGGGCGATGCGCAAAATTCTGAGGTGCATGGTCAGAAACTCCGGTCACGCAGGCGTGACTGCGGCGACCGGAGTTGTCGAGAGCAATTCAGAACCGCTGCTGTGCGAGCCACTGCCCCCAGGTCTGCGTGCCGCTGGCGCGCACCGCAGTCGCAAGTCCGCCCGCCGCCAGAGCGCGGCCAAAACCGCCCAGCCAGCGCACCGGCAGCGGCGCGAGCCAGGTTTTTTTCCGCGCAGCGCGCAACCACTGGTCCGCAAGATCCGCCAGATCCAGCACCTCGGGACCGCCGATTTCTTCAATCCCATGGCTCGGCGGCGCAGCGGCGATCGCCAGCAAACGAGAGATAACCGCCTCCATAGCGATCGGTTGAATCTTGAATCCGCGCGGCGCAACGCCGATCGGGAAACGGGTCAGGTTTTGAATCAAAAACGCGGCGAAATCGTGAAACTGGGTCGCGCGCAAGATTGTGTACGGCATGCCGCTTTCGGCGAGCGCCTGTTCCGACGCGAGTTTGATGCGATAATACTTCAGCGGCACCCGATCCACGCCCACAATTGAGACGAGCACAAAGTGTTTTACGCCCGCCGCGCGGGCCGCGCGCGCGAGCGCCGCCGTGCCGGCGACGTCGACCGCGGCATCGTTTTTTTGCGTGGCCGAGGCCAGATGCAACACGACGTCCACGCCGGTCACGGCCGGAGCAAAGCTCTCCGGGCGATACAGATCCAGGAAACGCCAGCGGCTTTTCAGCGCCGCGTTCTCCGGTTCGCGCCGACCCGCGACCAGCACATTCGCCGACTTGCCCGCCGCAGCGAGAAAGGCGCGGCCCAGCATGCCGTTGTAGCCGGTTACTAATATTTTTTTATCGTTCATGTCAGCGCTCCGGATTTGTTTGCAGTTTGCGCTCCCAAAAACAGGCCGAGGGCGAGAAAGATCAGCGCGGGGATATATACAAGCGGCAGATCCATGAGCCAGTGGCCGCCGTGCACATGGCCGCGCGCCGTATCAAACACATGCACCAGGGCGTGCGCGCCGTAAAAAGCCGTCAGCAGCCAGGCCGCCGCCAGGCTGTAAACGGGACGCAGGAGCGCGACGACGGCCACGCCGCCAAAAACCAGATTCGCGCAACCGATGTCGCGCACCATGTGCACGTTAAAGGGGCCAAAGTCGGGCACGTCGCCGGGCAAATGGATAAACCAGTGGTAGGGCGCGGCCAGCATGTAAAGAGCGTTGGCCATCAGACCGAGGGCGGTCAGCGCAAAGATAAGTCGGACCAGGCTGCCGTACGGTCCGGGCGCCGCTTGAGCTGTTGGTAACATTCAATCCTCCGCGACAAATGCGTCGCAGAGGTAAGTCGAAGCCCGGCCCGGCTTTGTGACACAGGCCGGAAAAAAAATGCGCCTATTTGTTCACTAACTCCGGCGGCGTTTCAATGCGACCGTCGGCGTGGCGGGCGAAACGGCCCTGCTCGCGCGGATGCGCCGGATCGTCCACCGGCCAGGGCCAGCCGCCAAAGCCGGTTTCCTGATAATCGCGAAAGGCCTGTTGAATCTCCGCCTGGGTATTCATCACAAAGGGGCCGTACTGCGCCACGGGCTCGCCGATGGGCCGACCTTCTAATAGAAGAAACTCGCACTCCGCGGCGCCGGCCTGAAGCCCGACCGCGGCCGTGTCCGCCAGCAATACCGCCTGCGCGGGCGCAACCTCGCGGTCCGCGACCTGCGCGCGATCGCCGGCGAAAAAGTATAAGACGCGGTGCACGCCCGCACGCGCTGGCGGCAAAGTCCAGCGCGCGCCCGCATCCATGCGGATCGTGAGGATGCGCACGTCGGACTCGGGATTGGCGGCCCAGGAATCCGGCGGCGGTGTTATGGAACCAATTGCGCCTTCGAGCGCGCCGGCGTAGACGGCCACATCGGTCCGGCGATTATCCCCGTCCTGCACGCTGAGGCGCGGAATCGTTTCGTTCCAGTACATGGAAAAGTAGGGCTGCGCCATTTTGCTTTTCGCCGGCAAATTCAGCCAGATCTGAAACAGTTCGGCGGGGTTGTCGCGATCCGCATTGACCAGCGGAAACATCTCCGAGTGCACGACGCCGCGCCCGGCGGTCATCCATTGCACATCGCCGGCGCCAAAGCGCGCTGCGGCGCCCATCGAATCGCTGTGATCAATCAGGCCCTTGCGCGCGATCGTAATCGTTTCAAAGCCGCGGTGGGGATGCTGGGGAAAGCCCGGCACGCTTTGCCCGTGGTACATGCTCCAGCCGTCTTTTGAAGAGAAATCCGCGCCAATCGAGCGGCCCGCAAGGCTCGCGCGCGGCGCCATGCGTTCGTCGCCGGCCGGATAGGCGTCCTTGTGGTAGGCGCAGAACAAAAACGGATCCACCGTTTGCCAGGGGAATCCGAGCGGAGCGATTTCGAGTACGGGCGAGTTCATAGGGTATATACGCAAGTAAGCGCACGGAGTTTCAGATGGCGGTAAAAAACGCCGGGGCGCCGTCCGCCTGCACTTGCCGATAAATTCTTGACCCGGCCCCGCGGTCTGCGCTACGCTCCGGCCACTCCCCGCATATGAAACCGCCCTTCGCCGAAATAGAAACCCGCATCACCGAGCGCATGCTGCAAAAACAAATGGCGCCGGCGGTGATCCGCGAATACCTGCGCCGCACAAAACTGGTCTACGACGGCGCCTCCGGTAAAGCCGACTGGGATTCGATTGGCGATCTTACGCCGGACGACATGGTCGAGCTCGAAACGCTGCCCGCCGTCGACGCGGCCGCCGAACAGGCGGATCTGGCGAAACTCGTCGTCATCAAACTCAACGGCGGTCTCGGCACCACCATGGGCCTCACGCGCGCCAAATCGCTCATGCGCGTGAAGGGCGCGGATAACTTTTTGCAAATCATTCGCAAGCAGATCGTCGTCCTGCGCGCGCGGCGCGGCGTTACTCTGCCCGTGCTGTTTATGAACTCCTTTGTGACGCGCGAGGACACCCTGGCCGAGCCGGGCCTGGCCGAACTCAATCGCGGCGCTCCGGGCGAAATCCCGATCGATTTTTTACAGAACATGGCGCCGCGCATCGATCGCACGACGCTCTTGCCCGTGGGCGACGGCGCGGACGAGTCGCACTGGTGCCCGCCCGGCCACGGCGACGTGTTTCTTTCGCTGCAAATCACCGGCATCCTCGATCGCTTGATCGCCAACGGCTATCGCACGGCGTTTCTCTCAAACGGCGACAACCTGGGCGCCACGGTCGATGAACGCGCCCTGCACTACTTCCACCGTGAAAACCTGGAGTTCATGTCGGAGCTTACGCCCAAGACGGCCGTCGACCTGAAAGGCGGCGTGTTGTTCCGGCGGCGCCTGGCCGGCGGCGCACACGGCCCCATTGAGCTGCTGGAAACCGCCCAGGTGCCGGACGATCATCTCCAGGACTTCCAGGACGTGCGCCGCTTTGCGCACTTTAACATCAACAATCTGTGGGTCAATCTGGCGGCCCTGAAGGATCGTCTGGAACGCGGCGCCCTGGAACTCGCCCTGATCGTAAACCCCAAAAAACTCGGCGAGCAGGACATTCTGCAGCTGGAAACTGCAATGGGTGCGGCGATCGGTCAGTTTGATCGTACGCGGGTGCTGATTGTGCCGCGCCGGCGCTTCGCGCCGGTCAAGGACTGTGCAGACTTACTGGTGCGCCGCAGCGATTGTTATGTGCTGCGTGAAGATTCCTGCTCCCTGGAGCGCAATCCGGCCCGCATACACGCGGAGGAGCCGGTGGTAAGCCTGGACCCGGCCTACAAAAAGGTCGCCGACTTTGAACGCCTGGTTCCGGTGGCGCCGTCGCTGGTCGACTGCGAGGCCCTGAGCGTGGAGGGCGCCGTGCTCTTTGATGCGCCCGTAACGATTCGCGGACGCGTGAAGATTAAGGCGTTGGGCTTAGATGCGAAAATCTCGTCCGCAAAAAAAACCGTCCTCGACAACGAAAGCGTGGAACTGTAAGCGGACCCTGCGGCCCGGACTTGTTATATTAGAAGGCCCTCAGTTCACGCGTCGCGGAGACCTCAAAACCCCATGTCGAAACCTGCTTACAAAAAAATCGTACTGATTACCGGCGCCGGGGCGGGCATTGGCCGCGATCTCGCCATGTTTCTCGCCGAGCAGGGCGTGCGAGTCTACGCAACCATGCGCAAGCCGGAACGCTTCGCGCCCTTTGAAGCCGAGGCCCGCGAGCGCGGTTTGCTCGATTCCATGCGTCTTTTGAATCTGGATGTTACAAAACCGGAGCAAATTGATGAGACAGTCGCAACCCTGTTTCGCGAGGAAGCCGATGCGTTAAACGGCGAATCGCCGCCGCTTTTAACCTTGATTAACAACGCCGGAGTGGGCATTGCGGGCGCGGTCGAAGAACTCGAAATGGCCGACTTTCGTCGCATCATGGAGACCAACTACTTCGGCTGCGTCGCGCTCACCAAAGCCTTCCTGCCCTATATGCGCAAATGCCGTCAGGGCCGCATCATCCAGATTTCCAGCGGCTTTGGGCGCGTGGGCGCTCCGCTGATGAGCGCCTACAACGCCTCCAAGTTCGCCCTGGAAGGATTCAGCGAAGCGCTGCGCTTTGAACTTTTGCCCTTTAACGTATTTGTCAGTCTGATCGAGCCGGGCCCGGTAAAAACCGACTTTGGCGAAAACATGGACCCCTCGCCCGCGGTAAACGATTCGCCGTATGCCAAAATTTACCAGCGGGGCGAGCAGGCGGTCCAGGCCTCGGCGCGCATGGCCTCCGACGCGCGCGATATTTCGAAAACCGTGTATAAGGCGATCGAAGCGCGTTATCCCCAACTGCGCTACGAAGTCGGCATCGGCGGCTATCTTGCCAAGGTGACCAACCAGTTTGCGCCCCAGGATCTGATCGAAGGCCTGTACCGGTTCGTCTAGCGCCACTCGCAATACTACGCAGAAACTCTGCGCAGAACGCAGAATTCCGCGTTGCACATCAAAAAATATTTCGAACGGCGCCTCCGCGACGAGGCGGAGCGCTTGCCCTTTTGTCGAAAGTTATTTTCCTCGGGAAAGACGTCGTCGCTGGCGCGCGTGCAAGCGTACGCCTCCGCCAGTCGACGTGACCGTTCTCAGGAGATACGCATGGCCCGCATTCTGGTTCTTGGCAGCAACTTCGCCGGCGTCACTGCAGCGCTGGAGCTGCGCCGGCGCCTGGATAAATCCGACTCGATCGCTGTGATTTCGCCCGCTGCACGATTTCTTTATACGCCGTCGCTTATCTGGGTGCCCTTTGGTCTCCGCAAGGTGGATAACATCACCTTTGAAACGCGCCCGGTGCTGGAAAAACGCGGGATCGAGTTCCTGAACGAGAGCGCGCTGCGGGTGCATCCTGAACGCAATGTCGTCGTCTGCGAGCGCTCCGGCGAGCTGAGTTACGATTATCTGGTCGTCGCTACCGGAGCCAGCATGAAGTTCGACGGCTTGAAAAACCTGGACCCGGCCGCCGGCTATGTGAATTGCATAGTCACTCCCGACCTCGCCACGCGCGCCTACGAATCTTATCAGCGACTGCTCGAAAACCCCGGACCGGTCATCGTCGGCGCGACCCAGGGCGCATCGTGCATGGGCGCCGCCTACGAGTACTTGTTCAACCTCGATAAGCAGTTGCGGCGCGCAGGGAAGCGCAAGCAGGTTGAAATCACCTGGCTTACGCCCGAGCCATTCCTGGGACACTTCGGCATCGGCGGCATAACCGGCGGGCGGACGATGCTCGAAGCCTTCATGAAGCTTTACAACATAAAGTGGCGCGTGAATACGGTGATCGAATCCATTGAAGCGAACCAGATGAAACTCGCCACCGGCGAAGTTTTGCCGTACACGATGTCGATGCTGATTCCGCCCTTTGTGGGCGCCGGCGTCATGCGCAACTCTCCGGAGCTCACCGATGAAAAGGGCTTCGTGGTTACAAACGACGGCTATCAACACGTTCAGTACAAGAACGTCTACGCAGCCGGTTTGGCCGTGCAGGTCGTTTCGCCGTTTAAACAGTGCGCTGCGCCCTACGGCGTGCCCAAAACCGGATTCCCCAGCGATGTGATGGGCAAGGTTGTTGCAGAGAACATTCAGCATGCAATCCGGGGCGACGGAAAATTCAAACAGCATCCCTTTGGCAAGATCCCGGGAGTATGCATCATGGACGCCGGCGCAAAAGAGGTCTGGATTGTCACGAATCATCTCTTTCGGCCCCGCACGTTCGAAATCATGGTCCCAAATGTGATCTACAATATTGGCAAAAAGACGTTGGAACGGTACATGCTCTGGAAAAATCGCGCGGGACTCAGCCGTTTGCCCTGAGATTCGCGATTGACCGCCGCCGGACGCCGCGCGAGACTCAGCGCACGGCTCCGGCCGGGCGGGAGTTATGTTAAAAAAAGTTGCAGTTATCGCCGGCGCGTTGCTGGCCCTCCTACTGACCCTCATCATCGGCTTATCCATTTACGCGGCCAGCCTGATCGACGCGGACTTTATTGTTGCACAGCTTGAGTCCAGTTTGAATTGCCGCGCCGAACTCAAGGAGCTCGACGCCGGTTTGTTTTCGGCCGTTTCGTCCGTACGGCTGGGCGGGCTCGCCCTGGGGCCGCGCGACGACTACGCCAATCGCGGCGTGCCGCAAAAGGATCGCCCGCCTCTCGCCCGGCCGCTCGTGTCCGCAAAAGAAGTGCGCCTTGCTCTGAAGTTCTGGCCGCTGCTGTCGCGGCGCCTGGTGGTGCGCGAGTTCGTGTTGGTCGAACCGACCGTCAACCTCGCCGTTTATGCCAATGGTTCAAACAGTCTGGCGCCGCTCTTTTCGACGCCGCGCATCGTAAACGGCGAACCCAACCCGGCGCTCGCCGAAAAGCCGGCCGCCCCGGAAGCGCCGGCCGCGAACACAGGTCCCTTCACGGCGCGCGATTTGCCGATCGCCGGCAGCTTGGGACGCATCGCCATCGAACGCGGGACCCTCAATCTCGCACTGCCGGACAACCGGAATCGGGCGCTGGTCGCGCCCATCGATCTATCGCTGAGCGATATCGAAATCGATCCGGAAGATCTGCAGAACAAAAACCAGGCGCGGTTAGTCTTTAACGCCCAGGCGAAGCTGTTTGATCGGGCCAATCGCGAAGCTGCTCTGCTGAAACTTGCGTCGAACGGCGTCATCACTCCTTTTGACGCCGCGACGGGCCGCGTCAATCCGCGTCTGAAATACGCAATCCAGGTCAGCGAGGGCTCGTATGTGAACGGTCTTGCGCTATTAAATCAACTTTCCGGCAATCTCCCGGCTCTCGCCCGGGCGGGCGTAAAAATGGAAGACCTCGCGAAGAAAGCGGAGCTCACAAAAAATGTCGAGGTCTCTATCGAATACGGCCGCGCGCTCATCAAACTGCTTAACGCGCCGGTCTTTCCCACGCGCCACTACGATTTTTCGCTGACCGAAGGCAGCAGCCTGTCTCTGGGCGACAACCAGCACCGCTTCACCGGTCGCGTATTCGCCAGCGCCGAGGAAACCGAACGCGTATTTGCAAAAGTCGACGCGGAAATTGCACGGGCGATCAAGGGCGACGAGACTCAGGCGCGCGAACTGCGCAACAAAGTCTTCGCCGCCATCGTTAAAGAGGATCGCGTCTTTCTGGACTTTATTTCGAGCGGCGATCTATCGGACCCTGCGGTTGAATTGTTGGCCAATCTGCCTTCGCTGGCGGATCTCGTGAAAGAGGCCGGCGGGGAACTGGTGCGCTCGCGTGTGCAAAACGAGCTGGGACGCGAGCTGGATAAGCGCATCGGCCCCGGCGGCGGCGCGGTGAAAGACCAGATCCAGAAAGGCGTGGAGGGGCTATTTCGCTGAGCGTCCGCGTCCGCACAAACGCCAACGACTCGCCCCGATAGATTTCAGCCCTTGTAAGCCGCTTCCAACGCCGCGATGTCCAGCTTGCCCATCTGCATCATCGCCTGAAAGGCGCGGTCAGCCGCTGCTCGATCCGGCGCGCTCAGCATCTCCGGCAAGTGCCGCGGAATAATCTGCCAGGACACGCCCCAGCGGTCGGTCAGCCAACCGCAGCGCGATTCCTGGCCGCCGTTGGCGGTCAGGGCGGCCCAGAGCCGATCGGTTTCGCTCTGGTCCTCGGTGAGCACGCTGATGGAAGCGGCCCAGCTCTGGGGATGACCCGGGCCGCCGTTTAAGATCATCATCGGCGCGCCGCCCAACGTGAATTCCACGACCAGCGGCCTGTCTGCGGGACCGTGCCCGCCTTCAATGGCGCTGTCGGGTAACAGCGTGACGTAAAACGCGGCGGCTTCGTGGCCATTGCCGTCAAACCACCAACAGGTGCGCACTCTTTGTTGTAGATAAGCCATTTTGTCGTTCCTGCTAAATCCTATTTATTCACAGTATCAAGCTGCGGCCGTTGGGTCATGGGGCGGCGGATTCTTCCCCCACGCGGAATTGCACCATGCGCGTAATGAGATCAACCGGCAACGGCGCATCGATGGGAAACTGGACGGAACCCTTTGCATGTTTGTATCCGCCAAGCTCCGCCTCAAACGCCTCGATGCCCGAGGCGCCGGGATAAAACCCGATGTGTTTCGCATATCCGGCGAAATGCACCAGATTGCGTTTGAGATAAAACGTGGGTATACCGTAGCTGATCTTTTCTTTCACGCCGGGCGTAAGCGCGCGCACCAGGGTGCGAATCTCCGTCAGCCTCTTTTGCACCGGTGCGGGAAAGGCCTGAATGTACTCGTCCATCGTCTGCGGCGTCTTGTTCGTCGATTTCATGGCCGTTTTCCGGTTACGCTTCCAGCGGTGCATAGCGCAAAAGCGCGTTGCCATTTTTGAACTGGCGCACGGACGCGAGCCGCAGGTGCAGACGCGCCGGCAAACCGGCGAATAAGCTGACGCCAGCGCCGAGCGCAATCGGATTGATCATGATCTGATATTCATCGATCAAACCCTGCGCGGCAAACTGCGTCAGAATCGAACCGCTCCCGAGTATCGTCATGTCGCGCTTCGACTCGTGCTTGAGGCGGCGCATGATCTCGATCATGTCGCCCTGCATCAGCGTTGTGTTAGCCCAATCCGCGCGCGTAAGCGTTCGCGAAAAAACCAGTTTTTCCGCCCGATTCATTCCGGCCGCCACATCCGGCGCCGACTCGATGGCCTGGGCCGTCGGCCAGTAGCCCGCCATGAGCTCGTAGGTGACGCGTCCGAACACGAGCGCATTGCCGGAGGCCAGCCCGTCGACCGCAAAGTCCTCTTCCTCGGACCGGTGATTGTGCCAGCTGATATCCTCGTCCGGCCCCTTATAATACCCGTCCAGACTTACAAAATTAAACGCACTGAGTCGGCCCATGCTGGTCTCCAGGCGCCAGCTTCATTACATTCCAATTGGTATGTAAAGACAAAAATTTTCATCGGGGCGCCCGAATTGTGTCTAAAAAATAGCTTTCCCGGACCGTATCCACATTCCAGATGGTTGGTTAGATCCGCCCGGCGGAGACAAACATGGCCGCACGAACGCGCAACCTGGAACGAACGCGCGCGCTGATTCTGGAGGTCGCCTTCGAGGAGATCTTTCGCAACGGCTTTCAGGGCGTCAGCGTCACTGATATCGTCGCACGAACGGATCTGACCAAGGGCGCGTTTTTTCACCACTTCCCCACAAAACAGGCGCTCGGCTATGCTCTTGTGGACGAAACGATTCGCGAGCTGACCCTCAGCCGCTGGGTGCGACCGCTTGCGGCGTATCGAAATCCGGCGCAGGGCATTCTGCGGCAGCTGAAGAAGATTATCGATCAAACCACGCCCGAACAGCTCGCGCTGGGGTGTCCGTTGAATAATCTGATTCAGGAAATGTCGCCGGTTGATCCGATTTTTCACGCAAAGTTGCGCGCGGTGCTGCTGGAGTGGATCGGCGCCATCGAAGAACGGCTGCGCTTCGCCCAGAAGCAAGGCTTCTTGCAGGGCGAAGTCCGCGCACGGTCCGCCGCGGAGTTCGTCGTTATGGCGCACGAAGGCTCGTTCGGCATCGCCAAGGGCCTGGGAGACAAGCAGGTCTTTTATTCGCTCTACGAGTCGCTGCGGCTGTACTTTAAGTCGATCGCGCCACGACGCTAATCCGGAAGAATTGCCGCGGACGTAGAAAGCACGCCAGCGCGAGTTCCAGTCTGGATTGGGACATAATAGCAGTTCTCAACAATAAGAACTCGCCACGAAAGCTTGACAAAAATGATGACAAAAACGGCATCTACTTTGTCACCCTTTTTGTCACACATAACATGAGACCATCAAAGTCACATCCCTTTATTCGTTTCCAACGGGCGTGGGAAATCAGCCCTTCCACGTGGTTTCGCCTGGGACAATGTCGGGCTTTAATACAGGCAATCTCCAGTACGCCGCTCCTGCCGGCGTCGCGGGCCGAGATCTTCCATGTTAGCCTGATCAAAGGAGCCCAGGCAACCACCGCGATCGAAGGAAATACGCTTACCGAAGATGAGATTCGCCAAATCAGTCAAGGACAATCGCTGGCGCCCAGCAAACGATACATGGAACAGGAAGTGCGCAATGTCCTGGATGCATTAAATGAAGTTGGTTCCGACGTCTTGCGTGCAAAAAAACCGGCGCTCTTGACGCCCGAACTGATACGGCATTTTCATTCCCTGATCGGCAAGAATCTGGGCGGCGCATTTGAGGCAATCCCTGGCCAGTTTCGTGACCGTGACGTCACGGTCGGCAGCGTTTATCGAGCGCCCTCGCACGTCGAAGTCAAGGATTTGATGAAGTTCTTTTGCGACTGGAGTCGTCGCGAGTTTCATTTTGAACAGGGCCAATCATTTTCCGATGCAATCATCCAGGCGATAGTATCTCACGTTTATATCGCGTGGATCCATCCCTTTGCAGATGGCAATGGCCGCACTGCACGATTAATTGAATTCTATTTACTTCTGCGGGCTGGCGTCCCCGACCTCGCAGCTCACATTCTTTCGAACTTCTACAATCAGACTCGTTCCGAATATTACTATCAACTCCGAGAGTCAAACAAACACGGCAACTTAACGGCCTTTATTGAATATGCTTTGCAGGGATTCTACGACGGGCTGGAAAATGCACTGCAGCTGGTACAGCGTGATCACCTTAAGCTAGCGTGGGAAAGCTTCATTCAAGAAACGTTTATCGTAAGCGGCAAGAGCGGGAAGGCTGATCCTGTGGTGCGTCGGCGCGTGGGCTTGATCCTTTCGTTGATTCTGGAGCAAGACTACACGGAGGCTGAGCTCAGAACGCTAAATCCGCATATCCGCGCCGCTTATGGGAATCTGTCCGACAGGACATTTGATCGAGATTTGCGAGCGCTATTGGATATGAAGTTGCTAGTACGGACTGAAAAAGGCTATCGCGCCAACACAAACATACTACGCGACGCCATGGCGCAAGTCCGCACCGAAGCCCCTAACACTTAGCAGCTTCGACCGGGCCTCAGGGCCCGGCGACATCAAACTCAATCGCCGCACAGGCGGACTCTTCGCCCGCCACGTACCCGCGCCGCTGCACGTAGTCCGCCAGGCAACCGGTGATTCCGTAATGGCCCGCTTCGCCTATCGGCACGTCTGCGGTGAGCTGTCCGGACGGCGCAGAGCTCTGACTGTCGAGCAGTTCCCAGACGCCGTCTTCGCGCAGCCGCGCCAGTTGCCAGCTGTAAAAGGTCAGAGTTTCATTCTCCGCGTCCACGCTGGCCGCCGCATTCAGCCGCACAGTCTGGCCGGGCAGCGGATTCGGCGGCGTCATATCAAACGCCATGTTCGGCGCGGCGTTGCCCTGGATGCGGCTGTAAATGCTGATCGTGCGCAGGCTGGCGCCCTGCTCCTCCAGCCAACGCAGAGGGTTTTCATAACCGTCGCGAGCATAACCTGAGAAGTGATAATCGCCGGGCGCATCCGGAGTGAACTGCTGCACAGCCGCGCCGGAAGACGGGGCGCTAACATTCGACCCGCTCGGTTTTGTGTTCAGTCGGTACTCAAAGTGAAGCTCGTCGCCTTCCGGATCCGTGCTGCCGCTCATATCGAACGTAACGGAGTCGCCCAGATAGACGACTTGCGGCACGGGTTCCAGCGCGCCGTTCGGCGGCGTATTCATTGCGCCTTCCACTTTTACAAATCCGCGCGCCACGCACGTGTATCCATTGGTCGTCGTGCACAACTTGATGTAATGATATCCGGGGAACAGCGGCGTATAAGTTGCACAGGCCGAGGTCTGCACGCCGCGGGCGTACCGCTGGAAAAATCCCTCGTACTCCGTGCCGATCAAAAAATCCCAGACGGGGTCCGAGACGCGAATGGTCGTGCGGTCGAGTACGATCGATTCGCCCAGCTGAATAACCGCAATTTCGCCTTCCGGCGGCAGCGGATCGGTAAATAAGTTCAAGCCGCCCTCGCAGTTGTCCGCCGGAATATCCGCCAGCGCCAGCGTGGATAAAAGCGCAAGACTCTCAGCGCCGTCGCCGCCGGCCCCCGTACAGGTTGCGCTCGCCGCCAGCGCCGCGGCGCTGATTGCACTTATCAGTTTTCGTCCGTAGTTTTTGATACGCATAGCAGTCTTCTCCGTCACTTTCCGGAAAGACAACCAGGCTGCGTAACGTTTTTCTCACGAGAATCCTGGGGCCGCGGCGAAACCGACCATTTCATGCCGCTGTGGCAGCGTTTCATTCCGCTGAATCGCGGATCGCGCTACGCCGTTCGAAATTTTTTTTGCAAAGCTCCCCGCCGGTTGAGTTTCCGCCGGCCGCGACGATGCTACTTCGTCTTCATTACGAGCGTACCGTCCCAACCTGGCGGAGGCGGCGAAACCTTAAGCGCTTCGCAACGTTCGATCATCATCTTTGCCGTCAGATCTTCGCCGCGATCAATGTGGATCAGCTCGCGATACAATTGGATGGCGTCGTCAAAGCGGCGATCCAGATAGGCCTGAAAGGCCTCGTCGTTTTTTACGGCATAAGCCGCGTTGGCAAGCCCGGCGATGCGCGGCGGCGCGTCCGGAGCGATCGGTTCAAAAATGCGAATGGGCTTCGACTTGCCCTTTACCGCGACCAGATCCAGGGTGCGGCAAACAATATCGCTCTGGCCCAGCGCGTCGTACGTGCTCTGGCTGATCAACATGTCGACGCCATAGTTCTTGGTCAGCCCTTCAAGGCGCGAGCCGAGATTTACGTTATCGCCGATGATCGTATAGTCCAGGCGCTTATCGCCGCCGATATTGCCGACGATCACTTCGCCCGTATTAACGCCGACGCCCATCATGAGCAGGGGCTTGCCCTCATGCTTCCATTTGTCGTGCAGGCGATACAACTCGCGCACCATTTCCAGGCCGGTCAACACCGCGCGCCGCGCATGATCAGGCTGATCCTGCGGAGCGTTCCAGAAGGCCATGATCGCGTCGCCAATGAACTTGTCCAGCGTGCCTTCGGAGCGAAAAATCGCATCGACCATGTGAGACAGGTACTCATTGAGCAAGGACACGACTTCCGCCGCATCCATCTGCTCCGACATCGTAGTGAAGCTGCGAATGTCGGTGAAAATCACCGTCACCGGACGGCGCTCGCCGACTTCCGCGCCCAGACTCTTGCGCGAAAGCACGTCGTTTAAAACGTCCGGGCTCAGGTACTTGGACATCGCCAGGCGGACCTTGAGCTTGTCGCGGCCCTCGGTAAACGCAACCACGGCGATCGAACCCAGGAACGCCAGCGGATATGCGGCCAGAAAGGGCGCAAGACCGATCACCCATTCTGCAACCTGAAACAGATACAAGCCGGCCAGCGTCGCCAGAATGAGGATCGCGGCCGGCGCGCCAATGCGCAGGGCGTTGCGATGGGTGAGCAGCGCCAGCCCGACGCCGAGCGGGGTCAACAGGACGGCGAGCAGCCAGTTGAGCCAGGGCGGCGCCACGCTCAGAAAATGGCCTTCGAGCATGTTTGAAAGCATGATCGCATGCAGGTACACCCCGGGCAAACGTCCGTACGGCGTAGTCTTGAGATCCAGCGTGGCCGGCGCCGTCGCGGCGATCAGCACGATTTTATCCTGCAGTTCCCACGGTCGCAACAGAAGCTTGGCCGGGTCGTCCACGTCGCCGGTTTCAATGCGCAGTTTCGTATCCAGCACCGCAGCAATCGTCACCGCACGTTCCCGTCGCATGCGGTGGATTTCATCGGGCGAATAGTAGTTTAAGAGGTACTGCCCGTTCACCAGCGGGACAGTCAGCGTGCGCTCCGCCGACTTCAGCGTGAGACGTTGATCCGCCAGCTTGATCTCGGTGGAAGGATAATACGACTGATACGCCACAATCGACATGGTGGGAAAATACGCGCCGTTGTAGCGCGAATAAGGTCGCATTCGACGCGCAACGCCGTCCGGATCGTTGTCAAAACTCACGGAATGCGCAAAGGGCATGCTTGCGCCGATCGAGCCGACGGGGAAGTCCGCGCCGTTGTAGTCGCGCAGACGACTCGCCCCAGGCGCCAGCTCTACGGTCTGGGCGTGGCGCAAAATCTCGGGCGGCAGCGGCACGGGCTCCAGACTCTCGCCGTCCGGAACCGTCTCGCTGCGCAGCGCGATGGCATGGCTCAGGTTCGGATAGGTCTGATTGAAGTTCTCCATGCAGGAATCATCCGGCGTGATTCCGAAAAACATAATGTCGAACATGACCCGGCGCGGCGCGCCCTGCTCGATCAGATCAAGCGCGGGGCCGTAGGCGCAGCGCCGCCAGGGCCAGTAGCCAAAAATCGGATTCGAAGCGTAGGCCTGAAAGGTTTTCTGGTCGATCTCGATGACGTAAATGTCTTTCGACATTTCGCGTCCCGGATTGAAGTACCGATAACGTAAATCAAGCAGCCGGAGCTCGAGGGCGGGCAAGGCGCCCGCCGCTTCGAGCAGCGCGGCAAAGACCAGCGGAACGGCCGTGAGCAGCGCGGCCAGCAACAGTTTGCGACGAAACTCCACGTCCGTTTCCGCGCCGACTCAGAGTCGTCCGAGACTCGCGCGAAAGCGCGCCTGGTTGTTGCTTGCGCCCGCGCGCAGGCCGTTCGCCGTCGCAAATTCGCTGAGCGCCGCCGCCCGCGACGCCGCCGCGGGATGCAGTTTCGCATAGGCCGAGTCGCCGGCCGAGAGTTTTTCAACGGCGCGCGCGCCCGCGGACAATTCGTAGCCAAGCGTCGACAGATACACCAGTGCGGCTTGATCCGCAGCGGAAACAGCGGACGAACCCAGACCTTTTTCCGTGAGCGCCGGGACCAGATCGTCCACGGCGGACTCAACGTTGCGCGGCGTAACGCCCACCGTGTACTGCGACATGTTGCGCAGGGCGACATGGCCCACGCCAACGCCCAGGGCGAAAGCCAGCTCCGCTTCGTCGCCAAGTTTTGCGATCGCGCCTTTTGTGATGAATAGATAGCCGCCCGGGCAGGCGAATACGTTCACTTCGTTTGTATCAAGCACGCCGACCAGAAAGGTCAGTTCCGGGCGCGCCAGCGCGCCCATTCCGCCGGCGACGTTATTCAGATACTTTACGGCGTTGGCGTTCTGCGCCAGGCCATACTGTTTTGCAAGCCGCGCGGCGCACGAGCGGCCCACGCGTACTTCGTCGATAATGCCGGAAAGCGTTCCGGCCCGGGCGTCCGGTCCGGACGCGCAGGCGGCGGCGCCGGATAATACGGCCGGCAGAAACGCGGACAAGAGAAGTTTGTTTAATTTCATTATAAATTACTCCGCGGGATTCAAACGACCGGCGCGCAAAAACGCATTGATCTCCGCACGACTCACGCGCTGTGCTTCCAGCCATTTTACCTGAGCTTCGTTGTACTGCGGCGGGACGTCTTCGACCTGTGCGCCGCCGCCGGAAAGACCGCGCGCGGCGGCCGTCTCGGACACTGCGCCGGCCTGGCGCGAAAGACTCACGTTCGGATCGCGACGGAGGTCGTTTGCGCCGACCGGATTTTGCTGGGGCGGAAACGGACTGACAAACATCTTCGAAACAAAGGCCGAGCCGCCGGGACCGCGCACTTCGTAAAACGCGCCGCGTTCGCCGATTTCGGTGAGCGGCTGGCCCTTTTGCAGCGGTGTTCCGGCGCTCGCCATGTTGGGTTCGCGCAGAAGCTTCGCCGCCGGACTCGTTACATACAGCGTCCGCGCCGCCAGGGCGCCGGCCGACATCAAAACGATTGCAACTGCGATCCAGACTTGTTTCTTAAAATTCATATAGTTCTCCTCCGACGCGGTCGTCGCAAGCGGCGCCGCGCTGATTCATTCAGGGACGACAATTCGGCTTGCGGCCTTCGGCCTGGGCTTGCTGATAATAGAGAAAAGCGTCCGGCATCGCTTCGTTCAAATCGTCGATGCGGGTTTCGTTGGCCGGATGCGTGGAGCTGAACTGAGTGAGCAGCGACGCCTGCTGCCCGGAGGCGGCCTGCATGTTCTGCCATAATTCCACCGCGCCGCGCGGATCAAAGCCGGCTTTGGCCATCAGAGTCAGGCCGATCAGGTCCGCCTCGCTCTCCTGTCCGCGGCCATAGGGCAGCATGAGACCGTACTTTGCGCCGATCTCGGACGCCTGCGCGATCTCCGCGCTGTACTGGCTGTCCTTGGTGGCGACCGCAATGCCTTTTACGACCGTATCCATCAAGCTCGCCTGGCCCTGTTGTTTCGCGCTGTGGCGCTGCAGCACATGCGCGACTTCATGGCCCATCACGGCCGCCAGTTGATCCGGGGTGCGCGCCACGTTCATGAGGCCGGTAAACACGCCGATTTTGCCGCCGGGTATAGCGAAGGCGTTTACAACGTCCGTGCGAAACACAACCACTTCCCAGCGTTCGACGCCGGTATCGTCTTCCGCCACTTGCAGAATCGCATTGGCGATGCAATTAACGTATGCGTTTACGCGCGCGCCGCGATCGATGGGCATCTGCGCCTTGATCTCATTAAAGGCCTGCGAGCCCTTGAGATTCATTTCCGCGTCGCCGGGCTGGAAAATGAAGCACGAGGCCAGCGCAGCGAAGAGCAGGATGGCGGGTCTTTTCATTTTGTATGTCTCCTGTCAGGATGAAGGTGCGGTCTGGTCCGGGGGCGCGGGCCCCGACCGATTCATTTGAAGTCGCACGACTTCGTGCAGCCTTGCAACCAAAAAACGCGCGGCCGGCGGGCCCCGTTCCGGACCGCGTTAGAATTTCGCTCGGACGCCCCGCGCGCCCCGCCGAGCAATTGCCGGAGAAATCCCCGCTGGCAAGCCTGGCGCCCATGAGCTCTTCGCAAAAAGACCGAATTCCCTCCGTGGAAACCCTGAAAGCCGCCGCCAGCGCCGCCTGGCTCAAGGACTTTAAGAACTTTATCCTGCGCGGCAATGTGTTCGATCTGGCAGTCGGCGTCATCATCGGCGCCGCGTTTGGCAAGATTGTCGCCTCCCTGATCGCGGATGTCATCATGCCGCCCCTCGGGCTGATCATCGGCGGCGTGGATTTTAAACATTTAAAACTCTCCATCGGGGGCGATGCGCTCGCGCCGGTGACTCTGAACTACGGAATGTTTGTGCAAACCGTGTTCGAGTTTCTGATTGTTGCCGCCGCGCTATTCTTGTTTATAAAACTGGTGGAGCGGCTCAAGCGGCGTTCTGAAGCAGCGGAAGCCGCCGCGCCTCCGCCGCCGCCCTCGCGCGAGGAACAACTGCTGAGCGAGATTCGCGATCTCCTGCGCGACGGGCGCGCAGGCAAGTAGTCAGGGCGCCGCGCGGGCCGTCGTCGCCGGCAGCCGGAGTTCGATCAGCACCAGATGGGGCCGGCATAAAAAGCGAATGCGCGGCGCATAGCCGCCTTCCATGCCGAGTCCGCGCGAAACTATCACGCGCAAGTCTTCAAATTCGTGCAGGCCGCCCGCCGCAATGGCGCGCGGCACGCGCGAAAGGGTGATGGGCGGACCAAAAAACGGAACCACAACCTGACCGCCGTGCGTGTGACCGGCGAGGACCAGATCAATCGATCGCCGCCGCGCGAGAAAAATCGAGTCCGGCGGATGACTCATGAGAATGGAATACGCGTCACGCCGACCGCGCAAACCGGTCACGGAGGCCGGCCGGCGAAAATCCGGCAAATCCCAACCGACTAAATCCACGCGCGAGCCGCGGATATTCAAGAGCAACCGCTGACCGTCGATCACGCGGTAGCCGCTCGCGTTGAAAAACTGCGGGCGCGGCAGAATTGCATCGTGATCGCCGGTGACAAAAAACGATCGGCCTGGCGCATGAAAACTGCGCAGATATCCGGCCACCTCCGGAATCAAACGCCGATGGTTCAACACATCACCGGTAAATACAATCAGGTCCGGCGAGAACTCCGTCACGGCTGTGCGCGCGCGTCGCAGGGCGAAGTTCACCCCGTCGGTCTGAACATCCGATAAATGGGCGATGCGCACCACGCCGTGAAGCTTGGGACTTTCCAGAACAATGCGTTCAACTTCAAGATTGGCGGGCTCGAATACTTCCGCGTACGCCTTAATCAAAAGCGCCGCCAGAGCGAGCGCCAGGGCCGGCCAACGCAAGCGATCCTGGCGGCGCAGCGCAAATATCACAAGAGCGAGGGGCAGCGCGACCGAAAGCATCGTCCAGAAGTAGCGCACCGTGAGAAAGCCGTATTTGCCCGCAAAGGCGAGGACGCCGCCCGCCAGCGCCGCATGCAGGACCAGCGCCACGGCGAAACGGACTGCAAAGGCGAAATCAAACTTCAAGTCGGCCAGCCGGCGCCGCCGACCGAGCAGGATCAGGCGCAGCGGAATAAACAGGCTGGCCAGAAAAAAAAGATCCCAGCGCAGATTTACCGCGCTCCAATCATTCCAGTAAAAATTCATGTTTCTCCGGCCGTCAACGGGCTGGAGACAGCATAGACGCAGCGGCGGCGGGAGATTCGAAGTTCCCGTGAAGCGGGCGTGAAGTCGCCGGCGGCGATCGACCGGACTAAGCGAGCGCCTTCGCTATCGCTTCCTGCAGTTGCTCCGGCGTGAAGGGCTTATCCAGAAAACCCTTCGCGCCCTCGGCCAGGGCCAGGCGAACGATTTCGGGATCGCGCACGGTGCTGACTACAATTATGCGAGCGTTCGGATCGGCGCTGCGCATTTCGCGAATACAGGCCAGGCCGTTCACTTCCGGTATAAAGACATCCATAGTAATCAGGTCCGGTTTTTCAGCGGCAAAGAGTTCGAGCGCGCGCCGCCCGTTGTCCGCTGTGAGCACGGTCGTTGCACCGGCCGCGATCAGGGCGCGTTCAATCAGCTTGCGCATCACCGCCGAATCTTCCACCACAAGCGCTTTCACAGGACCCCCAGCGCGTTTTTGATGACGATCCACCAGAACGCAACATTGCCCAGGGTAAGTCCCAGGCTGACCGCGAAGATGATAAAAAACAGATGCAACACGCGATTGCGATAGAGGCTGCGAAAAAAGCCCGCGGTCGTTTCCGTGTCGCTTGCGATATTTTCAAAGTCTTCCACGCTCGGTTGGCGCGCGCGCAGCTCGACCAGCGCGGAGACCATCCAGAGCCTGAGTCCGGTAAAGCCCAGAAAGAACGTAAAAGGCGCAACCAGCGCCGTCGCCAGCGCGGTCAGCGGACGGGCGCGCGCAATTAATGCGCCCAGAGTGGCGCCGCCCACGCGCGCGCCGACCCACCAGAGCAGAGCCTTCTGCATATTCTGCCAGGTTGAGGCGGCGTCGCCGGTGAAAAGATACGCGCTGAGTACAAGAAAGAACACGCCGAACAAAACCCAGGAGCCCAGGTCCTTCCACTTCTTACGAACCGGCAAGGCCGACAGCGCGAACAAATCCTGGCGCTCGCCGGACTGCAAGGTGCGCTCCACGCCGGGCAAATGTCCCGCGCCAAGCACGGCCAGCAATCGTTTGGGCTTTTTGCTTTCCGCGGCCAGACGCAGACTCTCCGCCAGGTACAGGTCGCGCTCGTCGATGATAACGCGCCGGATCGAACGATAACGCGGCGGCAACTCGTTCAACAGATCTTCGAACACGTCGCGCTGCTTCAGGCGTTCGATTTCCTCTTCGCCAACTTCCTCGTTAATCAACAACGAAGCCATCAGCGTGGACATGAGCCACAGTCGGCTGAAAAATCCCACCTGAGACCAGGCGCGCGAGAGCGTGACGCGCACTTCGCGATCCGCAAGGATGAGTTCCGCGCCGCTTTCGCGCGCCAGACGCACCGCCGCCAGCATTTCGTCGCCGGGACTGACTCCCGAAGCCGCGCCGATTTTCTTTTGAAACGCGCTCAGTATCAGCGAACTCGCCAGCAGCCAGATCTTGCGCTCTTTGATCACGCGCGCAATGTCGAGCCGCTTCCATCGATCCGGATCGGTAAGCGAGTCCAGTCGCGGCTGGCACAATTCCACTGCAACCGCATCCGGACGGAATGCTGCATGCAACGCGGCGACGTCTTCCACTGACTGGCGCGACACATGCGCCGCGCCGAGCGCGATAACATCCGTGCGACCGACCTTTACGCGGATATGCGGCACGCCTTTCAGAACGGCGGCCAGACTCGCGGGTTTTGCGGGGCTCTTACGTTGGACGGCCAAACTCGATTTCTCCTCCGGACGCCGACGCGCGGGCGTCGACGCCGCCCGGGCGGCCCGACCGTCCGGTGCGGCGGCTGGCGCGCGCAACTGCCCGTAGCTCAGGCTGGGCGCAGGCCCCGCAGCCGCCAGCGAAATTCCGCAGGCGGCCGCCGACGCTCCGGAATTCGCAGGCCGGCGGGGAAATTTCTCGTCTACTTTCGATTGCGCCGCAGGCCGCCGGCATGATCCGATCAAACGCCGGTTTTTCAGGCGCGGATGCAAAAAAGAGCGGCGCGCGCCCCCCCCCCATGCTGACATTTGTCCGCAAGCGACTCGCGCGATCTATCTTATAGAGGAAATCAGTCTGGACCCGCTGTTCAAAGGAGTCATGATCCACGTAGGCGTGGCGGAGTGGAAGACGGCCGGCAAGGTCGACGCCCTCCGCACCACGCTCGGTTCGTGCGTGGGAGTCGCTCTGTACGACGAAAAACGCAAGCTGGGCGGCCTGGCGCACGTCCTCCTGGGACACGCCCCGCCGGGAAAGATTGTGAACAAAGGCAAATTTGCGCGGCCCGCCCTGCAGGCCCTGGCGCAAGAATTGCTGCGCGACGGCGGCGACGCGGCCGACCTGCGGGCGCGCATCTTTGGCGGCGCATCCATGTTCGACGCCAGGAACTCTTCCTTCTTGCAACAGATCGGCCCGACGAACGTCTCCGCCGTAAAGGAAGCCCTGGTCGAGCTGAAGATCCCGATCATCTTCGAGGAAGTGGGCGGCTCGGCCGGTCGGACCATAACATTCTTTATGGACGACGGTCGAATTCTGTTGCGCTCCAATGGCAAAGAAAAGTACATCTATAAGACGTAGGATTTCCAACCGGTCAGCAAAGCGGATTCACGTAATTCCATGGAACCCACTCCCCACAGCGCGGAACTGAAGGCGGCGATCGAAGCGCGCCTGAAGAATATCGAGCAGTTGCCGCCCATGCCGGCGCTGGCTTCGCGCCTGTACAAGATGACGGCCGACCCGGACGTCGACATTCGCGCGCTCGCGGACGAAATCTCACGCGATCCGGCGATCACCGCCGCGGTCATCCGGCTTTCCAACTCGGCGTATTATAAGCCCGCGCGCGTCATCCGATCCGTACACGAGGCGATCGTGACGCTGGGCCTGGATATTGTAGCCAATATCGTGGTCGTAATCGCCTCGCGCGGTCTGCTCAAGGTGAACCTGGACAGCTATCGCATCGAAGCGGCCGAGATGTGGGACCACAGTCTGATCGTGGCCGAACTGGCCCAGAGCCTGGCGCGCATTAAAAAGAACGCCGCCCCGCCGGACGTCGCCTTTACCGCCGGTCTCTTGCATGACATTGGCAAGGTCGTGCTCGTGCAGTATTTTCAGCAGGTCTACCGCCAGATATCGCAGGAAATGGAAAAAGACCCCTCCGCCGTTTTTACGGAGTTGGAAGAGCGTCACCTGGGCTACAATCATGCGGAATTGGGCGCGCGCCTGCTGGAGTCCTGGAATTTCCCGCCCGAGCTGGTCGAGGCCGCGCGGTGCACCTACCATCCCGAACGCGCCACCAAACATCCGGCGCTGGCTTCGATTGTGCATGTGGCGAATATGATCGCGCTCTCCGGCGGAGTCGGAGTGGACATTGGCGGACTAAATGAACGGCTTTCGGACTTCGCCGTGAAAACGCTTGCGCTCAAAGAAAACGAAGTCGAAGCGCTTTATGCGCACATGCCGGAGCTCCTGGAAAAGCTGCACGATCTGCGTTCCCTCTGATGCGTCATCCCCGCGACAACATCGCCCTCATTGGCGCCCGCGGCGCCGGCAAAAGTAAGCTCTCGCGCAAGCTCGGCAAGATTTCCGGGCGCGTGGTATTGTCTACAGACACGTTGATCAGCTACGAGGCCCAGGGTCGGCGCATCAGCGATATAGTTTCGGCGGAAGGCTGGCTGGGATTTCGCAATCGGGAATACGAGCTGCTGCAGAAGCTGAGCGCAATGACCGGCGTGGTGATCGACTGCGGCGGCGGCATCCTGGTCGAAGCCGACACGGGCGGCGGCGAAAGTTTTTCCGAACGCAAATGCAATTTGCTCAAGCAAATGGCGACGGTAATCTATATCCGACGCGACATGGACTGGCTGCTCAGCCGCGGCGCGGCGGACGCGGTGCGCCCCAAACTCGCGGACGACTACGCTGCAACCCTGCGGCGCCGTCTGCCCTGGTATGAACGCGCCGCGGATCTTACACTGGACATGACGGGCCTGGAAATCGACGCGGCCCTCGAACGCCTGCAACGCGAGCTATCGCTTTGACTGTTTCAGCATTCTGTCAGCCCGAACTACTCATGAGATTGGGAACTCATCCAGAAAAACCGCCTCATCGGGCGGTACTTCTTCATATTCTGCACCGAGTCCCGGCTTGGTTCAGGAAACACTGTGCGCTGCGGCGTTGCGCGCCGCTGCAGCATGGCGGGAGCTTCATGAATAGTCCGGGTTAAAGGGCTTCGGGATCGGAGACGTCGCAGACCACCGTCGCATCCAGGTATCCAATCAGAAGCAAAAGCTGCGACGGCAAGCGGAACTGGGCCACGCCGTCTTTGCGTTTTTCAATCGCGCAATAAAATTGCAGCTCGGCGTCGCGTGCAATCATGCGCATCTTTTTGCGAACGGGCAGGAGACGGCGAATCAGCTCGCGCAGGTGATCGTCAATGCTGGCCTGCGCTTCCAGGCTGGAGTTGATCTGCCAGAAGCCCGGTCGGCCGGCGAGACCCTGGGCGGAACGGTCCGGTTGCATGCCCAGCAAGAGACTCATGTGTTCCGGATTCAGGTCTTCCCCGCTGATGCTGAAAACGACCCAGCCCGTGTAGGCGGGACCGCGCGCAGGCGCAGCGTCCTCGAGTACGGCCAGGTCCGTCGTCTCGGCGAAGTCTTCTTCTTGCTGCATTTCCGGCGTGTGCGCAATATCCATAGCTTTTTCCCTGAATCGCGAAACCCGGCGGCGAACCCTGCATCCTAATGTCCGCCGTGAATCAAAAGGGTCTTATCATTATCGGTAACGGGATCGCCGGAATCACAGCGGCGCGCACCGTTCGCAAATTAGTTCCTGAAGCGCGCATTCGAATCATCGCCGACGAATCGCCCTATTTCTATTCCCGCACCGCGCTGATGTATCTCTATATGGGACATATGTCAGCGCGCGACGTTCAGCCCTACGAACCCGACTTCTGGCCCAAAAACCGTCTGGAGTTGATCCAGGACCGCGTCTTAAGCCTGGACGTCGCCGCACAGCGGCTGCAGCTCCAGAGCGGCGCCGTTCTGGAATATGACGTAGTACTTACGGCGACCGGTTCGCAATATAACCGATTCGGCTGGCCGGGTCAGGATTTGCAAGGCGTCTCGGGCCTGTATTCACTGCAAGACCTGGAAACCATTGAAGCATACAGTCGCGCCGGAATCACGCGCGCCGTGCTCGTGGGCGGCGGGCTCATTGGCATTGAACTCGCGGAGATGTTCCATACGCGCGGCATACCCGTGACGCTGCTGGTGCGCGAGGCCGGCTATTGGGGCAATATTCTGCCGCGCGAAGAAGCGCAGCTGATCGAAGCGGAGATCCGTCGTCATGGGATTGATCTGCGCCTGCAAACGGAATTGCGCGCGATCCTGGGCGACGAATCCGGTCGGGTGCGCGCCGTGGAAACCAGCGCAGGGGACGGCATTAACTGCAACTTTGTCGGCCTTACGGCCGGCGTCAGTCCGAACCTGAGCGCCCTGGCGGGAGCGGCCGTCGCAACCGCCCGCGGCGCGCTGGTGGATCGCTGGATGCGCACGAGCGCGCGCAACGTGTTCGCCGCCGGGGACTGCGCCCAGTTGCGTCAGCCGGACGGCGCGCCGGGGCCGGTGGAGCAGCTCTGGTACACCGGACGCATGCAGGGCGAAATCGCCGGCAATTCGATCGCGTGGATGTTCGCAAAAGCGATCCCCTTTGAGCGCCTGCACGAACACGCGGCGCCCTACGAGCGCGGCGTCTGGTTCAATTCCGCGAAGTTTTTCACCATCGAGTACCAGACCTACGGCTCCGTTCCAGCAAAACTGGATCCGGAGCGCACGCACGTCTGGAGTTCGCGCGACGGCAAGGTTCTGATTCGACTTGCCTGGGACGAACAGCGGCGCATCAGCGGATTTAACTTGCTGGGAACGCGCTACCGACAGACGCTCTGCCAGTCCTGGATACGCGACGGTCTCAGCGCAACAGAGGTCGCGCGCCGCCTGCCGGAGGCCTGTTTTGATCCGGAGTTTACCCCGCCCTATCACCAGGCCTTTTTGCAGAGCTGGCGCAATCGATTTCAGGCCGTGGAGGTCTCCGCGTGAATTCGCAAGTCAAACGCATCGCCGCCTGGAGCCTGATTGCACTCGGCGCGCTCGCCTGGCTGTTGTTTATCGTGCAGGCGCCCGTTCGTTTCGAGGGGGGCCTGCTCGTCGCCTTGGCCCTGGGACTGCCGGCGCTCGGCGCCCTGGTTCTATTTGCGGAGCGTTTTCTTACGCGCGAACCGGGCATTGACAACGACGCCGTCAAACAGTCGGCGCTGACGGCCCGCGGCGCGATCGCGCTGGTCCTGGGCGCGCTGCTTACAGGTTTTTACATTGCGATTTATCTGGGCGATCGCATCAAGCTGGGCGAAACCAATCTGCATTTGATTCTGAACGAGCGCGTGTATTCGCTGCTAAATCCTCTGGCGCAACTGCTGCGCGGCCAGAACGCGGACAACTGGTTCTTCTACGGCACCCTCTACACCTTTGCGGTGGTTCTGTTTGGCGTGCGGATGATCTGGAAATATCGTCACAGTCGCTACCAGATCCTGCGGACGATCTCGGTGATGTTTTTCCAGCTGGGCTTCGCCTACCTGATCCCGGCCCTGCTGCACACGCTCAAGCAACCCGAGTTTTATTTTGCGTATTTCTGGCCGCTCAAGCCCGAGTATTTTTATCCATCCACCTGGGCGTATTACATCGCCGGGTCCAAGACGCACGCCGGCGTCTATTTTCTCGGCTTCGCCGCGTTTATGTCCTTTGTCGCGACGCCGCTGCTCACCTACAAATTCGGCAAACGCTGGTATTGCTCGTGGGTTTGCGGCTGCGGCGGACTGGCCGAAACCCTGGGCGATCCTTTCCGGCAACTCTCGGATAAAACGCTGCGTATCTGGAAGTTGGAACGCGTCTTGATCCACAGCGTGCTGGCCGCGGTGGCCATTGTAACGGCGCTGTTGTGGGTTAATTCGCTGACGTCCGGCAAAGTGCTGGGCAAGTTTTCGCAGTCGCTTGCCGAGGCTTACGGCCTCTACATCGGCGCATTGTTCAGCGGCGTAATCGGCGTGGGTTTTTATCCGATATTCGGCAGTCGCGTGTGGTGCCGTTTCGGCTGTCCCATGGCGGCGATACTTGGATTTTTCCAGAAAACCGTGTCGCGCTTTCGTATCACAACGAACGGCGGCCAGTGCATCTCGTGCGGAAATTGTTCCACCTACTGCGAGATGGGCATCGACGTGCGCTGGTACGCCCAGCGCGGCCAGAACATCGTGCGCTCCAGTTGCGTCGGCTGCGGCGTATGCGCGGCCGTATGCCCGCGCGGCGTGCTCAAACTGGAAAACGGTTCGATTTTCGAGCGAATCAACGAGCCCGAAGCCACCGTCTTGCGGTGAAGGGGATTATTCAGGGGACGCTCACTCTGCCGCGGCGCACAAGGTTTCCTGAACATTGCCCGGACTCGTTGTCAAAATGAGGAAAAGCCGCCTTAAGAGCGGCTTTTCTCAACATTCCCGAAGCTCCATGAATAATCCGATCTAACAGCCGACGCCACGAAAGTACAGGGGATGACTCGCCAGGCGTGACGAGCGCCGACAACCGGCGGAGTCGTAAAAAATCTGCAACAACTCCAGGTCCTGGTAACTCAGCCGACAGCGGCACAATTCCGGGCCGCGCGAACAGTCGCTTACGCCCACGCGCTCAAATACGCGCGCCGGATCGTTGTGGCGATGCGGCCCCTGCGCGCCGGGCTCGCCGTCCAGATAGAGGAGCTGCAAAGACACGCCGGTCATGCGCGCGCGAGACACCCCGCGC
>JAVHPJ010000193.1:0-1476 GCA_036170535.1 Leptospirales bacterium | reverse complement strand
CCGCCGACGGGGATGTATTCAATGCGCATCAGCGAAAGATCGTCGGTCAGTTCGCCGCTCTTTTCGATTTCGGCCGCGACGGTGCGCAGCTCTCCGCGACCGGCTTCAATGTGCCGCAAAAACAGGGTTTCGTCTTCATTGATCACGCGGCCGCCGTTTTCGTCGCGGCCGATTTCCAGATCATCGCGGCCGTCGGAACCGACGAACAGCGCATCGCCCGGCATGAGCCGCAGCGTCTGTATGTGAAGTTGCCCCCCGCCCAGCACAATGCCGAGCTTATGCAGAGGTCGCGCCTGGTCTACAAAAGCCGCCTGGCCCGCGCGGTACAGCGCCATGGGCGGATGTTCGGCGTTAATAAAGTACACGGCGCCGGAATCGTCGTCGATTATGCCCAGACAGACGGACACCAACATCGATCCGTTAAAGGACTCAAAGACCTTCTGAAGTTCCAGGAAGGCGTTTTTTAACCAGCGCTCCGGCGAAAGACTCTGAATCGCAGAAGACAGCCTGGTGCGTTCGATGTTTGCGCCAAAAATAGAACCCAGCACCAGGATGCCGCCCGCGCCCTGAATGGATTTGCCCATTGCGTCGGCGTTCATAAAGACCGTCGACGGCCGGCCGCGCAGTTGCAGGCTGTGCGCAATGCAGAGATCGCCGCCGATGTCCGCCTGCCATTGTTTGAATTCAAACGACTTCTTCTGCTTTACGTAATAGTCCAGGCGAATCGAGTCGCTCACGCAGTAGTTGCCGCTGAGCGGCTTGAGCAGCTGCGCGGTAAGAAAATAATCCCCGTCCTGCTGATATTTCAGCTCCTGAATGCGAGAGAGATTCTGCTGAATTTCTTCGGTGCGCTCGACGACTTTTTTCTCCAGCGTCGTATTTAACTCCAGCAGGGAGCTGTAACTCGTCTGCAGTTCCGATCCCAGACTGTTAATTACGTCCGCAAGACGTCCCAGTTCGTTGTCGCCTGGCGACGCGATGTGGTATTTTTCCAGCTGGGAGAATTGTTTGTGCGCAACCAGTTCGCCCACTTCTTCCACCGCCAGGGTGGTCGCCTTAATCGGCCGCGTAAACGCGTAGTGCATGAGCGCCGCGGCGATGACAATGCCGACCAGGATGGTAATGGAGATCAGCGTGATAATGACCTTGCTGATTTTGCCGGCCACCGCCTGCGCTTCCGACATCGGCTTGACCGCGACCACCTTCCAGTAGGAGTTCGGCACATTAAATATGAAAACCAGGGACTCTTCATGCGTGATGAAGTCGTCCGGTATGCGAAACCGGGCGTAGAGATTGCTTCCCTGGCGTTCGGTGCGCAATTTGCGAAAAGGATCAGCGATGACGGCGGCGATAAGTTCCGCTTCTTCTTTTGTGATCTGGTCGCTGTCCTGCGTCAGTTGCGCGGCGGTTTCCGGTTTAAACTCGGGCGACTCCGCCGCCAGACGCAGCGCTTCGCGATTCATCTCGTGGAGGGCG
>JAVHPJ010000192.1:0-6701 GCA_036170535.1 Leptospirales bacterium | reverse complement strand
GTTCATAGACCAGCATCGCCAGGGCGGCCTGTCGCCGACGGAAGCGCTGGTGGAAGCCGCCCGGCAGCGTTTTCGCCCGATTCTTCTAACATCGCTTACGACCATGGGCGGCCTCTTTCCGACAGCATACAGCCTGGGCGGTTCGGACCCGGTCTTGATCCCGATGACGCTCGCACTTGCGTGGGGACTGGCATCCGGAACCTTTGGTTCGCTGACATTTATTCCGACTGTGTTTGCGGCCGGCTACAAGTTGCGCGACCTGTTGCGTAACCTGCGCGGGGCCGGCGCAAACGGCAAGCTCAGCGGCGGCTTCGTCATCGGCGGCAACTCGCGCGAAACGCAGCGAGCGCCTGTGGCCGGCGCGGAGGCGAACGGCGAAAATTCATTTATGGAACGGCTCTTAAAAGAAGAACAAGAAGCCGTGCGTCGCACCGGCGGCGGGCGCGCCGGCGCAAGCCGGGGGCGCGGCAAGACTAGTCGGCGCGAAACAGATGGGTGAAAAGCGTAGTTCCGGCGCCGCCGACCGACTGCATCAAGCCCGCCCGGGGATTCGGAACCTGTAGTTCCCCGGCGCGCCCCTGCAGCTGCAGCAATATTTCCGACGCCTGGTATACGGCCGTCGCGCCGATCGGGTGTCCGCGGCCGATCAATCCGCCAAAGGTTGAGAGCGGCAGCGCGCCGCCGGGAAAAATGGCGCCGTCCGCGGCGAGCTTCCACCCCTCGCCCGGGGCGGCGAAACCGCAAGCCTCGAGGGCCAGACAGGCCATGATAGTAAAGGCGTCGTGGACTTCAAAAAAGCCGATGTCCTGCGGCCCCAGGCCGGCCTGCGCAAACGCGCGCGCCGCCGAGATGCGGGCGGCTTCAAGCCTGAGCGGGTCCGCGCGATCGACGACCGCCGGCCGGTCCACGGCCGCGCTCGAAGCAAGCAGGCGGACTCGCGGCCTGGCGTCGGCCGGAGCGTAGTCGTCCCGCGCGAAGATCACGCACGCGGCGCCGTCGCAAACCGGCGCACAGTCAAAGAGCTGCATAGGCGCATGCACCACGCGCGACGCATGAATCTCCTCCAACGTTACGGCTTTGCGAAACAGGGCCTGCGGATTTTTCGCGGCATTCGCGCGTGCATTTAAGGAAAACGGCGCAAATACTGCATGGGCTAGTCCGTAGCGGTCCAGATACATCTGCATCAAGCTGGCGACCAGGCTGATTATGGTTTCGCCATGCGCAAACTCGTCCGGATGCAGGGCTTTGGCCAGAGCTGCGCTTGTATTTTCACCGCTCATGACCTCAACGCCGACGGCCGCGGCGCTGCGCACCGCGCCGCTCTCGACCGCCAGGAAAGCCGTCCGCAGCGCAGCCGCGCCGGTCGCCATCGCCGCTCGCACGCCGTAGGTTTCAATGCCGGGCATTGCGGCTGCGTCGGCGATCAGCGGACCCAGGTGCTTTACGCCTTGCAGCTCGTCGGCGAGCATGTTGGCGACATACACGGCTTCGACCCCGGGGAGGCCGGCGTCCGCGCAGGCTTCGCGTAGCACGCCCGCGCCCATGCGCCAGAGCGATTCGTCCGATCGTTTTTGCACAGGCGCACGAGCGCCGCCAATCAGCAGAGTTCTGGTCATGATAAAGCCGGAATAGAGCAGTAACCAAGGAGGCCGCGACCGGCCAAATAAAATTCCAGCCGGCATTGTCGCCTCCGTGCGGGTTTTCGCCCGCCGTGGGAGGCTTTCCGGGTTGCTCTTTCTGCTAACCCCATGGTCTGTGACTCTGCGTGGACGCCTCGCGCGACATAAACGAGCCCGACCTGGAAAGCGCCGAGTTCATCGACCGCCTCAAGCATCGCGATGAGGCGGCGTTTCGCAAGTTGGTGGAAGCCTTCCAGGATCGGATCTACAATCTGGCCCTGCGCCTTACGCGCAATGCGCAGGAGGCGGAAGAGACGCTGCAGGAAACCCTGCTGTCCGTTTTCGACAAAATCCACACATTTGAGTCGCGGTCGCGCCTGAGCACCTGGATCTACGCGATTACTTCGAACGCCGCCCTTTCGCGCCTGCGAAAAAAAAGCAACGCCGCGGTAACCTTCGACGAAGACGCGCTTCTGAATAGCAATTGGACGCGAAATCCGGGCATCGTGTTTCAGGTCGAAAACGATCGCGATCCCCTGGTGCTGGAAGAGTTACAGCAACGACTTGAATCCGCGATTGAGACCCTGCCGTCCGGGTACCGTGAGCTTTTTGTTATGAAGGAGATGCAGAAGCTTCCCATCAAGGACATCGCCGACGCATTCGGTTTGAATCCCGGCGCGGTCAAAACGCGCCTGCATCGCGCCCGCTTGTTGCTGCGCGCCCGGCTGAGCGACTACTGGGACCAGGAGCGCGAAGGGTAATGGACTGCGAGAAATACGTCGACCTGATGACGGAGTATCTCGAAGGCGATCTTTCCGTTTACGATCGCGAGGCGTGGGAAAAGCACTTCGCCGATTGCCCGCCGTGCAAGGATTTTTTCGCCAGCTTTCGCAGCAGCCTGGAACTCGTAACGTATCTGCGCGCACGCCCTGCGCCGGAACCGGTCCGCAATCGTCTGCATCGGGTCATCAGCGATCGCCTGACGCGTGAAAAGCAGCGCGGCGGTCCCGCGTCAATCTAGTTCGCGCGCCCGCGCAACCCGGTCATGCAGAAGCGGCATGCCCGGCCGCCGCTTAATTCGCGGCGCCACCGCGCTGCAAAGCCATCTGTCGTTGCGCGTCGAACCCCTTTAATTGATCTTCGGACATGGTCTTGATCCGTTCGTATTGCGTACGAATATCGTCGGACATCTCGCCGCCTTTGTTTTCCAGGACATAGTTGATCAGTTCCAGACGATCTTTCACGCCGCGACTCTGATAGTCGTAGTACTGATTTACCTGCTCGGTCGAGGCCGTCCCCTGCGCGATGAAACTCTGCAGACCAAAAACCCGATTGCGTTCTTCGTCTTCGCGACGCCGATCCTCGGGGCTCATGCGTCGCGGGATCAGACTGTTGTTGGGAAACTTCTGATGCAGTTGATCAAACACGCGCATAACGCTGTCGGGATAGCGCTCGCCCGTGGCGGGATTAACCGGATTGTCCGCGCTGACCGGTTCGAGAATATCGGGTTCCGCGCCGTCGCCGGCCGCATCGGGCGCGCCTTCGTCCGGAATATTAAAGGTGTTGTTCGTGCCAAACTGACTGTCGAGAATCGAGCCGGAGTCCGGCTCGGGCAAATTCGCGCCTTCCGGTAAACGTCCGCCGCCCAACAGGGCGGCGACCAGATCGGCCTGATCGCCGGCGGCCGCCTTATCCGTATCGGTAAAGAAGAAATAGGCCGCCAGCGCAGCGCACAGCCCCAGGTATATGACGTAGACCGTTCCGTTATTCTTCATGATCGCTCTTGACTCGATTCGCCGACGCAGGCGCCCTGTCTAATAATCGTTCTCGGATTCGAAATGAGGCGCATTTATTACACGCTGATCGCGCTCTTCGCCAGCGCCGCCTGCGGCACCAATACGGACGAACCCGTATTCCCCATATTTCTGGCGCTCACGCCGATTGGCGCCCCGACGCTTTTGTCCGCCACGCCGGTCGAAATTCAACCGGTCGGCCAACCCTTGCGCTACGGCTTTGATCTGCGCTATTACATAACAAATCAGGAGACCGGCTTTCTCGGCTATAATCTTTATACCAGCAGCTCGGCTACTTCCGCCGAAGCCGCCCTGGGGGGAGCCATCGGTCAGGCCTACTGGCCGGACGGCATACCGCCGACCTTCGCGCACGCGGATCAAGCCGCCAGCACGACGACCGTCGTCACGCAGCGCGTGACCAACTTTCGCGCGCCGCCGAATACCGAACCCTTCCAGGTCTGCGATTTGTACTTCTTCCGACTGACCGCCTTTACGCGGAACGGCTTTGAGAGTCAGGCCAGTCCGGAAATCTCGGCCTGTGCAGCGGCTATTCCGGCTTTGTGTCCCAGCGGCACGCCTTGTAACCCGTGAGCGCGCCGGAAGACCACGCTGCCCCGTCCGACGCAGATGCGGGCTTTGACCCCGCGGGGTCGGCCGCCGCCGCCGCGCCGCTGCCGCCAGGACCGGCTCTTTACATGGTCGCCACGCCCATTGGCAACATGGAAGACATCACCCTGCGCGCCCTGCGCGTGTTGCGTTCCGTGGACCTCATCCTGGCGGAGGATACGCGCAAGACCGCCCAGATCCTCGCCCGGTACGGCTTTCGAACGCCGCTCAAGAGTTATCGAATTCACCGCATGGACGAGGACAACGCCTTCGCCCTGGGGCGCCTGGCGAGCGGCGAAAACCTCGCCTTTGTAACCGACGCGGGCACTCCGGGTCTGTCGGATCCCGGGGCCAGCCTTGTGCGCAAAACCGCCCTGGAGCTGCCCGAGACGCCAATTTACGCCATTCCGGGCCCCTCGGCCCTGACCGCGCTGATTTCCATCAGCGGCTGGCGCACGAAGCCCTGCATCTTTGGCGGTTTCCTGAGCCCCAAGGGGGGGCCCCGGAGGCGCTTTCTGGAAGGCTGTCGGAACTTCGACGGCCCCATTGCCCTGTACGAGTCCGTCCACCGCGTGGAGGCCCTGCTCCGGGACGCCCGGGAAATCCTGCCCGATCGGGAAATTCTGGTAGGCCGGGAGCTAACGAAATACCATGAAGAACGCCGATCCTTTCCAGCAGACGGGGAGCCCGAAGATTGGGAGCGATTCTTGAGCAGTCTGAAGCGCAAGGGGGAGTTCGTTGTGGCCCTGGGCCCGCCCGGGGGCGGCCGGAGGTCCCGGAGGGAAGCCTCTGAAGACGAATCTTTTTGAGAAAATATTCATGTAAATTTTCAATCGCTCCGATAATGTGAAGGGAGAGGTGAACTGTCATGATGATTGATAAAGTTGGCGGAATTGGGCCCAATTACGGGCCGCGGAAAACCGAACCTTCGGCTCGTACGGAAGCCCCGGCCAAAGCCGGCGACAGCGTGGCCATCTCGGCCGAGGCCGCTCGCGCCGCTGAAACCGCCCGCGTGGCGCGTCAGGTGATGCACAGCGAGGATCCGGAACGCGCGGATCGCCTGCGCGAGATTAAAGAGCGTCTGGCGCGCGGCGAGTTTAACGATGTCAGCGACGAACAGGCTTCGAAAATCGCCGAATCGCTGATCGGCATCTTTTTCCGTAGCTGATAGACGCGCTCCTCACCTCTCCAGAGACGTAGTCGCTTGCGCGACGGCGTCTGCGCGCAAAGGCGCGGCTTAAAAGGCCGCGCCTTTTTTGTTGGCGCCGGACCTCAGCCCTTAACGCAAACCACCTGGCGCAGTTCGTGGACGATTTCCACAAGGTCCGACTGGGCCGCCATGACGCGTTCAATCGGCTTGTAGGCCATGGGAATCTCGTCGATTACGTCTTTGTCTTTGCGGCATTCAACATGCGCGGTAGCGCGTATTTGATCTTCTACCGAATAGCGTCGCTTCGCTTCGTTGCGGGACAACACGCGTCCGGCGCCGTGACTGCAACTGTGGAAACTCTCGGGATTGCCCTTGCCGCGCACGATAAAGGAGCGCGCGCCCATACTGCCGGGAATAATGCCCAACTCGCCGGCGCCGGCGCGCACGGCGCCCTTGCGCGTCACGTACACGTCTTCGCCGTAGTGACGTTCGCGTTGCACATAGTTGTGATGACAATTCACCGCCAGTAATTCCGCATTAAACGGCGGAATTCCGCGACACCCGGCAACCGCCGCTGCCACGCGTTTCATCATCAGGCGCCGATTGTACGCGGCGAAATCCTGCGCCCACTCTACCGCTTCCACGTAGTCGGCGAAATGTCGCGAGCCTTCTTGAAAATACGCCAGATCCCGATCCGGCAGATTCGCCAGATGCGTGCGTTGCATGTCGTTGCGCGCGAGTTCGATGAAATAATTTCCAATACGATTGCCAATGCCGCGCGATCCGGAATGCAGCATAAACCAGACGCGATCGCTTTCGTCCAGACAGACTTCGATAAAATGATTGCCCGTGCCCAGGCTGCCCAGATGCGTCACATGGTTGGCGCTTTGCACGGCCGAATGTTTTGCGGCGATGCGCTCAAAGCGCGGTTGCAGCTCGGATTTCCAGACCGCAGTCACGTCCTCCGGCGGATCGCCCCAGGCGCCGCGATCACCGCGCCGACCGTTGGCGGTGCGACCGTGGGGCACGGCGCGCTCAATCGCCGCACGCATCTCGCTCAGCGATTCAGGCAGATCGCTCGCCGCAAGACTCGTGCGCGTCGCCATCATGCCGCAGCCGATGTCCACGCCGACGGCGGCGGGAATAATCGCGCGCAAGGTGGGAATTACGCTGCCGACAGTCGCGCCAATGCCCAGGTGCACATCCGGCATGGCCGCGACCCAGCCGTGGACAATGGGCAGACTGGCGGCGTTTAAGAGCTGCTGCTGCGCGCCGTCTTCAAACGCTACGCCCTTCACCCAGGCCTTGACTTTGCCGCCGTTGGGCGCGTTGAGTGTAATGTAGTTCGCGCTCACCGATACTTTTCGATTTCCACGCCCAGCTGATCGATGATCTTGAAATACGCGTCGACGATCGGCCCGGATTTCTGCTTAACAACGATCGGCGTGCCGTCTTCGCCGGATTCCATGATGCCCTGCTCAATCGGAATTGAACCCAACAGGGGCGTCTTGTATTTAGACCCGAAGGACGGTC
>JAVHPJ010000191.1:0-1498 GCA_036170535.1 Leptospirales bacterium | reverse complement strand
CGCATACCGCTCCCGCTCGGAGTCGCTTCCAATCAAATCGCCATGGGATTGCGCTGGCGTGATCAGTGGGTCTTCGCCGCCGGAGTCGAGCGCCCGCTGGGGCGACTGATTCTGCGCGTCGGATATTCCTACGGCCGCACGCCGATTACACCCGAGGGCGCGAGTCCGTTTCTTGGCGCGACGACCGAGCATCATCTATCGGGCGGCTGCAGTGTTAACTTTGCGAGCGGGACCTTAAATGCCGCGATCGAGCATGCCTTTCCACGCCGCGTTACGGGCGCTCCGTCGTCCGACTGGCATCTTTCGCGTGCGTTGATCTTTGAAGAGCAGGGCGTACGCCCGGCATATTTTTCGTTCAGTCGCAGCACGAAAGTCTGGACCCTGTCGCTCGGCTGGCAGACTCGACTGTAAACGGAGGACTCCATGCAAGCGTCCGAAAATTCGAACAAGTCGCTGCGCCGCTGGCGCGGGCTCGCAATCTTCTTTCTGATTCTATGGCTCGGCACGGGCGGCGTGTTTGCGACGCTGCTATTGCGGGGTCAGACCTCCGTTTCGCAGGACGGGCGCCGCGCCGTGCGACTCACCCCGGCGGAACGCGACTTCGTTCTGATGGAAATGCGGCATCTACTCGAAGCCGTGCACGCCGTCCACAGCGCGCAGGCCGGCGGCGATCGGGCTCTGGCGATTACCGCCGCGCGCGGCGCGGGCATGCAAATGGTGCGCGACGGCGCCGCCGTGGAACAGAGTCTGTTGCTCAAACTCCCCGCCGAGATGAAGGCGCTGGGTATTTCAACGCATCAACAGTTCGACGTCCTTGCGAATCAGCTCGAGTCCGGCGCTGCGCCGGCGGAAGTCGCTGGCGCCCTCACGGAACTGACGGCGCGGTGCGTCGCCTGCCACCGCGCCTACCGTCTGGAGTAACCGTAGTCGTAGCTGCGGCTGCCCCATTCATCGACGCAATGGCGCGAGCAATTGTCCGAAGAAGCCGCGCGGGAAAAAATCCTCCGCAATGCCGGTGTGCTCCAGCCGGTGGCGATCCGGATGCCGGAATGTGCCGAACAGCCAATCGAACACGGGCGCGGAATTTGCGAAGTTGCTGTTGCCGAGGTCCAGATCCCGCGCGTGATGCAGCTGATGAAACGCCGGCGTGACGACCAGGTAGTGAAACCAACCCGGGAACCGCAGATCAAGATTGGCGTGCGCCAGATTGCCGTTGGCGTTCATCCAGACGCCTAACCACAAAAACACTTCGCCGGGCGCGCCGGTCAAAATCAGCGGCGCATAGACAATCGAGTGGCGAATCACTATTTCAAAAATATGCAGGCGGCCCGACTTCAAACCATGCATGCGATCCGGATTGTGATGCAGCGCATGGAAACGCCAGAGCCGGCCGCCATGAAACCAGCGATGCTGCCAGTAGAACAAAAACTCGATCAGGAGAACGCCGAGCGCAAACTGCGCAAAAAACGGCCAGTGCGTCGGCCAGATCTGCGGCGTT
>JAVHPJ010000190.1:0-6730 GCA_036170535.1 Leptospirales bacterium | reverse complement strand
CCGTTCTCATATCATATCTTCCTGTCATAGACACCTCCTGCGCGCGGCGTAAGCCCCAATCGCTGGGACATGAAAGCATGTTTGGGAAAGTGAAGAGAGCCCCGGCCCATTTTTTGAGGGATATGCGATGCATATCAATTACGCGTCTCAGAACGGGAGCTGGATCGTGCGTTGCCACTCGTGCGACGCGCGAAAGCGTCCGCCAGCGCGCCGCTTCTGGATCGTTGGCCCGAACTTGCGCTTGAGAAAATGAAAGCTGTCTTCTTCGCGCGCGAGATTGCGGATTTCCGCGAGACCGCCGCGGTTTTTGAACGTTTTCACCGGCACCAGGCCGAAGCGATTGTCCACGACGATGTAGCGATAGTAATACGCGTTCAACAGACAGATGTAGTAGTCTTCGACGAGGTTGTACGGATCGTCCGGGAAACGCAGTTCCGGCGTACGCACGACGCCGATTGCGCCGCCGCAGATATAGCCGGTCAGGCGAAAGGGCGCGTGGCCGTGGTACATTTCGGGCGACGGGTAGTGATTGAGCCCGAAGAGCTTTGCGCCGAGGCCGCGCGCGATTTCGTAGAGATTGAGAATGACCTCACGCGCCGTCTCCGGGTCCACGCGCACCGGCGGATCGTGGCGATTGCGCGGCTCGATCCAGAGCCGGCTGATCTGGCGGATGTCGTCATCGATCTGGAAGCTGTCGCCGAAATGATCCAGGATCCAGTTCCGTTTGGGCGGCAGGCCGACGACGGAATCCGGATGCCCGACGATCTCGACCTCCGGGTTGTGTTCGCGATACTCTGGGACCTGGGACTCCGGCACGCAGAGGATGAGCCCGGCGACCGCCTTTTTGGTCAGGACCCGGTCGGCGCGCTTGTGCGAGGGACAGACAATCGGCAGCGCCACGGCCCTACTCTCCGTCCGGCCGCGGGCGCGACTGCCAGCGCGCGGCAAAATCGGCGAAGTCGATCACCTGGGTGAGGCCGACGCCCTTGCATTTATACGAGCGGGCCTTTTCGAGGCCGAGCAGCTCGCAGAGTTGGTTCCAGTCGATTTCGTTGCGACAGAAGATCACGGCCGCATTGTAGGCTTCGCTGTACTTCGCAACGATCGGATACTCGGGCAGTTCGTCATCGCCCGGAGAGTCGTCGAGGCTCGCGTCGATCTTGAGATCCAGCTCGGGGATGCGCAGCGCGTCGAGGTCGAGATCGAGGTCGCTGACAAAATCGAGAAAAACGTTCTCGTTGTAGCCGCCGTAGCGTTCCTGGAGAAACACAAACGCACGCTTCGCCGCCTCGCGATCCGGCGCATCGATCCAGACCGCATCGAGTTCCTCGGGCACCGGCACGCGGCGCGCCACGAGGCGCCGCAGGGCGGCATCCCGGCCGTGGGCGTCGAGAATCCAGTCCGTGCCGGCCGCGTCGCGCCACACGTACCAGACCGAGTAGAGACCATTCGCAAGCAGCGAATCCGCGAGGTCTTCGATGTCTTTGTGGCTCCGCTTACGCAGGCCTTCTGGTTGAAACCAGCGGCAGTCGCGCCAGCGGACCTTGCCCTGGCGCAGGATGCGCAGCTTGAGACCGGGGTCCGGTTGTGGCGGCGGGGACGCGGGCGAATCGGGGATGGTTTCGGGCGTAGTATCGGCGGTCGTTTCGGGCATACGGCCGCGGTGGAACGCGGCTTGAGTTTGTAAAGTCGCGGCGGAGTGTATCGCCGGGGGCGGCGACGGTTGGTAGAATTTGGTTCTACATCACACTGAAGAATACGCTACCCTAACCCCGTCTTCGCTCATCTTCCCGGCGCCGGCGATCTTCCTCTCTGCGACGTTCCTCTTCTTGACGACGACGGTCCTCCTCCCGGCGGCGCGTCTCTTCCTGACGCTGACGATCTTCTTCTCTGCGACGAGCATCTTCCTCCCTGCGGCGCGCCTCCTCTTGATGCTGGCGATCCTCCTCCTTTCGACGGGCCTCTTCCTGACGGCGACGATCCTCCTCCCTGCGCCGCGCTTCTTCCTGACGGCGACGATCTTCTTCCCTGCGCCGCGCCTCCTCTTGACGCTGGCGATCTTCTTCCTCGCGACGGGCCTCGTCCTGGCGCTGCCGATCCTCTTCTCTCCGCCGCGCTTCCGCCTGTCGCTGACGGTCCTCCTCGATTTTTCGAATGCGCGACTCCGTCCGGTCGTCAAAGCCCAGGAGATAGTTTTGCTCCTCTTGAACGGACTTTTCCTTTCGCGGAGTCCCCGCGGAGGCGTGCTCGTCCGCCCGGTCCTCTCCCTCGCGATAGTCTTTAGAACCCAAGGAGACCTCCTCTGACTGTGGATCTGGCGTCATCGACGGCCGCGATCCGGAGCGACGCCAAAGGCGGTCGTCGCCACCCGCTATAAAACTCTAACAAGCAACGGCAGACTTACAAGAATATTCGGCCCCGCCCGACGCTTCACACCGGCCGCGGCATTCGCGCGGCGTCAAGCGTCGCAGCTGGCCGCCAGTCGTTCAGGGAACGAGGTTCGCGGCGCCGGGATTTTTACGTACGAAAGCGTAAACCGCTACGCCGTCGATTCTGCGCATACGGCGGGGCGGCCGGGCGCGCGAAACCTCAACAAGCGATACGCCTCTACAAATTCTGACAAACAGTCGCCGTTTTCCGTGCGGCAGAAGTACAATAAACCTGCGAATTGCGCACAGGAGCCGGTAACGTATGGATGCAGTGTCTGCACCCGGTCCGCTGGACAGCCCCGAACGAGTCGAGATCCTCGATGAATACGAGATTCTCGATACGCCCCCGGAACGTCGATTCGACCACTTCACGTTGCTGGCGCAGCGCTTACTCGGCGCACCGGTTGCCTTGCTCAGCATCGTAGAAGCGCATCGGCAGTTTTTCAAAAGTGGATTCGGCCTGGGCGAGCCCTTCGGCAGTCAGCGCGAAGCGCCTACATCGATTTCCCTGTGTCGCTATGTGGTGGAATACTCGCGGCCGCTGATTGTCGGCGATGCGCGGCGTACGCCCGAGTTCTGCGATCATGTCGCCGTCCGTGAACACTCGGTGCGGGCCTACCTCGGGATGCCCTTGCGAACGTACGACGGCTGTATTCTCGGCGCGTTCTGCGTGAACGATTCCGAGCCGCGCGAGTGGACGGAGGCAGACATTGAAGTAATGGAGACGCTGACGGCCGGCGTCATGGCGGAACTGGAAAACCGCCGCCACATGGCGCGACTGCGCCAGACCCTGGAGCGCCGGACGGATCAGCTCAAGTCCGCCCGCGCGTCGCTGCATCAGCTGGGCGTGATCGTGGAGCATTCGTCGGATGCGATCATCGCCCTGAGTCCGGAGGGCCGCGTGCTGACCTGGAGCGGCGCCGCGGAAACCCTGTATGGGTACAACGCTGGAGAAATGATCGGCCAGTCGATTACGCGGGTGATTCCGGCCGAGCGCCGGGCCAGTTATCTGGGTTTCCTCGAATACATCCGCACGGGCAATCGTATCCCGGCGTTTGAATCGGAGCGGCTGCGCCGCGACGGGAGTCGGGTGGCGATCGAAGAGACGCTGTTTCCGAGCCTGGATGCGCAGGGACAGGTCGCGGCGATCAGCTCGCTCGCGCGCGACATTACGGCGCTACGCCACGTCGAAGGCGCGTATCAGGCGGCCGAACGGCGCTATCGCACGCTGTGCGAACACGCGAGCGTCGGCATCTGGCAGGTGAACGCCGCCGAAGAGACCGTATACATGAATCCGGCCATGTGCGCGCTGCTGGAAATCGACAACGAACACGAGTTGCTGCGCAGCGATGTGCGGCTGAACTTCTTCAGCCCGGAAAGCGCCGCCCAGATGGCGCGCCAGCAGCGACGGCCTGATCGTGCGACGAATTACGAGGCGGAAATTATCGGCCGGCGCGGACGCCGGCGCCACGTGCTGGCGGCGCATGCGCCGCTCTTCGGCGCGCACGGCGATCTGGAAGGTCAGATTCGCTTGTATTTTGACGTTACACCGCAGGTCAACGCCCGCAAGTCGCTGCAAACGAACGAAGAACGATTTCGATCCGTATTCGAATCGGCGACGGATGCGATCATCATTTGTGATTCGGCCGGCCGTATCCTCCTGTGGAACCCGGGTGCAACGCGCATGTTTGGCTATGCCGGGGACGCGGCGTTTGGCCAGTCGCTCGCGTTTCTCGCGCCGGACGCCGCCGGGCCGCTGGCGACTGCGCTGAACGCACTGGAGTCTGATACGCTGCCGGACGCCCGCGCGGCGCTCCTCCTTCCGCTCAAACATGAATCGGGCGCGGACGTCATGGCGGAACTGGTTCTGACCGCCTGGGACTCGCACGGCGTGCGGCATATCAGCGCCATCATTCGCGACGTTTCGGAACGCATGCATTTTGAGGCGCAGTTGCGGGACGCGCAGAAAATGGAGGCGGTGGGTCGCATGGCGGCCGGCATTGCGCACGATTTTAACAACTTCAATACGATCATTCGCGGCTGCCTGGACCTGGCGCGCGCGGAACTTACGGCGGAGTCGCCGCTGCACGAGTACCTGGACGAGGCGCACACGACAACCGATCGATCCGTGCAGTTGACGCAACAGATCATGGATCTGTGTCGCGAGGCAAATCGTGCACCCGCGGAGTCCCTCGACCTGGAAGTCGCCGTGCGGGAGGGGTGGCCCGCGTTTCAGACGCTGCTCGGTCCGGCCATCGCCCTGGAGTTCGTTCCGCCAGAGTCTTCGGTCGCCGTCGCCATCGACCGGAGCGATCTCTTTCGCGTGCTGACCAACCTGCTCGCCAATGCGCGCGACGCACTGCAGGGCAGCGGCCGCGTGGAACTTGCGATCCAGACGCGGCGCGGCGTGATTCCGCACGCCGGATCCGGACTGAGTATGGAGCGCGATCTGGTTTTTATTACAGTTGCGGACTCGGGCCCGGGCATCGACCCGGCGGTTCAGGCGCGCATCTTTGAACCCTTTTTTACCACGAAAGCGCCGGAAGCCGGCACCGGATTGGGACTCGCAACGGTCTACCGAATCGTGCAGAACGCGGGCGGGAATATCTCCGTGGCCAGCGAACCGGGCGCCGGCGCGACCTTTACGATTCGCCTGCCTGCGGCGCGAACGGAGCCGGAGTAAACGCGCGGGGGAGTTCATCGCAGAGCGGCGGAAGAACGCAACTGGCCGACGACCTGCATTCACAGCGCCCGCACCACCGCACGCACCACGGCCGCCGCGACCGGAACCGTCACCGCGTTCCCGAACTGCCGATACGCCTGGGTGTCGCTGACTGGAATCGCAAACGAATCCGGAAACCCCTGCAACCGGGTGCATTCGCGCGGAGTGAGTCGCCGCGGCCGGCCGCCGGTCTTCCAGGGCACAAGGATTTCGCCGCCGTCCTTGTGATACCGCGCATAGAGCGTGCGCGCGATTCCGGCCGGATCCGCGAGCGTGAAGCCAAAGCCCTGCCCGCGCGCTTCGTGGTGCGCGCGATGGCGTTTCAAGCACGCCCAGGTTTTTGCGCCGAGCCGAACCTTCGCCGGCGGATCCGGATCAAGCAGGTCCGCGAGGGTGCGCAGACGTGATGCGCGCAAGATAGGCCAGCGAAACCGGGCGGCCGCGCTCTTCGCGCGAAAGCCGACGATGTAAACGCGCTCGCGATGTTGCGGAACCACGTGCGCAGAATCCAGCACGCGCCAGTGAATCGAATACCCGAGGCGTTGGAAGGGCCGGAGCATCGCCTGGAGCGTGCGGCCCCCGGCGTGATACGCCAGATTGCGCACGTTCTCGAGCACGAAGGCGCGTGGACGTCTCGCGCGCACGATGCGCACGACCTCGAAGACCAATCGACCCTGGGCGGGATCGGCGAGACCGGACGCGCGACCGAGTGAATTGCGTTTTGCGATTCCGGAGAGACTGTAGGGCGGACAGGGAAAGCCGGCGGTCAGTAGATCCGCGGCGGGGATTTGTGACGCGGGGATCCGCCGGACATCGCGCGCCTCCGGGGCGTGCCCGAAGTTTGCGGCATACGTTTTTCGCGCAGCGGCGTCCGTGTCGTTCGCCCATACGACCGACACGCCGGCGGAACGCAGCGCGAGGGCAAAGCCGCCGCATCCGCAAAAGAAATCGAGACCGCGCAGTGTGCTCATGCGGCGCGTGACTCCACGTGAATCACAACTTCGCCGCCAAGGGCTTCGCGGACTTCTTCGAGATACCCGTGCCCGATGCGCCGCGCGCGATGCACGTCGGGAGCGATGAGACGGATCTCGGTGGACGAGAGACGCTGGAACTCCACGCGCCCGAAGAGATCCTCGAAAAACGGCCAGGCGACCTTGCGGCGGAGCTGCACCAGCGCTGCACGCCATTCCGCGCATTCAATGCGAAGACTTCGCGACTGAGGTTCCTCCTGGCTCGATGCTTCACCGGCCAGCGCCAGTTCCGCCGGTTGTGCGAGCGCGCGCAGAATCTCGTCCCAGTAGACCCGGCGAATGCGCTGGAACAAATCTTTGTCCGGTGCGACGAGCTGCAGTCCAGTCGGCGTCTCGCGGCATTCGAGGCGCGCGATCAGGTGTGTGACAAAGACCGGAGGAATGCGGCTGTGCATCCGCTCCAACGCTTCACGCCAGACGGTCGGAACTTCGACGCCACGCACGGGCGCGGGTTCCGGGCGTAAGGGTTCGGCCGGTTCCGTCGGCGGCGGCGTGGGCGGAGCGGACGGCGCAAAGGCGAAAGCGACCGCGGGTTCTCGGGCAGTGAG
>JAVHPJ010000189.1:0-30564 GCA_036170535.1 Leptospirales bacterium | reverse complement strand
CATCTGGGCTATGAGCTCTTTCCGCGCGGTTTCACGCGCGGCATCGGCGGCAAGATCATGAATACTTCCGTACATCACAACATGCACCATCGTCGCGTACATTGCAACTACGGACTCTATTTTAACTGGTGGGACCGCTGGCTCGGCACCAATCATGCCGATTACGACGCGACCTACGACGCCGTAACCGAACGCAAGCGCGTCGCTGTGAAGGACGAACTCGTCCACGAATAGGCGTTGCTTATTCGTACGGCACGGGGCCGGCGGCAAGGATCGACGGACCGCTCCCGTCGCCGACGTTCTCTACATTGTTGTAGCCCAGCTGCCCCGTGGAGTTGCGTCCCCAGCAATACAGCGCGCGATCCGCCATCAGCGCGCAGCTATGGAAGGCGCCGACGGCGATCTGCACAGCTGCGCCGCCCAGCGGCACATCCCCGGCGGCGATTATGGAGGGACCCACCCCGTCGCCCACGTTCGCGGTGTTGTTGTAACCCAATTGCCCGTACGAGTTTGCGCCCCAACACCGCACGGCGCCGGATACCAGCAACGCGCACACGTGATCCTGGCCGGCGGCTAGCGCCTGCGCGGGCGCCCCGAGCGGGACATCGCCCGCCGCAATGATCGAGAGCCCGCCGCCGTCGCCCACGTTGCCCGCGGAATCATTGCCCATTTGCCCGGAACCGCCCGAACCCCAGCAGCGCACCGCGCCGTTTTCCAGCAGTGCACAATTGTGCAGGTTGCCGGAGACAACCTGCTTCGCCGCTGCGCCTACGGGAACATCCCCGGCCGCCGTGATGCTCGGGCCGATTCCGTCGCCGACATCGTTCGTATTGTCGTAGCCCAGTCGGCCAAAGCCGCCGGCGCCCCAGCAGCGCACGGCGCCGCTTTCAAGCAAGGCGCAAGTATGCGTGCCGCCCGCGGCAACGCTACGGACCGGCGCCCCGACAGGAACATCGCCGGAGGCGAGAATAGACGGACCAATTCCGTTGGCGCGATCCGCCGTGTCGTTGTAACCCAGATTACCGCCCCCGCCAAAGCCCCAGCAACGCAGCGTCCCGCCGCTGAGTACCGCGCAGACGTGGTCCATGGCGCTGAGTTCCGCGACGGGTCCGCCAACCAATGCCGGGCCCACATCCAGAATCCCCGGACCCGCGCCATCGCCGACTGCGCTTGTGTTGTTCAGGCCAAGCTGCCCGCTCGTACTCGCGCCCCAGCAACGTACAGAACCGTCCTGGTACAGCGCGCAGGAGTGCTGAAAGCCCAGCCGGACCGTGGCGAGCCCGCTGCCAATCGGGACCCGCGCCGCCGACTGGATCGACGGGCCCGAGCCGTCGCTCACGTTCGTTGTGGCGCCGTATCCCAGTCGCCCGCTGTCGCCGGCGCCCCAGCAGCGCAAAAGACCGCTTTCGAAAATAAAGCAGGTATGCGTGGCGCCCGCGCCGCTGACGACGCTGCGCGTCAATGGCGACAGGGCGCCAAAACTCAGGACGCCGACCGCCGAACAGCTTGCATCGGCGATCGAACACCGCGAGTCCAGACAGGCCGCGCCGAAAAAACCCGACGGAACCAAACACAACAATACGATCAAACTGCGCATAAGACGGCGCGTACCCGAGCAGGGCCGAAAGCATAGCGCCTTAATGACTGACGAAAGAATCTCAGTAAAGATGGATGTTACCGGAAGCTTGCGGGCGAAGCGAGCGGCGCGCCAATGGAATTAAACGCCGGAGATGCAGCCAGTTTTGAAGCCGCTGGCGACACTTTGCTTTTGCTGGCGCGCAGGCCCGTCGCTCAATCGAGCGGCATCTGGAGACCGTCCACGCCAGTTACGCTTTCAGGCGCGGCGGCGTCTTCTTCACGCTCATCGCGCGCGGATTTTCGCCTTTTCGCCGCCACGCGACGCTCTTCGTCGGCGATCTTCCGCCACCACGCATCAGGCGCGTCGACCTGCGCCGGTTCACTGGCGGCGCCCAGCCGCGGCATGAGCAGGCGTTCGGCGGCCGGCGCGAGCCGGAGCAGAGTCTCGGCGGGATCGTCCCAACTGTGCATCGCCAGATTAAACGTGCTCCAGTGCACCGGCAATAAGCGCTTGCCGCCCAGCATCTCGAAGGCCGTGAGCGCGTTTTGAGGACCCAGATGAATCGAACCCCACGACGGATGATAGGCGCCGATCTCAAGCATCACGAGATCAAACTCGCCCATGCGTTCGCGAATTTCCTTGTACTGCGTGGTCAGTCCGGTATCGCCGCTGAAGAACACAGAGCGCCGCTCGCCCTGGATGGAAAAGGAAGACCACAAAGTTGAGTTGCCCTGACCCGGACCGCGACCGGAAAAATGCTGAGACGGGGTCGCCGTTATACGGACTCCATTTTGCGGCAGCGTCGTCGACTCCCACCAGTCAAGCTCCGTAATGCGCTCGGGCGCAACGCCCCAGGCCTCCAGATGCGCGCCCACGCCCAGACTCGTAATAAAGGGAACCGGCGAATGCAACATACCCTTGATCGTCGGATAGTCCAGATGGTCGTAGTGATCGTGCGAAATAAGCACGGCGTCGATCTCGGGAATTTCGGCTAGCGCCGCGGGCGGCGGATGGAAACGGCGCGGTCCGGCGAGGCTCACCGGCGAAGCGCGCTTGCCGAACACGGGATCGGTAAGCAAACGCGCGCCGTCGATTTCAATCAAGACGGTGGAATGACCCAGCCATGTCGCGCGCAGGCCGGACTGCGGCGCCGTACGCCAGGCCTCGCGTGGATTTTCGATGGGCAGTTCGAGTCCCGGAGTGCGCCGCTCGCCCCCGCAGAGGAATTCCCGCACGCCCGGCGATACCCCGCTGCGCAGACCCGGCAACATCGGATGTATGTTGCGAAACTGACCGTCGCGCCAGAGCGGCGAGGCGAGCATGCGCTCCAACCGTGCGCCCTGGGCTTTCTTTCCAAAACTTTTTGGCATTCCTGTCGAAACAAGCAAGTCCCGGGCGCTCGGTCGCGCGAAAAATATCGAATCGCGCGCTCATTCTGTTTGACCGCTTTGCGCCGACGCCGTCGCATCCAGTCAACATGCGCGCGTCCGCCAACGCTTCCGGCCAGTGGAGTTTCTGGATCGATCGCGGAGGCACTTTTACAGACCTGATCGGCGTCGATCCAGCGGGTCGACTGCATGCCCGAAAACTCCTCTCGGTCGATCCGCAAGGGTCGGTCGACCCGACTCTGGTCGGCATCGCCGACCTCCTGCAAATCGCGCGCGACGCGCCCCTGCCGGCGGAGCGCATTCGCGAGCTGCGCGTCGGCACGACGGTCGGCACAAATGCGCTCCTTGAGCATACCGGCGAACCGGTCGCGCTGTTTATCACGCGCGGCTTTCGCGATGCGTTGCGCATCGGCTACCAGAATCGTCCCGATATTTTCGCACGCGAGATTTGTCCGCCGCGTGCATTGTATTCGTTTGTTCACGAAATTGACGAACGCCTGCTCGCCAACGGCGACGTGCTGCACGCGCTGAATGAATCGAGCGCGCAGTTGGCGCTCGAACGCGCGCGCGCCAGGGGGCTCAAGGCGTGCGCGATCGTCTTGCTTTTTTCGTTTCGCAATCCCGAGCACGAACTGCGGCTGGAAGAACTCGCACGCGACGCGGGCTTTACGGAAATCAGTCTCTCACATCGCGCCAGCCCGCTCATCAAACTGGTCCGCCGCGGCGATACCGCCGTGCTCGATGCGCACCTGAGTCCGCCGGTGCGCGCGTATGCGGATGCGCTGGAACGCGCCCTGCCGGGAGTCCCGATTCTTTTTATGCAATCCAACGGCGGCCTGGCCCCGGTCGCGGGATTTCGCGGCAAAGACAGCCTCCTCTCAGGGCCGGCGGGCGGCGTCAACGGCGGCGTCGCGGTCGGGCTGCGCAGCGCCAGGGCGCGCTTGATCGGTTTTGATATGGGTGGAACGTCCACGGACGTCTGGCGCTACGCGGGCGAACTTGAACGTCGGGAAGAGTACGAAATCGCCGGAGTTCGACTGCAGAATCCAGCGCTCGAAATATACACGGTTGCGGCCGGCGGCGGTTCAGTCTTGCGCACTCTCGATGGACGACTGCTGGTCGGACCTGAGTCCGCGGGCGCAGCTCCCGGGCCGCTTTGTTACGGCCGCGGCGGTCCCTTAACACTGACCGATGCAAACGTTTTTTTGGGCCGCATCCAGGCGGATTTTTTCCCGCGCATCGCCGGCGCAAGCGGCGACCAACCGCTGGCGGTTACCGCACTGGACCAGGCCTTTCGCAAGCTCGCGCAAACACTGCCGCCCGACACGACTGCGCTCGCTGCGGAAGATCTGGCGGCGGGTTTTGTGCGCGTCGCCGTGCAAACCATGGCCCAGGCGGTGCGCCGAATTTCCCTGCAACGCGGGCGCGATCCCGCCGATCACGTTCTGCTCGCCTTTGGCGGCGCGGGCGGCCAACATGCGTGCGCGCTGGCGGAGGAACTGAACATAAGCGAAATTTTGCTCGATCCGCTCGCCGGTCTGCTCTCGGCCTACGGCATGGGCCAGGCGAAACTGCGCGCAATTGCGGAACGTTACATTGGCGCGCCGCTTGCCGGGGCCGATCCCGGGCAACTGGACGCGGTCTGGCGGGAACTCGAGCGCGCAGCGTCCGCCCGGACGGGCGACGTTTCCGCGGCGATGCCCGACTTCGCGCGGCGCATGCGCCTGCGCTACGCCGGGGCCGACGCGGCGATCGCAGTGGAAGCGGGAAGCCTCCGTGAAATGCAAAGCGCCTTCGAAAGCGCCCATCGCCGCCTCTTTGGTTTTTTGCGGCCGGACGCCGCACTTATGGTCGATCGCCTGGAAGTTGAGGCATGGCGCCCTTCACCCGGCGCGCTCCACGATTCCTGGCGGCAAAGCGAACCCGCGAACGACTCCATGCCGGCGCCGGCCGCTCCTCAAACGACCCGCGCCATTCATGACGGCGCCATGCGCCGCGAAACGCCGGTGTATTTGCGTTCCAGCCTGGCCCCCGGCATGGAGATCGCCGGCCCCGCGCTGCTTGCGTCGGAAAGCGACACGGTCTATCTCGCGCCCGACTGGTCGGCGCGCGTCGAGGCCGGCGGTCTCTTGCGACTGACGCGCCGCGCGCCGCGCGCCGCGGAGCATCCGACGCGTCTTGAGTTTCCCGTGAAGCTCACGCTCTTTCAGAATATTTTTCAATCCATCGCCGAAGAAATGGGCGTGGCGCTGCAACGGACGAGTTTTTCCGTCAACATAAAAGAACGTCTCGACTTCTCCTGCGCGATTTTCGACGAACGCGGTCGTCTGGTCGCCAATGCGCCGCACATCCCGGTGCATCTGGGCTCCATGGGTGACAGCGTCGCGACCGTCATGCGCGTCGCGGGCGATACACTGCGTCATGGCGACGCGTACATTCTGAATAATCCGTACGATGGCGGCACCCATCTGCCGGATATTACGGTGGTAACGCCTGTGTTTACGGGCGACGACTTGCACGCGCGCTTCTTTTGCGCGGCCCGCGGTCATCACGCCGATATAGGCGGGATTACGCCGGGCTCGATGCCGGCGCACAGTCGCAGCATTCACGAGGAAGGCGCGCTGATTCAGCCGACGCTCGTGCGGCGCAACGGGCTCCTGCTCGAGTCCGCCGCGCGCGAGCTGTTTGCCAGCGGCGAATTTCCCTCGCGCGACGTAGACCGCAATCTGAGCGATCTGGCGGCCCAACTGGCGGCGAACGAACGCGGCGCGCAGCTGCTGCGGCAAGCGGCGCAGCGCTACGGCGCCGACGAAGTAACGGCGATGATGCGCGCCTGCGAAGCGAACGCCGCCGCGTCCGTGCGGCGAAAACTCCGGCAGTTGCGCTCCGGCGAAGTCGACCTGGAACTCGATGGCGATCGTCGGATTCGTCTTGCGGTCGCAATCGATCTTACCAACGAACGCATTCGCTTTGATTTCACCGGCAGTTCGCCGCAGGATCCGGGCAACTTTAATGCGCCCGCGTCGGTAGTCCGCGCGGCGATTCTTTACGCATTGCGCGTCCTCGTCGCAGAAGCGATTCCGCTTAACGCCGGTTTTTTTGACCCAGTGGACCTGGTCCTGCCGGAAGATTGTTTTTTGAATCCGCGCTTTCCCGCAGCGGTCGTCGCCGGAAATGTCGAAACCTCGCAGGCGGTTGTGGATGCGATTTTTCTCGCCCTGGGTGAAATGGCCGCGTCCCAGGGCACCATGAACAATCTCAGTTTTGGCGATGCGCGCGATCAATACTACGAGACGATTTGCGGCGGCTCGGGCGCAGGCCCGGATTTTTCCGGCTGCGCGGTTGTGCAAACGCACATGACCAACTCGCGACTCACGGACCCGGAAATTCTGGAAGAACGCTTTCCGGTTCTGTTAGAGGAGTTTTCCGTTCGCGCCGGCAGCGGCGGCGTAGGACGGCATCCGGGCGGCGACGGAGCGCTGCGGCGCATTCGCTTCCACCGACCCATGCAGGTTTCGATTCTCTCCAGCAATCGTCAGATGGCGCCGCGCGGGCTGGCCGGCGGCGACGACGGGGCGCCCGGCTTAAACCGGTGGCTCAAACGCGACGGCGAGATTGTAGCGCTGGACTCGTGCGCCGAGTTCCTGGCGGAAGCGGGCGATGCAGTAGAAATCGCGACGCCGGGCGGCGGGGCGTACGGAGCGATCGGCGCGAACCGGTCCTGAGGAACCGGTCCTGAGTATTAAGGGCGCGCTTATCAGGAGCGCTCGGCGGGCTCGGCCGCGCCGGACTCAATGCGCACCTGAAATCTGCGTTCGTCCGCCGGGGCGCCGGCTGCGTCGTAGCTCTTTTCTACAAACTGCAGGCCCCCCAGCCCATCGCGTACGACCACCGTGGAGCAGCGCGTGCCGTAGCCTGGCAAAGCAATAAAGCGCGCTGAAAGCGCGCGCTCGATTTCGAGCGGAACGCCGGTCGCGGGCAGCTCCGCGTCCGACGCGCGCCGGTCGTTCGCAAGCACGTGGAAGAAGTCTTCCGGCGCGGGCGCTGCGCCGGCGAGCGCGGCGGCGAACTCGGCCTTGCCGCTCGCCACCTTGGGCCAGGGCGTATCGAGCAGATGATTGGAAAGTCCGTAAACGCCCGGCGCAAGGCGGCGGACTTCATCTGAGACGTTCGAATAATAATACGCGTCCACGCCGTCCGAAAGCAGCAGATTAAAGCCGTTGTACTCGCGGCGCTCGCCGCTTACCCGGCGCAGAAATTCCACAGGGCCCGCAGAACCCTGCACAAACTCGCGCACCAGATCGCCGCGCGAGCGCGCCTCCGGGCGCACGTCGGCAGGATCGCGATAATTCGTCACGGCCGCCCAGCGCCCGGAGCGGTTCACAGCCAGCCAGGCGCCGCCCTGTTTGAGATCGCGTCCGCCCAGTATGTCCGGCGAGTCGGGCCAGAAATCGGCGGCCGCGGCCGGACGGGCGACAAACTCGTCCCGATTGGCGGCCAGAACGAGCGGCAGGTCCGCGCGCATGCGGTGTCCCAGAAAAATCAGACACATACAATCAAGACGCAGCGTGACAACGGAGGTGACGCTGGCGCGCAAAAAAAGATTCGCGCGCGAGCTTGACGGGAGAAGCGGACGAGGGCGCCAATCCCCCATGAGCCTGCAATTCTATAACGTTCTGCACATCCTGGGCATCGCGCTTCTGTTCATTTCTCTGGGCGGCCTCGCCCTGCACTCGGTGAACGGCGGCACGCGAACCACCAATCAATGGCGCCTGATTGTCGCCATCACCCACGGAGTAGCGTTGGCGCTTTTGCTCGTCAGCGGCTTTGGCATGCTGGCCAAACTGGGCTTCACGGGCGGCATCCCGGCGTGGGCGATCGTAAAGATGCTCTTGTGGCTGGTATTCGGCGGAGCGATCGCGTTCGTGGGACGCAGCGCCAGGCTGGCAAAAGTATTTTTCTTCCTGTTGCCGCTGTTGGGCGCGCTCTCAGCCTATCTGGCGATTTACAAACCGTTCTGATTTCTGAGCGGCCCACGCGCCGCGAACGCCGCTGCGCGGCCCGCTCAGGGCTGCGCACCTCGGTCTACAAATCCGCTCAAATCATTCACCAGTTCGACGGCCGCAAAGCGCATCTGACGACCGGCTGACGAACGCGGAATTTTGATGCTGTTGTCCGTGGACCATACCAGCAGATTCAAATTGCGCACGGTTTCGCTGCGCGCGACGGAACGCGCGCCCGTGTAAACGACGCTGCCGCTCTGCGCATCGGTCATGCGCAGATCGAGCTCGATGTCCACGACCAGTTCCATGTCCTCCCATTCGATCCCGTAGCCCCAGACCGGCGAGTTTAACGGAATGATCGTGGCCGCGCGCAGCATAGCGTACCAGACCGCCTCGCGCACGTCATCGTTCTTAATAAAAAAACTGCCCACGAGCAGAATTACCCAGAGCGGGACTTTCCAGTAGCCGCGCTCCTGGCGAATTTCAAAATTCGTAAGATCGCCATAAATGATGTAGCGGACATTCAAATTACGTGCGGCGTTCAAGACGGCGTTCGCATCATCCGCGCCGCCGTTTTTCAGTCGGGTCACTTCCGCAACAAACAACCGATCGGACACGACTTCGAAGCGGCGTGATTGGAAGAGAGCCGTTTCCGTAACCTCGCGCGCCACCGCTCCCGGATCGACCGCCAGCGGCGGCGAAACTCCGGCCGATTCCGCGGCGCCGGCCGCGCCCGGTTCGGATGAGTTTGCCGGATCAGCGTTGCGCGCATCGGCGTTCGCCGGCGGATAGATCGATTGTCCGGGCCCGGGCGGCGGCTCGTTGCCGTAGCTGACCCCATTCGAAGTGCGCGCGGACGGGCCGGGCGGAGCGTCGGCGCCCGGCGACAGCGGATTTTTTGGCGAAGCGGCCGCGCCGCTGCGATTCAGAATATTACCGCTGTAGTCGCCGTCGGGAATGACCTGGAATTCTCCAGGAGCGGCCGAGTTACGCACCTCGAGCAGTACGACGCGCACGGGCGCAAAACCGGCCGGCGGCGTGACATTCAGTTCCGAACCCTCGATGGGCGCCACCGCTTCCACGCGCGTTTCCCCCGCGCTCACGCAGCGAACTAAAAAAACCAGCGTGAGGGCCAGGGCCGCGCCGCGGCGCAGGGCGATTTTCCGGAGCGGATTCATGTTCGCTCCCGTACGGGCCTCAGGAAACCGGCGGCAGACGCGCGATAATTTTCTCTACGAGGTCTTTCATCGCATACCGCAGCAGCGCGCCGCCGCTCGATTGCAGCACGCGCGTTTCGTGGCCGCCGCCGGAGAACAGGATGGCTGCATTGCGCGAAACATCCGTCCGGCGATTCTCAACTGCATCCGCATCGATAATGCGTCCGTCCGGCGTTGAGACCAGGCGATAGTCAATGCCGGTCTCTACTATATACTCGCGCGTCTGCTGCGAACCGAGCAATCCAAAGAGAATGCAAAAGCCGGAGCTTGTTTCCCGGACTTCGAAGTTCGTCAGCGTGCCGGTCAGAAAATACTCGGCGCCGAATTTTTCCTGGAGGATTTTCAGATTCTCCGGAGTGACCTGGTCCTGGGATTTTATTACGCTTTCGACCAGGGACGGCTCGATCACTTCAAAATAGCCGCTCCGAAACATCAGACTCGTCAACTGGGCCGTGGCCGGCTGGACCAGAAAATCGCGCCCGGTCAGATTTCGAAAACTGATCAGGGCCACCTTTACACGCCGGGTTCCTGGCGGGGCCGTTTGCACTTCGATCTGCGAGTCAGTCGTCTCGTAGCGCGTGGGTTGCGGACTCAAACAGGCGACCGAGAGGCTAAAGAGACTCATCGTGAGGCTGAGAATGCCGATACGTTTCATAAGTCGTTCCCGCAGCGGAGCTGCTGCCGACATGCGCCCCGTTTTCCGGGCCGCTGGCAACCGGATTTCCGCCGTAAATTACAGAGTGCGAGCGGACAGACAGACGCATGTAGCGCCGATTAGACGAGCCCGCCCAGGACCCGGTTCAAATGTTTCCGTGCACGCATTTCCTTGCTCGCATAGTCCCCGTCGGTGATCGGCCGGGGCGCGCTATTCGTCACGCGGCGCTCCTGGCGGTAGCCTTTACGCTGGCGGCGGCGCCGGGCGGCCGCCCGCTTGCGGCCCAGGCGCTCGCCAGCGACGAACCCAATCTGGACTATCTGGTCGAGCCGCTCAGTTTTACCGCATCGGAATCGAGCCCCCGGGCCACTCTCGCCCTGAGCCCGCGCGAGTTTATCGTGGCGCGCGGGCCCAATTTTGCGGGCGATCCGCCCGATCGACGCGGGACGCCCTGGGTGCTGCTCGGCGAGTCGGTGACAAACCCGGGACTTTATAACAACGCCGTCGTCGCAGAGCTGGAGCGGCTGGACGCCGGTTCCATGCCGCAACTGCGCGCGGCGCTCGCGCGACTCGAAGCGGCTTACGAAGCGGACCCGCACTTTTTGCCCGTCGTCTTTAACAGCGCGCGCGTTTACGAGGCGCTTTCCCTGCATCAGCGCGCGGCCGAGCGTTACGAGCGCGTGCGCGCGCTGGTTCCGGACTTCGCGCTGAATCATCTGCGCCTGGGGCGCGTCTACGAACGCCTGGGCGAGGAGCGCGCGGCGCTCGACAGCTACCGCACGGCATTGAAAAAAGATCCCGCCGATTTGCGCCCGCTCATCGCGTTGGGCGATTTTTACCTCGCGCGCGAACAACGGCCTCAGGCGCAAAACTACTACGAAACCGCGCTCAAGCTTCAACCCGAATACATTGACGCCAAGATTGGTCTGGGTCGACTCTTGATGGCGAAGCAGGACTGGCAGCGCGCCCGCATACTTCTGGAAAGCATTGAGACGGACAACCTGGACGGCTCGGAAAAGACCGATTACGACCGCTCCTTGCATCATCTACTCGCACTGATCGCCACGGAGTTGCGCGACTACGATGCGGCCGTAACAAACTACGACCGCTTGCTGCGTCATCCCGAAGACGTTTTTTTTCTAACTCACAGCCGCCGCGATCTGGAACGGCGGCGCGCAATCGCGAATGATCTCGCCCGCACCACGCGCGGGGAATAAACGCCGGCGTTGAGCGACGCGACGCAAGCGCCTGGCGGAGAATCAGTCGATGGCGGCCAGCGTTGCGACAATCGCGGCCGTCAACTCCGCGCGGGTTACGGGCTTGGTCAGCGCCGCGTCAAAACCAAAGCTCTGCACCCGGTCAAATTCGGACCCGACCGCGAACGCGGTGACGGCGAGAATCGGCGGACGTTTCCCGCCGCCCTGCGCGTAAAAATCACGCAAACGCTCCGTCGTTTCAAACCCGTCCCAACCTGGCATTTGAATATCCATCAGGATGACATCAAAGGCGCCGCTCTGCACGGCGGCATAGGCGGCTTCGCCGGATTCCACGCTCACTGCCGCGCCGCCCGATCGTTCAATAAAACGCGTAAACAGCGCCCGATTGTCGGAAGTGTCGTCCACAATGAGAATACGCCGACCGGACAGGGCGCCGACTTCCGTCACCGCGCGCTCCTCGCCGCGCGTTTGCGCATTCGCCGCGAGCGGCGGCGCCGCGACAGTCAGCACGAAGAGGCTGCCCTGACCGGGAACGCTTTCTGCAGAAAGATCCCCGCCGAGAGCGCGCGCCAGTTCGCGCGCAATCGAAAGCCCGAGGCCGGCGCCGCCGCGCCGCTGTCGACCGCCCTGGCGAAAGCGTTCGAATATGCGTTCCAGATCTTCCTGCGGAATGCCGACGCCCGTATCGCGCACAGTAAATTGCATGTGCGCGCCATCGCCGCCCGGCGCACGCGCGACGCCCAGCGTGACGCGGCCCTTGTCCGTAAACTTCGCCGCGTTGCTCAAAAGATTGCTGAGAATTTGACTCAGGCGGGCGCCGTCGGTATGCAGGCGCTCCGGAACGCCCGCGGCGATTTCACGCCGGAATTCTATGCCGCGCGCGGAGAATGCGGGCTCGTGTATCGCCGCGAGGCCCTCGAGAAACTCGGCGAGCGGCAGCGTTTCAAAATGCAGGTCGATGCGTCCGGATTCGATGCGCGACAAATCCAGCACGTCGTTTAAAATGCGCAGCAGCGTGCGTCCGGCCGTATGAAACGCCGAGACGTATCGGCGCTGCTCGCCGGACAGCGTCGTCTCGTTCAGTAGTTCCGCCATGCCGAGCATCGCGTTCATGGGCGTGCGAATCTCATGCGACATGTTCGCGAGAATCTCGCCGCGCGCCTGAGCCGCTTCTTCGGCGCGTTTCTGGGCGGCCCGCCGGCGCTGAATCTCCGCGGCCAGCTCACGCGTGCGAGTCTGCACGCGCTCTTCCAGTTCCTCGCGGCGCAAACGTTCCAGGCTGCGCACGCGTTCGGACATGGCCAGCGACATGGCCAGACCCAGGGCGAGAAAGGCGCCCTCGACCGCGTAGTTGGCTATCGCGTTATAAGGCGCGTAGCCCATCGCTGCGAGAGAGAAATAGACGTTCGCGGCCGGCAGGGTCAGCGCCCCCGCCAAATAGAGTCGTCCGCCCTCGCCGCGCTTGCGCCAGTAGCCGACAGCCGCGATCAAATTGAGCGCAGTGGCGAAGTTCGCCCAGGGCACGCTGAGCCGCGTGGCAAAGAACTGATCCGCCAGACTGATGAGACACAGCGCAATCCCGCTGACCCAATTCACGGTAAGCAGGTAGTGGGCTGGACGCCAGACGCGCTTGAGCTCAAGAAACTCCAACTGCCACAACATCAGGGCGCAAACGCTGCTGACGGCGGCGAGCGTTGCAAAACGCAGGTAGTGTTCCCGCACCCATTCGAAGGGGGTGAATACGAGCGGACCGCCGAAGAAAAACTGGCGATATGCGATATAGAAGATCGTGAAGAGCGCAAACCACAGATAGCCGGGTCGGCGCAGGGAAATGGAAAACGTGATCGCCCAGAAGGCCGCGCCGAGCGCGACGCCATAGATTAAGCCGAAGACGTAGTTCTGCGGCGGAACCATGCGCTCAAAGCGTTCCGCCGACATGGCCCAGAGCAGGCCCCGTATATAACTGCGCGACTCCAGTCGAATATACAAATCGTATTGCAGGCCGGCCTGCATGGAAAAGATCCCGACCGGATACCGCGAGCGACCGCGCTCCATTATGCCGAGTTCCACCTGCGCCGGCGCAAAAAGTTCGCCGTGCGGCAACAGGTAATAGTTCACATGTTCCAGGGCGGGATTCTCCAGCTCGATGGCGATTTCGCCGCTGTGCTGAGGACTCAAACATACTGCGAGCCAGACCGCGCCCTCCACATGACCCAGATTCAGACCGCTGGAATTCAGCGGCTCAAAACGGGCGCGGACTTGTTCAGGCTCAAGCGCGGACGCCTCTGGATCGTACGCAAGCCTGGCGTAGGGAGGCAGAGAATACGCTTCGTCGGCGTCCATGCGCAGACAACCGTCGGAGTCCAGGCGGCCGGGCTCCGGCGTTTGCCGGCAAGCCGCCAGCCCGCAGAGCGCAATCGACAGGGCGGCGAGAAAATGTATGTACTGGCGCCCCATGCGTGTGGCAAAAGGAGCGAACTGTCGGCGTCGCGCGTCCAGCGGAAAAAAACGCGGGGGGCTCAGCGTTCCGCGAGCTGACGCTGGCCCGAGTACGGCGTCAGAGCGTACTCCAGTTGGCGTCGAAATAGAGCGTCCGGGTCCCGCACGTAGAAACGCTGGATGGTGTAGCGATCAAAGCTCGGGCGAAAGGGCTGCGACACATCAACCGGACGCGCGTCGGTTGTCAGGGTGAGCGCATAGCCGGCATCCAGCAGCTTTTGCTGCAACGCTGCGCTTTTGTAGCCAAACGGATACGCAAAGGTCCAGACTTTTAAGCCCGGGATATTCTTCTCCAGAGTTTCACGCGAGTGGATAATCTCGCGCCGCACCCGGCGCTCATAGTCCGCCGCGTTTTCGCCGCCGCGCGGCTCGTGAAACGGAGTATGACTGTACGAGTGGTTTTGAATATCAAACCCTTCGCGATACAAGCGATTCAAATCCGCCCAGGAGGCCCCCCACCGGGGATCGTCCATAATGTCTTTCGTATAGAAGAAGAACGTCGCCGGATAGTCGTACTCGCGTAACAAGGGCGCGGCCACGCGCACAATGTTCTCAAAATCGTCGTCGATCGTAATTACGATCGAGGGGCGACTGAATAGCCGATTTTCGCGCGCATGTTCGTAGAGCTGTTTGAGCGAAATAACGCGAATGCCCGCTGCGCGGATTTCGTCCAGGTGCCGTTGAAATGACTCGCGCGAAATCGAATAGGGTCCCGAGCCGTCGACATTATGAAACAATAGAATCGGGACGCGATTATAGTACGCCCGGGCCGCGCCGCTTTCGCGGGGTTCAGGCGCCGCCGAACTGGCCCGCTCGGGGTCGCTCATCAGGTCGCGAAAAGCGAGCGTCGCCAGCAGGCACAAAAGCAGCGCGGAGCTGGAGTAGAGAAATTTGGTCGCGCGCATAGTTGCAAACAAGCGGCCGCAGCCCGAACGCCGCGATGCGACGCAGCCGCGCCCGGGCTGGACGGGTCACTCTTGATTATCGAATCGGATGCGAAACGAGCACAGCTGGCAACTCATCATTTTTTTATTTTACCCCCCCGGCCGCAGTGCGCTTACTGTACACAGGGGCGCCGGACGCGCCCCGGAGACGCCATGCACCCCTTCATCGAACTCATGGACACGACCCTGCGCGACGGGGAGCAGACCGACGGCGTCAGTTTTTCGGCATTTGAAAAGCTTCAGATCGCGCGATTGCTGCTCGAAAAGCTCAAGGTCGACCGGGTGGAAATCGCCAGCGCCCGAGTCTCGGAGGGCGAACACGCCGCCGTAAAGGAAATACTCGCGTGGGCCCGCGAACGCAGTCTGGACGACCGGATCGAAATGCTGGGTTTTGTGGATCACAAGCGCACCGTCGACTGGATCCGCGCCGCCGGCGGCAGCCGATTGAACCTGCTGGCAAAGGGATCGCGCCGTCACTGCGAAAAGCAACTCGGCAAGACGCTCGCCGAGCACCTGATCGACGTAGAGCGCACCATCTCCTACGCAGCTGATCAGAAAGTGCGCGTGAACGTCTATTTTGAAGACTGGTCGAACGGCGAACTGGATTCGCCGGATTATGTCGACCAGATGGTCGACGCCCTGCGCTCCATGCCGGTGCATCGCTTTTTGTTTCCGGACACGCTTGGCGTAATGGATCACGATGAAGTCTATCGCGGAATCGCGCGCCAGCTCGATCGACATGGCGATCTCGCGATCGACTTTCACGGCCACAACGACTACGGCCTGGCCACGGCGAATGCGCTGTCCGCAGTGCGCGCGGGAGCGGTTGGTCTGCATGTCGCGGTGAACGGCCTGGGCGAACGCGCCGGCAACGCGCCGCTCGAGTCGGTCGTAACAGCTCTCCACGACAAGCTCAAGGTCCGCACCAATATCGAAGAAAAAGAAATCGTGCCGGCATCGCGCCTGGTGGAAACGTTCAGCGGCAAACGCGTGCAGGCGAATCGCCCAATCGTCGGCCAGGACGTGTACACCCAGACCGCCGGCATTCACGCTGACGGCGACAAGAAGAACAATCTTTATGTAAATCCCATAACGCCCGAGCGTTTTGGCCGCCAGCGCGTGTACGCATTGGGCAAACTCGCCGGCAAAGCGTCGGTGGAAAACAATCTGAAAATGCTCGGCATCGAGTTGCCGCCGGACCAGGAACAGATCCTGCTGGATCGCATCAAACAACTTGGCGATCAGAAAAAAAGCGTCACTGCCGATGATCTGCCCTTTTTGATCCAGGATATGTTCGGCAAAGGCGGCGTGGATTTTTTTCATATTCGCGACGCGGAAATTGTGACCCGTTGGAACGGCCGACCCACGGCGCGCATTGCCGTAGAGTTTCGCGGTGAAAAATACGCCGGCGAGGCCGAAGGCGACGGCGGCTACGATGCGTTCATGAACGCGCTGCTGCCGATTCTTACAGAGCTCGGCGTAAAAATGCCGCGCCTGGCCGACTACGAAGTGCGCATTCCGCCTGGCGGACGCACGGACGCATTGGTAGAAGCCGTTATCACCTGGGAAAGCGAAGCGGACGGACGCAACGTGCGTACGGTCGGCGTGGATCCGGATCAGGTAAAGGCCGCGATTAAAGCCACGGAAAAACTGTTGAATCGTTTGCTTGTGCCAGCCAGCGCGCTGGCGGCCCAGTGACGATCGAAGCTCTGCATCCGGGCGCAGGTTTCGCGCTTGCATTTTTTGTCGGTTGCGCGGCCGGCGTGTTGAACACGCTGGCTGGCGCCGGTTCGCTGCTCACGCTGCCGGCTTTTTTGCTGATGGGCCTTTCGCCCCACGCTGCCAATGCGACCAATCGCGTGGGCATACTCTTCCAGAATGCGACGGCCATCTACGGATATCGCCGCCACGGCGGCTTCAAATTTCCCAACTGGCGCTGGTTTGCGGCGCCAGCCTCGGCGGGCGCGCTGCTGGGGGCCCTGGCCGCAGCCGTGCTGAGTCCGCGCAATATGAGTCTGGCGATCGCCGCGGTGTTGATCGTTTCGCTGGGGCTGCTTTTCCTGCATCCTGAAAACTGGCTGCGCGCGGTTTCCGAACCCAACGAACGACACAAAAACGCCCTGAGCCTCGGCGGGATGTTCGTTCTGGGCTTCTACGGCGGATTTATCCAGGCGGCGGCCGGCGTGCTGTTGATCGCATTTTTCGCGTTATATCTGCGGCAGAGCCTGGTCGACGCCAACGGGCTCAAGCTATTGATCGTGCTTTTTTTCACAGTTCCAGCGCTCGCCGTGTTTATCTATTACGATCAGATCCAATGGGGCGCGGGACTGGCTGCAGCCGGCGGTCAGGCCTGCGGCGCATTTGCGGCGGCGCGCTTCGCTGTTAAGAGCCCGCGCGCCAATATCTGGATTCGTCGCCTGCTGATCACAGTGACTGCGCTTTCGCTGGTAAAGCTGGGCTGGGATGAGTGGGGCGCATCGGGCGGCGGATAGGGAAACGCTGAATCAGTACACACATTCAGCGACCGCGGGGCGAAACCTCCAGCGCTTCCGATGATATATTAATTATATTCTCTTGAATCTTTATCATTGGGCGAATCCAGAACCCAAAAATCTCTTGTAGTCGTCTCTTCGAGGCGCAAACGAGCCGTTGGGCGCACGTAGAGGGCCCGCGAAAATGATCGTAAGTCGCGTACAGCTTCTCTTTTTCAGCCTGGCGGCGCTTTTTCTTGGGTCCTTCGCGGCTAACGCGTACTTCCTGACAGGGATGCAAGGCGACGCCCGCGTCATTAACTTCGCGGGTATTTTGCGCGGGGGTTCGCAGCGTCACTTTAAATTGGCGCTGGCCGGCGTGGAGTCGTCAAACCTCCGACAACGTCTTGACGCAATCGCCCTGGGTTTGACCGAAGGTTCGCCAGCGCTGAATCTGAAGCGACTGGCAGACCCCGAGTATCAGGCGCGACTGCGTGACACGCGCAAGCTCTGGCATGAGCTCTCCGCCTCGGCGGCGACGCTCGCGCCGGACGACGCTGCGGCGCGACAGAGGCTCCTGGCGGGCAGCGAAGAGCTGTTTCGCCTCGCGGACCAAACCGTCGCCGCCGGGGAGGACGCAGCCAATCGGCGCATGCTTCAGTTCTGGATGCTGCAGGGCGCCCTGGCGCTCCCCGCGCTGCTACTTGTGATCGGCGCCTTTTATTTTTTGAAAAGGCGTATCGAAGCGCCGTTGCGTTTGCTGGTGGATCGCGCGCGCGCTCTGAACTCCGGACTCGTTCGATTAAATGCGCGCATCATGATCGATTCGCGCGACGAAACCGGCGCGCTCGCCAGCGAACTCAATGCATTTCTCGCTCGCATCGAGGGTCTCGTCTCCTCAACGGTTTCTATCGTGCCGCCTTGCAATGCGGAAGCCGCCGCGGTGCGCCGTCTCACCGATCAACTGCTGGGCTTAACCTCGGAACAAGCGGTCACGGCGGAGGAAACTGCGGCCGGCATTGAAGAATTTTCGGCGAGTATTGAAGCGGTGGCGAACGCAGCGGCTCACCAGGACGAGCTTTTACAAGATATGGAGCTCTGGCTGGCCGCCTCAAGCCAGTCGAATGAGGAAGCGCGCCAGCGACTCATCGCCGGCGAAGCGCAGATTCAACGCCTCACCGGCTTGTCTGATGCGAACGAAACGCTGGTCGCAGAAATCAAAGGCATGCTCGGCGGGATCAAACAAATACTCGATGAAGTGGCCGCGGCCGCGGAAGCGATTAACGAGATCTCGGACCGCGTCGGCTTGCTGGCCTTGAACGCCTCCATTGAAGCGGCGCGGGCCGGCGAGCAGGGCCGCGGCTTCGCTGTAGTCGCAACGGAAGTCGCGCGCCTTTCTGCGCGCGGAGCGGCGGCGGTGGAGATGATTGGCGAGATCTTGAGTCGCGGCAATGACATGCAGAGTCAAGCGGCTGTTCGGGGCGAAGAAGCGCTGAGCTCCGTGCAGCGCATCGTCTCAGAAAGCAAGCAGGCCGTCGATGTCATGCGGTACATGGAGCGCCAGATTCGCGAAAATCTCGCCGCCAATGAACAGTTCGCGCATGTGACGACCAACCTCAGGGCGGGCTCGCGCGACATTCGGTCGCGAACCGAGGAACAGAATCAGGCGGGTCGACAGATCGCGCGCGCCGCTTCGGAACTCAGCGAGAAGGCGCAGATGGGTTCGAGTCATTGCAACCAGTTGATGGATTCGGCAGCCCGCATGGAGACGATTGCGCGGAGCCTTACCGCATCGACGGCGCTATTTACGTAAGCGGGCGAAAGCCCCCGAACAGAGCGTCTCCAGCGAGCGGCGCAGACGGAGACTTGACGACCCGCCTCAAGGAATCGGGATTTCGATCGAAAAGATCGTGCTGTTGCCGGCGGAACGGTACTGGATAAGTTTCGAAAAGACTATCTCGACCGCAAAAGGCTTATAGCCTTCTTTTAGAAAGAGCACAATGCTGCGCAGTCCGGCGCCAAATCCTCCGCCGCTGTGGTCCTCCAGCTTGTCGTAGAGTTGCACTGCGGCTTCGTAGGGATTGCGCTGCGCGTTGATCAGATCCTCTTTAATCTTTTCCAGGTTGTATTCAACGCGCTGTTTGTCAATGACCGTGATTGGCGAATTATTAATGACGTTGATCGTCAGCGCCTTGCGTTCGCCGCGTTGGCGCACGCGCAGAGTAAGGTCGATCTTCTTGCCGAACTTTTCCGAAAGCGCGAACGAGTTCGTTTTGTGCATCTCGATCAGCTTCAGAATAGACGCCGTGAGATCTACCTGTTCCAGGCCGTACTTCTTCAACATATCCGTCTGGTTATGCTGAATGGCGTAGTCGATGTCCCGGAGCAGCTGCTCATCGCCGAGTTCCGGACTCTGCTTTTTGATGCGCTGGTGCAGCGCCTGACGCAAAACCGCCCAGCGGTTATTTGCTTTGTTGGCGTTGTTGATGAGCTCGCCGATCGACCAGAAAACGGCTTCCGCCAGCAACTCGCGATCGCCAATGTCCATAGAGCGATCATCCGCGCCGGCGCCATGGAACAGATTATAGATGGTGTTCCGCAAGCGGCGCTCGACGCCGGGTATGTAATCCCGACCCACCGGCAGCACCTGGTCCTGGGTTTCCAGAGCCTCGGTTTTTATGAGATCCACAGCGGACATTCGACTTCCGATATAATGCCCCGGAGACGGACTACAACCATTTTTTTGTATAAAGACCGGCTGCGCTTATGAGCATGGCGTTATGAAGTCCGAACCAGCCAGCGGACTGAACAAAACGCTGCTGCTCTTTATCCTCTTCCTGGATCTGGTGGGCTTCACCCTCATCTTCCCCCTGGTTCCGGATCTGTTAGAGCACTATTTGCAAACAGCAAAAGGATCAGGCGTCGACGCCTGGCTCCTGGCCGTACGCGATTTTGCCAACCGCTTCGTGCCGGCCTCGCGAACCAACGAAGACGACGTAATCATCCTGCTGGGCGGCGCTCTGGCGGCGCTGTACTCCCTGCTGCAGTTTATCGCCGCGCCGCACTGGGGCCGACTATCCGACCGCCTGGGACGCCGGCCGGTGCTGATTGTCACCAGTATCGGACTGGCGGCTTCGCATCTGTTCTGGTTCTTATCGCCCAACTTTACCGCTTTTGTCTTTGCACGACTGTTTGGCGGACTCATGGCGGGCAACATGGGGGTCGCCTCGGCGGCGATGGCCGATCTCTCCCGGCCAGAGGAACGCACGCGCGCCATGGGTCTGGTTGGAGCGGCGTTTGGTTTGGGTTTTATCCTGGGGCCGGTCATCGGCGGCCTTACTTCGCGCATTGCACTGAGCGAGTTCGCGCTCGCGCCCGCCTGGATCGGGCCTTTTGCCGCGCCGGCCCTGGCGGCCTTTCTGCTCTCCGCCTTGAGTGCGGTTTTGAATTTCGCCTTCTTTGCCGAAACGAGCGGCAATCGCGCGGACCGGGAAGCGGCCTGGATCGAAAACCCATTTCGCGTCCTGCGCGCCGCGCTGCGCGACACCTCGTTTGATCGAATCGTTTTTATAAATTTTATTTATATATTTATTTTTTCCGCCTACGAGTTCACGTTCACATTTCTTTACAAACTTGAATTTCACCTGAGCCCGCTTGAGATCGGCCTGGTCTTCCTGTATATCGGGGCGCTGCTGGTGCTGGGTCAGGGGGGCCTGGTGCGCGCATTGTCCAAACGCTTCAGTCCGCGCGCCATACTTTTGACCGGCCTGGCCCTGATGCCCGCGCCGGTGTACCTGTTGAGTCTTACGCCGCCAGCGGTCGGGCTGTCGCTTTTGTGTCTTGCGCCGATCGCCGCCGGCTCTTCGCTGGTGCAGCCGGCGCTGGCCGGTCTCGCCAGTCTCGCCGCGCCGGAGTCGCAACAGGGGCTGGCGCTGTCCCTGCTGCGCTCCTTTGGCTCCCTGGGACGCTCGCTGGGCCCGCTGGCGGGGGCTTATCTCTACTGGTTTCTGGGCGCAGGCTTCGCTTATATGCTGATTGGGGGCGCGCTTCTGGCGCTACTGGCATATTCGCTGCGCCTTCCGCGGGAAAAACAACATGCGGCTACCTGACAAATCGCTGCTGTCCGCAGCAGCTTTGAGTCTGACTCTGGCCTGCGGCCATCCCTATGCGCCGGAGGCCAGTCGGGCCGACCTGCGCTATCTGGTGGAGCGTCTGGCGGGCGCTGAATACAGCGGCCGCGAGTCCGGCACCGCCCAATCGCGCAAGGCGGCGCAATTTATCGCCGATTACTACGCGGACCTCGGTCTGGCGCCGGCTTTTGGCGAAAGTTTTGTAAAACCTTTCGAATTTGAAGCGGGCGTTGAAATTCAGCCGGACAATTATCTTCGCTTTGGCGCCGGCGACTCCGCCCCGGCGCAGGGCGCGCCGCGCATTCCGGCCGTTCCGATTCCGCTGGGCGCGCCGAAAGTCGTCACCGGAGCGGGCGTATTTCTGGGCTTCTGCATTCACGCGCCGGAGAAGGGGCGCGACGATTTTGCGGGACAATCCCTCAAGGGCAAAATACTCTTCTGCTTACGCTACGGGCCCGGCGGTGAAACCAATCCCGCCCTGCAGCGCGATATCACCTTCGAAGCTAAATTAAAGGCGGCCGCAAAGGCGGAAGCCGCCGGAGTCGTCTTTCTCAATCGGGAAGGCGCCGCCGCCATTGAACCGGGCGAGTTTCATCCGCGTTATTCAGGCCCGCCCGCACTATTTCTTGAACCAGGCGCCCTGCCCGCCGAACAGGCCTGGCTGCGCGAGGAAAACCAGCGTATGCAGGCTGGCGAAACCAGCGACAGCGGGGCGCTCGGGCGCGCAGTCGGCCGCGTCGAACTTTCGACCGCCTGGGGACCGCGTAAAAATCAAGGCCTGAACGTTGGCGCCTGGCTGCGCAAGCCGCGCCCCGCTGAACGGGTCGTCATACTCGGCGCGCATCTGGATCACCTGGGGCGCGGCTATTTTTCCAGTCTGCGCGGCCGCGGCAAGATTCACTACGGCGCCGACGATAACGCGTCCGGGGTGGCCGCAGTGATGGAAGCGGCGGGCGCGCTCTGCGCTCTCGATGAAGGCGGCGCCGCAAGCCGCGTCGCGCCGGATACGAATGTTTTGTTTCTGAACTTTGACGGCGAAGAGCGCGGGCTCTTCGGGTCGCGCGAGTTTACAAAAAGCGACGAATATAAGGCGCTGCAACCGCGCGTACTGGCGATGATTAATCTGGACATGGTCGGACGACTGCGCGCGGCCAAAGGGCTTTCCGTGCAGGGCGCGGAAACGGCCGACGCGCGCTGGAAAGCCGCCCTGGAAAGCGCTTACAAGCAGGCCGGCTTTCCGCCGAACATTGAACTGCGCTTTGTGCCAGGCGGCAGCGGTCCCAGCGATCACTCCGCCTTTTACTCGCAGAAAACGCCAATTGCGTTTTTCTTCACCGGCGCGCATCGCGAGTACCACACGCCGGACGACCTGCCTGCAACGCTGAATTACGACGGCCTGTATCAGATTACACGTTTTGCGGCGATGACCGCCGTTGAACTTTCACGCCTGGATCGACCGCTCGTTTTTCAACGCGCCACGGCTGAGCCGAATCGCAGCGCCTTCGATTTTCGCGTTCGCCTCGGCATTATGCCGGCCAACTACGAAGGCGACGGCGCAGGTCTCGAAGTCGGCGAGGTCTCGCCCAACGCGCCGGTGGCGCGCACTGGCCTGAAAAGCGGCGACCGAATTGTTCGCCTGGGCGATGTGCGTATTCGCGACATTAATGATTATATGAATTTTCTGAGCGACGCGCGCGCCGGTAAAGCGTATCGCATTGAATTCAAGCGCGGCGCACAGACGCTTTCCGGCGAAACCACGCTGATTTCCGACTGAACCGCCGCACGTAGAAGCAGACCGCCGTCATGCAAGTAATAGCCCGCAACGCTCGCGCCCCGACCGCGTTTCCCGTCTCGGTTGCGCCGATGATGGACTGGACCGACTCGCGTTATCGCCGCTTTATGCGTTCGATTACGCGGCGCACTCCGCTCTACACGGAAATGATCACAACGCACGCCATTTTGCGCGGCGAACGGCATCTGCAGCTCAAGTATGACGCCATCGAGAAGCCGCTTGTGGCGCAACTGGGCGGCGACTCGCCGCGCGATCTGGCCGAATGCGCGCGCATTGTCGCCGACTACGGCTATGATGAAGTGAATTTAAACGTCGGCTGTCCCAGCGAACGAGTGCAGAGCGGCTCATTCGGCGCCTGCTTGATGGCGACGCCTGAACTCGTCGGAGAATGTCTCGGCGCAATGTCGCAGGCGTCCGCGCTGCCGGTCTCGATCAAACACCGCATTGGCATTGACGGACGCGAAGCTTACGAAGACCTCGCACGTTTTGTGGAAATTGTTTCCAGCGCCAGCGGCATACGGCGCTTTGTGGTGCATGCCCGCATCGCAGTTTTAAAAGGACTGAGTCCGCGCGAAAATCGCAGCGTGCCGCCGCTGCGCTACGCCGACGTGCATCAACTCAAGCGCGACTTCCCGCAACTGCTCATTGAAATTAACGGCGGCTTTCGCGATCTCGAGACGGCGGAAGACCAACTTGCAGCGGTCGATGGCGTAATGATCGGCCGGGCGGCTTACGAAACGCCGTGGATTTTCGCCGAAGCCGACGCGCGGTTTTTCGGCGCACGCGGGCCAGCCGAACATCGCGCAGCTGTAATAGAGGCTTTAATCGAACAGTTGCAGGAGCTGCAGAGCGCCGGAATCCCGCTGCGGAATTGCACGCGGCACGCGCTGGGACTCTTTAATGCGGAACATGGCGCGCGGCATTTTCGCCGGACGCTGACGGAAAACCGTGACGAGACGATTGCGCCGCGCACGCTGCTCAACGAGGCGACGCGATATTTGCGGAAAGATGCTTTGTACGGCGGGGCCGCCGCAAGCGCAGCGCCGGCGAAGCGCACGCTGCAGATTGCGACGGTTGCGGATCAGGTATAGCTGAGACGGCCCTGAAAGCGGCAACGCTTGGCCAATTCAATTTTGGGCGCAGCAATGTCACCGGCCATGATCGCCGTGTCGGTTATGGCGATGAGTTCGCTGGCGTAGATATTTCCGGTAACCTTGCCGATCACCTGCACTACAGCGGCGTAAATGTCGCCGGTCACTTCTGCGGTGAGACCGATTACAATCGTCTTGTTGCCGGCGTCGATGCGGCTTGCGTTGATAAAGCCGTCGATCAGCAGATCTTCGTCTACGCGAATCTCATTGTTGCTGATGACCAGCGACTTTCCCCAATGCATCTGTTTCTTTACGTAAGTCGTCATGGGAAACCCTGCGGACTGGATTGATGCCGCCAGTTTTGAACGGCGGGTCCGATTCTGGAAAGCATTTTCAGGAAAAAATAGCGGGACGCGGCCGGGACGACCGCGCGCAACGGCCCGTCCCGACGCCAGGGACGGGCGAAAGACTGCGAGCTTACCAGTTCTTTTTGGCGCCGAAGACCTCTTTGCTGGCCTTCGAAAACGTAACGCGGGGCTTGCGACTCGCGGGACGCGCTTTGATCTGGATTTCTTCGCCGGTAAAGGGATTCTTGCCTTTGCCGGCTTTGCGCGCCTTAATCTCGCGGAAGCCCAACACGCCGATAAACGGCATACGTACGCGTTCGCCGCTGGCGGCGAGCACGGCCGCTTTTTCAAAGGCGCTTTCGAGGGCCGCTTTAACGTCGGCGCGCTTCAGCTTCACTTCGCCCTTGCGGGTAACTTCCGCGGACTCCATGACGCCGGCCAGCACTTCATCGAGAATGGAAAACTTGCCCGCTGCGGCGCTGGTTTTCTTCTTACTGGTCTTCTTAACAGTCTTCTTTTTAGCCATGCAGGCGTTCTCCTGATAACAGTGCCGCATCCGTCTTTGCGCGCATTTTTCGCATAAGACCGGCGCAATCGATTTGATTCGCGCTGCGCCGCAGCATCAGTCACTTAATCCGCGCAGACCGCAAGAGCCCGCTGGTTGGCGATAGGAAACGTAAGTACGGCGAAGCTGCAAGAAATTTTTGCGGCGCCGACGGCGCCGATCGGCGAAAAACCGCGAAAAAAGCCCAAAAAATGGCCTTTTTTCGCAATCTGCAGGTCGCGCGCTCACTCAATCTCGTACAAACGGGCGCCGGAAACGCCAGGAACGCCGGAAGAGCGCAATTTTTCGAGCGCATCGCGCGCCTGGCCGGAGCTGGAAAAGCAGCCAAGAAAGACGTTTTGCACGTCGCGCGAACCTTCCGCCGCAGTACGAAATGCAAGTTTTCGGGGCGCTGCGCTTTCGCGTACGTTACGGCAGCGCTCCGGATTGGCGCTCCCGAACTCGGGCAGGGCGTTTACGCGTGCGGCCAGCCGTTCGGCCTCGTCGGATGCAAATGAGCCGACTTTGATCAAGAAGCGGCCGCTTGCGGGGACGTCGCCCGCGTTGGAAAAGGAGGCGGTATTGTCCGGACGCCCGGCGCGATCGCTTGCATCGGCTGCGCCGACATCGTCGCCGCGGGCGCCGGGAACCGCCGCGCGATTGGCGACGGACTGATTTGCAGCCGTGCGCGCCGCTCCGCCATCGGGATAGCGGACGACGCTTTCATCCATGGTTTTCAGGCGTCCCAGTTGAATGCCGGCGACCAGCCCGGCGGTGAAAGCCAGTATCAAGGCCGCGACCCACAGCGCCAGGGTGCGGTTCCGGCGCTTTACATCGTCCTGAATCGGGTTGGCGGCGCTCGCGGCGACTGGACGCGCATCCGCGCTGTCGCTGCGGCCGCCGCGCCAGGGGCCGCCCCGTTGAATTCGTGCGGTAAAGTCGATGTTTTGCATGGATCGAAGCGCGGGGCACATTCCGTGCATCGCGGCGGTCCTCTTCAGGAAAATATCGGTCCCTTTCTTCTATTGAACCGAAAATTTATTGGGACAATGGGTCGCAGGAGTAGCATTCGATCGAGCCGGCCAGCGCTAACGGCGCTGGTCTTGTGGTTCGCCCTTGCGCCCGCGGCAACGAGCGCCCGCCCCAATCCGCCCGAAACAATCTTCTACGAACTCACGCAAACGGCGCCCGCGCCGGCCGATTTGCAACGCTGGCAACGACAGGGCGCGGCGGCGGCGCGCGGAGGCCGCAGGTTCTGGCTGGTGCAAAGTTTCGCCTGCGATACGGGCGGCTACGAGGCCTCATTGCGGGTGGCCGGTCTGCGGCAGGCTGCGCTGGAACGAGCGCTGGCAGCGGAGTTGCACGACGCGCAATCCGAAGCGGTGTTCGCCGCTACAGCGGTCTTGCCGGGCGAGCCCCGCCGCCAACGCCGGCGCTCGGAATTGCGCTTCTTCGAGAGCCGCGCTCTGCGCGATGCAGCGCTCCGCGAGGCGAACGCATTCGCTGCGGAACAAAATGCGGCGGCGCAAGCGCAGGCCCGCACCCGCGCAGGCGATCCGGATCCATCGGGCGATCACGCGCCGGGCCCGGGGCCGGCCAGGTCGGCCACGATTCAACACGGCTGGGGTTGGGCGCTGCTGATTCTCGTTATTCTCGCCGCGGCGCTCTACTTCGCGAAACTGTTCTACGTGGATGGGCGCCGGAAGCGCCATCAATTAAGCGCGGAGGAAGGCGCCGCGCTCTCGGTTCTGACCGGCGGCGTTGTAACGCCGTTGCCCGCGCCTGCGCCTGCGCGCGGGGCCTCGGCGGCGCGCCACGGGCCTGCCGACGAAAGCGAACGCCCGAGCCGGCTGGGCGGAACCCCGATTAAGGACTTTCTGACTTCCTCAAGGAGCATTACTGATATGAGCGTCCGCAAAAAGAAAACCCAGAAGGCGCAAAAGATTACGCCTATTTCCATCCGCGGCGCGGTGGATCGGAACTACGAAGATCGCACCCTGAGCCAGCTGGCCAAAAGCCCGGTCGATGCGCTGGAGGGGCTCACGCCGCGCCACGCGCGCCTGCTGGAAGAGGCCTTCGGGGTAAAGACCCTGGAGGATCTTGCGCGCTTACGCTACGTGGAAATCGCGCGCGCAATCTGCGTGCTTGCGCAGTACGAAGAATAGCTGTAAACGCCGCGGCGCAACCTGCAAACGCGGGACGCCGGCCGGCTTTTTCCGCTTCGCGCTCCAAATTTTGCTTTTAGAAATCGTCGCTTTCCGCTACTCTCTGTTTGACACTCGGGCGCGCCCCTACGACCGGATGACGGCCGAATGCGCGCACCAGAAGCGGGAGGCGCACAATCGCTAAGCTCAGCGGCAACATCCAGGAACTCAAGGCCAATCAACGGACTCGTCTGTCTCGTCTGGGCGATCGACGCATTCGCGGCGACGCCGTCGTTACGCAGGACTTCGCTCGTGAATTGTGCGAGCTTTCGCATGCGATCGGTCGTCAGATCGGCGCGCTGGTAGACCGCGCCGGACACGTGCAACACCTGATGGTGGGCGACGCCGTCCGCATCTACATTCCCGATCTTGAACGCAATCGCGCTGCGCGCCTGCGCGAACTGCGCCTGATTCACACCCACCTGCGCGGTGAAGGCCTGAGCCAGGAAGACCTCTACGACCTCACGCTCCTGCGTCTCGACTACGTAACCGCGATTACGATCGATGCGGACGGCATGCCCGATCGCTTTTTCAGCGCGCACCTGATGGGCGGCGTCGCCAGGGGCTATGTTCTGGAAGAACCCGCCGCTCCGGGACGCCTGCCGGAGAACTTTCGCGAAGTCCTGCAGGAAATTGAAAACAGTTATCGCGTCGAAGAACTGCAATTAAAGAAGGCCAGCGGGCTGCCGCGCGCCCTGCTGGTGGGCGTCTACACGCCGGAGATGCGTCGGCGACGTTCGCCGGAGGACAGCCAGGCGGAATTGCGCGAATTGTGCCGCACGGCCGGCGTAGAAATCGCCGGAGAAGTGATCCAGCGCCGGCCCAATCTCGACCCCATGACCCTGATCGGTTCGGGAAAAGCGCGCGAGGTATCCATCGAGGCTGTGCAAAAAAATGCGGAGATGATGATATTTGATCTTGAACTGAGTCCCTCCCAGGCGCGACGACTTTCGCAAATTACGGATCTCAAGATTATTGATCGCACGCAGCTGATTCTCGACATCTTTGCACGCAACGCGAAGAGTCGCGACGGTAAATTGCAAGTCGAACTCGCGCAGCTCGCTTATTTAAAGGGTCGTCTCAGCGAAACCGACGACAACATGTCCCGACTTACGGGCGGCATCGGCGGCCGCGGCCCGGGCGAGACCAAGCTGGAAATCGGTCGGCGGCGCGTGAACGAGAAGATTGCGCGTCTCGAAGAAGAGCTGAAAGGCCTGCGCAAACGCCGGGAACTGAATCGCCGCACGCGCGGACGTTCGGACATCCCGATCGTTTCGATCGTCGGCTACACAAACGCCGGCAAGTCCACGCTGTTAAACGCGCTTACACGCTCGGAGGTCTTCGCCGAAAACCGACTGTTTGCAACGCTCGATCCCACGACGCGCCGGATTCGATTTCCTAAAGAACGCGAAATAATTCTGGCGGATACGGTCGGCTTTATTCATGACTTGCCGCCGGCGCTCAGTCGCGCATTTCAGGCAACCCTCGAGGAACTGGCCGACTCGCATTTGCTCCTGCATTGCATCGACGCCGCTGATCCTGCGCGGGATCAGAAGATCGCTGCCGTGGAAGACATCCTCGCCACGCTGCAGTTGGGGGCGATACCGTGCCTGCGGGTGTATAACAAATGCGATCTTCTGGACGAAGAAGCGCGCCAATTCCTCGCGCGGGGAGACGCGGTGCAGGTGAGCGCCGCTTCGCGCCAGGGACTTGAGGAGTTGATGCAGATCATCGAAGGTCGCGTTTTTGAGGCGCCCTGGAAAAAGACTGGCGAGGGCGCGCCGGATACGGAATCTGGAATCGAAGACCCCGGACAGCGAGATGGAACCAGAATCGGACCGGCTGCAGGAATTGCTGGATGAGATTGAGTCCCTGCGCATTGGCGAGTCCTGGTCATTGCCGCTGGATCTGGCGCTTGGCCTGATTCATTCCGAACGCGAAGAATACTACCGGTACATTTATTCCCTGCGCCGCAAAGGCGGCGGCTGGTCGGAGAACCTGCGCGATGAGTTTGGCCCGGAGAACACGCGCGAACTGGTAGGCTTTCTCGAGCACCAGGGCTTCGCCGACGCCACGGCGCGCTTTCTTGCGGCCGGCCTCTACTTCGAAGAAGATCGGCTGTTGGACTGGCTTGAGTTTTTTCAGTCGGTCTCGCTGAGTCGCATCCAGAGCCAATCTGTGGAGCGCGACCTGCTGGAAAGCGCCATCGCCGGCTGCATGCGCTTCAGCGACGCGGCCGACTTTTACTGTCACGTAAAATTTGACCAAACCGAGTACGGGCGCTTTGCCGTTTCCTTGTACCTGAAGCGCATCGGTGCGGCGGATCATCATCTCAGTCGCGCGATACTCGGCGCGTATCTGGCGGAACAGTTTCGCCACCGACGAATCATCTGGGAAGACCTGTGTCGCGGTGCGCACGAACTACTGCGCGTTAAGGCGCGGGAATGGGGCGTGTACGAAGAAGAGCCTGAACGGCGCCAGTACAATGTCGCCCTGCTCGCTCCCGAAATGCGCGATGCGCTGCAAGAGTTGGAGCTGCCGCTCGACCGCCTGCCGGCGGCGGAGGAGCTCAAAACCCGCTATCGCAACCTGCTCAAGCAATATCACCCGGACGTGAATCCCGAAGGCCAGGATCGTACGCGGCGGATTGTCGCTGCGTATTCGGTCGTGTATACGGAAGTCAAGCCGGCCGAAGTGTGACAATTCCCGATGCGCGTTACGAACGACGCGTTTTGCGCTTCGAAACGCCGCAGCTTGCCTTGATCACGCGCTCCGCTACGACAAGGCTTTGCATCAAATTGAAGATTTTGCCATACTGACTTATAGTTTTTGTTCGCTTCAATGAAATCTGGTTGCACTCCTTTGTTGGGTTTCCGTTATTCGCGCTGCATATGTCCGCCGGCAGCTTGCCAGACAAAAGCGCGTTTGCGCCAATTGCCGGCGTCCTGACGCTCGGGCTGCTTTGCGTCGTAGCGGTCGCCCAACTCAACGGCGGGACGCGAGTCCAGGTCCAATCATCGGCGGGGCGCGCAGCGTTCTCCGCTTCGACCGCGGCGCTGTATTCCCAACGCGATCTTATCGTACAAGAAGAGGCGCTGTTTGACGCTGAACGTTCTGGATTTGAAAACGCAATCAACTCCGAGTCGCCAGTCGGTCCGGACGGGCGCGATTTTCTCGTCCAACTAAGACAGCGCGCTGCGGCCGGCAGTCTCCCTCACGAAGAAGCCCTGGATGCGACGTCCGTAGCGCGCACGTTTTCCCTCCAGGACCTGATGCAAGAGTTGCACGCGCGATTTACGGCGTCCGCGCCCGGCGAAGCCGCGCTGTTCGGCGGAAACGCGCCGGGATTGGCCGCGCCGCTAAGCGCCGTTACGCTGTTTGCGCCCCCCGCCGCGTCCCGGACGCGAATTTTCCGAGCGCGTGCGCAGATCGCCAGGCGCGGCGCAACGCCGTCCGGCCCGGCGCTTCAGAACTACTATTCGA
>JAVHPJ010000188.1:0-6831 GCA_036170535.1 Leptospirales bacterium | reverse complement strand
CCGCGAGACGCTGGAAGTCAAATACAAGATCCGCAGCTTCTTCGAGGTGCTGGAAATGACAGTGGAGGAGGGCGCGACTTTCTTCGAAAACATCCCGGTCATCAAACGCAAGCTGGAAACCATGGCCGACGTGGGGCTGGAATACATGCGCCTGGGGCAGGCGGCCACGACGATGTCCGGCGGCGAAGCCCAGCGCATCAAGCTCAGCACGGAACTTTCCAAGCGCGCGACCGGCAGCACCTTGTACATCCTGGACGAGCCCACAACGGGTTTGCACTTTGAGGATATTGCCCGGCTTTTGAAAGTGTTGCACAGTCTGGTTGAACGCGGCAACACGATGGTGGTGATCGAACACAACCTCGATGTGATCAAGACCGCCGACTGGTTGATTGATCTGGGCCCCGAAGGCGGCGACGGCGGCGGTTTGCTGGTGGCTACGGGGACGCCGGAAGACATCGCGCGCAACGATGCGAGTCACACCGGGCGGTTTCTGAAAAAGCTCCTGCATTGAAGCTGATGATTCCGGCGGACTTACAGACTTTGCTCGGGGCCGCGGCGCGGGTCGCCGGCCTGGTGATCCGATCCGCGGATGAAGAACGCTTCATATCCGTCGCACGGGCGCGCATTGCCGCGCTCAAGTTGGACTCCGCCGACGCTTACGCGCGTTATCTGGATTCCGGCGGGGCGGCCGCCCACGCGGAACTGGAAACGCTGTTGGGTCTGCTGGTGCCGGGCGAAAGTTATTTTTTTCGCGATCAGGGCCAGATGCGTCTGCTCGAGTCGACGCTTTTGCCGGAACTGATCGCGCAACGTCGCAAAACCCGAACCCTGCGCTTGTGGAGTTCCGGCTGTTCGACCGGTGAAGAGCCGTACACCCTCGCGATGCTGATCGCGCGCATTCTGCCGGATCGCGAAGCCTGGGATATAAGCGTTCTGGGAACGGATATGAACGTTCAGTCTCTGGCCTTTGCGCGGGCGCGCCGCTATCGGCAGTGGTCGTTTCGTCTGGTGCCGGAAGCGACGCGGCGCGAATTTTTTACGCACACCGGCGACGAATGGACGGTGCGCGACGACGTGGCGCGTTCCGTCCGCTTTCAAACGCATAATCTGCTGGGCGGCGCCGCGCCCGAAGGCGGGCCCTTTGATTTAATTTTGTGTCGCAACGTCTTCATCTATTTCACGCGCGAAGCGGTGCAGCGCGGCGCGGAGCTGCTCGCGCGTGCGCTGTGCGAAGGCGGCTACCTGGTGACCGGTCATGGCGAGCTGACCGATACGCGCCCGCCCGGTCTCGCGGCGCGCGTGTTTCCCGAAGCGATTGTCCTGCAACGCGCGCCTGCCGGCGGCTCACCGCTGAATGTCGCGGGCGCCCTGTTCAACCTGGGCGCGCAGTCCGCAGCGTCGCCTGCGCCCGCGCCCGGATCCGCTCCGTCCAGTCCGTCCGCTTCGCGAACGGCGGCCCCGCCGTCGGGCGTCGGCCCAAAGCCGCCGCTCGCGCGAGCACCGGCGCCCGATAGCGATGCGCGGCGCTCGTCGGCGGAAGGCGCGTCGTCCCATACGGCCCGACCCGCGGCCGAGGCGGGCGGCCCGGGGGCCGATCTCGCGCACCGGCTACAGGATCTACGCACGGCGCTCCGCGCCCGCGGCCCGGCCGGCCTGGTCGCCGAACTGGTCGAGCTATTGCGGCGCCATCCGGAGAGCGTGGAGGCGCAACTTTTGCTCGCGCGCGTCCATGCGGACCTGGGCCAGCATGAACGCGCCGGGATGATCCTCAACGAACTCGGTCGTGTACGGCCTTTTGAGCACCGCAGCTACTTTCTGCTGGCGCAAATTGCAGAAGAGCAGGGCGACGCCGGCAAGGCGACCGACTTGCTTAAACGGGTCGTTTACCTGGAGGCTGACTTTGCGCCCGGTTACGCCGAGTTGGCCCAGCTGTATGCGCTGGAAGGCGATCGTGAACGCTCGGAACGAATGCGTCGGCGCGCGGTGGAACTTCTCAAGGCGCTTCCACCTGGGACCGAGATTGAAGAATACCCCGGATCGACGGCGGGCAGTCTGCTCGAACATCTTGCCGGACCCCTGCTCTGAACCATGGCCGAAGCTCCTGAAAGACATGCGAGTCTGCTCTTCCGACTCGGCGCGGCGCGTTATGCCGTGCCCGTGAAGCGCGTGCACGAGGCGTTGTGGCTTCCGGAACTCACGCCGATTCCCCAGATGCCGGAAGACGTGGCCGGGGTGTTTAATCTGCGCGGCCGCCTGGTCAGCGTCATTGATCTGAATCGACGTCTCGGCGCGCGCAGCGAACCGTACCGGCTGAAAGACCAGATCATCGTTCTGAACTCGGAGCGCGGCCTTGTCGGATTGATTGTCAACGAGATCCTCGAGGTTCGCGACCTGAGCCAGGCGGAACTATCCGATGCGCCGGACTTCACGCCAGGCGCGGAAGGGCGCGCACGGACCCGTTTTGTCCGACGCGTCGCGCGGCTGGGCGAGCAGCTGGTCGCTGTGCTCGATGACGAGAGTCTCCTGGACTACGGTGCAAGTCTCGAAGACGCCCTGCGCGACTATGAGGAACGTTCGGCGCGCGCCGAAGGCGAATCCCTGGACCCGGGCGATCGCTTGCTGTTTGCGCCCCGGGCCAGCGCCGAGGAGCGTCGCGTTTTTCAGGAGCGCGCAGCGAGCCTGGTTTCGGGGCAGAGTCGCGCCCTGGCGGCCGAGCGCATGTCTATCGGCGTATTCTCGCTCGGGCGCGAACTATTCGGCGCCCCCTTGCATCTGGTTCAGGAATTCACCGATCTCAAGAATCCGACCATCGTGCCGTGCACTCCGGACCATATCGCCGGCCTGATGAATTTGCGCGGCGAGATTCTGACCGTGGTCGATTTGCGTCGCTTCCTGGGCCTGCCTGCGTCCGCGCGCACGCGGGGCGATAAGGTAATCGTAGTGCGCGAACGCGAACTGTATGCGGGCGTGCTGGCGGACGAGCTGCACGACATAATCGAAGTTCGCCTGGCCGACTTGCTGGATCCGCCGCCGGCGCCGCCCGGAGCGGGCGGCTTTGTGCAGGGCGCCTGCGCCTTTGGCGATCGCCTGATTTCAATCCTGCGACTGAGCGAACTACTGCAGGACGAGCGGCTGAGAGTCCAGGAAGAGGTCTGATCCGCTCCAGGGGAGCGCGCCGCTCGCCGCCGAATTCCCCGTTTTTACGTCTCCGGATTGCGTCTGCAACGCCGGGTCGGCCGAAAATAAATACAGTAACCCGGACTCCCAGGACCGAATCATGATTTCCCGAGTCAACCGATGGATGATGCGCTTTAAATTTAAGAAGCGCATTGTCGTGTTTAACCTGGCGCTTGCCGTTGCCGGCATCTTTCTGATGGTCATCGCGAGTTTTCTTTTTGCGCGTAACGGCATCATCAATGGCGCAGTAGATCGTCTTTCGACCCTGCGGGACATGCAGATCCAGGGGCTCAAATCAGTCTGGGACGAGGCGACCATTCGCCTGGTGAGTCTGGCGGAAAGTCCGCACACGGCGACCGCGTTTCGCGAGTTTCGCACGGGCTATCGCGCTCTGGCGGAGGATGAGGGCGGGGCGGGCGCTGCGCGGCGTCTCCAGGAATTGTATGTGGATCGCAATCCCAATCCGGCGGGCAAACGCGCTCAATTAAACGACGCCGGCGACGGCGGCGCATATTCCGGGGCCCACGCCCGACATCATCCCTACTTTCACGGATATCTGGAACGCAACGCCTTTTACGATTTGTTTCTGGTGGATTGCGAAAGCGGCGCAATTGTCTACACCGTGCAAAAGGAAAATGACTTTGGCCAGAATGCGTACTCGGGCGCCATCGGTCAGACGCATTTTCAACGCGTGGTGCGAGCCATCTGCGCGGCGCGCTCCGCTGAAGACGTGAGCGCAACGGACTTTGAACGCTACGCGCCGTCCAACAACGAGCCCGCTTATTTCAAGGGCGCGCCGATCATGGAGGGCTCGCGTGCGATTGGCGCGCTGGTTTTCCAGTACAGCATCGACGCCATCGACGCCTACATGGCCGCCACGCCGGGCATGGGCGAATCGGGCGAAGTATATCTGGTGGGTTCCGACTTTCTGTTCCGGACGAATTCGCGCATCAAGTTCAAAGAAGAGAACGTCCGTACCCAGTTGAACCCTTCGTATCGCGTGGAGACGGACGCCGTACGCTCGGCGCTGGCCGGCAAGCCCTACGCCGGCGTTGAAAAAGATTATACGGGAACCCGGTCGATAGTCTCCGCAGCGTCGATTGCGTTGGATTCGAACCAGTACGTCCTGGTCGCCGAAATCGACGCTGTCGAAGAGCTGTCCGCGCTGGATGTGCTGGTCGTCGCCTGGCTCGTAATCGCGGGAGTCGTCCTGACCGTGGTTGTCACGGCCACCGTACTGATGGCCACCAGCATCGCGGATCCGATCGCGGAAGTGGTCTCGGTGTTGACCTCCTCGACCAGTCAGATCGCCGCCACAGTGGACGAGCAGGAGCGCACGGCGCACCAGCAGTCAACCAGCGTGAACGAAACGACCACGACTATGTCCGAATTGGCCGCATCGTCGCAGCTGACCGCGGAACAAAGCGACGGCGTGGCGAACGGAGCGCGCGAGGCTCTGGAACTTGCGGAAGCGGGCGTACACATGGTGGATGAATTGACGGGCGGCATGGCCAGCATGAAGTCCAAGGTGAACGCAATAGCCGAACAGATATCGCACCTGAGCGAACAAACGCATCAGATCGGCACGATCACGAGCTTTGTTAGCGATCTGGCGAATCAAACCAATATGCTGGCCTTGAACGCCGCCGTTGAAGCGGTGCGGGCCGGAGAACATGGCAAGGGTTTCGCGGTGGTAGCGGCCGAGATTCGCAAGCTGGCGGATCAGAGCAAACGTTCCGCTGAACGCATCCAGTCTCTGGTGGGCGAGATTCAACAGGCGACCGACTCGACGGTGATGGCCACGGACGACGGATCCAAGACGGTTGAACAGGGATTGAATGTCAGCAAACGTACGGCGGAGGCTTTCCAGGGGGTTTCGCGCGCGATGACCTCCGTCTCCGAGAATGTCCAGCAAATATCCTTGAATGTGAAACAGCAGGCCATCGCCGTAAATGAAGTCGTACAGGCGATGACTTTGATCAACAACGGCGCGCGTGAAAACGCAGCTGGAGCGGCTCAAACCAAACAGGGCGTGCATCAACTGAACCACGCATCCGAACGCTTGAAGGCTCTGGTGCAGGGCGGCGACGAGGCCTACGACACCTTTCATGGGCGACGGACGCTGCCGGCATGATCGACGATCAGGAACTGCGCGATCTTTTTAAGATCGAAAGCGAGGAACATTTAGAAAAGCTCGATCTGGGGCTGCTTCATCTGGAAAAATCTCCGGACGATGCGGCGCGCCTGGACGAGGTGTTTCGCGAGGCGCACAGCCTCAAAGGCTCGTCGCGCATGCTGGGCGTGGATAATGTCGAGCAACTGGCGCACATCCTCGAAGATTCCCTGGGCCGCGCCCGCCGCGGCGAAATTCAGCTCAGTGCGGAACTCATTGATCGTTTGCTCTATGGCGTAGATCAGTTGCGCGGCCTGGTGGAAGAAGCCGTGGGCGGTCCGCCGGCCAACGTGGACGTGGTTGCGGTCAGCGACGTGCTCACCGGAGCGCGTCCCGCGCCGCGGCGGGCGCAGACCGGCGCGGAGTCCGCGGCCCCGGCTGCAGCGAATTCGCCGACGGCCGCAGTTCCCGCAGCTTCGGCCGCCGCCGCTGCCGGGGGCCCTGCGCCGCCGCCCGCATCCCCGGCTGGAGCGCCGGCCGCCGCTGCGTCTCCTGCGCCTGCGCCAGCTGCGGGCCCGCCGCCGCCCGCGGATGCAGGGTCCTCAGACGCCGACGGCGCCGCGCGCGCCGGCGACCAATATCGAATTGAAACCATCCGCGTCCATACCGATCGCCTGGATGCGCTTTTGACTCAGGCGGGCGAACTGACTGTCGCCTCGCAACGCATCGCGCGTCGTCCCGAGGACATCGAAGAGCTGTTCGCTGCGACGGAGGAGTGGGCGCGCTCAAATCGTCAGGTGCGGCGCGTGATGAACGAAATTTATCGCGGCGATAAACGCGGAGTCGTCAAACGCGCTACCATCGATCGGCTGCGCGAGTATCTGGACGAGGAACATCAGCGTTTTGAACGACTGGCCGCCAGAATGCACGGCCTGAAGCTCGAGACCGGGGAAGACGCGGCTAAGATTGAACTCATCGCCGCGCGCCTGGAAGACGGTATTCGCGATGCGCGCATGGTGCCGATGTCCGCCATGTTCAGTTTGTTTTCGCGCACGGTGCGCGATCTGGCGCGCGAAGAAAATAAGGAAGTTGAACTGGTTATAGAGGGCGGCGAAACCCGCGCGGATAAGCGCATTGTCGAGGAAATGAAAGACCCGCTGATGCATATGCTGCGCAACGCCGTAGATCACGGCGTGGAAACCCCGGACGAGCGCGAGCGCGCCGGCAAGCCGCGCGGCGCAACTCTGCGTCTGGCGGCCCGGTCGGCGGGCCGCAATGTGCTGATCGAAATTTCCGACGACGGGCGCGGACTCGACGCCGCGGCGATCCTCGAAAGCGCGCGTAAGAAAAAACTCATGCCGCCCGAGGAACTGGCGCAACTCAGCCCCGATCAGATTTACCAGCTCATATTTTTACCTGGCTTTTCCACGCGCAGCATTATCACGGACGTGTCCGGACGCGGCGTCGGCATGGACGTTGTGCGCGCGAATGTGGAACGGTTGAAAGGCGTCATTCAGATTGAGACTGAACCCGGGAAAGGC
>JAVHPJ010000187.1:0-7166 GCA_036170535.1 Leptospirales bacterium | reverse complement strand
TTGCATTTCTGCCTATTTTACGAGGGTCTGGTGCACTTTCGCCTGGAACGGGATAAGGCCGCGACGATCGCCAGTTGGGAAGAGTTTCGTCGACTGGCGCCCGCCGACGCCCAGGGCCCGGCCATCGACGCCGCCCTGGCCGTCCTGCGACGGGCCGACTATGAAATTCCGGACTTTGCTGCGGAAGAAAACCCGCCCCTGCCGGACGCCAGCGACTCGCGCGTGCGCTACATGCCCGCGAAGCCCGCCGAAGAACGAACCGATAATAAGACTGAAGATATTATTGCGCCGGACGACCTCTGATCCGCGCGCCTCTTCGAGCGGAGCGGCATGAAACGAATTCTCGATGGCATTATTCTGGGCCTGAGCGTCGCGCTCGTGGCGCTGCTGGTTACAATTGGTCGCGATCGGTACTTCCCGGACGATCTGCCGGAGGATGCATTGGCCGGCGATATCGCGGGCCTGGAAGCGCGGCTCGCCGGGGCGCCGGATGACTTCGCGCTTCGCCTGCAACTGATCGAGTTGTATCGCCAGGCCGGCCGCTTATCCGACGCAGAGGATGCGCTGACTGACGCCATCGCCAGCGGACGTCTGACAGTCGCTCAGGAATACGAAGCGCATACGGCTCTGTCGGAACTGCTGCTCGCCCGCGGAGATCGCTCCGGCGCAATGGCCGCCGCCAGTCGCGCGCGCGACCTGAATCCAGAGCGTGCGCCGGCCTACAATCGCCGCGGCGACGTGCGCTACCACGAAGGCGAGCGCGATCCCGCCCTGGAGGAGTACCGGCGCGCGGCGCGGGCCGAGCCGACCAACGCCGAAGCGTACGAGCGCCAGGCGCGCATCCACACGGCGGCCGGCGACCCCGCGCGCGCCCTCGCAGTCCTGCGTGAAGCGGTCGACCGCAACCCGAACAATGTCGAGGCCCGACTGCATCTGGCCGAGGAGCTGCTGCGCCGCGGCGACGCGGCCGGCGCCCTCGAAGAGCTCAATGCGGCCCGCCGCCTTGCGCCCCGCAATGCACGCGTAGCGCTGCTGCGCGGCGAGGCGCTGGCGGCGCTCGGTCGCCCCGACGAGGCCCTGGCCGAATTTACGCGCGCCGCCGACCTGGACCCGCGCCTGGCGCGCGCCAACGAACGCGCCGGCGATCTGCTGCTTGCGCGCGGAGATCGCGCCGGGGCGCGCGAGCGTTATCGCGCCGCCCTGCGTTATGATCGCAACAATGTCGCATTGCAGGAGCGCTATCGCGCGAATAACTCCCGACTGGCGGCGCGCGCCGAAGCGCTGGCCGCTGAAGAACGGGCCCGCGCTGCCAGCGGCGGCGCCGATCAGGACGCCGAGCCGGACCAGGCTGGCGCGGCGGGCGAACCGCAACGCGGCGCCGGCGAACTCACCTTTACCGTGCGCGACGAAAGCGGTCGCGAAGTGCAGCGCAGCCTGGCTGAGGGCGGCCGGGCGGGCGGCAACCCGTCATCGCGCAGCGAAGGGAACTCGAACGCAAACGGGACCGATCGGAACGACGCCTCGGGCGAACCGGAGGCCAATCCGGAGGCATTAAAAAGCGAGGGCCGCGACCTGTTTCGCGCCGGTCGCTTTGCCGAGGCGCTCGACCGCTTCCAGCGGGCCAGACGCGCCGCACCGCGCGACGGCGAAGCCCCATATCTTTGCGCGCGCGCCCTGGAACGTCTGAATCGACCCAGCGAAGCGCTCGCGTCGTATCAACAATCGATCGAGCTTAATGAACGCGATCATCGCCCGCATTATTATCAGGGGGCGCTCTTATTCCAATTAGGCCGCTTTCCGGACGCCGCCGAATCCTTCCGGCGCACGCTGACAGTGAAACCTGATCACAGCGATGCGGCGTTTAATCGCGCGGTGGCTCTGGAACGGGCGAACCAACTGGACCAGGCGACGCTCGCGTATCAGGATGCGCTGAAGCGCGATCCCGCGCGCTGGCAGGCTGCGCTGAATCTCGCCATTCTCCAGAAAAAACGCCGCAACTACGACGGCGCCCTGCACACGCTGGACTCGTACATTCAGGCCAATCCGAACCAGAGCCGGCTGCACGGCCAGCGCGGCGAGGTGCTGCTTTTACGCGCCGATTACGGACGAGCCGTACAGGCGCTGCGCCGCGCCATCGCTCTGGAGTCGGGGTATTATGAAGCGCGGTTTAATCTCGCGCTGGCCCTGGCCCGCAGCGGCGCGGAACGCGAAGCGCTGACGGAACTGGAAGCGGCCCGCCGCGTCAAAAATGACGATCCGGATCTTTTTTTTGAAATCGGCCGTCTGGAACGTAAACAGGGCCGCGCGCCGCAGGCCCTCGCGGCGCTGGAACGCTGTCTCGTCTTGCGGCCCGGCCACGCGGGCGCTGCCGCCGAAATCACGCCCCTGTATGTGCAGGCGGGCCGTATCGCGGACGCCAGGGCCGTCATGCAGCGCGCCGCCATCGACAATCCGCGTGACTATCAATTGCAGTTTAACGCCGGCAATTTGTTCCGCGCGACCAGGGACTACCCGGCGGCGCGCAGCGCTTACCGCCGGGCCATTGATCTTGAACCCGCGCGCGAAGAGGCCTATTTGAACCTCGCGCTGACCTACCGCGAAACCGGCGAGGTCGCCGGCGCGGCCGAGGTCTACGAATCCTTGCTGCGGCGCAGTCCGACCAGCGCAGCCGGCCATGAACAACTCGGCTTTCTTTTGCACAAGGATCTGGGCCGCCCCGATCTGGCCCGACCGCACCTGGAAAAATATCTGGAACTGCGTCCCGCCGCCGCCAACGCGGCGGAGGTGCGCGGCTTGCTGGCGCGCTGAGGTCCGACCGCCGACGGGTTTCTGAATCGACGTAAGGGCCGGACCTGCGTATCCCGGTCCTCATGAAATTGACGGTGGTGGGAACCGGCTATGTGGGTCTCGTGGCTGGCGCCTGTTTTGCGGAGTACGGCAACGAGGTGCACTGCGTCGACATTCTCCAGGAGAAAATCGACCGACTCCGGCGCGGAGAGATGCCGATTTACGAGCCCGGCCTGGAAGAATTGGTCGTTCGCAACCACAAACGCGGTCGGCTGGCCTTCACCACCGATCTGGGCGCCGCGGTAGCGCGCTCCGAAATTGTCTTTATCGCGGTCGGGACGCCCGACGGCGGCGACGGTCGGCCCGACATGCGCGGCGTGCTGGCCGTCGCGCGCGAAGTGGGTAAACACCTGCGTCAATACGCCGTCGTCGTGACCAAAAGCACCGCGCCGGTCGGCACCGGCGATCAGGTGCGCTCCGCCGTCGCGGAAAGCGCTGAAGTCGATTTCGATGTCGTAAGCAATCCTGAGTTTTTACGCGAAGGTCGGGCCATTGAGGATTTTATGCGCCCGGAGCGCGTGGTGATCGGCGCCAGTTCCGAGCGCGCCGGCGCTGTGATGCGCGAACTGTACGCGCCGTTTGTCAAGGACACGGATAATCCGATTTTCGAAATGAGCGTGCGTTCCGCCGAGCTTTCGAAATACGCCTGCAACGCCTTCCTCGCGATGAAGATTTCCTTCGCCAATGAAGTCGCCAATCTCTGCGACGGCCTGGGAGCGAACTACGAAAATGTGCGTCAGGTGCTGGGCTCGGATTCGCGCATCGGCCGTCAGTTTTTGTATGCGGGCATCGGCTATGGCGGTTCGTGTTTTCCCAAAGATGTGCGTGCGCTGGTCCAAATCGCCGGCGACGCCGGACAGGCGGCCTCTCTGTTAGAGCAGATCGAACTCGCCAACAACCGCCAGAAGCGGCGCCTGGTAAACATTATGGAGAAGCACTTTGGCGGCGAGCTGGCGGGCAAACGTTTCGCCGTCTGGGGCCTGGCCTTCAAGCCCGGCACCGACGATATGCGCGAGGCGCCCTCCATCACCATCATCCAGGAATTAATCAAGGCCGGCGCAAGCGTTCAGGCCAATGATCCGGTCGCGTTCGAGACCGCTTCGGCCGTGTTCGGCGACTCCATCCAATACAAGGATATGTACGCCGTTCTCGAAGACGCCGACGCGCTTTTGCTTTTGACCGAGTGGCCCGACTATCAGGAACCTGACTTTGATCGGCTCAAACGCGCCCTCAAGACGCCGCTGATTTTTGACGGGCGCAACATGTTCAACGCCGCGCAGATTCGGTCGCGCGGTTTTCAGTACTACGGGATCGGACTCAATCATTAAAACAACCAGGCTACGCGATGACTTCTGCATTCACACCGCCCGCGCCGGGCGCCCGCGCCGTCATCGGCCGCTCGCACGCGGGCCGCGACATAGAACTATACGCCCGTGGTTCCGGCGATCTGGCCGCACTGTTAATCGGCGGCGTACACGGCGATGAAACTGAAGGCTTTCTTTTTGCGGAACGTTATCTGGCCGCGCTCGATTCGGGCGAAATCGCACTGAATCCGCGCCTGCGGCTTTTTGTCTGTCCGCGACTCAATCCGGACGGCTGCGCCGCCGTCCGCCGCACCAATCATCGTAATGTCGATTTAAATCGCAATCTGCCGACGCGCGACTGGGTCGGCGAGTTCAGCAACGTACGATATTATCCCGGCCCTGCGGCCGGCAGCGAACCGGAGTCGGTCGCGACCCTGGATCTGCTCGCCGCCGTCGCCCCGGCCGTGATTGTTTCCCTGCATTCTTACGAAAACCCGATGGTAAATTTTAATGGGCCCTGTGAAAATCTGGCGACCGCCATGGGCGCCGCCAACGGCCTGCCGCCCAAGGGCGACATCGGCTATCCTACGCCCGGCAGTCTCGGCACCTACGCGGGCTGGGAACGCAATCTGCCGACGCTGACGCTCGAAATTCTGCGGGGACAGGCCCCGGACGAGGTCTGGCGTCAGCACCGGGACGGGCTGCGCGTTGCGCTCGAATTTTATCTTTCGCACCCGCAGCCCGCGCGCTGAATTGCAGCCGAAGCGGCGCCGTTCAATGACCGATTAAAAGCCCGCCGTCTACGCGCAACACTGCGCCGGTGATCCAGTCCGCTTCATCGGACGCCAGAAAGCGCACGGCGCTGGCGACCGCGTCTTCAGGGGAACGCTGGATCTTGAGCGGAATCTGATCCAACAACGCGCGTTTGGCCGCCTCCGGCACGTCGCGCACAAACGCATTGTCAATCGGACCGGCGGCGACGCAATTCACCGTAACGTTGCGCGGCGCCAGTTCGCGGGCGGCGCTGCGGGTAAGCGCCAGCAAACCGGCCTTAGCCGCGGAATAATTGGCCTGGCCTGCATTGCCGTAATAACCGGAGACCGATCCCAGATTCACGATGCGTCCGCGCCGCGCCTTCATCATCGGCCGCATGGCCGCCTGAATGCCAAAAAAGGCCCCGCGCAAATTGACATCGATCACCTCGGTCCAGTCGTTCAGATCCATGCGCAGTAAAAGATCATCCGCCAGCACGCCAGCGTTGTTGATCCAGACGTCCAGACGCCCCCAGCGCTGGATACACGCGTCGGCCATCGCCTGCACCGCCTCTTTCGAACGCACGTCCGCCATCAGGCCAAGCGTGTCGACGCTGAACTCTTTCGCAATACGCTCTGCGGCCGCCGCGGCGCCCGCTCCGTCCAGATCCCCGATCAAAATCCGATGCCCGCTTGCCGCGAAGGAGCGGGCGACCGCAAAACCGATCCCGCGCGCGCCGCCTGTAATCACAGTTGTAAACGTGTCATTCATGCTCAAGCTCCTCTTAATTTAGTTCGATATCGAAATATTTTGCACGCAGCGCAGCAGACGGGCGCTTTCAGTCCGTTTCGCCGAGATTAGAATACACCTGGTTCAGCAGCCGCAGCAGCTCTTGCCGTTCGCGCCCGTTCATACCGCGATACGCCAATGCCAGGTAGCGTCGCGACGCACGCATGACGCGCAGGCGCGCCGCCCGACCCTTTTCCGTGAGGGTGGCCAGATTGCTGCGCTCGTCATCCGCAGCCGGCCGTCGAAGGACATAGCCGCGCGCCTCCAGTTTGTCCAGCAGGGCGGTGATAGTGCTGTTCGATCGGTCCAGCGCCGCGGCCAGTTCGCTCATGCTGAGCGGTCCGCGTCCCAGGGCGTACAGCGCTCCAGCGTGCGCGGGCGCAATGTCCGCCAGACCCAGTCGCTCCATATCGCGTCCCAGCCGGCGTTCCATCCGGTCGCGAATCCGTGCGATCAGGTGCAGCAGTCGGTCGCCCTTCATTTACTTCGATATCGAAGTAAATGAAGGCCCTCCGGTCCACCAAAAAAACGTCCGGGGCGGCCCCGGAAAAAGACTTTGCCCGCCCGGCTGTACGCACAGCCTGGAAGAATGTACCCGGATTTGCAGCAGACGATCGAGCAGCTTTTTGATAACCGGGACGGTTTAAAGGCGCCCGGCGGCAAAGAAGCCGTGCGCGAAGCGATCGCCCTGCTTTCGGCCGGCCAGATTCGCGTGGCATCGCAGAAGGCGCCGGGCGACTGGGAAGTGCACGCCTGGGTGAAAAAGGCCATCCTGCTGTATTTTGGCATCCAGGAGATGCGCAGCTATCGCTCCGGAGATCTTGAGTACTACGACAAAATTGATCCGCGCACCGATCACGCGGAACGCGGCGTGCGCGTCGTGCCGCCGGCCGTCTGTCGCTACGGGGCCTTTGTGGAAAAGGGCGCGATTCTGATGCCTTCGTATGTAAACATCGGCGCCTATGTTGCCACCGGAACGATGGTCGACACCTGGGCCACGGTCGGCAGCTGCGCGCAGATCGGCAAAAACGTGCACCTGTCCGGCGGCGTCGGCATTGGCGGCGTGCTTGAACCGCCGCAGGGGCGTCCGGTAATTATTGAAGACAACGCCTTCCTGGGATCGCGAGCCATCGTTGTAGAAGGCGTAATGGTTGAAGAAGGCGCGGTGCTCGGCTCCAACGTGGTGCTCACCGCTTCCACGCCGATTATCGACGTTACGGGACCGGAGGAAAAAATCTACAAGGGCCGCGTGCCCGCGCGATCGGTCGTCATTCCCGGCACGCGTGTGAAAAAATTTCCGGCGGGCGAATACGGCACGCCGGCGGCGCTGATCATCGGAACGCGCAAGCCCAGCACCGACGAAAAAACCTCGCTCGAAAGCACGCTGCGCGAATTTGAAGTGCCGGTCTAGGGTCCGAATTGTTCCGGGAGTTGCGGCCCTGCTGCGGCGGCGCGCAACGCCGGCCTCTTCGC
>JAVHPJ010000186.1:1173-32240 GCA_036170535.1 Leptospirales bacterium | reverse complement strand
GCGCAAGCGCCGCTCGGGTCTTGCTTGACTGCCCCGCCGGCCGGCCTGAACGTGAAAGCAATGAAGGTGCGCTTCTGGGGAGTGCGGGGTTCGATCGGGTCGCCGCTCAAGGGTCATACAATTCGTCAGAAGGTGCGCAAGATCCTGGGCTACGCCGCGCCCGGCGATGTGCTGGACGACGCCGCCATCGATCGCTTCCTGGATTCGCTGCCTTTTTCGCTGCTGCACACCTATGGCGGCAACACGACCTGTCTCGAGCTGCGTTCGAAGAACAATGATCTCATCATCGTCGACGCGGGCACGGGTCTCAGAGAACTCGGCAACAAGATCCTCATCGAAGACGACTTCCTGCACGGCAAGGGCGAGTGCCACATGCTCTTCACCCACAGCCATTGGGACCACATCCAGGGCCTGCCTTTTTTCGCGCCCTTTTACATTCCGGGCAATGTCTTTCATATTCACGCCATCTCGGACCACATCGAGGAGCGGCTGCGCTACCAGCACAGCGAGCGGCACTTCCCCGTGGGCTTTGACGCCCTGCAGGCGAAAAAAACGTTCACGCAACACGAAGAAAATGAACAGTGGAGCCTGTACGGCGTCCAAATCCGACAAAAAGCGGTGCGCCATCCGGGCGGCTCGTATTCCTTCCGGTTTGAGGAAGGCGGCAAAACGCTGATCTTCGGCACGGACGCTGAGTTCAAGCTGGAAGACATGGACGGCATTGACGAGTACCTTGAGTACTTTCGCGGCGCCGATGTTCTGATTTTCGACACCCAGTACACATTTGAAGAACAATTGCAGAAGATCGATTGGGGCCACAGTTCCGCCTCGATCGCCACCGACATCGCCCTCAAAGCGAATGTGAAAAAGTTAGTCTTATTTCACCACGATCCCAGTTACGACGATGAGAAGCTCGACGAGGTGTATCTTCGTGCGGTGCGCTATAAGGAAATGATGGATCATAATCGGGATTCGGACCTGGAGATCATCATGGCCTACGAGGGGCTCGAAATCGAACTCTGAGCCGCCCCGGCCGCGGCGACCGACCGCGGCATCGTGAGCGGTTCATGAATCATCCGGCCTGAGAGCCTCCTTTCGGGTAAAAAAGCCGCATCTTAACCAAAAACTGCAAAAAAGTCTTGATTCCCCGGCGCACCGGCGACAGAACTCGTTGCCAGTTTCGCGTTGCGAAAACCGCAACAGAAGAGGGCGAAACAGAGGGGCGATTCGCCTCAATTCAGGAGTAACTTCAATGGATGAATCACAAGTCGCGGCCGGCGGCGCGGGTATCGGCACGCTGATTATGTATGTGGTGATCTATGCCGTCATGGGCTTTCTCATGGGCAAGATCTTCGAAAAAGCCGGAAAACCGCTCTGGGCAGGTTTTGTACCGATCTACAACCTGATCATTCTGCTCGAAATCGTCGGGCGTCCGCTCTGGTGGATCGTACTGTTTCTGATTCCCTGCGTGAACATCGTGGCTATCGTACTGGTAGCAATGGACCTCGCAGAGCGTTTTGGCAAAAGCAAGGCATGGGGAGTAATTTTCCTGTTCCTCATCAGCATTGTCGGTTACGCAATCCTCGCCTTCGGCGACGACAAATATCAGCCGAAAGCTGGCTGAATCCGGTCCTGACGACCGGCTTTTCAGCTTCTTTTCGTTTCGTCCTGCGCGGCTTCCGGCCGCGCAGGCTTTCCCGCCGCTCCGCTTCGCACGCCCTGTGCGTGAATACTCCGCCCGGCGTTTTTACTTGCAACGCGCAGCCCCGGCTCTCAAACTGCTCCGGCTATGGCTCAGGAGTTCTTGCTTTCCATTGATCAGGGCACCACGGGTTCCCGCGTATTTTGCTTTGATCTGAACGGCCAGGTGCTCGCCAGCGCGTATCGCGAGTTCACCCAGCATTTTCCCAAACCGGGTTGGGTGGAACATGACGCCAATGAGATCTGGTCCGGCGTCAGCGCGCTGCTCAAAGAAGCGCTCGCAAAAGGCGGACTCGATCCCAAAAAAGCCCTGGGCATCGGCATTACCAACCAACGCGAAACTACCGTCGTCTGGGATCGCAAAACCGGCGCACCGATTGCGAACGCAATCGTCTGGCAATGCCGCCGCACCAGCGCGCGTTGCGAAGATCTGAAAAAGCAGGGCCATGCCGATCTTGTGCGCACAAAAACCGGTCTGGTTATCGATGCGTATTTCAGCGGCACAAAGTTTGAATGGCTGCTGGATAACGTCCCCGGCGCCCGAGCGCGCGCGGAAAAAGGCGAACTGGCGGGCGGCACCATCGACGCCTGGCTGCTCTACAAACTCACCGGCGAACACGCCACCGATTACACCAACGCCAGTCGCACCCTGCTCTACAACATCGAGTCTAAACAGTGGGACGACGAGCTCTTAACACTCCTGCGCGTGCCGCACAGCCTGCTGCCGCAAGTAAAGGCCAGCCGCGCGAAGTTCGGCGTTACGCGCGGCGTGGAAGGCCTGCCGGACGGCGTGCCGGTGCTCGGCATGATCGGCGACCAGCAAGCGGCGCTGTTTGGCCAGGTGCGCGTGAATCCCGGCGAGGCGAAAAATACCTACGGCACCGGCTGCTTTCTATTATTTAATACCGGAGATAAATTCCTGATCAGCAAAAACGGACTGATCACCACCCTCGCCTGCAACGCCGACGGCCAGGTCTGTTACGCCCTCGAAGGCGCGGTATTCATCGGCGGCGCGGTGGTGCAATGGCTGCGCGACTTTATGAAGTTTTTTAACGCCGCGCCGGAATCGGAAACGCTTGTACAGCGCATCGAGTCGACGCAGGATACCGACTCGGTCATGTTCGTGCCGGCTTTTTCGGGATTGGGCGCGCCGTATTGGGACATGCAGGCGCGCGGCGCCATCTTCGGACTTTCGCGCGATACGAGTCCGGCGCGCATCACGCGCGCGGCGCTCAAGTCGATCGCCCTGCAATCCAGCGATCTGGTGCGCGCCATGGAACAGGACACGGGCGAAACCATGAAAGTGCTCCGCGTGGACGGGGGCGCTACGGCCAACAACTATCTCATGCAATACCAGGCGGATATCCTGAACTGTCCGGTGGAACGACCGGGCAACGTGGATACGACCGCCCTGGGCGCCGCGTATCTGGCCGGCATGGAAGCGGGCGTGTGGAAGAGTTCGGCCGATCTCCTGAAACTGCAATCCGATCGCGTGAGCTTTCAGCCAAAAATGGAAGCCAGCGTGCGCGAGCGCGAGCTGCGTTACTGGAAAAAGGCCGTCGAGCGCGTGCGAGATTGGATCGATGACTGAACCCCGTGAATTCGTTGCGCCCGTGGCGCGTGCGAAGCGCCCACTGTGAGCTGTTGTGCAAGAATATGATCCGCCTCAAGTGCGCCTGAAACCCGGGCGCGACAAGTCCGTCCGCGATCGCCATCCCTGGATCTTCTCGGGCGCGATCGCCGGAGCGTCCGACGGCATTGCCGAAGGCGACATCGTCGCAGTCGCGTCCGACTCTGGCGAAATTCTCGGCGCGGGCTTCGCCTTTCCCGATCAGAGCCTGGCCGTGCGGCTGTTTCATTTTGGCGCGTGCGAAAGCGCTTTTGATGAAACGTTTCTCACAAGTCGGCTGGAGGCGGCGCTCGCGTTTCGCGAGTCCTTGCCGGATTTTCAGCGGGCGAGCTTTCGCCTGGCGAACGCCGAAGCCGACCTTTTGCCCGGACTCATCATCGACGTTCTGGACCAAACGGCGATTGTGCAATTTCGCGCGGCGGGCTACGCGCGGTTTGAGTCGGCCCTGGCGCGCTTCCTGACCGAGCGCCTCGGCATGCAACATGTGTTGGATCGGAGCGGCGAAGACCGCAAGTCGGCGCGCAGCACGCGCAACATGGTCGCTTCGGGGAGCGCGCCGGATCGGATCGAATTCAAGGAAAACGGTCTGAGTTATACAATCGATTTGCAGAACTCCCAGAAGACCGGCCACTATCTGGATCAAAAGGAAAATCGCGTCTTTGTGGAACGCGCCGCGCGCAATCGCCGCGTTCTGGACGCCTTCTGCTATACCGGCGGCTTCAGTCTGCACGCTTTACGCGGCGGCGCCAGCCGCGTCTTATCTCTGGATGCGTCGGAACGCGCCGTGCAGCAGTGCCGCGAGAACGTCGCGCGCAATTTTCCCGGAGAAACGCGCCACGAGGCGAACCGGGGCGACGCCCTGGAGATCCTGCCGACGCTCGCGGATCGCCAATTTGATTTGATGGTGCTTGATCCGCCGGCCTTTGCGAAGTCGCGCGCAGCGGTCGCCGGCGCGGCGCGCGGCTACAAAGACATCAACCTGCGCGCCCTGCGTTCGATTGCGCACGGCGGACGCATTTTCACTTTTTCGTGTTCGCAGTACATTACGCGGGAGTTGTTTCGCAAGATCATCTTCAGCGCAGCCGCCGACGCCGGACGCAATGTCCGCATCGAACGCGAGCTGGGCGCCGCGCCGGATCATCCGTTGAGTCTGTTTCATCCGGAAGGCGAATACTTAAAGGGACTCGCGCTTTACGTGGATTGACGGCGCTCAACCGGCAGCAACACCGTAAACTCCGTGCCGCGCTCGCTCGAAGTCGTCACATCAATGCGGCCATGGTGTTTTTCCACAATCCCCTTGACTATGCCCAGGCCCAGGCCGGAACCCTCGCCCTGATCTTTTGTGGTAAAAAACGGATCCCAGATGCGCGGTAGAACCTTGTCCGGAATACCCGGGCCGTTGTCCGCCACCGTTACGGCGACCGCCGACGCGTCCAGCAGGCGGGCCGGCCGCACCGCGATGCGGATGCGCGCGTTTGCGCGACCCTTGAGCGCGTGGTAAGCGTTAGTGACCAGGTTGGTCCAGACCTGATTGAGTTCATCCGGATTACACACAATCGCCGGCGCCTCGGCGTAATCGCGCTCCACTTCAACCACGCTTTTCATCACGCTGCCGAGTATCACCAGCGTGTTTTCCAGGCCTTCGCGCACATCAGCCTGGGTCTGCTCGCTCTGATCCAGATGCGAATAAGACTTCAACGCACGCACGATGCGCACAATGTTACGAATGGCATTGCGAATATTCTGCACGTTGCGTGCGCAGGCGCCCGCCTCGGTTACAATGCGCAGGGCGTAGCCGGCGGCCCTTTCCGTCACGCCGGCGAGGGCCGCCTGCAGCGCGCTCGCCAGCGGATCATTTAAGAAGTCGCGCGCCGCCTCTTCGCCGGCGCCTTCCGGCGGAGCAAACAGTCCGTTCTCTACAAAAAACGCGGCAAAATCGCGCGGCAGGGGAAAACCCGCGCTTTCAAAGGCGCCGCCCAGTTCGCGCTTGCGTTTAAACGCCGAGAGCGGCGCGCGCACCGTGCGATCCTGCACCGCCATCATGACGCGCGGGGCGAGTTCGGCCAGTTTTTCGCGCAGGGCCGGCGAGGCCTCGGGTTCGGCGCTGTAAAAGAGCGCCGCCAGATTTTTCTCAATGTTGTCCACCGCGCCGCTGATGACGCTCGAAGGCGTGTTAATCTCGTGCGCGACGCCGGCCGCCATGACGCCGAGCATGGCCATCTTCTCAGATTGAACCAACTGACTCTGGGCGCTTTCCAGCTCGCGCGTACGTTCGCGTACCTTTTCTTCCAGATGGCCCAGAATGCCTTCGAGGCGCGCGTACAGTATGGAGTTCGATAGCGCCATCACCGCAAGCGAGCGCGCCTCGTTAAAGACGGCCTCGAGCGCCTCGGCCGATTCGCTTGAACCGATGCCGCCCAAAAACACGACCGCCACCAGCGACTGGTTCAGCGCGAGCGGAATCAGCACCTCCGAGTCGGTATCTTCGAAGAAGCGCAGTGCGTCCGCAGCGGTGCAGCTTTCCGTCCACGCGTAACGCTCAAGATCGCGACGCCAGTAGATGCGATCGTCATCGCTGATAAACAGCAAGAACGGATCAAAGACGCGGAATGTCCGACCGGCCTGTCCGGCCCGCGTCCAGGTCGCATAAACGCCCGCATTTTCGTCCCACATGCAGATTCCGGCCCGGCCGGCCTGCAATCGCTCCGCCAGAAAGCCCAGCACGATCTGCCCGATCTCGCCGGTCGGCCGCAGTCGTATCAATTCGCGCTTGAAGCTATCGAGATCCATAGGCTTTTTCTGATTTACAGGATGAATCGCCCGCGGCAAGAAATCTATTCTCGGGGATCGCTCCCGTTCGTCCTTTTACCCTCATGCGCAACATCGCCGTCTTCCTCTTCCCGCTACTCGCCGCGTTCAGCGTTTGCGTCGCCGAGCGCAGCGTTCCGCCCGTTGTGGTGGCCGGCGAACGGATTTTCGCGCCGCCCGAGTTGCGCGGCGTCTGGGTGCGCGAAAATCAGCGCCTGCATATCCAGCCGCCCCCGGCGCCGGGTTTTGTGATCGCTTTGCAGCAGGGCGCCGGCGAAGAGCGCCGCAGCTTTTTTGATATCACCCGCATCGAGTCCCGCGCCGGACGCTTTTATACCCTGCAGCTGCGTCCGCTGAGCGAAAATGCGCTGCCGGAAGAACGCAGCTTTGAGCGCACCCCGGAAGGCCTGGTCGAGCTGCGCGGGACCGATCGCATCCTCTGGCGCCCCGAGCGGTCCGCAGCGCCGGACCGGCCCTGACACGGAAGCGGCGCCCATGGAACGCTCCGGCATCATCAGTCGCGTGTACGGCGCCTACTACGATATCCTGGAACTGCCGGATCTGAGTCGCACGCGGCGCGGACGCTTGCGCGGACGCCTGCGACTCGAGAAAGGACGTCCGGAAAATGCGCGCGAGCGTCATTTATTGATCGTCGGGGACCGGGTGAACTTCCTCGAAGATCCTGGAGCGGAAGACGTCGCTATCGAAGCGCTGTTGCCGCGGCGCAACGCCATTCGCCGCGGCGGCGCCTACGAAGACCACGCCCTGGGGGCGAACATCGACCAGGCGGCGGCCGTGATCTCGCTGGCCCAGCCGGGCCCGCGCTGGGGATTTCTGGATCGCTTCCTGGCGTCCTGTTACGCCGGCGATGCGCCCGCCTGGATTGTGTTTACCAAGGCCGATCTCGCGCCGGCCGAACCGAACGCCGCCGAGATCTTTGAAATGATCGCCCTCTACCGCGCGCTCGGCTACCGGACCTTTTTGCTGGATCTTTTGCTCGGCCAACCCGCCGACGAGCTGGCCGAGCTGCGCCGCCTTATCGCCCGCGGCGTCACGCTGCTGGCCGGACCGTCCGGCGCCGGAAAATCAAGCCTGTTAAATCTGCTCCTCGGTCGCACGCTGCAACGCACAGGCGAAATCAGTGCGAGCACCGGCAAGGGGCGTCATACCACGACAAATTCCAGTCTCTACTACGAGTCCGACTCGAGCGCTCTGTTGATCGACACGCCGGGCGTCAAGGAATGGGGCCTGCATCATCTCGATCGCCGCACAATATTAGAAAGTTTTCCGGAACTGCACGCAGTCTCCGGCGAATGCCGCTACGCCGACTGTGACCACGCTCCGGGGGCGCGGGACTGCGCGGTGCAGGCCCTCCTACGCCGCTCGCGCGAACGCGCGCTCGCCGCCTACGCCGACGAGGACGCAGTCGATAAAGCCGACGACACGGAGGCGGGACTGATCCATCCCGATCGTTATCGCTCGCTCGCCGCGCTGCTCGAATCCCTGGAATATACGGATCGGATTCGAACGGGCGACTACATCAAGCCGACCGGACGGGTGCGCACCGGCCGCCTGCGGAGTCCCGATGAGTAACTTACCGCCGGAAAGCGCCGGCCGGGCTTCAAAATTGGCAGGGGCGCGCGCCGATAGTAGAAGAGTGTCGCTTCGCCTGTTGTATTTTCGGCCCCGCTTCGCCTGGCTCGCCCCGCTTTTTGCGTGCCTCTTGCCCTTCGCCCCGGAACTGAGCGCCGCCTGTCCCGAGGCCTACTGGCAGCCGGGGGCCAGCGCGCTGGATCTGGGCGGGCAGTGGCGCGTGCAGTTGAGCCCGGGACGCGTGGAAACGCCGCCGGCCACGCTCGCTCCCGAATACGACGACTCGGGCTGGCGCCATCTGCCGGTCCCGGCGGTTTTCAGCGATTACCGCGCGCGCCCTGGCGCCCAGGGCGTCACCGGCATTTTCCGCTGCCGCATTACTCTCGCCGGTCCGGCGCCTGAAGGCATCGCCGTGTTTCTCGGCGTAATTGCAGAAGCCGACGCGGTCTACTTTAATGGAGCGCTGGTGGGCGAAACCGGCTCGCTGCGCACCGGTGAAGTCGACGTGGAAAAACCGCGGCTCTACCCGCTGCCGGCGAATCTCTGGCGCGAGGGCGCGAACACCCTGACCGTGCGCATCTTTTCGTCGTCTGCGGACGGCGGCCTGCGGCACGCGCCGCGCATTTTGAAGGAGCAGGCCCAGGAACGCCGCTTGCTCCTCATTGACATGCCGAACATCGTTCTGAGTTCGAGTTACATACTGGTGGCGGCCTTTTTCGCCATCTTCTTCGTGTTCTTTTTGCGGCAATACGAAAACCTGTATTTCGCCTTGTTTTCTCTGTTTCTGGGTCTCTACAGCTTGATTCGTTCGCGCATGCGCTACGAGTGGTTCGAATCCTTTGAGCGCTCCTATCAAGCGGAACTGGCGCTGCTATTTTCGTTGCCCGTCTTCTTTCTTGAGTTCTTGCATCACACGACCAAACGCAAGCGCAGCCTGCCGGTGAAACTGCTCTACGCGTGTTCGGGCGCTTTGTTGCTGTTCATCGCCCTGGCGCCGGCGCGACCGTATTACTGGGATAAGGCGATTAACCTGAACCTGATTGTAATCATTGCGGCGCTTGGCATCGTCGGCTTTATTTTTGTGCGCACATATCGGGACCACCGCGATAAACTGCGCTACCTGTTGGGCGGATTTATTGTGCTCACGCCGATCATCATCCTGGACGTGCTGAATACCGTCGGTCTCTTGCCGACCGGCTTTCCGCGCGTGGTCGTATTCGGGTTCGCGCTCTTTCTTTTCTTCGCTTCGCTGCAGCTTTCCGATACGATTCTCCGCTTGTACAAGAATATACACGAGCAGGAACTGGAACTGCGGCAGCTTGAAAAGCGCAAGACGCGCTCGGTCCTGAACATATCCAACGAATTTAATTCGATTCTGGGCGGGTTTCGCGAAGGCCTGGCGGGACTCAGCGGCGCGCCCGGAAAAAAGCCGCCGGACGCGGGACGCCGCCGGAACGGCCGCGCCGCCGCTGCGCCGGAAGATCGGCTGCGCACGGCGACGGTGAACCTGGAGAACCTCACGCTCGACAGCCGACTGTTGTACGCCCTGGAAAACGGCGAATACCAGCCGCGCCTGATGCGCTTCAGCCTGAAAAAACTGGGCGCGGATGTAATTTCGCGCGCGCTGATCGCCGCCGAACAAAGCAAGAGCCGCGTGAGCGCTCTCTTGCCCGGCGACGAGGTCGAAACGACCAGCGACCCTGATTTGCTCGCCGCCGCGCTTTTCCATTTGGTGGAGAACGCGTTACTGTATTCGACTGGCAAGGTCGAGGTCGCGCTGGAAAGCCGCGGCGGCCTGGTCGTCTGCGCCGTGCGCGACGAAGGGCCGGGCATGTCGGCGGAATTGCAGCGGACGGTCTTCCAGAAATTTGTGCGCGGCGCGCCCGACGACTACAGCGGGCCGGCCGGCAGCGGCATCGGCCTGACCATTGTCGACCTGATCGCAGACGCTCTGGGCGGCGATGTGCGCATCGAGGGCGGCGGCTTTTTCTCCACCTTTGTGCTCACCATACCGTCCGCAAGCGAGGCGCTGCGATGAATCCGTGGTTGAGTCGACTGTCGCACAGAAAGCGCGCTCTGCGCGCTCTGCGCACGGCGCGCGCCGGCGGCGTCGCCCTGTGTCTCATCTTTCTGTCAGCCGCGCCGGCTTTCGCCGAGGGCGAACATCGTTTCGATTTGCCGGACTGGAAGCTGACTTTAAGCGACACGCCCGCCAATGCTGCGCCGGAAACGGATGACTCCGGCTGGACGCCGCTACAACTGCCGGGCAACTTGAGCAGCCTCGGGGCCCGGCCAAACCGCGCCGTCTGGCTGCGCACCGAGGTCAACCTTGCGCCGCCGGCGAACGCCAATCTTGCGCTCATGCTCGGCGCCGTGTACGATTCCGATCAGGTTTATCTTAACGGCGAACTCATTGGTTCAGGACGCGCATTGGGCATCGAAGGTTACGGTCGGCCGCGCATCTATCCGCTGCCCGCGCGCCTCTTGCAGACCGGCCGCAATGTCATCGCAATTCGCATCATCGGGGCCTTTCCCTCCGACATCGGTCTGCGGGGCGCGCCGGCGATTGACGAAATGCAGAACGCCGAGTGGACGCTCTGGAAGGGCGAGTTGGCCCGACTCGTCTTCGCCGGTCTGTACTTCGCGATCGGCTTCTTTTTTATCATACTATACTTTAAGTTGCCTGCGCTCAGAGAGTACCGCTGGTTCGGCTTCCTCGCGCTCGCTTTCGGACTGCAACAGTTCCTCGTCGACGAAGCGCGCTTTTTTCTGGCCGACGCGTTTCTGTTTTATAAGTTATTGGAACAACTCTGCTACATCGCGACGCCGCTATTGTATTATTTTTTTCATATAAATTTTTTCAAGTCCGGCGCCATCAAACTGAAGCTCAAAAATCGCAGCCTGGAACTGCCGGTAGGACGTCTGGGCCTCGTATATGCGGTCCTGAACGGCGCAACCGCCGCCGCAATCATCGTATTGATGGATCCCGTCGCCTGGGATCGCATCATTACCGTCTGGTTTTTGATCAACCTGCCCTTCTTCATTTATTACGCCGCGGACGCGTATTCGCGCGCCGTGCTGCGTTACGAACGCGACGCGATCTTTCTGTCGATCGGACTTACTGTGATGCTTGCAATCACGCTGCATTTCTACGCCGTCGAACGCGGGCTGGTGGACGGCCAGAGCTACTTCAGCCAGGGCATGCTCTTTTTTACGCTGGTGCTGGCTTTCGCCCTCACCTACCGACTGATCGAGTTGCAGATGGAAGTGGATCGCCGCAGCCGGCGTCTGGACAGCGTGAACCTTCTCAAAGATCGAGTATTCAATTACATTAACGCCTTTGTACGGCCGCCGGCGGAGCAGATTGGCGCGCGCGTGCGTGAATTGCTGGATGGCGCTACAGACAGGCGACGCAAAGAAGCGATCGGAGAACTGGAGATCCAGCTCGATGGCATGCAGGCCACCCTGGATGATATTCTGGAACTGTCGCGCCTGGAAGCGATCAGCGAAGCGGAATACCTGGAGCCGGTGAACTTTCGCGACTTTATCACCGCCGTGATTCCGCAAGGCGTGATCACGCACTACATCAAAGTGCAGCCGGAAATCGTGCTGAACACCAGCCTCGAACTGGTGAATTCCCTGGTGATTCGACTGATCGACTTTCCGGCATTTAAAGAATTCAAGCATCTCGATTTGATCATCACGTCGGATCTGCGCGCGCACGTGCACTTCCGTTTTCTGCTGTTCCACAACAACGTGCGCGTCACGCGACGGCTTTACGACGTTTTGACCGATCTGAATCCCGAACGCGGCAACTTGTGGGTCAAGTGGGCGATCATCCGCGAAATTATCCGTATTCTCGACGGACGCATGGACGTGAACATCATCAATCGCAAATTCCTGCGCATCGATATTGATCTGGCCGGCGAAGCGCCGGCGTCGGCGACGCGGGAGCGCAGCGGCGGCGCCATTCTCGTTGAACGCATTGCCGAGGCGACCGCGGAACCGCTCACGCCCGAACTGGCGACCGCAGGCATCGGCGCGCCGCGCGGAGATTACGGTCGCAGCGGAGCCGGCGGAGCCGTCGCAAGCCCGGCGGCCGCGCCGCGCTTCCGGGCGGACATGACGATCGGCGAACTGGCCGCCTTTCTGCGCGCTAAATTTCAAAAAAAACTATCGTAAATCAGCGACGCGCGCGCTCAAAGCGCGCCGTCCGCTTTGAACTTTAACAGCAACATGTCGGTGATGCCGACGTAAGGCGACGCAGGCGTCTTGCCATACAGACTGGCGATGGCTGCGTTCGCATAGCCAATGAGCCAGAAACCGCCGTTGCGCGAGGCGACGATGTCGCCGGCGCCGTCCGCCGGAAGAAAGGAATACCATTCCAGATTGCCCGCGCCATTCAGTTGCGTCAAAAGCAGATCCGCGCCGCCCGCGTAGGGATTCAGCGGGGTTTTGCCGGCAAGCGTCGGAATGTCAGCCGCCGCCGTCCCCGACACGATGACGCCTCCGTCTATTGTGTACGCCATCGCGCTTGCGTCTTCAAAGTTCGGGCCGCCAAGAAACGTGTACCAACGCAGGGCGCCGGCAGGGTTGTACCGCAGAATTATGAAGTCTTCCGTGCCGGTGCTGGCGTTCAGGGGCGTCTTGCCGGCGATGGATGGAATGTTCACCTGGGCCGTGCCCGCGGCGAACACGTCGCCGCTCGGCGCAACGCTTACCGTGCGAATCGCCTCGTCGCCGACGCCGCCCACGAAAGTGTACCATTGCAAAACGCCGAACGCATCGAGCTTTAGAACAAGGCCCGCGTTGATGCCGCCGCCCATGAAGGGATCAATCGGCGTCCTGTCCGCGATCGACGGGATATCCACTTCCGAAGAGCCGCCCAGGATGTAGCCGCCGTCCGGCGCGCCGGCCAGACCTTTGACCGATTGATTGCCGCCCGCCCCGCCCAGGTACGTATGCCAGACGATGGAGCCGGACGCACTCAGCTCGAGGGCGCAAATGTTTGTGCTGCCGCCCACAGCGGCGATAATCGGCGTGCGACCGGCCAGCGCGGGGGCGGTTTCGCCCAGATTGCCAGCCAGCACAACGCCGCCGCTCGCAGTCGGAACCGCTTGATCCAACTCGTCGGAATTAGCGACATCGCCCAGATAGGTGTGCCATTCCAGTTGGCCGCGCGCCGTCAAACGCGCAACAAACCAATCGCCGTTCCCGGCGTACGCTTGCAAGGGCGCTTGCCCCTGGAGCGTTGCTGCCGCCGGCGCGCCAGAACCCGCCGCCACGTATGCGCCATCGCTCGTTTCCGTCACGGCGCGCAGGGACTCGGAGCCGCTGTCGCCGAGATAGGCGTACCAATCGAGATCGCCGTTCGCGTCCAGTTTTGCCAGGAACATGTCGTTTCCGCCGGCGTAGGGATAAACGGGCGCCTTGCCGAATTACGTCGGCAGATTGGCGTTAGAGGCGCCGCCGTATAACAGACCGCCGTCGCGGGTCGCGCACAAGGCGTAGTCGCGCGCATTGTTGTTACCGCCGTCGACAAACGTGAAATACGACGCGAGCGCCGTGCCGGCCCCCTGACAGGGCGCGGTAACAAAGGGCGCGTAGTACAGAAAGTACATTGCGAGCGGGTCGCAGGAAGCGTCCGTGCGCTGGCAGTCCGCAGCGCGAATGCAGCCGGTTGGAGCGCCAGACGCAAGGAACGCAGCGAGCGCAAAGCAAACGGAGCGACGTGTCTTCATTGTGGTTCGCTCACAGTACGCCGTCCGCTTTAAACTTCAAAAGCAGCATGTCGGTGATTCCCGTGTACGGTATCAGCGGCGATTTGCCGTGCAAAACTGGAATATTCGAATTCGAATAACCCAGGAACCAGAAACCCCCATTGCGTGAGGCGACCAGTCGTCCGGCGGCTGCGGCGCCGGCGCCGCCCGCAAACGTGTACCACTGCAGGCGCCCGAAACCGTCAAGTTGTGCGAGCATAGCGTCGGTCGACGCCGCATAGGGATTGTTGGGCGTCTTGCCGGAAAGACCCGGAATGTTCGCCCCGGCGGAACCGCCGACGACCACGCCGCCGTCCCGCGTTTGCACCACTGCGCTCGCGTCATCAAAGCCCCCGCCGCCCAGAAAAGTGTACCAGCGCAAAGCCCCGTTCGGATCGTAGCGCGCCGCCAGGAAATCTTCGGTCGCCGTGCTGGCGTTGATCGGCGCCTGGCCCTGCACGGACGGAATATCAACCTGGGCCAGGCCCGCAAAAACGGCGTCGCCGTTGTCCATGGCCGTCACCGAGCGCCAGAGTTCGTCGCCGGCCCCGCCCAGGAAGGTGTACCACTGCAGCGCGCCGCTCGCAGTCAACTTGAGCGCCAGCGCCGCCGAGGCTCCGCCGACAAGAATCGGATTGAGGGGCGTCTTGCCGTCAATGGACGGGATATCGACATCCGACGAAGCGCCGATAACGTAGCCGCCGTCCGCCGTACGCGCCACCGCCTGGGCAACTTCGTTAGCCGCCGCGACCCCGAGAAAGGTATGCCAGGCAATTTGACCCGCAGCATCAATTTTTACGGCAAATACATCTAACACTCCCGCGCCGGACGGCGGATGGACCGGCGTCAGCCCGGCGAAGGCCGGCGCTCCGTCGCGCAACGTGCCGACAATCACCGCTCCGCCGTCCATGGTCGCATCGATTCCCAGGGGAGCATCAGTGTTCGCCGCGTCTCCAAAAAACGAGAACCACTGCAGTTCGCCGCGCGCATCAATGCGCGAAATGAACCAGTCGCCGGAACCCTGGTAAGAATACAAAGGACCTTTGCCGCGCAAATTGTTAATAGCCGTATCGCTTGTTCCTGCAATAACAAAGGCGCCGTCGCTTGTCTCCGTGACGACTCGGACGGACTGCGCGCCGGCCGCGCCAAGATATCCGTACCAATCAAGATCGCCGGCGGAATCGAGTTTTGCGATCAGAATCTCTGAGGAGCCGCCAAAGCCGTAGGCAGGAGCTTTTCCAAAGAGCGAGGCCAGGTTCGTATTGGTAGTCCCCGCAAAGAGCAAGCCGCCGTCGCTGGCGGCGCACAATGCGTAGTCGTTACTGTTATTTGAGCCGCCGGCGATGAACGTAAAATACGACTCAAGCGCCGCGCCGGCGCCCTGGCAGGGCGCAGTGACAAAGGGCTCATAGTAGAGAAAATAAACCGCGAGCGGATCGCAAGACGCATCGGTGCGCTGGCAGTCCGCCGCCGACAAACATCCCGCGTGCAGGCCCAGCGCAACCAGTGCGCCTCCGAAGATATTGGTCGCTTGTGATTCAGACATCGCTTCATTTTCAGCGTACGCCGCCTTACGGTCCAGAAAAAAGCGCAGAAAAACGCGGCGCAAACTATCAGAATCTCATCCGATGAAACATCCGATAAACATCCGCTTACGCATTCTTTGCCGCCCTGACGGCCGTCGGCGCTGCGACCGGACCGGAGGGCCGCAGGAACGAACGGCGCCGCAAAATTCGCCTGTGTTCATTTTCTGATATTCAATAATATAAATCGGAATTGGCGGAACCAGGTCGGCCCGGCGCCGCACGTATCCGACGCGCCGCACGCGCCGCATACTGCTCGGCGGCGGCGCCCGATTCGCCCGGGATCGCCGCCGATAGCGGGCCCGAACCCCGCCAGACCCGCCATATTCTACTTGACCCGTCCCCCCGCCCGCGCCCATCTCTTCCGCATGGAAACGAAGCAGGCGACCCTGGAAATCGACGGTCAAACTATCACTTTGCCCGTCATCACCGGGGCGGACGGTCGCCGCGCCGTGAATATCGCCAACCTCGCGGAGAAGACCGGGCTCTTGGTCTACGATCCGGCGCTGAATAACGTTGCAATTACGCGCAGCGCCATCACGTGGATCGACTCCAAAAACGGAAAACTCTACTACCGCGGCTACGATGTCGCAGATCTGGTGGAGCACTCTACATTTGTCGAAACCTCTTACCTGCTCAGCAACGGCGAGTTGCCCGACGCGGAGCAGTACGCCTCCTATTCCGACAAACTTTCCAAACACAGCATGATCCACGAGTCGATGAAGAACTTCTTCGACTCCTTTCCGGGCGACGCGCACCCGCTTGCCATACTCGCCACAATGGTAACGGCGCTATCAAGTTATTACCCGCAGACCTACGAAGAACACATCAAGAGCGGCATTGACTTGAAAGCGCGGTTGCTCGCGAAGGTGCGCACCCTCGCCGCCTGGTCGTACAAAAAATCAATCGGGCAGCCGGTCATCTATCCCCGCGACGAACTGTTATACTGCTCGAATTTTCTCAATATGATGTTCGCGCTTCCGGTTGAACCGTACGTCACGCCGCCGGAGCATGAGCGCATCCTGAATCAAATCCTGATTCTCTACAGCGATCACGAACAGAACGTCGCCACGTCGACGGTTACAATGGTGGGCAGCACGCGGGCGAATCTGTTCGTATCAATTAATGCCGGCATCAGCGCAATGTGGGGCGCACGGGAGGCGAATTACAACGTCCTCACCCGCCCCATGCTTGAAACCATGCTCAATCACCGCATGACGCCCGAGCAATTTTTTGAGAAGTTTATTAAAGGCGAAGAGACTCTGAAATCGCCGGCCTTTGGCCATCGCAAATACGAATCGGAAGATCCGCGCGCCACGATCAGCCGCCGGCTGTTTCACAAATATCTGGAAGCGCATCCCCAGGCCAAAGACGACCCGATCGTGCAAAAGGCGCTCGAAGTTGAAGAATTCATGCTGGGCCACCCCTTCTTTCAAAAAGTCGGCCAGTACCCGAACCTGGACTTTTATTCCGCGCTGATCTTTCGCCTGATGGGCGTCCCGGCGAACATGAACAATGTGATTCGCGTCATCGGCAAGCTCTCGGGCTGGCTGGCCCACTGGCAGGAGCAGCGCGACGGGGAACAAAAATCCATGCGCCCGCAACAGATCTATACAGGCTCGGCGCCGCGCGTCCTGCGCCCGCGCTCCTGACGCCCGCCGCGCATTCGTCGGTTAAACCGAAGCAATCGCGCGGCCCGGCCGTTCAGGCTTTTTTGCGCGCCTTCAGCTTGCGTCCGCCAAAAAAGCGCAAGAGTCGATGTACAATGGGAATGCGCACGCCCAGGCGTTCCAGGGCGTAAAGCAGCATCGTTAACGCCATCCCTTCGTCGATCCAGCCGATTATGGGAATCGCATCTGTGAATTCCGGAATGAATATATAAACTCCGGACACTATTGCGATGACCGTCCAGAGCGCCCGACCTGCGCCGGTCAGTGGAACGTCCACATCGCTTCCGTCGACGCCCGCGCGCGACGCGGCGTCCGGATTGCGTCCGGCGGGCGCGCCCGCAGGGATCTGGATTTCCGGCGTCCTGGCCGGAGACTCAGCGCCGGCGCCGGCGATTACAACGGGTTTATCCTCGGGATTCATCCATACCCTCCTGGGCCATGCGTATATGACGGCTGGAAAAGCCCCGTCGGTACAACGCATTGTACAATTTCTGCTCGGTCTTTCCCGTGCGCGCAAGCCTTTCCGCAGCATATTTCGCGGCGGCCAGAATTTCCTCATCCAGCACGAGTGCAAGGCCTGCGGCGATTGCGGCGCGCGGCAGCCCCAGGCGCTGCAAATCGTTCTGGATATAGAGCGGCCCATACCCCGCTCCCAGGCGATACCGCGCCCGATTTGCGGCGAAGCGCTGATCGTCGATCTGGCCTGAATTTCCCAGATACTGAATGAATCGTTCCGCTTCCTCCGGCGAACACAGCCGCCGTGAGCGCAGCCGCTCGCGCACCTCGGAACTCGCTCGCTCGCGCACTGCCAGAAAGCGCTCAATGCCCGGCAGCACGCGCTCCAGCAGCTCGCGTTCTTCCGGATCAAAGAGCGCCATGATTCGCCCCCCGCCGCGCAGTCTGCGCGCCTCGCACGCCGCTTGCGACACGATCAGCGGCGCTCGCTGCGCAAAAGTGAAAGTTCCAGAGATTGTCGCGTTTGCGCGGCGCACGCCGCTCGTAGTCGCCGTCGCGACCGACCAGGGCCAGTCCCGCCGCCCGCGCAAATTCGAGCAGTTCCTCCGGCTCATAGTATCGCTGGAGATGGACTTCGCGCAAGACGCGGCCGTCGGCGTATTGGAATTCCAGGTCCGATTGCATAATGCGCGTGTTGCGATCGTAGGCGTTGCCCCAGCGCAGGCGACAGCCGCGAAAGCGGTAACGCGCTTCCTGCCCGTCAAAGTAGGTCAGGATATTGTGGAGCGTGACCAGATCGGTGGAATACAGGCCATCCGGCGCCAGCACCCGCGCCGCCTGCCGCAGATGGGCGCCCAGCTCGCGTGCGGTCGTCAGATAATTGAGGCTGTCGTGGGTGCACAAAAGCCAGGCGGCGCTGGCGTCACGATAGGGCAAACGCCGGTCGATGCGGCCCTGCTTCAAATCGAGCCCGGGCAGGCGAAAACGCGCGCGCGCCAGCATGGCGGCCGATCCGTCGAATCCCTGGACGCGATCCACTCGCCCCTGCAGCTGTTCCAGCAAAAGTCCCGTCCCGCACGCGAGGTCCAGGACCGCCGGCGCCCGCCGCCCCTGCAGGCTGGCGTAGCGCCGCAGGAGGTAGTCCGCCCAGGCCGCATAGGGCACGTGGTTCATATACTCATCGTAGACTGCGGCAAAAGCCGCGTAGGGGTCGGCCGCGCGCGGCGTCGCGGAACCTGCGGCTGCTCTGCGTTTTTTACTTGTCACGGTCGCCATAAAGAGGAAGGCTGTGGGTTTTAATGCGACATAATTCGGCCACGCCGGGCACGATCGCCGACAGGTAGTCCCATGTATTTGTTTCTCATTGCAATCAGTTTTCTGGGCTCGATCGCCTTTGCGCTCTTTCTGCGCCGACTCGATCGACCGGATTTTAAGACCAATCAGTTGCGCCGACTCGCGGAAATCCAGGAACGCAACCTGGAGTCCCTCGCCGGCGAACGCGAACAGTCCATCCGGGACGCCATCCTGGACTACGATCTGCTGGTGCGTCAATCGCGCCAGGTGCAGGAAGACCTGAAGGCCGGCTACGAAAGCTACCGGAGCAGCCTGGGCGCCATCCAGCAGGAACGCGAAGTCATCGACGCAATATCCGCTGAGCTCAATCGCATCGCCGCCAGCGCCCGCAGCGTGGGCGAACAGGTGGAGAAGCTGGATCGCGGTCTGGAGCGCCTGGCCCTGGCAGAGCGCGAAATCGGCGGCATTCACGAGGAACTCGAGCGGCTCGGTCAGACCCTGGAACTCAAGGGCGCCGAGGCGGATGACACGCTGAATCGCTCCGTCGAACGGCTGATCGTCGAAACGGAAGAGCGCGTCCGCCAGCTGGCGGACAACGCGCGTGCGTCCTTCCAATTGCTGCAGACCGACTATCGTCAGCTGAATTCACGGTTCGAGGACCAGAGCCGCGAGACGGATATCCTGAGCGAAAGGCTCTCGAACGTTTCCAATCGGCTCGAAGAAAAGTGGCTCGGCGAAGCGACGCGCATTGAAGAGCGCGCGGGCGATCTGGAACGCCGCTTGACCGATCGCATTGGCGCTCTTGAGCAGGGTCTTTCCGGTATTCGCACGGCCGCCGTGGACTCAATGCAGGGCGAAATCAGCCGCATGCGGCACGAACTCGAAGACTTCAATCTGGCGGCCATCACCCGTCGTGACGAAATTCTGAATGAAACGCGGCGCATGGCGGAGGGCATCCAGGACCAGGTCAAACTTTTCCAGGAAAAATACCTCTCTGCGGAAAATCGACTGATCAAGGACGCGCAGCAGTACAACGCCGAAATGCGCAAGAAGTACGAAGAGTTCGAACGGGAATGGACGGACGAACAAAACGCCCGCCTGGCGAAACTGCGCAGCGAACTGGCCGATCTGGAAAGCGAACTGGAAGACCTGCGGCGCAAGGAACTCGACGACCTGTCGGGCGAAGGCGGTCGCTTGCGCGAAGAAATGCGCCAGAGCGCTCAGGAACAGGCGGCGCGGCTCGAACGTGATATCGTCCAGAGCCAGGAGCGCCTGCGCGAACTGTGGCGCGAAGAAGAACGTAAACAAGCGTCCCATCGCGAAGAAGTGGCCGAGCTCCAGGAAAATATCAGCCTGATCGGACAGGAACTCAAGGCTGCGCTGCGCGCCGAAACGGATCATTCCATCGGCATGCTCAAGGACGCTCGCCGAATCGAAGAGGAACAACTTGGACGCGGCCGCGCGGAGCTGGAACGGGCCCGCGCGGAATTAAACGAGATCAGCGCAACGGTGGAAGCGGAACTCGACGAATTCGCGCGCAGTCGCAAGTCGATCGAGGACTTTATCGGCCATTCGGAACGCGCCCTCGCCGACCGCGAAAGCGAGGCTCTGAAGGAAATGGAACGTCGCGCGGCGCGCTTTCTGGACGAGCAGGAATCGCGCCTGAGCCGCCTCAGCGAAACTATCGACGAAAAGATCTCCCGTCAGCTGCTTTTGCTCGCTGATCGCGGCCAATTGCAAATTGAAGAACTCGAAAAACGCACCCAGAAGGAAATTTCGGAAACCGCGCGCACCATGGAGCGCGAAATGGACGAAGTCCGCCGACTTCGCGACGACTTCATGACCGAAGTCGATCAGCATCGAATTCGCCTCGAACGGTTTGAAGACCGTCTGCAGATCGTGGACCGTGCGGAGGAGTTGATCGCCCGCTTCGACGACACCCTGGAAACTCTAACGGAACGCCTGAACGTGGCGCGCGAAGAAAACTCAAAGCTGGACGAATACGCGCGTAACTTCGAGGCCCTCAGAGCGAATCGGAAGGAGCTCGAAAGCGAGTTGCGTCTGCTTGAAAACCAGCGCGAGCGCATGACGGAAATCGAGCAGATTTTCTTTAACGTAGAAAAGCAGGCGGAACTCCTCAACGAGAAGTTCAACTCGATCGACGAAGCTGAAGAACTCGCGCGCAAAATCGAAAAACGCATTGTGCAATTCAACGAGTTTAAAGAGTCCTTCGAAACGTATTTTGGCGAACTTGGCGAGCGGCGCAAATTTGTTGAGAATGCGCTGCTTCACATTGAAAAATCCCGCACCCAGGCCAGGCAGGCCTCGGAACTGGCCGAAACCCTTGTGCAACAGGTCGAACGCGCCGACCTGCGCCAGACGGATATGCGCCAGGGTCTGCAGGAACTCGAAACCCGGGCCAACAGTCTCGTGCGCATGGAGGGCCAGATCCAGAAGGTCGAAGCCCGCTTTGAACAGATGGACGGGCTGTTACTCGACCTGGACGAAAAGCAAAAGCAAATCAGCGTGATGGGCAAAAAAGTGGAAGAAATCCGCCTGTCCGGCGAAGATGTGCGCGAGGAATTGGCGTCTCTGCTCGGCGAGGCCGATGAAAAGATGGATCGCCTCTCCGCCTTCTACCAGACCGTTGAAGCGATGCTGGACGAGGCCTCGCGCCTGGGAGAATCCGCCGAGGAACCGGGCCGTAAGGGCCGGCGCGCCGCCGGCGGAACCGTGCCGGAATACAAACGCAACGGAATTCTGAGTTTGTACCTGAACCACAAATGGGAGCCCGATCTGATCGCCGAGCGCATGAAGATTGATCCGTCCGTTGTGCGGGCAGTGATTGCCAGCCACAGCAAGTAACAGGATAAGGGCCTGTGGGTATTGTCGAACGCAAGGAACGCGAAAAAGCGGAGCGGCGCCGCTCAATTCTGAGCGCCGCGCGCGATCTGATCCAGGAAAAGTCCTTTGAGGACATAACCATGGAGGATATTGCGAAGCGCCTGGAGTTGTCCCGCGCCACGCTGTATCTGTATTTTCGAAACAAAAGCGAGATATACACCACGGTTCTGATCGAAGGCTTGCGCGAGCTTGAAGCGGGTTACAATCGGGTGCTTGCCCTGGGCATCCAGGACCCGATGGACAAGCTCAAGGGTTTTGCGCTGGTTTTCTTCGAATTTTATTCGCGCAGTCACAGCTACTTCGACCTGATTGTCACCAAGCGTACGGAGATGACCAAGGAAATCTCGGAAGAAGTGGCGCAAGAATTTGATGCGGCGGGCGCGGCGGTAATTGGTCCGCTGGTGAATCTCTACAGCGAAGGCGTCCAATCTTCAACTTTTCCGGAACATTCTCCGGAAAAAATGGCCTGGATGTTGCGCGCGGTGGGCATCGGCTTCGCCGTTGGAATTCGCGAGGGCAAAATTAAGTTTCCGGAAGACCTGCCGCTCGCCGAGGAACTCCTGCTCTACGGCCTCAAGGGTCGTCCGGGCGGCTGAGACCGGGCAAGCGACCGGGTGTCAAAAAAAACGCCCCGGCAAAGGCCGATTTAATACAAAGATTTGCACGTAGCCGGCGGCCTCCATCATAAACGCGAGCCCCAGGTGGGCAAGCACGCCGCCCGCAATGCTTCGTCCGTAATACGCGATCACGCCCAGCAGCAGGCCGCCGAAAAAGGAGCTGATCGCTTCGATCATCGGTTTGCGAAAGTGGATCAGACAATACATGCCGGCTGCAATCAAAATGATGCGCGCGCCCAGTTGCGGCTTGAACACGCGCAGCATGAATCCGCGGAAAAAAAATTCCACCGCCAGAAAACCCAGGGCGTAACACAATAAGAAAGCGCCGATGGGCGCGACGCGCGGAAGGCCCCAGTAGAGGGCCGCTTCATTGGTATAGTAGCGCGGATACATCGCGCGAAAATCATCCAGAAACGAAACGCCGAACACAAAAGGCGCGAGTGCGATCAGCATCCAGATGTACGGCGCGCTGTGGTAGTTTTTCAAGGTGCAACCGTACAGCGGAACGCGTTTTCGGTCAATGGCAAGCCAGAAGAGCGCAACTGGAACGCACAGCGTCACAAATTGCTGCACATTCACGAAGCAGCGTGAAAACCAGGGGGCGACCGCCAGCGGAACCCATTGCAAAAACGTCCATGCGGACACGCTCCAACCGCAGTACAATGCAAGCGTCGCCGAAACGAACAAGCCCGGGCCCTGCACTCTCAAATTCGTCAACGTTCTGAGGCGCGCGCCCGCCGGCGCAGATAAGACCAAATACGCTTCGAGATGCGCAGTAAAGAAGCCCCACAATATAAGGATCGAAAGCGGCTCCGGTTGCATGCGCTGCAGCAACTGCATTACGCCAAAGACGTAGTTCAGCGTCAGACTTGCCGCAGTCACGCCGGCAATCAGGTAAAAAGCCCGCAGGTCGAGAGCGCGCCGGCGATAATATTGGAGCCGTAAATAGAGCTGCTGCACCGCGCAAGACCGACGCAGCGCAGCGCGCCTGGCAACAAAAGGCGCGCGCGGCGCAGTTTTTTTGTTACCTTCGCGCTATCGCCGTATAGAAATGGATCATGGTCGACACTGCGAGCCTGCGCCTCACGACGCGCCTCTCCGATCTGGATTCCCAGGGCGCACTGTCGCTGCGCGCCTGCGATCGCCTGGCGGCCGAAGCCCGCGAACTCGTGCTCGCAGCGCACGGTTACAGCGGCGCCGCGCGCCGCGACAGCGGTCTGCGCCTGCAGGCCCGAGCCTGCTCGATCATTACATCGCAGGCTCCTGGCGCCGGCGTCGAACTGTTGAGTTCCGTGCAGGTCTTCCCGGAAGTCCGGGGCGCCGCCGTCTGGGATCATCGTCTGCAAACGGCGGAGGGAGTCGAGGTCTGTCGTTTCCTGTTACGCACGCACAGCTTCGATCCAGGCGGCGAAGCGATCGATCTGTTTGAATTCGCCCGCGACTTTGCCGACTCCGCCTTGCTTGCGGCGCCGGCGCCCTTTCAGGGCGGTTGCAAGCAGGTGCAAAGCGCCCAGATGGCGCTGTTCACGGACCGCGACTATCTGGGCGACTACCCGGTCGAATCCCTGTGGCGCATCTTTGACGAGGGCCGCTGGCGCTTCGCCGCGCGTATCGGCCTTACCGAAGAAATGATCCGGCGCCTGGACACGGATTTGCCGCTGGTAGGCGGCGTGTACGAATTCCGGCGCCCGCCCCGGCCGGGACGCGAGCTTCAGCTTCTGGCGTGGATCGAACGGATTGATCGCGTGCGGGTGTTTCTGCGCCAGGAAGTTTATGACCCCGCCGACGGCCAGCTGATGCTCTCCGCCCGCGAGGAGCATACAATTGTCTCGCTCTCGAAGGGCCGGCCGCGCACGCCGCCCGTCGAATACCTGGAGCTGCTGGCCGACTATGTCGAACGTCCGGGCGAACCGCCCTGACTCTTTTTTTGTTGACATGGCGTCACCTCCTGACGATTCGCCTTATGACAGAGCGTCATAAACTCGTCAGTGCGACAGGAGGCGACTATGCCCCGGACCGTATCCCAGCCGAAGCCCCGATCGGACCGCGCAGAGCGGCGCAGACTCGATGTCCTGGACGCGGAGCGCTTTGATCTTCTGATTATTGGCGGCGGGATCAGCGGCGCCTGCCTGCTCTGGGACGCAACCCTGCGGGGACTGCGCGCCGTCCTCATCGAAAAAAACGACTACGCCTCCGGCACCACCCAGGCCACTTCCAAGCTGATCCACGGGGGGCTACGGTATCTGAAAAACGGCGAGTTCCGACTCGTGCGGGAATCTCTGCGGGAACGTCGCACCCTGGCGGCCATCGCCCCGCACGCCGTTCGCCCCGAGGCCTTTCTCGTGCCAATTTATCATAAGCGCGGCACGCCAGGCTGGATGATGGGTCTGGCCCTGCGCATCTACGGTTGGCTCTCCTGGGATCGTAATCGGGGCCTGATGGACGGTCTGCGTTTGCCCGGCGCACGCTGGTTGGATCGCGATGCAGCGCTGGCGGAGGAGCCGGCCCTGGACCCGCGCGGACTCAAAGGCGCGTATCTGTATTACGACTACGCAAACCTTAATCCGGAACGCCTGGCTGTGGAATTCATCCTCTCAGCCATCGAGCGCGGCGCCATCGCCCGCAATTATCTCCGCGCCGGCGCTGTAACCCGCGACGCATCGGGCGACTTTCGCGTCGCGGTGCGCGATGAGTTGAGCGGCGAGTCGACGGCGATCCGGGCGCGCACTGTCGTCAATGCCGGCGGTCCCTGGGCGGATTATCTGGAAGAGGCCCTCACCGGCAAAGTGGAACGCGCCCTGGTGCGGTCCAAAGGCATTCACCTGGTCACGCGCAAGATCATCCGCGACAAGACGGTCGTCGGCATAAAACCGGACGGTGCGCACCTGTTTCTGATTCCGTGGCGGGGCCGCACATTGATTGGCACGACGGACACGGAATACCGCGACCATCCGGATCGGCTCACTGTAAGCGCAGCCGAGGCTGCGCGGGTGTTGGAAGACGTGAACGCAATGTTCCCGGACGCGTGTCTCTCGCTTGCGGACATCGACTACTTCTACGGCGGCCTGCGTCCGCTTGTAGAGGATGCCAGGAACCAATCCAGCTACAATGCGTCGCGCAAAATGGAAATCGTCGATCATGCCGCCGCCGGTTTTTCCGGCTTCTTTACGGTGCTCGGCGGAAAGTATACGACCAGCCGCGCTCTGGCCGAAAAAACGATCGATCGAGTCTGCGCTTCCCTGAATCAGCCCGAACGAAAATGCACAACCGCTGTCACTCCGCTCCTGGGCGGCGGTTTTTCATCTTCCGCGGAGTTGTGCGAGACCTTAAGCCGCGAGTTTCCCCATGCGCCGGTGCGCAAAATCAACACGCTTGCGGCGCGCTACGGCGCTATTGCGCGGCGCATTCTGGCCGACGAATCCGAACGCGCTCGAGCGGATGACGCCTGCCTTGCGATTTCCGAAGAGGAAGTCTTTTATCTGGACGAAATTCGACACCTTATATTGCACGAGGGCGTGGAACGTATTGGCGATCTATTATTTCGCCGCTCCGGGATCGGCACTGCCGGCCCGGTGGGGGAGACGGTCCTCCAGCGCCTCGTTGAGTATTGCGGCGATCTCTTGGGTTGGAGTCGCGCGGAACGCAAGGCCGAGCGAGAAGCGACCCACGCGCGCTATCGCCTGGCGTAAACGCCGGCGTGCGACGCATCCATCAAAAGCGACAGTGACTCACGTCAACGTCGCGCCAGCCCCAGAAAACCAGACCCTGGGTCACTTCGTCTTCCACCTCAAGCAGAGTGATCTTGCGCGTCTGGTTCGCCAGCGGCTCAAAGGTCCAGGTGAAGCGCGCATTCGGCGAATCAGCATAGTCGCCGCTTGCGCAGGAGGGCAAGCCCGTGAAAGCGGTCATGCGGTAACGTCTTCCGCTCTGGTCTTTCAGTATCGTGCCGGCCGGATGAGTGCAGGCCGCGCTGAGGCCGCCGGCCAGGCGCAGGTGCACAATAGTTGCGCGCGCATTCCGACAAATCTGATCCAGGACCACGCGTCCGCCGCCCGAGTTATATGCCACGCCCAGGGGACAGCAACGACGCCGCTCGGGTTTTTCCTCCGGTTTGGCCACTGTGGCCAGAACCGCGCCGGAAGAGAGCGCGCCGTAGGCGGCGAGCCCCAGACCGCAAAGAAAAAGCATGGCCAGCCCGGCGGCGGTTCCGGGCCGGCGAGCCGGGGTTCGTTGTTGCATGCCTCCTCCTCCCGATGACCGGCGCTACATCGGCGCGCCCGGTCGAAAAATTGCGACATTTGCGGGTCCCTCGTGGATCCGGACCTCGAGCACCCGTCCGCCGTCCGCCAGCACGACGTCCTTGAGTCCGGCGTAGAACCAGCGCGCTATATTCTCGGACGTGGGATTGACGCCCTTGAACTCGTCGAGATTGTTAATGCAAACATGCTCGACGCGGTCGATCAGTTCGTCGAGGCGCTTACGGGCCGCCAGAAAGTCGTAACTGATCCCGTCCGGACCCAGGGCGAGATCCGGTCGGCCCAGAAAAACTTCCGCCCGCCAGGAATGGCCGTGCATGGGCTCGTCGCGCCCGTCCGGAAAGTAGCGATAAAGATAATGAGACGACTCAAAGCGGCCCTCGATGCGAATGAAGAACTCGCCGGGCAAGTCGGTGAAACCGCGCACGACCTCCTTCAGATGGGGATGCGCGTCGAGATCCATGTTCATGGCCCGGGAAACGTAGCGCGGCCGAGCCCCGACGGCAAGGCGGTTTTTTCCTTGACCCGACCCCGCCCGGCCATTTCTTTATATGAGAAGGGCGTCCCGCACTCGCCGGCGCGGAACCCGCGGAGAGCAAGATGGCAGAAACCAACGTACAACAAGCGAAGTTCCGTCCCGACATGACCGTCGGCGAAGCGATGACTTTGCATCCGGAAGCCGGCCTCGTATTCTCCAGCTACCACCTGGGCGGCTGCTCGCACTGCTCGATCAACGAACTGGAGACGATCGAACAAGTTTGCATGGGCTACGGAGTCCCGGTCGATCAGCTGATCGAGAGCCTGAATAACCTGCTGGAAGATTGATACTGTCTTCGTTCGCAAAACCAAAAACCCGCGCCGGAATAGCGCGGGTTTTTTTGTGCGCTCGTGTGCGCTCCGCCTCAGGGCTCGACGAGGAGATCCTCAAAAAACTGATTCAGGAGCCGCAGGCCCCAGCCGCTGGCGCCGCGCGGTTGAGAGCCGGACGCCTTGCCGCGCCAGGCCGTACCGGCGATATCCACATGCGCCCACGGCGTCGCCTCGTCCACAAAGCGCGACAAGAAGCGCATCGCAGTAACCGTTCCTGCCGGCCGCCCGGCGATATTACGCAGATCAGCGATGTCGGATTTTAAGCCGGGTCCGTAGACCGACCAGTGCGGCAGGCGCCAGACGCGATCCAGAGATTTACGGCCCGCCAGATCAATGCGCCCGGCGAGATCCTCGGAGGCCGTCATCACGCCGGAGGCTTCATGACCCAGCGCAATCACGCAGGCGCCGGTCAGCGTCGCGAAGTCCATCAAACAAAGCGGTTCGTAATTTTCGCAGGCATAGGACAACACATCGCCCAGCACCAGGCGGCCTTCGGCGTCGGTGTTCTGAATCTCAACCGTAAGCCCGTTAAGCGCTGTGTACACATCGCCTGGCTTAATCGCGGCGCCGTCCGGCATGTTTTCGACGATGCCAACGAGCCCGACGATATGCAGCGGCAGTTTGCGTTTTGCGGCGAGCGCAACGGCGTGCAGCACCAACGCCGAGCCGCACATATCAAATTTCATCTCGTGCATTTCCGCCGCCGGTTTGATCGAAATGCCGCCCGTATCAAAGGTGACGCCCTTGCCCACGAGCGCAATCGGCCGCGCATAGCGCGCCTTCGGCGGCTTATACTCGACGACGATCATGCGCGGCGGTATGGCGGAGCCGCGACCCACGGCCAGAATGCCGCCCGCGCCAAGCTTCTCCAACTGAGCCTGTTGAAACACGCGAATTGTCAGACCGGCCTCGCGTGCGAGTTTGCGGGCGTATTCCTCGTATGTTTCCGGATTCAAGTAGTTGCCCGGCAGGGCTGAAATATAACGATATCCGTGCAGGAACTCGGCAATCGCCTGGCCGCGCTCCAATGCGGCGCTGAGCGTGTCGCCTTTGAGCAGGCTGGCGGCGACGCCGATCTCGATCGGGGCGCGCTTTTTCTCCGCGCCGGCGCCGGCGCTCTGCTTACGCGCGGCCGCGGTCGTCTTCAGAACCTCCATCGCCTCGGCGCCGCTCTGCATGCTGACGACCGTCTGACTGATCAGTTCGCTCAAATTGTACGGACTGGCGTAGTCGTTTGTCGACTCTTCGCCCTCGCCCTCTTCGGGCTCCGCTGCTTCCTTGCGTTTTGCGCGCGCCGGCGTTTTCTTTTTGACTTCCAGCTTGAGTCGATCGCGCAGTTGAGACTCGCTCGCTGCATACCGTTCGACCGCTTCGCGCACCTGCGGCGACAGGCTCAGTTCAAAACTCGCGTCCTTGTAGCGGGCGATCTTTTCGCCCACGCTGCGAAACAGTGCGCACCAGGTCTCTGGATGAAACGCGTTTGGCTCGCCCAGGCCCGCCAGCAAAGCGCCGTGCTCGGGCAAACTCAGGATTTGACCGGCCGCGCCCTTGTAAGAGCCGACGCCATAGTGCGCTTCAAGCACGCTTTCAAGCTCGGGAAGTTCAAAAAGCGCTGCGAGTTCCGCCGGTTTCTGTTTCTGAAAAACCGGCAGGATGCGAATCTTTCGCTTTGATCCTGCGGGACGACCGGATTTGAATTTAAAGCGCAGTTCGGGAGTGTGAAATTCCATGTTTACCGTTTCTTGCCGATCTTCTTTTTCGAAGTCTTTTTGGACGCCTTTTTCCCTGACGGACGGGCCGCCTTGCCGGGCGCTTTCTTCGTAGCTTTCTTCGGGGTCTTTGCGGGCGCCGCTTTTGCCGCCGATTTTTTCTTCGTCGACTCCGCGCCGCCGACAGCGCCGCCCAGATCGCTCAGGATTTGTTGGACGTGGCCGTCCACTTTAACCTGCGGATAAACGCGCACCACCTGACGGTTCGCATCCAGCACAAAGGTGCTGCGCAAGACGCCCATGTAACTGCGGCCGTACAGCTGTTTTTCGCCGTACGCTCCAAACAGCTTCTGCAGCTGCCGATCTTCGTCTACAAGCAGCGGAAAGTTCAGCCGCTGGCCGGCGATAAATTTCTGATGTGACTTTGCGGAATCGCCCGAAACGCCGACGACGCCATACCCGAGCTTTTTCAATTCGGCATGGCTGTCTCTGAAACTGCAAGCCTCGCGAGTGCAGCCCGGCGTATTATCTTTGGGATAGAAGTATACGATCAGGCCTTTGGGCCCGCTGTACGCGCTCAGGGGCTTGCTCGCGCCGTCGGCGGCAAGCGTTGTGACGTCCGCGACGGAGTCGCCAGCTTGCAGCATACGATAAGATTCTGACATGGACTCACGCTCCCGGAACTAAAAGATTCGCTCACTCGACAATCGGACGACGGCCGCTGAAGCCCGCCTCGTAACTGTGTTCATAAATTATATCGCTTTCGCCGTACTTCCAGCAATAATATCCGAGGCCGTGATCAAAATCGACGAGCCACAGGCCTTTAACCTCGGCGCCGAGGGCGCGAATGCTCGCCGCCCACTCGTTGACGACCGTCTGAATTTCTTCTTCCCGAAGTTCCAGTTCGTTTTCAGGAATAATCGCCCCTTCGAGTTCGCGCGCGAGGCGCGCGGCGGTCGTGTAGGCGTCTTCGGTGAGCCGCTGCGCCTCCGGCAGGGCTGCACGCGCTTCGGCCAGGGTCCAGATTCTGCGATCCACGGCGTCCAGTGGTCGCACAGCCCAGGGGAGATAAACTGAAATTTGGCGAGCCTGGAAAAAATTAGCGTCGTCGCAGCGAAACCGCGCCTGCCTGTTAAAAGAGTGGCCCCGCGAACGGAGGCCGCGCATTTCGGCGAGACTATGCAAGAATCCAGCAACGCCATTCATCCTGTCGTCATCATCGGTTCCGGCCCGGCGGGCCATACGGCCGCGATCTATGCGGCGCGCGCCAATCTCGCGCCCGTCATGTTCGAAGGCTTTATGGCCGGCGGAGTGGCGGCCGGCGGTCAGCTCACCACCACCACGGAGGTCGAAAACTTCCCGGGGTTTCCCGCCGGGGTCACCGGCCCAGAACTGATGGAACTTTTGCGCAAACAATCCGCCCATTTTGGAACCACGATATTCACCGAGACCATCTCCCGTGTGGACTTTTCCGCGCGGCCTTTTAAGTTATGGCGCGAGGGCCTGGAAGACGACGCGCCCGTCCTGGCGGAGGCCGTTATCATTGCAACCGGCGCGACGGCGAAACGCATGGCCCTGCCGGGCGAAGACGTCTACTGGCAGCGCGGCATCTCCGCCTGCGCCGTGTGCGACGGCGCGCTGCCGATCTTTCGCGACGCGCCGCTCGCCGTAATCGGCGGCGGCGACTCTGCGGCGGAGGAAGCCAGCTTTCTTACAAAATTCGGCTCGCGCGTATATTTGATCCATCGCCGCGACAAGTTGCGCGCCTCGCAGATCATGCAAAACCGCGTGCTGCAGAATCCGAAAATTGAAGTCATCTGGGATTCGGTGCCCGTACTCGCAGGCGGCGACGATCGGCAACTGCGCAGCCTGCGCGTCAAAAACGTGCGCACCAACGATGAGCGCGACCTGCCGGTGAGCGGACTTTTTTACGCTATCGGCCACAAGCCCAACACCGATCCCTTTCGCGGACAACTCCGCCTCGACGATGACGGATACATCGTCGTGGAGCCCGGTACGACGCGCACCAATATCGAAGGCGTCTTCGCCGCGGGCGACGTGCAGGATAAGCGCTATCGTCAGGCCATCACTGCGGCGGGCTCCGGCTGTATGGCGGCGTTGGACGCTGAGCGCTGGCTCGAAGCCCAACATGCCTGAACATCCGTTTCCCTATCCGTCTCGCTGTATTTGAACGGCGACTGCAAACCAGGCGGGGGGG
>JAVHPJ010000186.1:0-1163 GCA_036170535.1 Leptospirales bacterium | reverse complement strand
GCGCGCTGCTCGGCATGGGCGCGGGCGAAGCGGGCGCCGCGGGCGCGGCGGCCGCACTTCCACAAGTTATCCACCACGAAAAGTCGAAGCTCCGGCTTTCTCGACTTGTGTTGCATCGAACTGCGAATCATACTGACGCTTTCGGCAAACATATGGGACATAATCTCAAGCGACATAATCCTCAAACAACGCGCCATTTCGCGCGTTGAGCGAGCGAAGCGTTTCGTCCGCCGAAAAAAGCCGCATCGTCTTAACATACACAGAAACCAGGTTACGCAAAATCCATGCAACTGAGCTCCGAAGCCGCGTCGTTCGACGCCAACGACGATCTGAAAGAACGCTGGGGAGTATGTCTGACGGCTCTCAAAAGCAGCATGCCGTCCGCATTTTTCAGCAGCTTTATCGCCCCGCTGCATCTTGAGCGGGATCCCGCCAGCGGCGGGCTGATACTGCGCGCCCCGGACGATCGACTGCGCCGACGCATCGTCGAACGCTACATTACCGCCATCGAGTCAACCCTTCGCGATGTGCAGCTCCAGGGGCCGGTGCGCATCGGCGTGCTGGACAACTCCGAGCGCGCGCGCGAAACGGCGCGGACTCCGGTCGCTCCAGCGCCGGAACGTCCGCCTGCGCCGCGCACAAACGCGCAGCAAGCCGCGCAGTCCGAGCAGGCGTCCGCCGCCGAACTATTCTCGGGCGACTTTGTTCCAGCCGAGCTCAATCGCCGCGACCTGGAACGCCTGCTCCATTTTGAGTTTACTCCGCCCGCGACCATGCTCGTCGGCGGCGAAGGTTCCGGTAAAAGCGCTTTTGGAACATTGCTTGCCGACCGGGCGCGAAGCGCCGGCAAACGCGTTCGTAAACTGAACTTCGAAACTTTTCTCACCGAGTTTGGCCTCGCCTGCAAACAGCGCGACACGATCCGCTGGCGCAAGCAGCTGCGCGCCCACGACATTCTGTTTCTGGACGATTTCCAGTTTATAAAAAAGCAGGCCGAACGGGCGCAGGAAGAACTCCTGCATCTGTGCGATGAGTTCGCCGAATCCGGCGCCGCGCTCGTACTCGCCTCCGATCGCCGTCCCGGCGACTTGCCGCTGAGCGGCGCGCTGGCTTCGCGTTTACAGTCGGGTCTGGTTATCGAACTCTTTTATCCCGGGCCCGCC
>JAVHPJ010000185.1:0-7220 GCA_036170535.1 Leptospirales bacterium | reverse complement strand
CGCGTCGCGGTTGACCACTTCGGGCGCCTCCAGCGCCGCAGGCTCCGGATTCGCCCCGGACGCCGTCGGCTCGCCGCCCGCGTCTTGCGCGGCGCCTGCGGAGCCGACGTCGCCGAGCAGTCCCAGAAGCAACCACCAGGCCTTTTTGTCATCTCCGCCGCAGGCGGTCGTCAGGAGGAGCGTTGCCAGAACGCTGGTGAATAATAAACGTTTCATAAGTTTTCCCTCTCAGCTCAATTGACGGAGAGAAAAAACGAAACTTAAGGCGGCTGGAAAAACTCAACGGAAGCGTAGCGAAGTTCTCATAAACGCACAATCTCGACAGTTACGCTTCCAGGCTGTTCAGCGTAGAGTTTAATGCATTGCTCATCATCAAAACGTTCCGCTCGCAACCCGCTCTGCGCTAAATCGTAGCCGCGTGGAAACTGCAAGCGCGGGACATAAATTTCAGTAGGCGCGGGGATGTTCGGATCGGCCTCAAATTCCAGCGTAAAACGGCCGTGTTCCATGGCGAAACTCATCCGGAGAATGCGGCCCTGTACGGCGCGGGCGAAAGGTCGAATAAAACCGGCGCCGGCGCGCGCTCCGCTGGCCGGATCGTCCGGGTTGGTTTCCTGGTCGCGCGAGTAGATGCTCAGGTCTTCCTGATTCCAGGTATCGCCGATTCGCTGATCGTTGCGATTGGGGGCCGTGTAGTTCCATTGCGTGCTGTGCATCAGCAACTGATCAAGCGCATTGTACATTAATTCGAGGGCGAGGACATGCCGGCGCCAGGGCGCGCCGCTGCGGTCGCCGCTGCGCCAGGCGCGAAAGGCCCGGGCGTTGTCGAGATCGTACGGAATGCCAAACTCGCCGACCAGCACGGGGTGGTTTGACTGGTCCGCCGCACGCTTGAGTCGCCCCAGTTGCCGCTGGTACATGCGCTCCACGCCGCGGCGACCGAAGACCGGCCGCAGGCCAAACACATCAAGCGAGATCGGGTAGAGAAAGCGCTTTAAAACCAGCGTCAGGAGATCGTACCAGTGCGAAGCGTTAACCGAGTTTTCCGGCAAGCCTGCGGGAAACTCGGCTTTGTGAAACAGATCCGTGGGCGGTTTTTCATAAAAGACAATCCAGTCGCCGCGTACGCCGCGCACGGCATCGGCCACGCGCTGAAAAAATGGCGCCAGGAACTCGCGCTCAAAATCAAAGGCGACGCCCGCGCGGCCAAAAAAGCAGTCTTGCTTCAAAATCTCCGGCGAACCGTCCGCGCGCGGACGCCAGACGCCAGCGCGCACAAAGGGATCTTCCACGCCCTCTTTCCAGAGACGCTCGCGTCCTGGATTGAGCGTCAGTCGGCGCACCGGCGCGAGACCGCCGCGCAAAAACGAAACGTCCAGAAAGGGGACGCGCACGCTCCAGCCGTTCATCACGGCGAGCGCCTCCGCCGGCGACAGCGCCGGGCCGCGCTCCGCGCTTGCGCCCCGATCACGACGATCGCCCAGGCGCGCACCGATCCAGCCGGCCGAGGGTTCGTTCAGGGTGTCAAAGCCGATGACGTTCGGCAGATGGGCCACCGCGCGCGCGAGGGCCGCCATGGCGCCCAGATAATGCTCCTGTAAAAAATCCTGCACGTTTTTACCGCGCACGATCCAGTCGGGCGCAACGGCGCGGCCGGCGAAAAACAAGGCCCACAAGAGTCCGTTCAAAGGATAACGATAATTCGCCGACCACACCATGGTCGGATAGTTGTTTTCCTGAACCGGACGCGGGTCGGAATAGTCGTAGGCTTGCTGCATCACAATCGCCGCAGTCGTCGGCGCGATTTTCGCAAGATCAATGCCCAGCTCATCAAAAACCCAGCCCGGCGCGCCGTCTCCGCCGGTAAAGCGGCTCCAGACGTCCTGATGAAAATCTACAAAGATATAAAATCCGCGCTCGCCCGCCAGCTGACAGACCTGCGCGTAATAGTCCAGATACGCCTGATCGTACTGACCGGGACCGCCATGCTCCACCGCTTCCCAGGTCGTAAGCAAACGCAGACAATTAAAGCCCCAGGCCTGTAGTCGATCCAGGTGTTCGACCGCTTCGCTTAACGGAAAGGGGCGGCCTTCAAAACTGACGCTGCGGTGGTTCGCAAAATCCGCAGGGATATGCGTACCCCCGTCCGGATAGGGAACCTTGCAGTCTCCGCCCAGGTTCACGCCGCGTAGAAGGACGCTGCGTCCGTAACCGTCCCGAATCAGAGTTCCATCCACGCGCAGCGCTGTCAGTTGCATGTCGGAAGTTTCCAAACCGCCGCTGCGACGTCAACGAAGCTTCCGTCGACGCAGCATGGCGGGAGCGGCTGGAATAATCCGGGCTAATCCGGGCTGACCAAAAGTAATTGCCCCGCCGCCGCGCGCCGCGAGTTTCACCTATGCCCCGCATCGTAGTGGCGCCGCCCGGCGCCGTCCATTTCAGTTGCGAATTAAGCGTACGCATTTCGGACGTAAATTTCGGCGGCCACCTGGGCCACGACAGTCTGATTCGCTTGCTGCACGAAGCGCGCGCCCGCTTCTTTGATTCGCTGGGCTACAGCGAGCTGAACGTAGAAGGCGCAGGGATCATTCTCGCCGATCTCGCGGTCGTTTATCGGAGCGAGGCGCACTTTCGCGATCGCCTGCGCTTTGATCTGGCAGCGGAGGACTTCTGGGAGCGCGGCTGCGAGATCGCCGCCGGCGTCTACGCCGTGTCCGACCAGCGCGAGATTGCGTACGCGCGCACCGGCCTGCGCTTCTTTGATTATGCGGCGGGCCGCTCCGTCGCAGCGCCCGCAGGCTTTCGCCGACGTTTTCCTTGAATTTCCGGCCCCATGGCGTAGAGCGCAGCGGGCGAAGAATCCGCCGACGGGCAATTATCGCCGATGGGCGTCTTTTTCGTTTACGGCAGCCGGGCCGCCGTCGTCCAATTCCTCAAACCTATGAACGCCGACCCCCGTTTTGACTCGCCGTATCTTTCACTCGCGCCGGAAGCGCCTACCCCGGGCCGCAGTGTCGCCGCAGCGGGCGGACGCACCACGATCCCCGAGGACGCCGCTTATTTGTCTCAAGTCGAGGATTTGCGTTTCCGACTCGCCAGCCTTGCGACGCGCCATGCCGGGCGCACGACCGTGTTGTTCTCCGGCGGCGGCGTAAGCGCGCTCGAAGCGACGCTGGGCGGCGCAATCCCCCGCGACGGCAAGTTACTCACGCTTTCAAGCGGTGCCAGCGGCCGACGCATCGCCGCCATCGCGGATCGCATCGGCATCGAGTGTCGCGTCCATGATAGCGGGGAAAATTTGCCGCCGGATCTGTCGCGACTCGAACTGGAACTCAAATCGGATGAACGCTATACGCACGTGGCCGCCGTGCTAGTCGAGGGCGCGAGCGGTCTGATCAATCCCATTCGCGAAATCGCAGCCGTGGTGCGCAAATACGGCAAGCGCTTGATTGTCGACGCCGGTTTTGCGTTCGGCGGAGTCGAACTGGATGCGGCCGACAGCGACATAGATTTTCTTGTGGGCGACTCCGCCGGCGCACTGGGCGCAGCGACCGGTCTGGGATTCGTCGTGGCGCCGCGCACGTTAATCGAAGACGCCAGAGACCGCGCCCGCAGCTTTGTACTGGATCTTTACGCGGCCTGGAGCGCTTTTGAAAAAGGCGGCGGACGCTTTCGCTTTGATGCGCCGATTGAGTCGTGCCACTCCCTGGCCCAGGCTTTGAACGAACTGGACGCCGAAGGCGGCATCGATGCACGCGCCGCGCGCTTCGCCGCTTGCCAGCGCCGCCTGTGCCAGGGAATGCGCGAGCTGGGTTTCAAAACCCAACTCGCGGAAGCGCATCACTCGGGGCTGCTCACTTCTTTTCTGCAGCCCGACGCGCCCGCCTTCCAGTTTGATCGCTTTTACGCCGACTTAAAGCTGCACGGCTTTTTAATCGCTCCGGGGCTAACGATGCAGGTCCGCACATTCCGCATGGCCAACCTGGGGCCGATCGCAAACGCCGACATCGATCGTTTGCTGGTCGCGGTCGAGAAATCTCGGCACTGGCTGGCTGGATGAACCATTGCGATGTCGCGCGAATCAATTCCGACGGAAGCCGCCCCGGACCCGAGGCTGCGCCGCAATGTGTATATCGCCGGCCTGGCCAGTTTTTTCACCGACGTTGCGTCGGAGATGATTTATCCCTTAATCCAATCCTTTCTTTCCGTCTTGCTCTCGGCGCGTGCGGTGATGATCGGACCCGCGCTCGGGATCATTGAAGGCGCGGCGGAAACTGCGGCCAGTTTGACCAAACTCCTGGGCGGTTATGCGTCGGATAGGTTGGGAAGACGAAAGCCGCTGGCGCTGGCCGGATACGGACTGAGCGCCGTTGCGCGCGTGTTATTGCTGATTGCGCATCTGGGCTGGCCGCTGGCGCTCGCCTGGCGCTTGCTGGATCGCATCGGCAAAGGCGTGCGCACTGCGCCGCGCGACGCGTTGCTCGCGGAGTCGATTCCAGACGCAGAACGCGGGCGCGCCTTTGGCTTACAGCGCGCCATGGACTTTGCCGGAGCGGCGGCAGGCGTCGCGCTCGCGTATTTTTTCGCGGCCCCTTTACTCGAAGCGGCCGGCCCGGACGTCAAACCAACGGACTACTTGCCCATCTTCTGGCTCGCTCTGGTCCCCGCGTTTCTGGGCGTGGCCGCGCTCTTGCTCTTACGCGAAACGGCCGAGCGGCCCGCGCTGGCGCAAACCCCGGCGCACGCGCGCGATAGCAGCGCGCCGCCCGCCGCGCGCCTGGATCTGCGCCGTTACAATCGCAACCTCTTGTTGTTTTATGTTGCCATCGCGCTTTTTACGCTCGGCAACAGCTCCAATCAATTTCTGCTTTTGCGGAGTGCGAATGTCGGACTGGCGCTCCGTGATACTCTGCTGCTCTACTTTCTCTTTAACCTGACCGTCACGGCGTTGGCGCGTCGCGCAGGCGCCCTTTCCGATCGCCTGGGTCGCAAGCCCCTGCTCGTCGCCGGATTTCTTGTCTACGCTCTTGTATACGCCGGATTCGGCCTGATCACTCCGACAAGCCGGGCCTGGCTCTGGTGTTTGTGGCCGCTCTACGGCGTTTATTACGCCCTGACCGAAGGCGTTGAAAAAGCGTTTGTGGCCCGATTGGCGCCGGAAGATTCGCGCGCAACCGCGCTCGGCTATGCGCACTGGATCCACGGCCTGGGTCTCTTGCCGGCCAGCGTGGGCGCCGGACTGTTGTATGCGCTGTCGCCGCCGGCGCCATTTCTTGCGGGCGCCGCGCTCGCGCTTGCGGCCGCCGCGGTCCTGGTCCTGTTTGTGCGCGAAAGTTCGCTGGCGCCCGATCAGTCGGCCAGGGCGCCGTCGACAATGTGAATCTTCCGGCGCGCCATCTCGGCGAAATCTGGATCATGCGTCACCATGATCACCGCCGCGCCAAAGTCGCGATTGATCTTCTGAAAAAGTTCCATCACAATATCGCCGTTAACCGTGTCGAGGTTGCCGGTCGGCTCGTCGGCGAAAAGATAACGCGGCTCCATCACCAGCGCGCGGGCCACGGCCGCGCGCTGGCTTTCGCCGCCGGAGACCTGCGAGGGATAGCGGCCGAATTTGTCGCCAAGGCCGAACGCGGCCAGCAGCTCTTTTGCATACGGCTCGCGCGTGCGATGATCTCCATATTTGCGCGCCGGCATGAGCGCGTTTTCAAGCAGCGTCAACTCCGGCAAGAGATAATGAAACTGAAACACAAAGCCGATGGTTCGATTGCGCAAATAGTTAAATTCCGTACGCGAAAGGGCGTTGATGTTCTTGCCCTCAATCAAGATTTCGCCCGAGCTCGGCGTATCCAGGCCGCTCAGCATATAAAGCAGCGTACTCTTGCCCGATCCGGAACGCCCGATGATGGAAACAAATTCGCCGCGGCCGATTTTTAGCGACACTGACTTAAGAACGTTCACCGGCGGCTCGCCAAAGCTCTTAATAAGATTGCGCGCTTCGATGCACTCGCCGGCCGAAGGCTCGGTTGCAGACGCACGGGCGCTCAGCCCGGAACTTTTTTTTCTGACGCCCATCAGGTTGCGCCTCGAATAATTTCGATCGGCGAAAGCCGCGCGCCCTGCCGCGCGGGCAAGAGGCTCGAAACCATGGCGCTGGCCAGCGTAATCAGGAAGGCCTTTACATAGATCCACGCGCTCCAGCTTACCATGAGCGTTTTTGCCGTAGACATTGCGCCAAAGCCCTGGCGATTAATCGGGATGGTCTGCAGCCAGGCGCACACCCCCGCGCCCACGGCGAGTCCGGCGAGGCCGCCCAATATGCCGAGTATCACGCCCTGTATTACGAAGAGCTGCATAATGTCGCGCTCGTCAAAACCGAAGCTCTTCAAAATGGCAATCTCGCGCTTTTTCTGCGTAACGACCATATTCAGAATATTGTAAATGCCAAACGCGACAATCAACAGAATAATCCCGGTAATACTGTTGAAAAAGATATCCTGCGAGCGAAAAATCTCGAAGATTTGCGAGTTCGCCTGATCCCAGCTCTGCACCTTGTCCCGACTGAATTGCGACCACTGATCGGCCAGATCGGCTGCGGCCATGGGGTCGCGCACCTTGACCACGATATCCGATACTTCGCCCGATGACGCAGTAATGCGTTGCACGGTATTCAGCGCGGCGTAGACGACAGATTCATCCAGCGTACGATTGCCCGTGCGAAAGACGCCTTTGATCTTAACCGGCTGCGCTTCGCGCCGCGGCGCTGCGATCATCAAATTGTCGCCAGGCCGCAATCCCAGACGATCCAGCAGCGCGCCGCCGGCGATCACCGCGGCGCCCGCGCCGGGCCAATCGGTAAGCCGACCGTGCTCGATGTGCTTCTCAATATTGCTTACCATTCGCTGCACATCCGGTTCAATGCCGACCATGCGCACGGACAGGGTTTCGTCGTTGTGCAGAACAAACACCTGCCGATTTAATTGCGGCGCATAAGCCAGCGCCTCCGGCGCTTGATCGAGGCGGCGCTCCCACAGGGCGCGGCTGCTCAATCGGTTGGCATCGTAGCGCCCGGCCGGCGGCTTGATCCAGAATACGTGCGCCTCCGCAAAAAAAACGCCGCGAAAAGACTCGGGCGTCTTGAGTTCGTCGCGCGGAGAAATTCGAATTTGACCGTCGGCATTAATCAGCTGATCGGTCAAAAATTCGCGCATGCCCATGAT
>JAVHPJ010000184.1:7743-32302 GCA_036170535.1 Leptospirales bacterium | reverse complement strand
GCGTCCGGACCGGCCAGCGGGTGCGGCGCGGCGATCGCGTCGGCGCGATGGGTTCCTCGGGCCGGGCCACCGGCGTCCATCTGCACTATGAAGTCTGGATTGGCGACTCCAGCCGCGTCGACCCCTGGCCGTTTGTCTGCGCACGGGACTTCGCGTCGCCGCGCTGCACCGACTATCACCGACGCTTCTCCGACTGAGGACATAACGGGTTTATTGGGCTGGACGTCTTCGTCTGAGCGAAAAATCTGACGCGACCCCGGCCCTATTCGACGCCCCCTATGCCAAAGCGGACTGATATCAAAAGCATACTTATCCCCGGCTCGGGCCCGATCGTCATCGGTCAGGCGTGCGAGTTTGATTACAGCGGCACCCAGGCCTGCAAGGCCCTGCGCAAAGAAGGGTATCGCACGATTCTCGTGAACTCCAACCCCGCGACGATCATGACCGATCCGGAAACCGCGGACGCGACCTACATTGAGCCGCTCAACGTGGAGACGATGATTAAGGTCATCGAAGCGGAAAAGCCCGACGCGATTCTGCCGACGGTGGGCGGACAGACGGCTCTGAACCTGGTGATGGAGCTGCACCGGGTCGGCTACCTGGAAAAATCCGGCGTGCAATTAATTGGCGCTAACGTCGCAGCGATCCGCAAGGCGGAGAGCCGCGAAGAGTTCAAAGACGCCATGTTAAAAATCGGCATGCGCGTGCCGGAGTCGGCGCTCTGCAACGGCGAAGAGGAAGCCTTCGCGTTTCGGCGCAAACGCGGCCTGCCGCTGATTATTCGGCCGTCTTCTACGCTGGGCGGCACCGGCGGCGGCATTGCCTTCACGGACGACGAGTTCGAGCAGATCGTCTCCAACGGCCTCAATCTTTCGCCCACCAATCAGATCCTGATCGAAGAAAGCGTGCTCGGCTGGAAAGAATACGAACTCGAGGTCATGCGCGACCTCGCCGACAACGTTGTCATTATCTGTTCGATTGAAAACCTGGACCCCATGGGCGTGCATACCGGCGATTCCATTACGATCGCCCCGCAGCAAACCCTCACGGATCGCCAGTACCAGGAAATGCGCGACGCCGCGATCAAAATCATCCGCGAGATCGGCGTGGATACCGGCGGCTCGAATATCCAGTTCGGCGTGAATCCGGCCAACGGCGAGATGGTCATCATCGAGATGAACCCGCGTGTTTCGCGCAGTTCCGCGCTGGCGAGCAAAGCGACGGGCTTTCCGATCGCAAAAATCGCTGCGCTGCTGGCCGTCGGCTACACCCTGGATGAAATTCAAAACGACATCACGCGCGTAACGCCGGCCAGTTTTGAGCCGACTATCGACTACGTTGTCACCAAAATCCCGCGCTTTACGTTCGAAAAATTCCCCGGCGCATCCGACACGCTGGGCAGCATGATGAAGTCGGTCGGCGAAACCATGTCGATCGGCCGCACCTTTAAAGAGTCGTTTCAAAAGGCGTTTCGCTCGCTTGAAATATCTCGCGCCGGGTACGGCGCCGACGGGTATTTAAACGAGCTTTTCAAATTCGACGAACTCGCGCGCAAAGGTCCGACGGCATTGACAGAGTTTCTCAAGTCGAATCTCACGCGGCCCAATCCAGAGCGGATTTTCTATGTGCGCAAAGCCCTGGAACTGGCGCTGGATCAACCGGAGCTTGGCTTTACGTTGGAAACGGTTTACGAACTTTCGCGCATCGATCGCTGGTTTCTCTTTCAGCTAAACGACATCATCCTGATCGGTCGTGACTATCAAGCGCGCGGCTGTCCGCTGGACCTGGACGTCCTGCGACATTTAAAGGAAAACGGGTTTTCCGACCGACAGATCGCATATTTGCGCACGGCTGGCGAGCTGGACCGGCTGCTGCAAGACCCCGCATTGCCGGAACAGAAAAAACGCGGCGAGATGCTCGGCATACTGTCGCGCGAAGAACATCGCGTCGCCGAAGTCCGCAAGTCCCTCGGACTGCGCCCGGTATACAAAACCGTGGATACCTGCGCCGGCGAGTTTGAAGCCTACACGCCCTATCTCTATTCGACCTACGAAGAGGAAGACGAGTCGCGCGTTGAAGCGAAAAAGAAAGTCATGATTCTGGGCGGCGGACCCAATCGCATCGGCCAGGGCATCGAGTTCGACTACTGTTGCGTGCACGCGAGCTACGCTCTGCAGGGCCTCGGCGTGCAGTCGATCATGGTGAATTCCAATCCGGAAACCGTTTCGACCGACTACGACACCTCGGATAAGCTCTATTTTGAGCCGCTCACGCTCGAAGACGTGCTGCACATCTGCGAAAACGAAAAGCCGGACGGCGTGATTCTGTCCTTTGGCGGCCAGACCCCGCTCAAACTTGCGCGCGGCCTGGAGCGCGCCGGCGTGAAAATTCTGGGAACGAGCCCGGACGCCATTGACCGCGCCGAAGACCGGGATCGCTTCAGCGAACTCTTAAAAAAGCTGAACTTGAGCCAGCCGGAAAACGGCCTCGCCTTTACGCTGGAAGAAGCGGAAGGGGTCGTCGCCCGCATCGGATATCCGGTGCTGGTGCGTCCCAGTTACGTCCTCGGCGGCCGGGCGATGGCGATCGTGTATGATCGCGAGCAACTCCTGAATTTTATGCGCGAAGCGGCGCAAATCAGTCCGGAACATCCGGTGTTGATCGATCGCTTCTTACAGGATGCGATCGAGGTCGACGTCGACGCGCTCGCCGACGGCAAAGAGGTTTTTGTAGCCGGCATCATGCAACACATCGAGGAAGCCGGCGTGCATTCCGGAGACTCGGCGTGCACCCTGCCCCCGGTAAGCCTGTCGGAAACGACGCTCGCAGAAATTCGCGCCGCCACTACAGCGATTGCGCTCGAACTCGGCGTGGTCGGTTTGCTAAACATACAGTTTGCAATTCAGAACGGCGCCTTATTTGTGCTGGAAGTCAATCCGCGCGCCAGTCGCACCGTGCCCTTCGTAGCCAAGTCCATCGGTCTGCCGGTGGCGCGACTCGCCACGCGCGTAATGCTCGGCGAAAGCCTGCGCAGCCTTGGCGTGTTCGATGCGCGCCCGGCAAGCGGCTTCTATTCTGTAAAAGAAGCTGTGCTGCCCTTTTCGCGATTCCCCGGGGCGGATATTATACTCGGACCGGAAATGAAATCGACCGGCGAGGTTATGGGCGTGGCGCGCACGGCCGGTGAAGCGTATTTAAAGGCGCTGTCCGGGGCCGGCGATCGCATTCCCGCCAGCGGCGGCGTGTTTTTCAGCGTTGCCGATAGCGCTAAGGCTCAACTCATCGAAGAAGCCGTCACCTTGCAAAAGCTGGGCTATACGCTGTATGGCACCCATGGAACGGCGCAGTTGCTCAAGGAACGCGGCGTCAATGTAATTGAGCTCCACAAGATGCGCGACGGCCAGAGCCCGAACGCTCTCGATGAAATCAAAAGCGGCAAGATTCAACTTGTGATTAATATTCCCGACTCGCGCCGGACCCGTGATGATGCGTTTGTAATTCGCCAGCAGGCGATAAGACATCGCCTGTTGTGCGTAACAACGGTGGCGGGCGTAAAGGCGCTGGTGAATGGCCTCGGCGAATCGCGCGACCGCGCGTATTCGGTAAACTCTCTGCAAAAAATCCACGCCCGCGCTTGAGCGCGAGCGTGGATCTCCTCGGTTGGCGAAGCTGGAGCTTACTGCGCCAGACGCGCTCCGGCGGCTTCGGACCGGCTAAGCGCGGCGCTGTAGTCGGCGTCCGTCATCAACGCGCTCGAAACTGTTTCGTCGCCGGCGCTGAGACGAATCAGAGTCGATCCGCCGGCTTGCCACCGGGTTCCTTCCAGACGGACCAGTTGGCCGTCGCGTTCTACAAAATACGCGCCCGGCTGGCTGCGCAGCAATGTGACGTTCATGGTCTCGACGCCGGCTTTGCTCACGCGAATGTTCAGCTCTTCGCCAAAATTGCGATAGGTCAGAACCGCTCGTTCGTCGCCTTTTGAGACGACTTTCTGCAGTTCGCCATTCGGATCAAAATCGCTGCGCGCCATCGGATTGCGCCCGGTCCAGAATTCGATGGAGTTAAAAGCTATCGCGTCGACGAGGATGGCGATGCCGTAGATCGGGATAATTACAGTCAAAAGGAAGAACAGCCAGCGAATCCATTTGTTGCTGATGCCGCTGACCACGCCGTCCCATGTGCGGGTCAAAGAAAAGCGACCATGGCAATTTGCCAGACTGCTGATGGAAGTCAGCGCGATCATTAGAGCGACCACATATCGTTTCATTCAATTCTCCTGGAAGTTAAGTGCGGCGCAACGGAACTCTGGGCGACTTACGCCGCGCCTGCGAGCCGAAGCATGGACTGGCGTCGGTCCCGGGCAAGCGTGAAACGTACGTCGCCGCACTTTTTCACGTTTCCGGCAAGAGATCGCGGATATGGTCCAGGATTTCGGCGTTTTCCGGCGCACGTTCGAGCGCCTTAAAAAGAGCTCGCCGGGCGCGCTCACGATCGCCGCTGCGCGCCAGAAGCACGCCCAGGGAATCCAGATAGGCCGGGTGCTCCGGTTTGCGCGCGACCGCGCGCTTGAGGCAAGCATACGCTTCGTCGCGGTCCTCCGGGAGATCGCGCAGGGCCAGCAGATAGCCAAGAGAATTCAAGCTGTTCAAATTGTCCGCATCCAGTCGCAAAATGCGGCGATGTTGCTCGATCGCCTCGTCAAGTCGGCCGGTGCGATACAATACGTGGGCAAGCATCCCCATCAGCCGTACGTCGCCGGCGGATTTTCCCAGACGCGCCCGCAGCGCCCGCTCCGCTTCCGCATAGTCTTCCGCGTTGACGAGCGCCAGGGCCCGCAAGGCATGCGCGGCGCCAATTTCCACATAATCTGGAAATAGCTCGAGCAGCTCGTGCAGGTATTCTGCGGCCTGACGGAAGTTGCTTAAGTAGAAATAACACACTCCGAGTTCGTGCAGCTCAATGGGGCCGGAGTCGCCGTCCTTGATGCGCTGCTTGAGACTCAGGATGCGTTCGAGGATTCGGCGTTCGCGTTCGGATTCCTGTAAAACCATCGTTTGAGTTCCCGGATATGCGTGGTATAAGTCGAAAGCGGCGTAATGCTGACTGCGCCGTCCAATACGGCCTCAAAATCCGATTGGTCTTCACGTACGTGACCGAACTCCATGCTGCGCATGCGCAATACAACGTAGTCCGGTCCTTCTTCAAGGCGGTCATATGCGTCGGCGTAGGTTCGCCGGCCCTGGTAAGTCCACCGTTCCGGCGGCAGCGGCGCTTCGCTCGGCAATTCGGGCGGCTCTTCGGGATAGTTGACGTTGTAGACCACGCCGGCATGCAGCTCGTCGAATACGCGCTCCAACCAGTCGCCGAACCAGCGCGCGGCCCGTTCCGCGTTGGCGCTGCGATCGTAGTGCGGAAAACTTACCGCGCAGGCGCGCATGCCGTGCACTGCGCCCTGACGCGCGGCCGCCACGGTGCCGCTGTAGTGAACGTCGTCGCCCAGGTTCGGACCGTGGTTGATGCCGGAAATCACGGCGTCAAAACGCGGAAAGCCCTCGGAAAAAAAACCGACGTTTGCGCAGTCCGCCGGATACCCCGTCAGAGTGTAGCGGCGTTCGCCGATTTTTGTGAGCCGCAAGCTCTCGCGAATCGAAAGGGCGTGCGACGTGGCGCTGCGTTCGCGATCGGGAGTGATTACCCAGACCTCCGCCAGTCGGCTCAAACGACTCTCCAGGGCCAGTACGCCAGGCGCGTGCGGTCCGTCGTCGTTGCACACAAGCAAGCGGAGGCCGGATTTCACGGCGCATATCCCGTTGCGGCGGACAGAACGGCGAAGAGCAGCGCGAGACCTGGAAAGGCCAGCACGAGGGCCAGGCCCTGGAGATACACCGTCGCGGCCCGGCGCAGATTTAATTCATAAAGATATTGCAGGCCTTTGAGGGTGATGTAAATCGACCAGGCGAAGACGCCTAACTGCACCGGAATGGTAATTAAGGCCGGGTACGACAGAAAACGCGCAACCAGCGCGCTCGACACCACGAACATGTTCGGCAAAGCCGAAAATACGATTACGGCGATCATGGCGGGCGCCTTGCCGGCCCGCTCCCGGTTGGTGCGCGAAACCAGCGCGTCCGCCACGCAACCGAGCAGAGCCGCCCAGGCGAAGGCGAAAACGCCGTAGATCAGCGCAAGCAGCGGAATTAAAAGAAGAGCGCCGTTGTCGTAATAATCGCGCAAGAGATAGGTGGCGGTCGCCTGAGCCAGCGCAGTGAGAGAAAGCGCTGCAATCAGCGATCCGCGCGTGACTCCGCCGCGCTCCACCAGCACCGGCAACTCGCTGGGACGCTGCAGGGCCGCGTGGGCGAGATTCAGGAACTGCAACAGAAACCGGGTCATTGCAGCCTGTTATCCAGAGCGCCGCGCGCCGACAGGGCCGCCTCCAGTGCCAGGTTGGAAGCGGCGGGATACAAATACAAGGCGGGCATGGAAAGCAGCGCGCCGTAGTCGCTGCGCGGCTGCAGTCGCGCGCCCAGGGGACTGTTCTCCAGAAAATCTTCCAGGAAGTCCCGCCGCGGTTTTAACAGCGGCGGCGTCTCGTTCAACTTGAGCGCCTGGCGAATGGCATCCATGGCTTGATCGCGCCCGCCTAATTCGTCGATCATTTGCTCCGCCCGCGCCTGGGTTCCCGAATAAATGCGACCCTCGGCCCAGTTTCGCACGTTGGCGAGACTGGTCTTGCGGCCTTCGGCCACGTCGTTTAAGAACTGCTGATACGCGGCATCCAGTACGTTCTGGTACATCGCGCGCTCTTCTTCGGTGAGATTGCGAAAGGGATAACTCGAATCCTTGTAGCGACCGGCCTTCAAGGCCTCGACCTCAATGCCGTAACGCGCCAGAAAAGGACCGAAGTTCGGATGCAGACTGATCACGCCGATTGAGCCGACGATGGATCCTGGATAGGCGTAGATGCGATCGGCTGCGCTGGCGATATAATAGCCGCCGCTGGCTGCGACGTCGGTGATTATCGCCGCGACATACTTGGTCTTGCGCAGTTCGATGATGCGGTCGTAAATCTTTTTAGTAGCGCCAGGCGCGCCGCCGGGGCTGTTAATCGAGAGCAGTACGCCGCGCACGGCCGGATCCCGCTGGGCCGACTCAATCTGATCAGCGATCCGATCGGCGCCGCCGGGGCCGTAGCCGTCCGCGATGACGCCGCGCACTTCGATCAATGCGACTCCGGCCCGCGCCGACGTGAAAAAGCTTTCGGTCTCGGACACAAAGCCGCCGCTGGAGCGCGAGAGGCCAATGTCCACCAGGCCGAGTATGACTCCGAGCAGGGTAAATGCGAGCGCAAGGGCGGTGACGAGTCGGGAACGATCCATGGTGCTACCCTTCCAGACTGCCGCGCCAGCGTCCGCCCCGGCAAGCGATTTATGTCTCCTCGGGGGCGGCGTCGGAGGGTTTTCCCCGCAGCGGTCTGTCGGGGAGCCGGCGGGCCAAAAAGACCCGCCGGCCGCCCGATTCGATAAAAAACGATAAAAAACGCTCAAGTTCCGACCGATATAATAAAGGATGCGGGGCGCTTTTGGCTTGCCTGCATCGGGGTGACATAAGGTCACTGGCGAGGTCATATTATGCAAATCAACGGCAAAACCCTGCTGAATTCTGCTGAGAGCATCCTGCGCGAGCGGCATAAAGAAAATCGCGCGAGCGGCGCCAGCGCCAGCTCCGACGCAGCCCGCTCGACCGACGCCCTGACGGAAGGTCTGGCCGCTACCCCGCTGGAAGCGCGACTCCTGCGGCTGCAGGCCAGTCTGGGCGCCATACAGCGCGAGTACTCCCGCGAGCAGGCGCGCTACAGTTATCTTACGCAGAATCCGGACGAAATTGGACCGGATCTGAAGTTTGGCGATGAGCCGCTCTTCCCCGAGCATCGCGCCGGCTTTGATCCAGCGCGCCTGAAAGACGAGGTCCAGGGCGCGCTCGATCGCCTGACGCGCGCGCTGAAGGGCGCTCAGGTGGAAATGGAAAATGTCTACGCGTTGAATTTTAACCAGCCGCCGGACACGGCGCTCGACGCTGCGCGGCTGCTCGAAAACAACGGGCTCAAAGATCTGGATCCGGCCCGCGTCGCACGTCTGACGCGCGGCTGAGCCTGAAGCTCGCGTGGAAGATGCGCGGCTCTTAGACGGCATCCGCAACCGGCTCGCGCAACTCGGCCGGCCGGGTGTGCGCGTAATTGGCGTCAGCAAGACCCACGGTCCCGAGCGAATTCGCGGCTGGTTGGAAGCCGGTCTGCGCGATTTTGGCGAAAATCGTCAGAATGAGGCGCGCGATAAATTTCCCCTGGTGCCTGTCGCCGATCTGCCGCCGGAGCGCCGCCCGATTTATCATCACATCGGCCCGCTCCAGTCCGGGGCGGCGCGCCAGATTCCGGGCCTTTTCACTTATGTGCACGGCGTTGGTTCGAGCAGCGCGCTGGAGGCCTTGCAAACCGCCGCCGCGCGCCACGCCGAACGCGAGCGCCCGCCGGACGATCCCGAGCGCTGGCCGCTGCGCTTTCTGATCCAGGTTCGTTTGACCGATGAGGCCAGCAAGGCCGGCGGATTTTCGCCGGAGGAGCTGGCTGCGCTGCGCGAGATTCCCGAGACGCCCGAATGCCGCTTTGCGGGTTTTATGACCATGGGCCCCGCGGATGGCGATCTTGCCGGCGCCCGGAGCGCCTTTGCCGCCCTGCGCGCGCTACGAGATGCGCGCCTGCCGGGCGGCGAACTCAGCATGGGCATGAGCGGCGATTGGGAGCTGGCGGTCGAAGAAGGCGCTACTATGATTCGCATTGGTTCGGCATTGTTCGGTCAACGCGCGGGCGGCCCCTGGCGCCCCGGCTGAATTCCTGCGCACAGGCTGGATTTTACTTTACCTGGCGGCGATCCGCCGCGAAACAACCGAGACTCCCCCCGACACCGCACCTATGGCCCTTGATCTTTCGAAACCCTTGCAGCAGGCGAAAATCCCGGCCGGCACGATCCTCTACAATCCTGGCGCACAACCCGCAGCTCTGACGCTGGTCCATCAGGGCGAGGTCCAGTGCGTGAATCGGTTCGACAAATCGGGCAAACGAAAACTGTATTCGCTGGGGGCCAATAGCGTGGCGGGCTTTACCCAGTTGCTACTGGGCCAGCCCCTGCCCTGCGGCCTGCGCGTGACCCAGGATTCCGTCATCAGTTCCTTTCCGGTGCGCGGCGCGTTCCAGAATCTGATCCTCGGCAAGCTGAACGTGGGCATGATGGCCGTGCGTTCCCTCATGACGGAGACCATGCAGGCCCAGCAGGCGGTGCGCGGACTTGCAACCTATCTTACTCAGATTCTGCGCGCTAACGACAATCTGTCGCTCGCATATTTTCGGTGCAACCCGGAAGTGTTCAAAACCCAGGGTCACGAAGGCCCGGGCGACGTGATCGATCCTGCGCTGACCGCGGCCCGCATGGTGGTTGCGGATTTTCAGCAAAATGGCGGTCAGTTGCCGCAGACCTTCAATCAGATCTGGCTGCAGGGCGATCACAGCGGGATACTAAAGAAATCGTATGAATTTGAATCTTCCTTCGACACGGAAGAGTTCAATTTCCTTCGCCGCCTGCTGGCGCTGCCGGCGAATCTGCAAGGCGAGATGTTCAAATCGGACATCAAAATCCTCGAAGGGCTATGTCGCAAACTGGCTCAGGAAATCCAGGGATGCATCCAGGAGATTTATCAGCTTCAGGACGGCATTGACACCAGCCTGGAAACCCTGATGCACGGCGATTATTCGTTCGTAGAGAAATTCTATCTGCTTTCGGATCTGTTGAATTCCGGCTTTAACAACGTCTCGCTGCCGGAGTTTACGGCGATGGCGCGCTTCCTGCAGAGCACGGCGGACGCCCTGTTACGCAACTACCAGACTTTACAAGAAGTCCCCTATCCGGCCAACGCGCCGGGACTGGCCAAACTGCGCGATTTTGTCGCCGAGAATAAAGAAGCCGCGCGCGAAGCGGAGCCTCGTCCGGCCGTAACGGCCGTGCAGGCCGGCGTAAACATGGACGCCATCAAGGCGGAACTGGCCGGGTCGGCCGGCAAGATCATGGGCTTCTTAAAAACGCCCGCCGATGAACAAAAAGCGATTCTCGGTCATCTGAAGACCTTCCGGGGCCTTCAGAACCCAATGGATTCGGGCGGCGATCCGCGCAAGCTGCGCCGCGCGATCAGCCAGATTTATTGGAAGATCTACGAGCAGGCCTACGAAAAATTCAAGGAGTCCCGGGGCAACGTGCCGCGCCCCGTGCAAATGCTGCTGCATTACGGCTTCTTCGATGAAGATCTGCTCGACCTGGATGCGCAGGCCTTTCTGTATTCCGTGGAAGACTCAAGCGCGGCCCGCTTTCCCATCTATAACGCCCTCGACTGGCTGGATCGCGTGGCCACGGCCGCCGAACCGCCTTCCGTCGACGAAATGGGTCTTACCTATTTCGAAAAATTAAAGAACGAGTTTAAGGACAAGGGCTGGAAACGCGAAACCGACATGCCGCCGGACATTAACACCCGCGAGCGGCGGCTGCGCTACGAGATAATGAACTTTCTCGAAATCAACGTGCGCTTGACCAGCGGTTCGCCAGCGACAGCCTTCCCGATTCTGACGCGTTATCAGATCACGACGCCGCTCGATAAAGCCTTCGTGTCTTTCGAACGCCTCAGCGACGAGATCGACAATCTGCTCAAAACCGACTACTCAGCGTTTCATCGCGAAGTCATTATGAACGACGAGGAGCGCGGCATCCTCAAAGAGTTCGTGATGAAGCAGGTGATACCGAACTTCATTATCGTGCCCAGCATTGGCACGAAGGTGATGATGTGGCAGGACGTTTCCGGGCGCAGCAAAAGCTCCAGCGGCCGTATCGCCGTCCCGGTTTTCGCCACGGCGGATCTGCTGACCCTCTTGCTTGAAGCTATTGCTGCGTTTCGCTGGGAACTTACCAAGACAATCATGGGGCCCGACTGGAACAATGTTTCCCAGTCGTCGATTACCGCCGACTACACCGACTACGTGCAGTTTTACAAAAAGAACCGCGAATTGTCGCAAGAGATCAAAGAGAAGCTTGCAGCCGAGTTCAAGCGGTTTCGGAGCGACCGCGATCGTTTTACCAACGACTATATTTCCTGGATCAAATACGAGTCCCAGGGCGTTATGAAGCTCAATAAAGTCGCCCGAGGCGTCTTTTATCGGCATATTCCCTTCGCAAAACCGATTCGCGACGGCCTTGCGAATCAGCCGGCGTTCGCCGATATCCACAATCGCTTCAAGAATATTCGCATGCGCAAATATAAGGAACTCGAAATCAAATATCGAAAGTACGGCGAGCAGATTCCGCCCGAACTGCAGGAGAGCCTGGACTTCTACAAGGTGTAACCCGCGCCAATTGCGCAGCGGCCAGAGTCAGGGTCGGGGCATAGCGCGCGCGGCGCGCAGTTGCGCTTCCAGGGTTTGCACGCGGCGCTGGGCGTCGGCGCGCAGACTCGAAGCCTGAGGCAGAAAACGCAGCGCCGCCCGATAATCGGCCAGGGCCTGATCCGGCGCGCCGCCAATTTCAAAGAGATTTGCGCGCGTGAGTCGGGCGCGCGCGTCGCGCGGCAAGAGCCGGATCGCGGCGTCCAGTTCGCGTCGGGCGCGCTCGTAGTTTTCCTGAAACCGCGCATCGCCCGGGCCGGCCGTGCGCTCGGCGCGAATCATATACACCAATCCCAGGTTGTGGCGACTGCGACCGTGATCCGGTTCGATGCGCAGCGCGCGTTCGTAGGCTTCCGCCGCCTGCTCGTAACGTTCCGCTTCGCGATAGACATTGCCCAGATTATAGTGCGGCAGAAATGCACGCGGATCGCATTCCGCCGCGCGTTCAAAAAGATCCATGGCGCGCTCCAGTTCGCCCAGTTTTTTTACAATATTGCCCAGGTTGTTCAATGCGCCGGCGCTGCAACGGTCATAGCGCAGCGCCGACTCGTAGGCCGCGCGCGCTTCCGGCAGTCGATTCATCTTGTGATAGATGTAGCCGATGCGATAGTGGATGATCGGGTCGCGCGGCGCGAGTTCGCGGGCGGCGGCCAGGCTTTGCAGCGCGGCCAGATCGTCTTGCGATTCGGCTCGAGCCAGCAGCTCGCGAGCCCGGTCGGCCTCGATCGCGGCTGCGGCGGGGCCCAGCAGAAACAGGCTGAGGCCGAGGCGCCCGAGGACGTGAACTACGGAGACGCGCAGAGCGGAACGCATATTCCAAAGATCGGCGCAGGCCGGCCGATCTGTAGCGCCCTTTTGAACGGATTTTTCAGAATTCTTCGACGAAGTACGGCTTGGTGTACTCACGCACAATTTCAATAATAAAGCGCCCCCAGCTTTTGGGGTCGCGAGTGTCGATGTAGACCTGTTTGATCTTGGGAAAATAGGGCTGCGGCTTTTGCACGGAATGCGTGAGTTCGATCGCCCGGATGTAGTGGTCCACCCGGCGGGCGCGCACAAAATTAATTTTCTCCATCTCAAGACGTTCCGGCGGGATAAAGCCGATGACGATCAGTTTGGGAAACAGCGCCTTTTTCAGGAGATTCAAAAAGTCCGTGAAGCTGTCGACCCGGTCGATAAAGCCTTCGTACGCTCCGCCGCCGATGTTCATAATCTGGGTGACAATATCCATGGACAGGGCGATGCCTTCCGGACTGGACATATCCGAAATAATGACAATGCCTTCGTCGGGCTGGAAGGTTTTGAAGACATGATCGCCGGCGAAGTGCCGGCGCAGCAGCTTGGCCCGCGATATGTCAATCTCGCCGCTCTTCTGGATCACCACGCCGGAGCCCGGGGCGGCGATCGCTTCCCGCGAGAGGATGTAGCGCTTTTTCAACGCCGACTGGTTCATAATCCGGAAGGACTTAACCTTTTCCTCGAGTTCGTCGAGCGTGCTCATCCCGATGCGAAGCGGGTTCTCTTTGCGCTGCTCTTCTCGGTTCGGCTGATCCATCGGGCCTTTATCCAGTTTCGATTCGCCGGCCGAACCGCTTAACGGTCCAACATAAGCCAGAGCGCAATTGTAAGGGCGGCGTTCCACACAAGGAGCAGGACCAGCGCCGAATAGAGCCAGCTGAGACGCCGCAGCAGGCGTTCCACGCGCCGTTCCAACCGCACCTGATCCTGTTTGACCTCCTGGAGGCCCGGTTTCTGATAGATATCAGCGAATCGATCGACAAGCACCGGCAGGAATTCGATCAAGAGCGGCTGGAGAACCCCCAGGATCTCCCCCGATCGACTTCGCCGCTGCGCCATGCGGTAACGGAATTCACGTCACGAGGCAGAATGAAAGTACATTTCTTCCGGACCCCAGCCCTGATCTTTATTATTTTCGGGTCAATTACGGCGTGTTACTCTGCGGAGTTTTTCCCTGCGGCCGATTATCCCGGTTTGCGGCGGCGTTCCCCGGAGAGCGTTGATTTGCTGGCCGGCCGCCCCCATCGCCCCGTGTCAGTGATCGGCCGCCTGGTGGTCAAGGATGCGGCCGCCGATGTGCGCGATCCCAACTTCCGTCGCTTTCTGGAAAACGAGATCGCAGCGCTGGGCGGGGACGGCGCCTGGGTGCAAGCCGCCCGGCTCGTCAATTTGCCTGGCCTGCGCACCGGCGAGCGCCAGTCGGACGGATACGTTCAGCCTGGCGAGGAACTGCCCAATCAAGTGCGCGAAATGCAATTGATCGTATTCGTGTATGCCGATGAGGACGCGCCGTGAGCGCCGCAGCGCCGCGCATAACGCGTCCCGGCGTATCCGTCGACGCGCAGGGCCGCTGGTTTTATGGCGGCGAGGAAATCACCAACACGGGCGTGCTGGCCTATTTTCGCCGCAACCTCTATCGCGAGACCGGCGGCGCATATTACATTGCCAATCAATTCGGCGAACTTCTGGAACACGGCTATCTGGATGCCGTGCTCGGATTTCCCCTGGGCGTTGAACGAGCAGACGCCTACGCCGCAGACGGGAATGTGTTTCTGGAGCTGAGGCTGGACTCCGGCGAGATCTGGCCGACGCCCGCCGAGCGGGCGGTGGTGTACGCCGAAGACTGCCTGGGCGTCGCCTTGCCCGAGCGCAACTTGATTGCACGACTGAGTCCGCTGGCAATGGCCGGGCTGGCTGATTGCCTGGCGGAGGGACCGGCGGGCTACGAATTGCGTCTGGACGATGCGGCGCGCCCGGCGCGACTGCGTGCGGGCAGCGCTGACGAAGTGCGCCACATTTACGCAGCGCCTTGAGGCCAGCGCAAGCCGGAGCGGAGCGGTTCGTCCGACTCGCGCCGATTGCGCCGGGCCGACGCTCAGATTTCTTCTTCGGACTTCGTCGAACCCAGCAGCTCATCCGGGATGTCGTCGATGGTTTCGCCGACCTGGATGCACATGCGGCTGCCGATTTTTCCCGGACGACATTTAAACTTCTGTCGATCGCCGACTTTGATAGTCATGTCCGACTTGATGTGCGTCGCGGACAATTTCACCACGTCGCCCACGTTTAATCCCAGAATATCTTGTAGAGGCAGCTCGACTTCGCCCACTTCGCAGCGCAGCGGAATCGTCACCTGATCGAGTCGTTCTTGAATGATCGCTTTGTTCTCATCCGCTTCGCCGCGGCGAATCGAAGAATACCAGTACTGCGCGGATAACTTGGAAATAATCGGTTCGATGGTGATGTAGGGGATACAGAGGTTCGTCATGCCCTCGACATCCCCCACTTTCGTTTCCAGGGTAATCAGAACCACCATGTCGTTCGGCGGAACAATCTGCGCAAACTGCGGATTGGTTTCGATGTTGCCCAGACGCGGCCGGAGATCGATTACTGTGGACCAGGCTTCCCGGAGGTTGCCCAGAATCCGCACGATGATGCCTTCCATTACGGACATCTCGATGTCCGAAAGTTCGCGCGTGATCTTGGTGGGTTCGCCCGGTCCTCCGAAGAGTCGATCGATAATTGTAAACGTAATGCTCGGGTCGATTTCCAGCACGGCCGAACCGCGCAAGGGGTCCATGTTGATTACCGCCAGCGTGGTCGGGTTCGGAATGGACCGGATAAATTCTTCGTAGGTAAGCTGATCGACCGAACCCACGTGCACGCCGACCAGGGCGCGCAACTGGGCGGACAACGCAGTCGTGGTGAGACGCGCGAAAGTCTCGTGCATCATCTGCAGAGTGCGGATCTGGTCCTTGGAGAATTTGTCCGGACGGCGAAAGTCGTAGATCTTGACCTTCTTTTGCTCGCCGACCGAACTGTAGTCGTCCGGATCGACCTCGCCGGAAGAAATGGCCGAAAGGAGCGCATCAATCTCGTCCTGGGAAAGTATCTCTGTCATATCCGTGTCTCCCTGCGCCGCGCGGCCGGCTCAGCGCAACAAGCGCGCCTCGACCTGTACAATCTTCCAGAACCCGCTTTCGGCGCCGCGGCCCCGTTCCAGCGTAAAAACGTATTCGTACCGCGCGGAGTAACCGCCCGCCTCGCGCAGCGCCGTCGCCCGGACAAAGGCGCGGCCATTCGGCAACAGGCCCCCCTCAGCGTCGCGCTCGGGCGCCACCGATGCAATCTGAAACCGCCGCAGACGATCCGCCGGACTGGTGGTCAGATAACGCGCGAATTCCTCCAGGATGCCCGCGCGCTCCCGCTCGCCCGCCTGCACGTACCGCGCGGCAAAACGATCGTAAGACGTAACGTATTTCCGGAGATCCACATATTTCAAGTAATTCTGCCAGTTGGCGCGCATTTCTGCGGACAGAAACAAGTAGACCGTCTCCTCCGGGCTGAGTTCCATGCGCGCGTCTTCCGGTCGACTCTCCGCGCGTTCCGCGACGCCTTCGCGCCGTCGATCCAGGCGGAGCTGCACGGTATTGCTGGAACGCACAAAAAACTGCTCGCGGCTGTCGGGATAGAAGTAAGCGATCAGGCGATATTCTGCGCCCGGCTCCAGGCGGAAAAAATCGTTCAAATACAGCGTCTTCTCAAAGGACTCCCCGGGATGCAGGATAATCTCCTTCACGGCGTCGCCTTCCAGATTATGGACGGGCGTCTCCTCGCCGCGTTCCCGGGCCGCGTAGCTGGCCGCGTTAAATCGCAGCGGCTGTTCGCGTCCCTGTCGGTCGCTCAGCAGGAATTGAAAGGTCTGATTGGGCCGCGTCGCCGGGTAGATCCGGATCACCTGATAGCCCCGGTTGCGCACCGAGATGCGCACCGGCGTGTCCTGACCGGGTTCGTAGAGCGTTCGATCCAGTTCCAGCCGGACCTCGCCATAGCGCGTCCAGTAATTGACCGTCTCTTCGCCGCGCGGATCCCGGTCGAGGTTGCGTGCGCCGGCCGCCATTGGCGCAATCAAAAACAGGGCCAGGCCGGCCCGGAGACAGAACTTGCCCATCGCTACAATATCGGCTGCGGGCGACAAAGTCAGTATTATGTTTCCTGGCGGACGAAGGCGCTCTGGAAATTTTCAGACCGCCTTGCCGGCCGAGGGCGGTCGGCAAAGCGGCGGACGGGTTGACCTGGCCAGCCGATCCACCGGTCCGCGTCCGGATAGTCAAAAATTGGCACGCCTGATAGTGAATTTTTAGAAGTAACTATATTACATTTCTGGACATGTTCGGTAAAATCAATGGAGATGGCGGAAGCCGCCTATGGATCTCCTGCGTATTTTTCTTGTGGATTGCCGACCGATTGTTCGGCGGGGCCTGCGATCCTTGCTGATTGAAGCGGACGACCTGCGCGTCGTCGGCGAAGCGGGCGGCGTGGCCGACTTGCTCGGCGTCTTGCCTGGCCTGCCCGTGGACCTCGCAATTCTCGACGCACGCTCCCCGGGAATGGAAAATCTGGAAGGGCTTCCGCGTCTGAAGCGCGCGGCGCCCTGGCTGCGCACCTTAATCTTCACCGCCGAACGAGGCCCGGCCGCCGTCGCGCACGCTCTTGGGCTGGGCGCAGACGGATATCTCACGGAGGACGAAGACGAGTCCGTGCTGTTGGACGCCGTACGCCGGGTGCAGGCCGGCGCCGCCGCCGTCTCCACGGGCTTTTCACGCAGTCCGCGCCCGGCCCTGCTCGACCCGGAGAGCCGTGACGCGCCCCCGCTTTCGGCGCGGGAGACGGAGATACTGCTTTCGGTCGCTCGCGGACTTTCCAGCAAAATGATCGCCGACGAGCTGGGCATCAGCTACACGACCGTAAATAAGCACATTGAGCATATTAAGCGAAAGCTGCGCATATCACGGCGCACTGCGCTCGTGCGCTACGCCCTGGCCGGAGGACATACGGCGGACGAACCGGGTCGCGCCTGATCAGGACGTCGCCGACTCAAAGAAGAATGTGATGCGACAGGCGGAGTAGCGCCCGGACGCCCCCGGCTCCGCCCGAAAACCGCGTACCTCTATCAGTTGTCGTGCGTTGTCGTCGATCAGCAAGTCAACGACAGCATGTTCCAGCGTGAGCAGTTCCCGCTCGGGATCGTCCGCGGCGACCAGTATCACTTCCGCCGTTTCCGAAAAATAGGAGAGCAGCACATGCTCCCAGCGTTCCGGCGGAATTGACCAGGTTCGGTTGCCGGACAAGGTCTGCAGCAGCGCGACGCCTTTCATCTTAAGAGGCGAAGATCGGTTGTGCAACTTGTGTCAAATAAATTCAATAAAATGTTAAGAAGATAAGCCGGAGGACCTGGTTTTTGAGCCGAAATATGACACGTTTTAGTTAACCCGCCCATCCCTGTAGACGCGGCTGCGTGAAAAATGTTCGCACTGCCGATCCAGAATAGCCGCAATGCCTGGAAGTATGAGCCCAGAAGAACGTATTCCGGAATATGACGTGATCGTGATAGGCAGCGGTCCGGCCGGCGAAGGCGCGGCTATGAAGTGCGCCAAAAGCGGACGGCGGACTGCTCTGGTTGAGTCGTATCGCTCTGTGGGCGGCGCCTGCACGCACCTGGGCACCATTCCCAGCAAGGCGCTGCGCCAGGCCATGCAGGACCTCGTCGATGTGAAACGCAACCCGCTGTTTCGCAACGCTCTTGAGAATTTTCGGTTCGGCCTGCCAGACCTGCTGGAAAGCACGGCAAACGTGGTGCGCTCGCAGGCGCGCGTGCGTCATGATTTTTATGAGCGTAACAAAACTGACCTGATTCACGGCCGCGCCAGGTTTGTGGATGCAAATACTATCGCCGTCGCCGACGCCAATGGCGAGCGTTTGTTCCGCGCGCAACACTATTTCATCGCGGCCGGTTCGCGGCCGTACCGGCCGCCCAATATCGACTTTCAGCATCCGCGCGTTCGCGATAGCGACACCCTGCTGCAAATGCAGGATACTCCGCAATCGATTACAATTTACGGCGCCGGCGTAATTGGCTGCGAGTACGCCTCAATTTTACGCGGTCTCGGCATGAAAGTCAATCTGATCAACATGCGCGAGAAACTGTTGTCGTTCCTCGACGATGAGATTATAGACGCTCTGGCGTATCACCTGCGCGAACAGGGCGTATTGATCCGGCACAACGAGGAGTACGAAAGCGTCGAAACGCGCGACGACTGCGTTATTTTGAACCTCAAGTCGGGCAAGAAGGTTCGCACCGACTACTTGCTGTGGGCCAATGGTCGTGCGGGCAATTCGGACGGTCTCGGGCTGAACGAAATTGGCGTGCGCACGGACCATCGCGGCAACATTGTTGTAAATGAATCTTATCTCACCAGTCAGCCGCATATTTACGCCGTGGGCGACATCGTCGGGCATCCCAGTCTGGCCAGCGCCGCTTATGATCAGGGGCGCTTCGCCGCCACGCATCTCTGTGAACCTGGCGCAGCCGTGCCGCTCAAAGAGGTTCCCACCGGCATCTATACAAGCCCGGAAATCAGCTCCCTGGGAAGAACGGAACGCGATCTTACTGCGGAGAAGACGCCTTACGAAGTAGGCCACGCGTTTTTTCGCAGCCTGGCGCGCGCGCAGATCACGGGGTACACCGTCGGCATGCTGAAGCTTTTGTTTCATCGCGAGACCCTGGAGATACTCGGGATTCACTGCTTCGGGTATCAGGCTGCGGAAATCGTGCACATCGGCCAGGCGATCATGAGTCAGCCAGGCGGAGCGAACAACGTTCGGTATTTTGTGAATACCACTTTCAATTATCCCACCATGGCGGAAGCCTACCGAGTGGCGGCGCTGAACGGGCTGAACCGAGTTTTTTGAATGGCTCCGGAACGGCTCACAGAAAGGTGCCGCGTTCTCGGAGAAATTCGCTTAAACGCGCGTATTGACCTTCCATGCCGGCGGCGCGGGCGGCTTCGGCGGCCTCGCGCAAGAGGTGCAGCCCGCGCTCCTTCAAAGCGGGCGTGCGCTCGCTGGCGTTAATCAGATGCATGCCGTATTCGCGCAAGGCGGGGACCAACGTTAAGGCATAGTCTGCGTCCTGTGCGCTGGCGATGGCGGCTTGAAAGTACGCCTCAGGTTCCGGCTCAAGCCCGGTGGCGCGCGTCAGTCGCGTCAGCGCCGCCGAAGCGTTCTCGCCAAAGGCCTTGCGATACGTTAGCGCCAGGGCTGCGCCCAGTCGGCTACGCCCGCGTTCGGGGTCTGCGCCCAGTTCCGCATGTGCGCGAATGTCCAGGAGCGCCGCCCGGAGCGCGCGCGCGGGCTGGCGTCTGCGCGCAAACAAACAACTCAGATAGGCGAGTATGCGCGCGGAGTCGCTGAGGGCGCCGGCGGCGCGAAATCGCGCGTACGCCGCCTCAAAACTTGCCAGACTGCGCTCGTAGTCGCGGCGCTGATAGTGCGCGGCGCCCGCCAGAAACTGAAGCCGGGCCTCCGCCATGGAATCGTCAGTCGTCAGGCTCAGTGCGACTGCGGTCGTACGCGCCATCTCTTCATAAGCGCCGCGCAATAACAGCTCTTCGGCTTCCGCCTCCAACTCGGCGAGACCTGGCGTCCGCGGAGGCAGAAAAGCCGCGGCATGGAAGCCCTGCTCCGCTTTCCCTGGTCGCGCACGTTCGCGCAGACGCTCGGCCACCTGCACCGCTTCTCCCAGCGCGCAGGCCGTCGCGCGGCGCACGCCGCCAATCCAGCCGCAGAGCATTTGACCGAATTCCGCCGCGGCGCGCAGGCGGTCCGGAAACATGGATTGCGCTTCACGCAAGAATTCGTCGGCCGCGGACGGCGCGGAGGCGCTCGCCCCAGGCCATCCGAAGATAAGCAACCACTCTGCGATTGCGCCCGCGAAACGCAGCTGCAGCGGAGCGCCCCCCGCGCGCAGAGCGGCCGCCTGGAGTTCGATCAGTTCGCCGGGCGTCGGCGCGTCGATGGCCAGAGCGACCGCGACGCCTTCGACATTGGCCAGCGCCAGGGGCGCCTCAAGCCAGCTGTCCGAAAAGAACTCCGGCTGACTCGCTTCGAACCCGGGCGCGACTTCGTTCAGATGTATGAATTCCAGGGCCGCCCGCACGCGACTGCGCGGAGCGCTCGCAAAATCTCGAATTCGAAAATATCCCTCCCGCACTTCTTCAAGAGACGGTGCGGAGTCGCCCAGCCGAGCGCGCGCTCCGGCATGCAATACGACCTCGTGCGCGCCGGCAAGTTGCGCAGCAATGCGCGCCGCGTCGATGCATGCGCCGCGCATTGCGTAAAACGCAGGTTTTCCCCGTGTAATCCGCAAGTTTGCAACGCCGTACGCCGCGCCGCAGTGCGGCTGCAGGAAGAAATCGCCAAAGCGCGTGCGCGCGATTCCGTGTTCTTGAAAAATTCGCTGGATATCCGCCGCAGTTTCGGTCAGGCTGGCGGGGGCTTGATCGGGAAAAACCGCGAGCAGATCTTGATTGGAAACCTCAGCAACAAATCCCCCGCCGGCCTGTACCGCGTCAAAAATTTCAGCAAACAGACGATTCAGAAATATGCTTAACGCATCCGCGCCTTCACGACCTTCATGCGCCAGGCGATCGACCGCCCGTTCGAGCCCGCTGGTCCGTATGCAGAGCAGACTCGCCGGCGTTTCGCAGGATTCAACGCCCGCCTGGAATTTTTCCGCCACGAAACCGGGCAACAATGAGTTCATGGTCGCTTCCTGGGCCCGCAAGGCCGCCGCGCAACGGTCGCGTGCGCGCAAACAATTCGAGTCGCTCGCGATCCCACGCAAGCAAAATCCATAAGGCAGGTGATTTCACGTGATGGAATCAGGTCGAAGAATCGTTGTACTTGGCGGCGGCCCATTTGGCTTAATCGTATCCAGCGTTATTGCAGCGCGCGCTGAAACGGTGCAACTCTGGTTGCCCGACCCGAGACAGGCGGACGAACTCGACGCTTCACGCACCGGGCGCGTCCGCGGCGCGCCGTATCGACTCCACGAAAACGTCGAAATCATGCATGATCTCGACGTTCTGGCAGGCGATTCCTGGACAGTTTTTTTTGTCACGCCCTCCCGTCAATTTGAGGATATTGCCGAACGCATTTTCGAGCGCCTCACTCCGGAGCGGCGTCATCGTCTGGCGATTATGACGAAAGGACTACTTGCGCGTACCACGCGCCGGCGCCGATCGGTCTATACGTATACGCAGTTTCTGACTGCCCAGGCTCAGGAGCGCGGCTTTGCCGATTGCGCCGTCGCGGCCGTGAGCGGCCCCAGCTTACTGGCCGAGATATTTTCCAGGCAATATAGTTTTTTTGAGATCGGCTGCCCCGACCCGGAGGCTGGCGCGGATCTCAAGTCCTTGCTGGCGGGCGACAACATCCAGGCCAGCGTAACCGACGACGCGCTCGGCGTGGAGTTGGGCGGCGCTCTGAAAAATCCCATCGCGATCGCCTGCGGCATGGCGGAACTGTTGCCCGGCTGCAGCGCGAATTTCATCGGCGCCCTGATCGCTCGCGGCTACGGCGAACTGCGATCAGTCGCCGCGGCTCTGGGCGCGCGCGAGGAAACCCTGGCAGGCGCTGCGGGACTCGCGGATCTGCTCGCCACGTCGGTCAGTCCAAACAGCCGCAATCGATCTTTTGGCATGCAGTTTGTTCGCAAGCTGCTGTCCAGCCCGGCCGAACCGGGCTGGCTGGAACGCGTTGAAATCTTTATGCGACCCACCGCAATGATCGAAAAGGAAGCGCTGGCCAATCGCGATCTGGTGGAAGGCGCATTTATTCTGGAACCCCTGTTGGAAATCGCTGCGGAACGCGGCATAGAAGTTCCGCTCTACACGCTGATCTTTGACATACTGGCCCGCCGTAAACGTCCTGAGGCGCTGGCCGCGTTCTTCGTCGAGGGCGCGTTGGTCGGTCCCGAAGGCGAGCTGGCCGCGGAACGGCAGACGGATCTTGGATTCGTTGCGGGTCACGACTTCAAGCGCTTGCTCGAGCAGCGTATTTATCGCCACATTTCGAGCGCACGCGGCATGCAGGAACGCGTCAAGCGGCAGTCCGACACGATCCTGAAGAGTCTCCAGCGACGCCTGGTCGCCGCCCGTGATAAACGCAACTTGCGCGAAATGGAAGAGTTGCCGCGTGAAATTGAACTGTGGAAGCGCCTGGAAACCGCGCGTCCCGATCAGGCGCGCGCCGGCATCGAGGACCTGATTGAATATTACACCGACGAGATCGCCGACAATTTCAGTCCCTCCATGCGCGGAGCATTAATTCGTGCGATGGCGCCTCTGCGCTTCATCGCCGGAGGGTTGCGCCCCGGCGCGGCGATGCCCTATGTCGGCGGACAGGTTCAGGAACTGCAACGCCTGGCGAAGCGTTACAATATTCTCTACGCGCCCACTCACCGGTCCCATCTGGATTCGGTCGAAATCGCATTCGGCCTCGCCTGGGAGAATCTGCCTTCGCCGCGCTACGCTGCGGGCATCAATCTGATGACCGGGCCGTTCATGCAAAAGCTGCTCAAGACGCTCGGAGCTTATGCCGTCGACCGCGAACGCACGCGCAACTTGCTGTATCTCGAGTGTCTGACGCGGTACTCAGCGATGATGCTCGAAGCGGGAATTCCTTCGCTCGTTTATCCGGAAGGCACGCGCAGCCGCACGGGCGGAGTGCGGCCCATCAAAACCGGCCTTCTGACGACCGCGCTCGAAGCCTACCAGAGCTCGGGCAGCGAGATCCTGATCGTCCCGCTCGCGCTCTCGTACGAAAACACGCCCGAAGACGAAGAGTTCGCCGGCATAAAGGACCATTCCGAATTTGGCGACTTTATCAGCAAACGCACCCGCTGCTATCTGGACGTTTGCGAACCGATTCGCGTGTCGCGCTTTGTTCACCGCGAGGAGCCCGGCGCGGCGCTCGCCGGCGAGATCGATTCCGCCTGGCGTAAAGGCCTGCGGGTGCTGCCCAATCAACTGCTCGCCCGACTCCTGTGTGAAAATGAACATCAGCTGCCCCTGGCGGGTCTGGAGGAGCGGATTCACGACTTCATCGCCGCGCATCCCGGGAATTATCTGGAGCGGTCCGCGGCGGCCATAATCAAACGGGGCCTCGCCGCCCTCGAAAGCCGCGGAATGGCGATTCGCCGCGAGGGCTTTATCGAATCCCGCACGCCAGCCCTGGTCGAATATTACGCCGCCATGACCCCGGAAGGCCCCAGCTTCTGAAATCGCCCGGCCCAGCGGCTTGAATTTTTTTTGTGCATCGCAGCATTTTTGGGCTGGACATATCAAACAGCGTTAGATATGATCGCCTCAGATATCGAACAGCGTTAGATATGATCCGGGTACGGGTCGCGCTGTAAGTCGGGCGATCCGTCGCCATACTATCAGGAGGCGTTTATGATTCTAATACTGAGCTTCTTTTTCGGGCATTGGGTCCTCTCGGCTTTCGCCCAGACGTTTTTTCTCCATCGTTACGCGTCCCACCAGATGTTCACCATGAGCAAAGGTTGGGAGCGTTTCTGGCATCTGTTTACGATCGTCGCCCAGGGGCCGTCGTTCTTGAATCCGCGCGGGTATGCCATCCTGCATCGCATGCACCACGCCTACAGCGACACGGACCAGGACCCGCACAGCCCCCACCACGCGAAGAATTTCTTCGATATGATGTGGAAAACCAAGCATAGTTACGACGATTACGCGTATGGTCGTGTAGAACCGAAGCGCGAGTTTTCGGCCGGAGCGCCGTCATGGCCCCTGGTCGACAATCTGGGCAAGTCCTGGATCTTCCGCATCGCCGCCGGATCGCTTTACGCCTTCTTTTACATTGCGTTTGTTCCCGAAGGTCAGTGGGGCTGGTATCTTTTGCTGCCGGCGCATTGGCTGATGGGGCCCATTCATGGCGCCATCGTAAACTGGGGCGGTCACATGTACGGCTACGTCAACTTTCACAAAACGAAGGACGAGTCGCGCAACACCCTGCCGCTGGACTTTCTGACCCTCGGCGAGCTGTTTCAGAACGATCACCACGGCCGGGCGACAAGCCCCAATTTTGCGGCGCGCTGGTTCGAAATCGATCCGGCCTATCAGGCGATTCGCGTTCTGGCCTGGCTCGGGATCATAAAGATGGTCCGGGGCGAGGCGCGTCCCGTCTACAGCGGGACGCGCC
>JAVHPJ010000184.1:0-7733 GCA_036170535.1 Leptospirales bacterium | reverse complement strand
GCCCGCCGCCGCAGCTTCTTGAAACGGCCGAACTTTTCCTCTTGAATCGATGAAATCCCCCCGTAACCTGACGGTTGTGAAGCGTCGAGGCGCCAAACCGCCGCGCAGGTTACGGGGTTCCCTGAGTCGTCAGGAGATACTCGATGCAGCCCACGCGGTAATTCGCGAACTGGGCGTCGAGGCGTTGAGTATGCGGCGCATTGCCGAGCGCCTGGGTTGCAGCGTCGCCAGTCCCTACGCGCATTTCGAAAGTCAGGAAGAGATCATTCGCGAACTGATTTACTCCGGCGAGCGCCAGCTCACGGCGGACCTGCGCGCCGCCCAGGCGCGTTCCGACGAGGTCTACGATCAGCTGAGCGCCATTGCGCACGCGTACTGGGATTTCGCCTCGGACAATCGCCAGCTGCACAAACTGATGTTTAATACCGGCGGCGGCCGCCTGTATCGCCAGGCCTTTCCGTCCCTGCCTACCAGTTATCGCGTTTTTCTGGAGACGATTCGCCGCGGAATAGTGACGGGCGCCATACCCTACTCGCGCCGCAGTTATCCGGCGATTGCCAGAACCATGTGGTCCTGGATGTACGGTTTGATCGTTCTCGAGATGAACGATTTGTTGCGGCGGCGCAACGAGATCGATCCGGTTGCGGAAGGCATTGCGCTGTTTCAAATTCTGCTGCGTCGCGGAGACGACGGATAGCCGGAGGCGCGTGCGGATTCTCCGCCGCTTGCGCGCCGACCTCAGGCGCTGATCTTAAAGAACGATATCTCGCTCTGTAGCCGCGACGAACGCGCCTCAAGTTCGCGACTGAGTCGCGCGGTTTCTTCGGTTGAATCCGTGATGGCGTTGGTGGCGTCGGAAATTCGCGTGAGTCCCTCGGTCAGTTCGCGCGTGGTGCGGCTTTGTTCGGAGAGAGAAAGCGAAATGTCCTGGGCCATCTTCTGAACGAGCGCGAACTGCTCGCGCACGCTGCGACTCACGGTCGCCTGATGCGTTATTTCGCCGACGATGCCGTCCATCCTCCGGCGATTTTCTCCGGCGGACGCAATCATTTCACGAAACATTTCCGAGGTTTCGCGGATCGCCTGCATTCCCTCGCGCACTCGTTCGACGGCGTGCTGGACCAGTTCGAGAATCGCGTTCCCTTGCTCCTGCGTGCGATCCGCAAGCCGCGAAACCTCGGTCGCGACCACTGCGAAACCGCGGCCGTACTGACCGGCGCGCGCCGCCTCAATGCTGGCGTTTAACGCCAGCAGATTCACTCGATCGGCCACCTCGTTGATCAACACCATCGCTTCCTGAATGCGATCGGTGTTTTCGCTGATCGCCTGCATCGCCTGGGTTGATTTTTTGAGTATTTCTTCTCCGGACGCGGCCCGATTGTGGGCGGCTTCCGCGCTGCGCGATGCGTCGGTCGCGCTCTGACGCGCGGACTCAAGGCGGCGATCCAGTTCCGCCATTTGTTCGTCCGCAATGCGCGATTCGCGCGCCTGCACGTCTGCGTTGCGCGTAATGCTATCGCTGGACGCGGCCATTTGTTCCACCGCGGCGGATATTTCTTCCACGGAACTGGCCTGCTCCTGGGCGTTACGGCTCAAGATGTCTCCGCTTGCTGCGAGACGCCGCGCGTCGCCGTTCAGCGACGACGCTTCGCCATCGATGGCCGCGGCGGCGCCCTGCACTGTGCGAATCAATTGATTCACCTGCAGCGACATCTGGCCGATTTCATCGGCGGCGGTCTCCTCGGCGAAATCGTGAAACCCTCCCGCCGACATCTCAGTGACGCGCAGTCGAATCGACTCCAGGCTGCGCATCACCGATTGCAGCGCCTGATGCAAGGTGACCAGTACAATGATTCCAAAAAGCGGACCAAAAATCGCAATGTAGAGCAGTATGCGTCCCGGTTCCAGGCGGCCTTCGCCGGCCAGATACAACAGGTAGGCCAGCGAAAGAAAAGGCAAAAGGGCCAGCGCGAGCGTGGTGCCCAGAAAGCGCGGAAAAAGACCAACGCGAATAATCCGTTCTTCGCCGACTTGCGCCTGAACGAAGCGCGGGTCCCGCAGTCCCGCGGCAAGCGTGTTTTCCGCAATAAAAAAGGAAGCCGCGCTGCTCGCGGGCGTGAGCGCCGCGAGGCAAATTACGGAGGCGAATATGTCGTCGAAAGTCAGTCGGAAAAAGACGAGGAACAGCGCGCCGACGGCGGCCGAACTCAGGATCCAGCGCGCCGTTGTGACGCCGGCTTCAACCAGCGGATACGCCAGAGCGCGGCGACGGGCCGCCGCCAGTGCGGCCGGATCGGGAGTTGCGGCGTCCAGAACGCGCAGGAACGGCGCCAGCAATAAGCGGCGCAGCGCTGCGACCAAAAGCAGCGTTGGCGGCAAAGCGCCCAGCCCCGTAGCCCAGAAGAACCAGGCGTGCGTCTGCGCCGTCTCCGAGCCGACAAAAACCAGGTACATATAAAATGGAACGGGAATGCTCCAGATGAATAACTCGGAACGCAGGTTTAAACGCCGATACAGGATTCGAGAAAGTTGCATGGTTCACGCGTCCGGCGGACGGGCGGGACTTCCTTACAGTGTCGGTTCGCCGCGTCTCTGGATTGATCATGGTCGCGGGCGGCATTTCACCGGACGGCCGGCGCGGTCCAGTACCGCAAACAGGTGCAGCGCTTTGTCCCTGGCGACAGTGCGGAAATCATGGGCGCATTCGCCGGGCTGTGGCGCAGCCGGATTGGCCGGCGTACGTGCGAGATCGCACCATACGCGCTCATCCGGCCCGCTCCACAGACGCCAGTCGGATGGGATCAGATTTTGAATCCCGCCGTCAATTAAGTAATTGCCCCGCCGCGACGGAGGCAGGTACGGATTGCCGCCGCCGTGCAGGCCTGTGAATATATCAATCCGATCGCTGCGAATGTAGAGCGGCGAGCCGGTATCCGTCGCACAGAAGTAACCGTCGTGTTGTTCGCCGCCTGGCATGCGAATTTTTCGCTCGCGAACCTCCTGGATGTAAACGAGCAGGCCGATCACCTGGTTCTTTCCGCAGCCCGGCGGATAGCCGGCGGCCCGGCACAGGGCCGGGAAATTGGATGCGAACGTGCGGTACGGATAGACGCTGTAGCCGGACCCGGCGCCCCAGCCCCAGATCTCGCCGGAATAGCGGCGAAAGCGCATGGGAATGCCGCTGTAATGGAGTCGCGCGCCGTCGCGCGCAATGCCCGAGCCCTGCCACATGACCTGACGCAGGAACTCCTGCGAGGCCCGGCCCAACTTGCCCCCGTCGGGCGTAATGATATCGGTCGCCGGGCCGGGGTGCAGATGCTCGTCGGCCAGGTGATAGTAGGTCGCAAAAAATCGACCCAGGGCGCGCCGCGGCAGCGCGTCGGTCCACGCAAGGGCCGCGGCGCCCGTCGGCGCGTCCGGAACCAGGCGCGCGAGTTCCACCGGGCTGTGGTCCATGCGTTCGGCAAAGGGCGAACGGGGAACGCGCGCATAGGACATGGCGCGCAGTTTCGCCCGCGGGTACCAACAGGTTCGGTTGCGCACGCGGACGAGACGGCGTGCCAGCGCAGGATCGTCGGGGCCGACGGCCGTGGCCGCCTCCGCGTGGTAAATCGCGCCGCCGCCTTCATCGCCGACCGACGCCGGGTAACAGGCGCAGCCTTCCGCACGACCCACGCATTCCACCCGGAATATTTCTGGATACTCCGCCTCCGCCTGGGCGGCGCCCGGACTGCACGCGCCTGTCGTCAGCGTTACGGCGAGCCCGGGGACGAGCGCAAGGATGCGGACGGGCAAGCGAGTGCGAAGGGGCATAACGATAGCCTCACTGGTTGAATTTACAGCGATGAAGTCCGGAAAACGGGAGCTTCAAAGCCAGGCGAGAAACTCGCCGCGCAACGTAGCGCTGCTTGCGCCGGTGACGCGCACGCGCGCGATACGACCGCTCCAGGCCGCCGCGTTCGTGAGTTCGCCGCGGTCGATCACAGCCGCATTCGCAGTAGTCGGATTGGCGCCGGCGTCGGGCGCCTGAAAGACTATGGTCTTGTTGGCCGCATTGCGACTTAATAAATCCGTCGCGGCTTTCCGGCTGCGACCTTCGACCAGCGCTTCGTATGTCCGTCCGATTTCGTCGGCGTTGTTGCGCCGCTGAATCCCATTCTGCAGCTCAATCAATCGATTGAGACGGTCCAACTTCACTTCATCCGCCACGTCGTCACGCAGATGTTTCCGGGCGTACGTCAATTCGCGTTCGGAATAGCGAAACATAAACGCCATGTCAAATCCGACGCCTTCGACCAGACTCAGGGTTTCGTCAAATTCAGCATCCGTCTCTCCGCAAAAGCCGACGATTACGTCCGTGCTGAGTCCGCAATCCGGTATACGTTCGCGAATGCGATCCACCAGGGCCAGATACTCTTCGCGCGTATAATCGCGCTTCATGCGTGCGAGCGTCGAAGTCGCACCGGATTGCACAGGCAGATGTATGTACGACGCGAAGCGCGGCTCGCGGGCCATCAGATCGAGGAGCTGCAGCGGAAAATCGTGCGGGTGCGGCGAAGTGAAGCGAATGCGCGCAATATCCGTTTCGCCAAGAATGCGTTCCACCAGGCGCGTGAAATCGGCGTCTTCGTAACGATACGAGTTCACGTTCTGTCCGAGCAGCGTCACCTCGCGCACGCCGCGCGTCTGAACAAGGTTTTGTATCTCCTGAACGATCGCGTCCGGCGTGCGGCTGCGTTCGCGACCGCGCGTGTAGGGCACTACGCAAAAAGAACAGAAGTTGTCGCAGCCGCGCATAATCGTCACAAAGGCGAGGCAGCCCGACACGACCTGCGGCTCAATCTCATCGTAGGTTTCCCGGCGGGAAAGTTGGGTGATGTTTACGTGCCCTTCCGCTCCGGAGCGTATGCGGCGAATCATCTCCGGCAGCGCGCGATAGTTGTCCGGACCGGCGATAAAATCGACCGGCAAACCCTGGGCGAACAAATCGTCGCCCAGATTCTGCGCCATGCAGCCTAATACGCCGATGACCGTCCGCGAATCGCGGCGTTTGAGATAGCCCAGCGCTTCGAGGCGATTGTAGACCTTTTCGTGCGCCTTCTCGCGAATCGCACAGGTATTTAAAAGGATAACGCCCGCTTCTTCCGGGGACTGGACGATGCGATAGCCGTCCGCACCGAGAATGCTGCGCACCAATCCCGAATCGTATTCGTTCATCTGGCAACCGTACGTTTCCACGTAAAGTTGCGTGAGCCGGCTGGTCGCCGCCTCGGATGCCTCGACGGATTGCCGCTCCGGAGTCGCAGATTTCATCGGGCGGCGGGGGCTCCGATAGCGCCCTTGATCTGGGCGAGGATGTCGCTGGCGATCTGCAGCGTGCGCAGTTCTTCTTGCGGCGTGACCTGCGGTTCCTGCACGCCGCGAATGCAACTTATAAAATGCAGATGTTCCTGGCGCAGCGGATTGTCGCGATGGACAGCGATCTTTTCGACGAAGGATTCCTGTTTGTACTTCAGCTCTTCGCGAGTCATCAGGTAAGCGCTTGAGGCGCGCCGGTGGATGTCTATATCCTGGGTGGCGAAATCCAGGACGATGTACGCGTTTTCCTGGGTGATGTTGAGTCGGCGGATCTTGGCCTGGGTGACGCGGCTGGCGGTAAGATTCGCCACGCAGCCGTTTTCAAACTGGATTACCGCGACGGCAATGTCTTCGTGCGCGGTGAGCGCCGAGGCGCCGCGCGCATGCACGGACTTAACGTTGTCATTTACCAGATTCAGTACGATGTCAATGTCGTGGATCATGAGATCCAGAACCACGCCCACGTCCTGAATGCGCGGATTAAAGGGCGCGAGCCGGCGCGATTCGATCAGGAGCGGCCGATCGACGATCTTATTCAGTTCAAGCACCGCGCCGTTGAAGCGCTCTACGTGTCCCACCTGGAAAACGAGATTATTCGCCTCCGCAGTCTCGACCAGTTCACGGGCCTGATCGACGGTGGTGCACATGGGCTTTTCGACGAGCACATGTTTGCCCAGGCGCAGGGCCTGGATGGCCGCTTCGTAGTGGTAGACCGTGGGCACGGCGATTACGAGGGCGTCGACCTCGTCCAGCAGCTCTTCCAGGGAGTTCGCCGGCGGGACGCCAAACCGCTCCGCAATTTCCAGACGCCGTTCGAGACTTGCGTCGTAGAGACCCTTAACTTCGTAATCCGCAATGCCGGAGGCGATGTTCACATGGTATTGTCCCATGTGGCCTACGCCCACCAGCCCGACTCTAACGCGTGGATTCATATTTCGCCTGACGACCGGTACAGGAGTCGGACGGGCGTCCGGACTGTAAAGACTGATTTCCAGGGCGATCCTGAAAACACGCCTGCCGGAATTTCACCGGTCGCCGGCGGGAGCCGCCGGTCGACTCAGTGAAAGCCCGCAGTAACGCGCGTGTACATGGAGTCCGTTTCCGGATCTTCCTTCAGTTCTTTTTGCAGTTCAGCGACCAGCTCGCGCGCACGTTTGCTCAGATTCTTTGGAGTTTTCAGGTTGATCACAACGTGTTGATCGCCCTTGCCATAGCCGCCCATATACGGCATGCCCTTGCCTTTGAGGCGAAAAATCTGTCCGCTTTCGACGCCCGGCGGAATTTTCATGCGCACCTTTTTGCCGTCGATCGTCGGAACTTCAATATCGCCGCCCAGAATGCCGGCGGTGACCGGTATGTTCGCCTGGACTACCAGATCATTGCCCGAGCGTTCGAACATCGCGTGCGCCTTGATATGCGTCACCACGTAAAGATCGCCGCGCGGTCCGCCCTGGGTCCCGGCCTCGCCTTCGCCGCTCACCTTTAAACGGCTGCCGCTTTCGACGCCCGGCGGAATTTTCAAATGCAGCGTCCGGCGTTTTTCCACCACGCCCTGCCCCTGGCAGGTCGTACAGGGATCGGCGATGATCTGGCCGCGACCCTGACAGCGCGGACAACTCGTGGTAATGGAAAAGAACCCCTGCGTGCGACGCACCTGTCCGGCGCCGCCGCACTGGTTGCAGGTTTGCGGACTGGAACCCTTCTTCGCGCCCGCGCCGCCGCAGTCGTCGCAGACATCCATGCGCGGAATTTCGATTTTTACTTCTTTGCCAAGCGCCGCGTCTTCCAGGGAGATTTCAAGGTTATAGCGCAGGTCGGAACCGCGGCGCACGCCCCCGCGGCGCGGACCGCCCGCGTAACCGCCGTTACCGCCGAAGAACTCGGAAAAGATATCGCCAATGTCGCCAAAGATATCGGAGAAATCGGTGTAGGCCTTGTAGCCGTAGCCGCCCGGTCCGCCAGCGCCGGCGCCCAGACCGGCTTTGCCGAATTGGTCGTACATGCGCCGCTTTTCATCGTCGGAAAGAACTTCGTAAGCTTCCGTAGCCTCTTTGAATTTCTCTTCCGCTTCCTGATTGCCGCGGTTCTTATCCGGATGATACTTGATGGCCAGTTGACGATAGGCCTTCTTAATATCTTCCTTCGAAGCGGCCTTCGCCACTCCGAGTATTTCGTAATAATCTCTGTCGGCCATATTCGTCCGCCCGTATGTATCGCCGGCGAGCCGGGATTCTTCCCGCCCGCCGGCGCATCAATTTACGGAGTGTTTCTCCGCCTTACTTCTTGTCGTCTTCGACTACGGTATAATCCGCATCGACAACCTGGAGGGATGGCCGGTAGATGTCACTGAGTGGGATCACAACCAGATCGCCACG
>JAVHPJ010000183.1:0-96101 GCA_036170535.1 Leptospirales bacterium | reverse complement strand
GCGCTTTGGGCCGCCCGGCTTTGACGAGGCGCGTTTTTCCAGCGCTGATCCGGCTGATCGGCTGATCATTCGTATGCAATATTTGTGAGGCGCAATTATGAAAGGCGTATTAAAACTGGCCCTCGGGCTGCTCTTGTTTTTCAGCGGCATGTTTTTGCTGAATACCGTCTTCGGCTGGATAAATGCAAAAACGGTGCGCGCGTTTATTGATGCACTGCTCGCGTCGCCGGATGCGCCGTACTGGATCGCGGCGACGGTGATCGCGCTGCTGGCGGTGGACAGCGTGATCGCCGTGCCCACCATAACCACAATCGTTCTTGGCGGATATTTTCTGGGGCCGATCCACGGCGGTCTGGCGGCCTCCATTGGCGTCCTGTGCGCGGGATGGATCTGTTACTGCGGCGGGCGCTTCGGCGGAGAGCGTTTTTTACGCAAACTGATCGACGCCGCGGAGGCCGAACGCCTGCGCGTCTGGTTCGCAAAGACGGGCGGTCTCGCGCTTGTGCTTTCGCGCTGCCTGCCGATACTCCCGGAAACGCTCTCGTGCCTGGCGGGAATTTCGCGCATGTCCTTCTGGCGTTACAGCCTGATCTTTGCGTTCGGAAACATTCCCTACGCCTTTCTTGCCGCATGGGCCGGATCAAAAAGCGATCTGGCGAATCCCTGGCCGGCGCTGGTCGTCGGCGTGGGCGTTCCAGCTCTGGCGTGGCTCGTCTGGCTGCTGGTAAATCGCAGTCGCCGGTTGCATCCGGCAGGAGGCTGAAATTGAAACCGAACGAACACACTGTGCTGATTACCGGCGGGGGCTCGGGCATCGGACTGGCGCTTGCGAAGCGCTTTTACGCGGAAGGCAATCGATTGATACTTGCGGGCCGCAACGATGCGCGACTCAAGGCGGCGCGGGAAGCGCTGGGACAGGACGTGGAGCTGTATTCCGGCGACGTCGCCGACGAGACCGTGATCGGCGAACTGGCCCGGCGTTACCCGGAAGTCAACGTGCTCGTCAACAATGCGGGCGTGCAGCATATGTACAATGTTCTGAACGCTCCCGACTATGCGCGCCAGATCAAGGAGGAACTGCGCGTTAATCTGATTGCGCCGGCGCTTTTATGCGGCGCCTTTTTGCCCGGGCTGTTGCGCCATGTGGAGCTGGGTCGCGAAGCGGCGATTGTGAATGTGAGTTCGGGGCTGGCGCTGGCGCCCAAGGCCAGCGCCCCGACTTATTGCGCGAGCAAGGCCGGTCTGCACAGCTTTACAAAAGCGCTGCGGTATCAACTGGAAAGCAGCGGCGTGCGCGTGTTCGAAACCCTGCCGCCGCTCGTTGACACGGAGATGACGCGCGGACGCGGGAAGGGCAAAATCTCCGCGGACGAACTTGCACGCGAATTCTGGACCGACTGGCTGAATAACAAATTTGAGATGCGCATCGGTAAGACCAAATTGCTGGCCCTGGTGCAACGACTGGCGCCCGCGCTGGCGGATCGAATTATGCGGGGGCTCTAGCCCGGATTATTCACGAAGCTCCCGCCAGGCGGGGGCGCCGCGCAACGCCGGCGGCGTCAGCTGATGGCGCCGCTGGTAATGCTGTTGCGCATGATTATAAAGCTGAAGACCAGTCGATCAATGGCGCGATCCAATTGGGTGCGTTCTTTTGCATCGATAAAGCCGTCCGCCAGGCTCTTGCCCAGAAGTTCCACGAGGCCTTTGAGGCGTTCGCGACGTATGCGTGAAAACCAGACGCCGCCGGAACTCGCCTTGAGCGCGGCGTACTTGCCGAGACGTCCGCGCGCGGACCAGCGCGGGCCGTTGATGATCACGTTTAACTTGAAGTCGGCGGAAAAATTCAAAAGGGAAAATTCCTCATCCCGGCAAATACGCTGCCGCAGCACGATGAGGTGGTTCATGGCCGTGTCCAGGAGTTCAATCAGATGAAAGCGCTCCTGGCCGATAAGCCGCCCGTCCGCGTGCAGTTCGGCGTAGAGTTTCTCCGCCTCGCCCAACCGTTGCACAAAAGTCTGGACCCAGAAGAGCAGGGTGTCCGCCGCCTGAACATCGTAGGCGGGCAGAAAACCCTGGATCTCAATGACGCCCTCGGAACTGATGTCGATTTGATTCTGGATGCGCACCGGGACGAGTCCGCGGTCCATCGAACGGTTCGTCAACGAAGTTAAAGCCGGACGGATCTTTAGCTGGATGCGAGGGAGCGGCGGCCGCACCGGGGCGCTTTATGCGCGCCCCCGACGCAGAATTTACCGCAGCGGAACTTCAATCAAAAGCAGTCGCGCGCCGCTTGCGCTGCTTACCTGCGCTGATGCGACGCCTTGCAGCCCGACTGCGTCGCGCCGCTCAAGTTCCACTTCCCCGATCCGGGCGGCGCCTTCGACTACAAAGGCGTACAATCCGGAGTTGGCGTCGTGCAGCTGATACTCCAGCGCGGCGCCCGCCTCCAGGTCGGAAAGCGAAAAGCGCGCATTCTGATTGATCCGGACGGCGGCATCTTCAGGTTTTGCGTCCGGCGAGACGATGGTCAGGATGCGATTCTTCAGCGCGTCCGGAGAATAGCTCTTTTGTTCATAGCGCGGTTGAATATTCGCTTCGCGCGGAAAAACCCAGATTTGCAAAAAGCGCACAGCGTCGCTCTCGGAATCGTTGTACTCGCTGTGGCGAATTCCGGTTCCGGCGGACATGATCTGCACGTCGCCCGGCCGGATCACGCCTTCATTGCCCGTGCTGTCGCGATGCCGCAGCGCGCCTGCGAGCGGAATTGAAACGATCTCCATGTTTTCGTGCGGATGCGTTCCAAAACCGGCGCCGGCCGCGACCGTGTCATCGTTGATTACACGTAGTGCGCCAAAGCCCATGCGCTCCGGATGATAATAGCTTCCAAAGCTGAACGAGTGCCAGCTATCCAGCCAGCCGAAGTTTGCGTGGCCGCGGTCTGCGGCGCGATGGACGAGCGGTTTCACTTGCGCCTCCTCAATTCCGATCGCGCAGATTCCGGAATCGTTGAAACTTAAAGTATTAAGCTGCGCTGGAGGCGGCGACGATTTTTTCACCCCGCTTCAGGCGCGCACCGGCGTCGGTTTTACGCCGACTGATTCGCCTGCGCGCTCCTCGGCCGTTTGCAAGCGACTCGCCAGAAGAATTCCGACCAAACTCATCGCAATGGCGAAGTAGCCCACCCACTCGTAGCGCTCAATGCCGCCGTTGTGTGCGCGAATAATCAAGCCGCCGATCAGCGCCGCCAGACCTGATCCGATCGATTGTACGCTCGCGTTCACGCTCATAAAACCGCCGCGCTGGCGCATCGGCACGGCGGAGGTAACCATGGTCATCGCCGGGATAATCCGTCCGTTTGATGCTACAAAAAATAGCGTGGTCGCGACGAGCGTCCAGGCCAGACCTACGGCCGGCAGATTCGTGATGAGATATACCGGTGCGCTGGCAAAGACCATAAAGCCGGCGAATACGCGAAAGCGGCCAAAGCGATCGACCATGTGACCCACGACGTAACTTGTCACAATCGTCGAAAGGCCGCCGACCAGATACATCCACACCAGATCGTCCTCGCTGAGTCCGACATTACCGGTGAGATAAACCGGGATATAGGGAATAATGGCGAAGTGCCCGACCATTAAGAAGAGCGTGAGCGTCAGCGCGCGTATTTGGTTGGAATCCCCGGTGATGCCGCGCAGCGTCGCAAAGGGGTCCGGCGCGCCCGCGGAAACATGCGCGCCCATCGACGGAATAGCGCGTTCAATCAGCACCAGAAGTCCCACGCCCGTGATCGCGAGCAGGAAAAAAGGCGCATGCCAGCCGAACAGGTTCGCCAGCTTGAGTCCGGAAGGCACGCCGACGACCGATGCGAAAGAAAAAGACATCATCACGACGCCCATCGCCCGGCCGCGTTTTTCGCCTGAAATTGCATCGCCGACGATTGCAAAAATCAGGCCGCCCATGACGCCGCCGAATACGCCCGCCAGGGTGCGCGCCAGCAGCAGCATCCAGTAGTCCGGCGCAATTGCGCACATCAGGGTGCCAAAGGCGAAGCCGGCGTACATCCAGAACAGCGCCGACTTTCGATCAAAGCGATCAACAAAAAACGACGCCGCAAATCCGGAGATGCCAGCGGCGAGCGAATACGACGATACCAGCATGCCGAACTCTTGCGGCGTCACATGGAAATGGCGGATCAAGTGCGGCGAGAGCGGCATCATGATCATAAAGTCCATAATGTGGGTGAATTGAACGGCGGCCAGCGTGGCCAGGAGCAATAGTTCTTTGCGGGTCATGAAGCTTCCAGAGGGACCAGGCGCCGGCCGCGCCAGCGCGACGGACGGACACAGTCAAGAAAACGAGCCGCGATGGAGCGCAAAGCCTTTTCGTTCGCGATGGGCGGGAAACCTGGCGGCGCGCATAGCGCTTTTTGCGATCTGCGCGCGCCGCTGCGCGCCAGCCGCCGCTGAAACCCGCTTGCCACGCTCGCGACGGAGGGGCAGGCTGTCCGGGGTCATGCGAAATCTTGCCGTACTCAGCGCCGATGAAGGGCTCAACGAGATGATTCGCAGCGCGTGCCGCGAATTTGACGATGAGTTTACGCCTGCCTTCCGTGCGGACGCAGCTTCGTTTGTCCAGTATCTGAACTACGAGCTGCCGGAGATCGACATTGTGCATTATTCGTCGCACTCCGTGGACGTGACGGCCGCTTTCGAAGCGATCAAGAACGACCGCTGGTTGCACTACGGCGGCAGCATTGTGATCTACGAAGACCACAATGAGCACGAGTTGCTCGAACGATTTCGCGGGGTGAATTTGATTGCGCTTATTCCGCGCGATCGCACGCCGATTTATCTGCCGCGCGCCCTGTCAGTGCTTTATCTGAATCGCAGCATTTTGTTCCAGCGCGATATTCACGCGCTGTTGCAGGCGAATCTGCAGGGCGTTTTCGTGATGAACAACGACCCGTTCGACGCCGCAACTTATGCGAATCTGATCTCGAACTTTCTGTATAACTCGAATCTGTTGAGTCTGGATCAGAAATACGATTTCAACTCGGCCCTGGTGGAACTGCTGGTAAACGCCATCGAACACGGCAACTGCGGCGTCACCTATGAAGAAAAGCGCGCTTTCCTGGCCGATAACGTCGACATTATGGCGTTAATTCGCAGCAAGAACGAAGACCCGCGCATTGCGCGTCGACGCGTCCGATTGCACTACCGCATCACCCCGGAACGATCGAGCTTTCAGATTCAGGACGAAGGCGCCGGTTTTGACTGGCGCGCCCATCTGGAGCGGCCCCAGGGCGCGGACGATTTGCATGGGCGCGGCATCATGATCGCCAGTCACTTTTTAAGCGCGCTGCGGTACAACGAAGTCGGCAATGAAGTGAGCTTCGAGGTCGAACATCTTCGTAACGAGGCCAACAGCGTTCCGCGCGTCTTTGAGTCGACCCAGGAGGAAACCTTCGAGGACGGCGAGGCGGTTTTTCGGCAGGGCGATCATTCGAGTCATATTTATTACATAGTCGCCGGCAAGTTTGACATTTATGCGAACGGCAAGCGCATCTCTACGCTGACGCCCGCGGATATTTTCCTCGGAGAAATGTCCTTTCTCTTGAGCAATCGACGATCGGCCACCGTCGTCGCCTCCGGGCGCGGCACGCTGCTCAAACTGTCAAAGGAAGCGTTTATCCACGCCATCAAAGAGGAGCCGCACTACGGCATTTTCCTCGCGCGTCTGCTGGCCCAGCGGCTGCAACAGTTACACGATTTTACCATTTAGCCTGGATTATTCATGAAACGCCGGCGATGTTGCGGCGACGCGCAACGCCGGATCAAAACCGATCGCCGATGAGCGGCAGTTCGCGCCGGTGCAGCCATATTACGAGCGCGGACAGGACCGCGATAATTGCGGCCAGTCCGAACAACAGGCCGCCGTCGCCCTGCACCTCGATGCCGAGCACGAATAAATGCGCGCCGAGCGCGCCGCTGATCAGCCCGAGGGAAAACACGCCGCCGAGCGCCGCAGTGCGGGGAAGCAGGAGCAAAATCGCGACGATCAGTTCCGCCGCGCCGCTGCCGATGCGTCCGACCGGTTCCGCGCCGAGCGCGCTGAAGATATACACGGACTCCGGGGCGCCGCTGAATTTGAAATACAAAGTCTGCAGATAGATGGCGGCGGCGCTGATGCGCGCAATCCAACTGAGGGCTTTTTCAAAGGCGGACAGGGATGCGGTCATGCTCGACTCCGGCGCTTGTTCCGTCCGCGCCGGGCTGTGCGCGCCGCGGGGGATACAGCATGACCTTAAAGACTCCCCGGCCTGACCGGGGTCACGGGCTTTTTTCTTCGGTCGGCGGCCGGCGCGGGTTCGGGGCGGGCCGCTTCGGCGCTGCGCTGGCGTCGCCGGATTGACCGCCGCTCGGGGGGCGCGAGACTGCGCCCATGGGCTGGCCATTTCGTAATCTGGCATTCGAAGGCGGCGGCGTATGGGGCGTAGCCTATGGCGGCGCCATGGCCGCACTGGAAGAGGCGGGCGCGCTGCAATTAATTGAACGCGTCGCCGGGACCTCGGCTGGCGCAATCGCCGCGCTTGCCGTGGCGCTGCGCTACGATGCGCTGCGCATAAAGAAGATTCTGCGCGACTTGCAATTTGATCAATTTTTGTCCGACGCCTCCCCGTTGAATTTCGCCGAGCGCTACGGCTGGTATTCGACCGGACCCATGCAGCGCTGGTTCGAGGCCCTGATACGCGACGCGAGCGCGAATTTTCCGGACAGCGAGGATTTCACCGGACAGGAGACTTTCGCAGACCTGCGCCGCGCCGGCTGTCGCGACCTCGTCCTGTTTGCTACCAACTTGAATCGCCGGCGTTCGACGGCATTCTCTGCGGCCGAGACGCCGACGGTCCGGGTGGTCGATGCATTGCGCGCGTCCATTGCGATTCCCGGATTTTTCCAGGCGGTGGAGCTGATCGTTAACGGCGAAGGGCCGCACATTTACGTCGACGGCGGCGTCCTGATCAACTATCCGATTATGGCCTTTGATCAGGGCCGTCCGGAAAAGCGCACGCTCGGGTTCAAGTTCAGAAAGCCGGGCCAGGCTCAGAATGCGCCGCCGGCGGAACTGCACTACGGTCAGGTGCGCGAGTGGGCGCGCCTGCTTTACGATACCCTGACCAACGAACGCAACGAACTTTTGCGACGATCCCCGGTTTATCTGCAACGTACGACATTTATTGACGTGGGCGATGTTTCGCCGATCGATTTCGATCTGAACGACTGGCAAAAGAATATTCTGATGGAGAGCGGTTACGAAGCGACGCGCGCCTTTTTGCGCCGTTGGAAACGCGAACGCGGACCGCTGGGCTTCCTGCGGTGGATGCGCCCCTGAATACGAATCGTATGTTGAACTGACGAAACTATAATTTTTATTTAATGGCCGCGCGGTTGTCGAAACTCGAGAATTCCGGTCATCCAGCGGCGGCCGGCGCTTTTTCGCTGGACGCTCTTTTGGTGCGGCAAACCCTGCACTTCCCTGATTCAGGAAGCCACGGAACCGCAGTTGCGTTATCGATACCCAGAGGCTCGCGCCGCAAACTTCGACGCGCCCCCCGAATATGTTCAGGTGGATGCGTGGCGGATAGAATACCTGTCCTTCAGTCGGCCGGAAAACGCCGGTCGCTCTCCGGTCGTGCTGCTGGCGGGCGCGCTTCAGTCTTTCCATTCGTTTCGCGAAGAAGTGGAAACGCTGCTGGCGGAGTTTCCTGCGCTGATCGTCCAGTTGCCCGGGCAGGGCGGCAGTCGCCAGATCGCCGCCGATCTCAGTTACGATAACTACGCCGAACTCCTGCGCCGTTTTCTGGACGCGGTCGGCCTCGATCGAATCATGCCGGTCGCGTTTTCCACCGCGAGCTGGATTGGCTGGCGCTTCGCTGCGCTGTATCCCGAACGCGCCGACCGGATGATTGTGGGCGGGATTATCCCTGAGGTCCGACGTTCCACACGGCTCAAAATGGAAGCCGGTCTCGAATTGCTCGACCAGGGCGAGATGGACAAGTTCAGCGAACTTTTGAGTCATCACCTCAGCAACCCCGCCGAACGCGATCGAGTCGCGACGCCGCCCTCGCTGTTGCGGGATTTGAGCCGCTATCTGAGCAATCTCACGCACCTTGACGCCCTGAAGTACAGCGCTGAGCTGCGCCGACAACATCGCGAGGGCGGGGTGGCCGGAGCGCCCGTGTGTGAGACCCTCGTTTGCGTGGGCGAATACGACGCACTGACGACCCCGGCGGATAATCATTCGGCCGCTCTCATGTGCGAGCGCGGCAAGTTTGTAATCGTGCGCGGCGCGGATCACCTGATCGCGGTACGCAAGTCGCGCGCATTGATCCGCGCGATGCTGCGCTTTTTATGCGGCGAATCGCTGGAAAATCAAGAGGGCGTCGAATACTATGAGGCGCCGGCGCTCTACAGCGCGGAGCGACGCAGCGGCCCGCGTTATGACGCGCGCCTCACCGCGACGCTGATCCTGCCGGACGGGAGCCGCATTGGCGTGCAGATCGACGATCTTTCGCACGATGGTTGCCTGCTGGAGCCGCTGGTCGCGGGCGCGGCTATTCCGGACGCGCGATCCGGCTACATCCTCGAATTGAAAGAAGAGCGCTTGAAACTGGAAGTCGCGCTGATGTCGACGCGGCGCGGTCTGGTCGCGCTGTTTCTCAAGACCGATGCGCTGGCCCTGGATCGGATGCGGCTTTTACTTGAGCGCTTGCGGCGCGAGCAGTTGCGCCAACGACCCTGATTCCGGGCGTGCACGGACCGTCTTCGCCGGCCCCGCCGGCCCGGGCGGGAGCGCCGCCGGCTTGCAGCAATGCGCTTTACAACGCCGGCGCCGTCGGCACACCGGTAGTCGCCCATGCACCTGTATGCGCTGAGCGATCTGCATCTGAACCACAAGGAAAATCGCAGAGCGCTGGCGACTCTGCCGGAACAGCCGGACGATTGGCTGATTCTCGGCGGCGACCTGGGCGAGCGCGAGGAGCAGCTGCGCTACGCTCTGGATATCGCCGCGCGGCGTTTTGCGCGCGTCGTGTGGATTCCCGGCAACCACGAACTCTGGACTCTTGCGCCCGACCTGGATCAAGGCGAAGAGCGCTATCTGCGCCTGGTAGAAGTCTGCCGGGAATACAACGCGCTCACGCCGGAAGATCCCTTTCCGCTCTGGCCCGGCGAAGGTCCGCCGACCTTGATCTGTCCGCTCTTCGTGCTGTATGACTATAGCTTTCGTCCGGAGCATGTTACCCTTGAAGGCGCAATACCATGGGCGGTGGAGTCCGGCGTGCTCTGTAATGACGAACGTTATCTGCGCACCGCGCCCTACGCCGGAGTAGTCGAGTGGTGCCGGCAGCGCACGGCGTATTCGATCCAGCGGCTGGAGGCCGCTCTCGCGGAACATCCGGATGCACTCACGACGCTGATCAACCATTTCCCGATGCGCTACGAGCATGTGCGCTTGTGGCGCATACCGCGATTTTCCATCTGGTGCGGCACGCGGGCGACGGAGGATTGGCATCGTCGTTTCCGGGCGCGCGCGGTTGTCTACGGTCACCTGCACATACCGCGCACAGATTATTGCGACGGAACGCCCTTTGTCGAAGTCTCCGTCGGGTATCCCGCGCAGTGGTCGCCCGATCGCGGCATCGCTCGCAAATTAAAGCGCATTTTCTGAGCGCGCGCCACTCAGCGCCCTGTAGCGCCTTTCAGCGCCGCAGGGTGCGAGCCAGCTCGTCGGCCATTGCTTTGCGTTCGCGTTCCCGCTGATCGCGCTGGGCTCGCATTCGGTCGGCGAGTAATTCGCGGTCGGCCTTGCTTACCCCGTTTCGATGCAGCACAAGATCCGCGGCGGCCGGGTCCCGATCAGGCCGGGGCGGGTGTCCGGCGGGTCCGTCCAGCGCGCCTGCCGCCGCGCCGGCGCGTTCCACCGCTTCCATGCGCCCGGGCGTCGCTTCGAGCGGCGTCTCGTCCGCAGTCCGGCGGCGCTCAACCTGGGGCTGCATCTTTTTTTGCGTCGCGCCGCCTTCTTCGCCGACCAGCGCTTCCCGGATTGCGGACAAAAACCCGCGGCGTTCGCCTTTGCGAGCCTGGACCAGACGCAGCAGTTCGTCGCGTTCGCCGCTTTCCAGGACGCGCTGCACGCCCATGCGCACGAGCAGCTCAAGTTGCGCGCTATCGCCGGTTTTTTTGAGATGTTTTTTGGCGTTCTGGAGCGCAAGCGACGCGCGGTCCGCATGCAGCAGATACAATTGCTCACGATCGCGGATCTGCAAGCGCGCGCTCAGCAACATCGGATGACGAGCGAGTTCCGCCGCGAGCGTTTCGTCGGCGCCGGGCAGGGCGGAAAGCGGCACGGGCCGCGTTTCGCGCGCCAGTCGTTCCAGAACGCCCTTCACGCGCGCGTCGCCGGAGGCCGGGCGCCGCAGGGGCCGGGCGGCGTGCAGCGCTCGTTCCAGGGCGCGTAGCTCGGCCACCAGGCCCTGCAGGGCCGGAGTGTCAGCGCGCAGAAGCGCCTCGGCGATGAGCGCCGCCGGTGCGGCGTCGGACCCGGGCGAACCTTCGAGCGCTATTTCCGACAGCACCCGCACGAGCGCGCCGTAGCGCGCGCCGAGTTCGGCCGGATCGTTCCAGTAAATTAAGGTCAGGCCTTTGCCGTCCGGTTGGGGCTGCTCGAGGGCGATAAGAAAGCGGGCCTCGGCGAGTTTCTGAAGCGCCGGCCGGCCGAAGAGCCGGAAGGTGTCGCGGGCTTCTTCCGGGCTTGCGTCGGCCTCCACGCTGAGCCAGCGGCGTAGTTCCCAACCGGCCGTGGATTTGAGCAGTTCGCTTTTACGATACTGCGCGGCAAGGCTGCTGTAGAGCGCTTCGCCCTGGAGTTGGGGACGAAAGGGCAGCCAGGCTCGCAGCGCGGCCGCGTTCGTATTGGCGTAATCGCGCGCAAGACTCGCAACGCCGGCCTCCATTTCCGGGCCGGGAAAGCCAAAATAGACGCTGCGCCGTTCCAGAGCGTGGCGGTCTTCGTGGAAACGCAGCGCCGGCAAACAGCCGATGTACGGCGTTTGGTTCTCCCCGCGTCCGGTCAGCTCCCGCAAGCGTTTGCGGGCGCCGGCCTCGTTTTGTGAAATGAGGCGGCCCAGCTCGGGCGCCGCCGGCAATTCGCTCGTACGATGGAAGTCCCGGGTGCGCAAACAAATCAGGCGATACAGGGCCTCCAGTCCGGGCAATTTTAAGCGCGTTTCCAGAGCGTGGAGCCCTTCGAACTCGGGCGTCTCACTGGCGCTTCGTATAGCATCAGGCACGATTGATACCTCATCCCGCAGGCAGTCGCGAACAGTACCGGGTTCCCGGGCCCCCCCCCCCCAGCCATGGCGTGCAGAGCGGACCCCTCGGGAAACTGGTGTAGTTTCACCTACTACTTTCGGCCTAGCAACTCCTTTTCATCAGTATGTGCGCTTCTGAAAGGACTTTACCCGGGGCGCTCCGGCTCGCCCATGGTCGGACCGGTAAATGAAGGAATGAAAGCCAAACCCCATCGCCACAAGGCCAACTATTATAACGACATCGCCCTGAAGCTGGCCCACCAGCTCTTTGGCGTGGAGCACCTGCACTACGGCTACTTTGATCGTAAGTTGCCCGCCACCCGGGAGAATCTGCCCCGCGCTCAGGGGGCTTATGTCCAGAATCTGCTCAGCTTTCTTCCAAAAAAAGGCCTGAAGCGCGTCTTTGACGTCGGCTGCGGGACCGGCGGCGTGGCGCGCGAGCTCGTGAAACGCAAGCTGGAGCTGGTCTGCCTGGCGCCGGATCCCTACCTGATCGAGCGCACCCGGGAAAACACGGGCGGCAAGGCGCGAACGATAACGGATCTTTATGAAAACGTGACCGACGAAGTCGGCGAGCTGTCGATGGATCTCATTCTGATGAGCGAGTCCTGTCAGTATGTGAATATCGCCGAGGGCTTTGCCAATCATCGCCGCTTTTTGCGTCCCGGCGGACATCTGCTGGTCGCGGACTTCTTCCGGATTAAGCCGGCGGATGCGCGCAACCCCAGCCGCTCCGGTCACATGCTCGAACAATATCTGGCTGCGGCGCGCGAAAATGGCTTCCGCCTGGTCAAAGAACAGGACATCACGGAGCGCGTTGCGCCCACGATGGACATCTATCAGGATTTCATTTCCAATAAGATCTTTCCGGTGGTCGAAGGGATCTTTGAGATCGTCCGGCGGGCCGCGCCCCGGCTCCACCGGCTCCTCGGCTGGATTTTCGGCGGAAAAATTCGCGCCATAAAAAGCAAATACGAAAAGCAGGGCGCAGCGCTCTTCTCCGAATACAAACGCTACATGATCTATCTGTTTCAGAAAGAGGTTTAATATGCACGTTTCCCTGCTGGCTCTGCTTGGATTTGCGCTCTGGTTTCTGGCGCTCGGCGCTGCGATCGTCAGCTGGCGCACCCTGGAAGTCGTGCGCGGCAAGAAACGCGCCAATGAATTTCCTTCCGGCATGCAGCATGGCAGCGATCCCTACTGGCGACTGAATCGCGCACACGCCAACGCAGCCGAAAATCTGCCCATGGTCGCGGCGGTGATTCTGGTCGGTTACGTGGCGGGCGCCGCGGATGATTGGTTTGGAACCCTGGCTCTGGTCCTTCTGTTAGCGCGCGTGGGCCAATCGACGATTCACGTCCTGTCGGGGAGCTCGCCCGCGGTCATTGTGCGGGCGACCTTTCTGACGATTCAGTACATGGCTGTCGTTGCGATGAGCTGGGCGATTCTGACGCGTACTGGCTGGCTCTGAAACGTCGGGTTAACGTTTTCCTCGCGGGCGCCCGCTCGAAAAGGTTTGACCCTTTTCCGCGCGTACGCAGTCTAACGTTCCCATGAAACGCCTTACTGTTTTCGGCTTCGCGATTGCGTGGCTTGCGCTGGCGGCGGGTTGTTGGGGCGGCGAAACTTTGCCGCCCTCCGAAACCCTGCGTCCTTTCGCCGGCGAAGCGGATCTGCGCATAAAAAAACTCCTCGGTTCGCACTGGCGCATTTACGCCGCCCCGGATCGCATCGATTCGTATGTCGTCGGTCCAGAGCTGGCGGAAAGCGGCGAAACGATCGAAGGATATCCGGTTTTGCGCCGCGGGACGCCGCTCACCGCCGCCCAGGCCGAGCTTCTCATCAGTCGAATTTTCGATGAGAATACGTATAACTTTAACTCGGTTAAGAAGTGTCCCTTTGTTCCGCGCCTGGGACTCGTTTTCCGCAAAGGGGAAGACAGCGCGCACGTCTTGCTCTGCTTCTATTGCTACGAGCTCAGCTATGGACGCGGCGACAAAGGTTCCATCGAAGACTTTGACAACGCGCGCCGCCCTCTGGTAACGCTGGCGCAACAGCTGTTCCCCGATGATGAAATCATTCGCGGTCTGGAGGCCGGACAATGAACCATACTCTGAAGTTTTCCCCCCGCTTCAGTCGCGCCGGACTGGCGTCGCTGATTGTCCTCGCCGCTTTCGCCTGGGTTCTGCCCGCGGCGGGACTGGCCGCGCAGACGCTGCATTCGGTCGTGGTCGTCGACTCGAATGATCGCAGCATTGGCGCCTCCGTGCAAAAGGATATGGACTCGATGGTTGCGTTCTCGCGCGAAATTGCATCGAACACCGGCATGCGTCTGAATCTGAAAACGTTGAACGGCCCGCAATTAAACGAAGCTAACCTGCGGCGTCTGGTGAATGGGATTACGCCCGGGCCTCAGGACGCCGTGCTCTTCTACTACTCGGGTCACGGCTTTCGCACGCGCGCCACGCCGACCAAGTGGCCTATGTTGTACATCCCGGGCAGCCGCGGCGTAGATTTTGCGGAACTCTTGAAGATCATTGAGCGCAAAAATCCGCGGATGATCCTTGCGATTACAGACTCCTGCAACAGCTATACCGATTCCGCCACTCGTTCATTCGGGATGAATCTGCGCGCGCTGGAAGAACCGAGCCAGGCGGCCTGGCGCAAATTGTTTCTTCAATTTCGCGGACGGATCTACGCTTCTTCCTCCAAGGCGGGCGAATATTCCATGGCGGAAGGCGAGGGCGGTTCGTACACGCTGCAATTCCTGCGCGTATTTCGGCGCGCCGTTGCGGCCGCAAACCCGGAATGGGATCGCATCATGAAGGATTCTGCGCGCCCCATTCGCACCGGCAGCTCGCAGCAGCCGACCCAGAATCCGCAGTACGAACTCGTCGCCCAGGGCTCTACGCCCGACACGAATATCGAAATTCCGGACGAAGACGCGCCCCAACCGCCGGGCGACACGGATCCGCCCGAGCCTCCCGGCGATGTGGTCGATGTAACTCCGGACGAGCCGGAGGAACCGGGCGACGCGCCCGGCGGGATCAACTGCGACGACATCACGGCGTTTTTGACCCGACTGCGCCAGCTCCAGTCGAATATTGGCCAGGCGAATTTGCAAAATGCGCAACAGCGCGAACGCTATCGCCCCGTGGTTCAGGCTCTGCAGCAGGTCGGCGGACCGGACGACCAATTTAACAATCTGGTGGAACGCGTGGCGGTGGCCTATAAGCTGAACAATACCGCCCGCTTCCGCAGTTCCTTTGGCGAGTTGGTGAACTACGTGACCACAATGCGCCAGCGCGAGTGTCGCTGAGTCGCTCGCTGGCGGCCCGCTAACGGAAAAAGACTTGCTCCGGCCAGCCTCAGGCCTCATATGCCTGAGAGCTGGCCATGTCCGCTTCGCCTTCCCTTTCCGTCATTATTCCAACCTATAACGAATCGAAGAATATTTCGATTCTGCTCGAACGTCTGAAAACGGCGCTCGCCGGGTTGAGCTACGAGCTTATTGTCGTCGACGACAACAGTCCCGATCGCACCTGGGAAGTCGTGGAACGCATGGCTCTCGAAGATGAACGGGTGCAGGTCATTCGTCGCTTTGAGGAGCGGGGGCTGTCCAGCGCCGTTTTGACCGGCATGTCCGCTGCGCGCGGCCGGGCGCTGGCGGTGATGGACGCCGACCTGCAGCACGACGAATCCATCCTGCCGGACCTCGCGCGCGCAATCCTCGCCGAAAACTACGATGCCGCCATCGGCTCGCGCGCGGCGGAAGGCGGCGACTACGGCGAGTGGTCCAAATCGCGGCTGCTGATGAGTCGCGCGGCGGCGCTTGCGGCGCGTATCATGCTGCCAATTCGCATCAGCGATCCCATGAGCGGCTATTTCGTAATTTCGCGCGAAGTTTACCACGACACCGCCGACGAAATCAATCCGCGCGGGTTCAAGATTCTCCTGGAATTCGTGGGTCGCGCGCGCAACCTCAAAATCAAAGAGATCGGCTACAGTTTTCGTAATCGCCTCCACGGCGAAACCAAGCTGAGTCCTTCGGTTGTGCGCAATTTTTTCGTCGCCCTGTATGATTTGCGCTTCGGCAAGATTATGCCGCCGAGCTTCATACTGTACGGTCTCGTGGGACTCTCCGGCGTGCTGGTGAATTTGCTGGGCTTTCGCCTGGGCGAGGCGGCCGGGCTGCCGCACGTCGTCACCGGACTTTCACCGCGTCTCGATCCGATCTATCTCGCTGCGCCGTTCGGCTATCAACTCGCCATAATAAGCAACTATGTGCTGAACAACTGGATTACCTTCTGGGAAAAGCGGCACCGCGGTTGGGGCAACCTCAAAGCCTTTCTGATGTTCGAGTATATTAGCCTGTTCGGATTGCTCGTGCATACGGCTGTTTTTCAATTATTGCATATCAACGGATTCCCCGGCGGATTCCTTGCGGAAGAGTGGCGGCAGACCTTGAATATCGGTCTGGCGACGATTGTCGCGATGGTCAGCAACTATTATCTGAACATCAGTTTCACCTGGGGCCGGCGTTAGCCCTATGAAGCGCGCACTCGAGATCGCCGCCGGTCTTTTGATTACCAGCGCAGCCCTCTGGAGCGCGGGCCTGGCGCTGGCAGAGAGCCGCGCAACCTTTCTCGAATATTGCACCTCGCGCGACGTCCTGCAGCCGGACGGCAACATCCGGATGACCGAGGCGCTGGATCGTTATCAGGATCTGCGCGACGGCAAGTATCGGCGCTTTGTCGCTTCCTTTTTTACGGGCGACACCTGGCCGCCGCTGCGTCCGACGCTCGCGCTGACGCTGTTTTTGTTTTTTCAACCGGACGCAGTTCTGGATGCGTCGGTGTCGCTGATTTTTTACGCGCTACTGTTTCCTTCGCTCGCCTTTATCGCGGTCCGTCTATCGGGTTCATGGATTGGCGGGGCGGGCTTGTTTGCGCTTGTCGCCGCGCTGCTCGTACACTCGCGGGAGTTTGCCGCTTATGCGAACGCGTCCATGCTCGAAACCCAGGGCATGTTCTTTCTCCTGTGGTCGATCTACTTTCTCGCGGAGCTGCTGCGCGAATGTTACGTGGAGCGTCCGCCCTCCGGCGACGAGAGCGATCGGAGCGTGTCGCGGACGGTTTTTTACGGATTGTTGCTGAGTCTGCTGGGCCTGACTTTTACAAAGTATCCCTATGTAATCATGCTGTTTCTGGCGCTGGCCGCCTACGAGGCGCTGCGCGACCCGCGCGGACTGGCGCGTTTAGCGACGACATTGCTGGATCAACACTACCGCGGTTGGCGACGCGCGGCGCTCGCCATCGTCGCAGCGGCCTTTGTCGCCATACTCGTGGCCGGCAAGCTGGGCTACGCCGGTCTCAACTCAAAGTCGGTGAAATACGGGATCTGGTTTTTTTCCGTCGTGATCTTCGCCGATCTCGCCGTGTTCGCCTTCCGCCGCCGCGCCCTGGCCCTGTCCGCCGCGCCGGCGTCCCTGCGCTACATCTACCTTTGCGGCATTCTACCGGCCTGCGCCTGGATTCTTTCGCATCCGGATCGGTTTTCCAGCATCATCGGCGGGCAGTTCTGGCTGCCGCCGGCCGGCATGGACGTGAGTTTGCTGTTTCGTAAGACATTTTTTGAAACTCTGTTTCAACATGTGTTCGTGCCGCCGGCGCTGTTTGCGGGTTTGCTGGCCGCCGGCGGAGCGGCGCTGGTCGCGCTGGTCGCGCTGGCCCTGGCCGCCCCTGGCTCGCCGGCGCCCGCAGCGGCCAGGTCGGGCGCGCGCGTGGTGCAAATGCTCGAACCGGCGTTTCGCTTTATCGAATCGCGCCTGGGCGTATTTCGTTCGCCGGCGTTTTTTGCTCTGGCGATCGTGTGGCTTCAGTTTTTCGCCCAGGAGCTGTTCTCGCCCAATAAGCAGGACCGGCACATCTACCACATGTTGCCGGCCCTGGGCTTGTTTTCCGGCCTGGCCGTATTTGCGGCCCTCGCGTCGTTGGCGTCGCCGTCGGCCCGCCTTGCGCGCCTTGCCGCGTACCTGCGACCGGGCGGGCCCGCGGCGAGTCTGGTCGGCCTGGTCTGTTTGGCGCTGGCAGCGTATTCGGCCTGGCGGCCGGGCGGAATTTTCAGCGGCGGCTACGCGGATTTTCGCGAGCGCGAGTTTTGTTTCACGGGACGCGAACCGGAATTTTTCGAGCCTGCGCGCTGGGCCGCCGCCGAGCTCGCGGCCGAACGGCGCACGCTCCTCATTAATGCGATGAATTCGGCGCCCTTTGAGCTGCGCCAGCGTGAACAGACGACCGAGCTGGATCTCTTGTTGCGCATGCGTGCGATCGGCGCCGGCGGCGCTGTCCGCAATGACAATCGCCACGTCTGGAAGAGCTGGAGCGAGTTCGAGCGGCTGCTCGCGATCACGCCAACCTGTCTCGATGAGCCGGGTCGCGCACTGATCCGGACCCGGGCGGCCGCGGTCGGCGTGCACCTGGGCGAGCCTTTGCGGGAAGTCCGGCATCCCGGCGGGCGTATGTGCCTTCTGGAATACTCCCTGGCGGACGCAAGCGCGCCGCGCTGAGCGCTCGCGCGGACGGCGAGCCTGGCGGAGGCTTCGGACCGCCAATCTTTCTTGTCGACAGGGTTCGCCCGATCCGTTTTCTTTCCCGGCAGGCCGTCGTAAGTTTGTTTGGAGCGCTTTCCGCCGCCCCAGTACGACTTTACCGGCGTCCGACTCTGGAGTAAGACATGTCCAAAGCCGAGATGATTCGCTATCTGCCCAAGCTGGTCCACAAAAAGAACAGCATGCCGCTCTACATGACCTGGTTTGTAACCAATCGGTGCAACCTGTTCTGCGAGCATTGTTTTTACAGCGCGGAACTGAACCAGCCCACCCAGGAACTCACCCTGGATGAAATTGAACGGATGACGGCGTCAATGGCGCCCTTTCCGGTGCTGCTTTACAGCGGCGGCGAACCCTTCATGCGCAAGGATCTTGCAGAAGTTACGCACGCATTTTATCGCAATTGCCAGATTAAGTACCTCAGCATTCCGACCAACGGAACATTCTTGAAGCCGACCGAAGAGATCGCATCGCGCATGCTGGAACTCTGCCCGGATACGACGATTGTACTGAACTTCTCGATTGACGGACTCGAGCCGGAGCACAACCGGATTCGCGGTTCAAATAAGTCGTTCACCAATGTCATGCGCACCTTTCACCATATGAAAGGTCTTAAAAAGAAGTACAAAAACCTGCGCACCGGCTTCGTGTGCACCTTCACGCAGACGAACGAGGACACCATCCACGATCTCTATGAATATCTGAAGGCCCAGGGCCCGGATAACATATCCATTAACCTGATTCGCGGAACGCCCAAAGATCCCCTGGTCAAGAATATCAATCTTGAGAAGTTTCGCTCGATCACAAAGCGCGTGCAACAGGACCTGGAAAACACGGCCATGCCCGGCTACGACGAATTCCTCGCCGCCATGTCGTACAAAAAATACGACATGGTGCTCAAAACGTACGAGGATCAGGCCTTCCAGACCATCTGCTACGCTTCGCAGATTGCGGGCGTCATGTATCCGAACGGCGACATCTATCCCTGCGAGATGCTGGACAGTTCCAAAAAAATCGGCAACATCCGCGATTTCGATATGGACTTCCGCAAGCTGTGGATGAGTCAGCGCAATAAGGAAATCGCCGATTGGATCGTGGATACAAAGTGTTTTTGCACGCATGAATGCAACGTGCACTGCAACACCGCCTTTAACCCGAAACTTTTCACGCAGATCGCCGCCGGCGCCGCCGTGCGCAAACTAAAGCACATCTTCGCCGGCAAGCCCGCCGGTGAGCGGCCCGCAAGCGACGTTTCTCCGGCGCCGCTCGAAAGCGGGCTCGCGCTGCCGCACGAACACACGGAAACATCGACGCGCGAACCCGCAGTTAAATAAGCGGCGCGGGTACTCCGGCCCTTTGAAGCATTCAGCGCGCGTGCTTGCGCGCGCCGGTGTTTGCGGCCGTCGGTTTTTTCGCCGACGCTTTGCGCGTCGCCTGGTGCGCTGCGCGGCGCGCAAGCAGCGAAGGTTTCGCCGCGCCCGGCTCCGGCAGACCGGCCGTGGATTCCGGACGCGGATTCGCTTTTTTGAGGGCGTAGACGCGCACATCGACTGTGAAGCGTTCCGGTTCGTGAAAAATGCCCTGAAACACGCCATAACGAAACAGGCCGTACAACATGCCGAGCCCGTAGGAGCAGTGGTGAATCGGGTAGAGCAAAAAGGTCAGTGCGCTGACGCCGAACTCGCGGCAACGGCGATAGGCGCCGATTGCAGAGACTGCCGACAACAACGCGTGCAGCAGACCCGGGACCGCATAGATCGCTTTCCACAAAGTCGGCACAGGCAGAAACACCGCGATCGGCAGACTTGCCGCATAGAGCAAGAAAGCGAGCGGCGCAAAAAACGGCAATTCGAGTGCGTTTGGCTTAATCAGGAAGTGCTCTATGCGACTTTTGCCGTATTTGCCGATTTGCTTGATGAACTCGAGCAGGTTGTGACGCTGACTGCGATAGACGTAGATGTCCGGATCGTAGATGACGCGACCGCCGTTTTCCAGCAGGCGATTGACCAGCTCGTTCTCTTCGTTGCCGGAATGGAAATGGGTGTTAAATCCGCCGGCGCGACGCACGGCGGAGGTCCGCATGCTCTGGTTGCACAGGATTAACTCGCGTTCGTTTGAGTCGCGCCGCTCCCCGATGCGCATGTACCGCGCGCGAATCGAGGTGGTTGCAAAGTACGATTGAAAAATCTGTCCGAATGCGCGCTGCAAGACGGAGTCATCGGTCGGCGTAAGCGAAGGGCCGCCGACCGATGCGACGGCGGGATCGGCGGCGTACTGCACCAGGTGTTTACGCACGTAGTCCGGGTCCGGGATCACCACGTCGTTATCCAGAAAGAAGATAACTTCGCCGCTTGCGCGTTGCAGCCCTTCGTTACGCTGCACGGAGCGGTGGCGGCCGATGCAGACGACGACCTCAATCCGGTCCGGATTGTAGTGCTGGCGTCGGATGGAAGCGAGGCTGTTCTCCAGATCGCCGCCGGGCGGGATTGGAATTAAAAAGGAAATGCGCGGGTCGTTGCGCGTGGTTCGCCGGGTCTGCATGTTCGATCTCAAAAGTGCGCGTTTTTTGCTCGCGTCTCTCCCGGGCGGAGGCCAAACCGGAATTCCGCTGGCGAATGCGCTGGCGGTTCCCAGGAGACGTGCGGCTCAATGCAAAAGGTATACGACATTTCGATCGACTTAACTCCCGAATTGCCACACTGGCCGGGCGAAAAGGGCTTTTCAATAGAAAAATCGCACCGCGGCGACGTCTGCGTTTCTGAAATCTCCATGGGCTTGCACTGCGGCACGCATCTGGATGCGCCCTATCACTTTATTCCCACGGGCAAAAAGCTCGATGAGATTCCGCTCGAAGACTATCTGGGCCCGGTCCGGGTTGTGGAGATCCGCGATCCGGAACGCATTACGCGGCGCGAGCTGGAGGGACTCGATCTGGACGGCGCGGTGCGCGTGATTTTCAAAACCGCCAACTCCGAGCGCTGGCGCAATCCGAGCTTTGATGAAGCGTTCATTGGCCTGGCGGCGGACGGGGCGGAGTATCTGGTCGAGCGCGGCGTACGATTGATTGGCACGGACTATCTCTCCATTGAGGCCTTTCTGGGAGACGGAACCGTGCACAACATATTGCTGGGTCGGGACGTCGTGATTCTCGAAGGCCTGAACCTGCGCGAGGTCCCCGCAGGCGATTATTTTCTCGTCGCGGTTCCGCTCAAAATGCCCGGCGCGGAGGCCTCGCCCACGCGCGCGTTTTTGTTTCCGCGGGATTACCGCTTTTTTGGCTGAACGACGGCCGGAAACGGGAGGGCACGGAATGCAGGCGCTGGTGTTGGGACTGGGTCGAATGGGTTTGCCGCTGTGCGAGCGCATGCGCGAACGCGAGCTGCACCCCCTTGGCTTTGATCTGGATGCGTCGCGCCGCGCGCTGGCGCTTTCGCACGGCATCGAGGTCTGCGATGATCCGGCCCGGGCTGCGGCGGGGCTCGCCGGACCGCGCAATATCCTGCTGCTCACGCCGGCCGGCGCGGCGGTCGACAGCGCGCTGGCTGCAGTGACGCCGGCGCTCGAGCCCGGCGATCGCGTGTTTGATTTTGGCAACTCGAACTACGAGGATTCGCGGCGGCGGCGAACGGAGCTTTCCGCGCGCGGCTTGATTTTTTTTGACGTCGGCATGTCCGGCGGCGTGAGCGGGGCGCGTTCGGGCCCGTGCCTCACCGTGGGTTGCGAAGCGTCGGAGTATCGCGAGCTGGAACCGTTTTTCGCCGCCATCGCCTGCCCGGGCGGCTACTGTCACGCCGGTCCGCCGGGCTGGGGGCACCTGGTTAAGGCCGTGCACAACGGAATCGAATACGCAGCGCTCCAGGCGATCGGCGAGGGGCTGCATACGATCCAGGCGCTCGCCGCCAGCGAGGGCGCCGCAGTGGATCTCGCAAAACTCGTCGATGTCTGGAATCACGGCAGCATCATCGAATCGCGCCTTCTGCGCGACGCCCGTGCGGCCCTGGATCTTCTGCAGCGCACGGAAGTGTCAGGTCGCATTGGCGGCGGCGAAACCGGTCGCTGGGCGCGCGCCATCGCCGATCGCGCCCAGACGGAAGTTCCGGCGCTGGACGCCGCGCTTGCGGCGCGCGCGGCCTCCCAAAAAAATCCGACCTTCGCCGGTCAGGTGATTGCAGCGATACGCAATGTTTTCGGGCAGCACGACATGCGCGGCGAAGCTTGAGGGCAGCGCGCGAAAATGCAGCGCAACACTGTTCCCATGCGCATAGTCAGTCTCGATTGCGGCACCAGCGGGGTGCGCGCCGCGCACTTTGATTGCTCCGGCGATAAAATCAAAAAAACCTGCGAGGCGCAGCGCCCGCTCAGGATTCTGCGCGGACCGGACGGCCGGGTCGAGCAGGACCCCGAGGAATTTTACCAGGCTGCGCGCTCGACGTTGCTGGCGGCGCTCCGCGCCGGGCCCTGCGATCGCATTGTCGTTGGCGCGCAAATGCACGGCCTGCTTCGCGCCGGACGCGACGGACGCGCCCGGTCGAATTTTTCGCTCTGGTCCGATTCGCGCGCAATGGCTGCGTGTCGCGCCATGAGCGCCGCAGAGCAGCGTGAGTTTCGCGCACGCTCGGGCTGTCTGGTTTCGCCGGGGCTGCCGTATTTTCGTCTGCTCGAAGCGCGCCGCGCCGGCGTCAGTGAGCGCGCCGACGAACTCTTGCTCTCGCATAAGTCGTATTTTTTCTTGCGCGCCTGCGGCTGGCTCTGCGAAGACCGCGCGCTCGCTGCAGCCAGCGGACTGTACTCGTTGCGTGACGGCGAATGGGATGCGGGCGCGCTGGCGGCGGCGGGCATTGCGCGCACGAATTTGCCGACCCTTGTCGACTGCGAAGCCGAATTGGGCGCAGCGGGCAGGGGCCCGGGCGGGGCGGGTCCGGGTTTGATAAGTTCGCCTGACCGTGAGTTGTGCGACGCCGCGGGCGACGCCGTCTGGATCGCTGGCGGCGCGGACGGCGGCCTCGCGCATCTGGGAACGGCGGGCCCGGCGCCAGGCGCTGCGAGTCTCAGCATCGGCACCAGCTCCGCCGCGCGGCTGGCCTTGCCTGCGGCGCCGCGTTCGGCCGCGCCGCACTTCTGTTATCCCCTCAGTCGAGAGCTCTTTCTGATTGGCCTCGCGAGCAACAATGGCGGCGAGGCGCTGCTTGCAGCCGGCGCGCGCCTGCATGCCGATCCCGCGGGGGCGGCGGCGGAGCGGCTGGCTGTTGCGCCGGCGCGTCGTGATTTGTTCGTCGCCCCCTATGTATTCGCCGAGCGCGACGTCGGACTTTCGGCGCCGACGCCCGCCGGCTTTTATGATGGCGCCGGGGCGCCGTTTGATCCTGGGCGCCTGGATGCTGGCGAGGCCCTGGCGGCCCTGGGCGAGTCGCTTGTGTTCGCCGCGTGGCGTCTGATGGAACTGGGCGTGAGCGCGGCGTTTGAACGGACGCCAGAGAGCATTGCGCTTTCCGGTAGTTTCGCCCTCGCGCGCGGTCCGGCCAGTCTCGTCGCGGCGCTCGCGGAGATCCCGGTGTTCGCGCGCAGAACGGGCGGGCCGCTTGAGGGCGCCCTGTACTTCGCCGGCGCCGCGGGGCGTCGTGCGCTTGCAGCGGAACTCGCCGCAAACGAAGTTGTCGCGCCCGCGGAGGATGCGCTGGCGTTGCGCGAAAAATACGCGCAGTGGAAGGCGCGCTACGCCCTGCGCGAGTCTCAGCGACCGCCGAGCGGGAGCTCGATCGATTCGGACTGAAAGACCTCGCCGTCCGACGCGAGATTGCCGCTTTGCCGATGGATTCGATACGGCAGAATCGCCAGGCCAAAGCCGCTGTTCGCCGCGACCGCGTAAGCGGCAATTGCCAGCTGGTTTTCGCCGTTTACCAGGAGTCCTTCCGGCAAATAAAAATCCGTCTGCGGCCCAAAGTCGCCCCAGTAGCGTCCGCAATAGACTCCGTTCAGAAAGATATGAGCGACGGCGCGACCGCTGAGTTTTGCGCGCAGGGGACGATGCAGATGGGGCTTATGTGCGAGCTTGAAGCGCGCGCGAAACCAGACCAGACCGTCGTCCGGCGCGAGCGCGGGCGCTTCGGCCAGACGGGCGAAGCCGTCGCCTTTTTTCGGACGCAGCGCGGCGGATTCGCCCGGCAGCGCGGTAGTGTTGAATACCGGATCCGTTACGCCCGCGCGCACTCCGCCGATTGACCAGCGTTCCTGCGCGACTCCGCTCAGTTTCGCCTGCAGAATGCCGCGCGGATTTCGAAAATCGTTTATGCCAAAGGGGCCGCGATTGTAGCCGAGATTTTCCGTAAGGACGATTAACTCGTGACGTTCGTTGGCTTCCAGGCGTCCGCTCAGCGCATAAGTTTTTGCGCCGCGGAAAGCCGGATCGGGACCGTTCTTTGCGCCGGCCGACCAGGGCTTGTAGCCGTAAGTGATGTGTCCGCCGACGGCGCGACCGTCGAGCCAGATCTGCGCGCGATGGCGCGTATTGAGCTTGAGTTTCGCCCGCGCTCCCTGGGCGGTGAATAACACGCGATAGTACACGTGACCGTAGTGAAAGCCGTGATCGAGCGGATTCTGACGCGCGGCAATATCGACGCCTTTCCAGTCCGCGTCGTTCGACCAGTCCACGCGCCGGCGCTCCCAGCCGTAGACCTCCGGCGCGCTTTCGTCGACGGGCTGCAGTTTGGGCGCGAAGCGTTTGAGATCTTTTAAAATGGCATGGGTCGCCGGTTTGAAGCCGCGCGGTTTGGCTCGTCCCAGATAATAAACCGCGCTTTCCCCGCGCAGCTCAAGCGCCAATTTTTTCGCGGGCGCAAAAGCGGCGCCGTAAGCGCCCCAGACGGCCTGACCGCTTTCTGGATCGGCCGAAAATGTGAGCGCATCTTCCGGCGAAAGTACGACAATCGTAAGTTTAAATCCGCTGGGCGCATGCACGATCTCGCTTGCGCCCGGCCCGCCGTACTGCACGCGTACACGATCGCCCTGTTCGACGAGCGCGCCGTCCCCGCGCAATTTAAATCCGGCGCCGCGAAACAGCAATTCGCCCGCGTTAAATTCGAGCACCCAGGTCTCGCCGGCCTGAGCGACGCTGCGCATCAAAAAAGGCAAAGTCGACATCTCCAGCATTACCGAGTCGTTCAGGCGCAAATGACCGACCGCAATGAAGCTTGCGCGCCGGCCGAGTCGCAACGGCAGGTGCACGCCAGGTTCAATTCGCAAATCAAAATGATCGTCCGACTTGTTTGCGAAGTTTCGCAGCAAGACAAAACGCGTTCCATTCACGGAGCGGCGCGCCCCCGCGACCAGACCGGACGGCGTCGCGGCCAGATCCAGATCGACGGCGTCGCTTTCGGCAAGTTCGTCGGCAAAGCTGCGCAAAAACAACGCGGACTTGCGCAGTTTCGCCAGGCGGCCGGAAAGAAACCCGAACTCGCGAATCGATGCGCTGTAGTCGTAGGAAGTATACACGTCCGGATCGCCCAGGGTTCCCCAGTTGGTGCCGCCGTAGTACATATAAAAGGACAGAATATTGACGCCCTGAATCAGATACGAGTCAGCCAGGGTCTTTTGATAGTCGTCGCCGTAGTAGTCGTAGATTTCGTCAAAGCCGTGGTCGTGACCCCATTGATTGAACCAGCCGCCCTGTAATTCAGGAATGAGGATCGGTCCCGCAGCGGCGGCGCCGCCCGCCTGGCGCGCTTTGCGTTCTTCGCCCTTCAGTGCGCGTTCAAAGTCGCGCTCTTTCCAGATCGGCGGCCGGTCTGCGGGATACTCGCGGGGACACCAGATGATGTAGCGATCATAGCCGTAGAGATCGGTTACGGCCTTGCCGGGCCGGTCCTGGACCCAGGAGCCTTCGATCCACGGATCATTATGAAAAAAAGGAACCGTGGAGCCGGCCCGTCGCGCGGCCAGCATCAGCTCTTCCATGTAGCGATCCATTTTCATGCTGAAGAGCTTGTTCTGCATGAGTTCGTTTTCGATTTGCACCCCCAGCACGCAACCGCGCGGATTACGCGTGATTTCATGCGGCGCAATCTGCGGGAAAAATTGGGCGAACCATTCGTTGCAATAGCGTTGAAACTCCGGATCAAACTCTGTCCGTCCGTGACCCTTGAGATGGCGAATCCGCACGCGCCGCTTTTCAAGCAGCCATCCGGGGAAGCCGCCGGCGCTGGTCTCAGCGCAAATGTACGGCCCCGGCGAAGCCAGCACGTACAGACCCAGTTCGGTGCACAGCTTGAGCAGATAGTCCACGTCGCGCGCCCCGGTCCAGACGGCCGCGCCCTCGCGCGGGCAGTGGTAGCCCCAGTGAAAATAGATGCGCACGCAGTTCAGTCCGCCCATGCGATAGCGCAGTAAAAGCTCGCGCCAGCGGCTGCGATCCGGGACCCGCCAGTAGTGAAATTCGCCGGAAAACAGAACCTGCCGGCGCCCGCCGAGTTTCAAGGAGTAGCGGTCCCAGTCCAGCGCGCTGGCGCGGGCGGCGCGCTCGTAACTATAGGGGCGAATCTGGCTCATAGTGTGAATTCCTCAAATTCGGTCCCCCGGGCAAGCGAATCCCGGCCGTAAACCGGGCCTGCGCGGTCGCTCCGGCGCCGGTTTGCGCGCACCTTTTCACCGCGCCGGCATAGCGGAGCCGGCCGGGACAGGGGCATTTTTCCGCAGGCGTGCGCTGCGAACGACCCGCGCACAGGCGCAATTGCGTTGCAGTCGCGATATGTAAGAAAGTACAACAATGTGTCGACAATCTGCGCGAAGGCGCCGCACTCAGGTCAGTCAGGCGGCCCTGGCATCGTAAAACTAAATTTACTTAACTATTGATGAAATTACATCTTTGTGAATCCCATGCGCTTCGCGTCGTTTCAGTCCGCACTGCGTAATTCCGTCGTCGTTTTTGCGTCGATGGCCGGCGGGTGTCTGCCGGCCTTCCAGGAAAACGCGCCGCTGAATCTGCTCGCCATGCTCGGCATTGCCGATTCCCTGGAACTGGCGACGGCGATTCCGGCGGACGGGGCCGCCGGCGTCGCGCTGAACCAAACCATCACGCTCGGTTTCGCCTCGGCGATCGACGAGGCTTCGTTGGCGGTGCAACCCTTCAGCGGCGCCTGCACGGGCAGCGTTCGGGTCAGCAGTAACGGGTTTAACACCTGTATCGGCGGGAGCCTGGATATTGCGGGCAATCCCACTTTTGTCTTTCACCCCAGTTCCGGTTTTTTCGAAGAAACGGACTATCAAGTCTGTCTGACGCCGGCCATCCGCGATCGGCAAGGACGCTCCCTTGTGCAGGAACGCATTCTGCACTTTCGCACGGGTCGCTTTCGCGGTCAGGAAGTGCGTCGGGTTTTTCTTGCTGCCGCGGATCAGAATCGCGTATTTTCCTCGGGAACGCCAATCGCCATTTTTGTCGAGTTCGACGGACCGGTGCAGGTCGGCCCCGCGCCGTCGATCGCGTTGAACAACGGCGGCGGCGCAGCCTATGTCGACGGCGCAGGCGGAACGACGCTACGCTTCAGTTACACGCCTGCGCCCGGCGAGGATACGGGCGTCGGCCAAGTTCTCGAGCTGGCTTCGGCTGCGGCGATCGGGCCGGGCGGGTCCGTGCAGAACCTGGCGCCGCCCGGCGGCTTTAACGCAGTATTGACGGCTCCGATCGGGACGGGCGATGCAAATGCGTTGTCTGCGTCGGGCGCGCGCGTTGATACGGTTGCGCCGACTGTTGCGTCGCAATCGCCGCCGACCGGCGCCACCGCCGCAGATACGGCGCAATTTTTGATCCAGTTTGACGAAGTTATGCTCGGCAGCGCGCTCAGCATGCAGGCGGCGACCGGCGTTTGCGATCCGGCGCACGCGTTGCAACTGCGCAACGGGCTCGGCGACTGCATCGGCGGCGGCCTGGTCCACAGCGGCGCGGCGGCGACGCTCACTCCGGCGGCGCCGCTGGCTCCGGGCGCGTACACGCTGCACGTTAACGATGGCACAACTGCGCTTGCTCGCGATCTCGCCGGCAATCCGGCGCCCCTGTACGCTTCGGGAGCGATCAACGTTGTCGTCGGAACCGCGCCGGGCGTGCTGGCAATTTCGAGTTCGGTCTCCGGCCCGCAGCAGTTAAATGCGGGGGCCGCGTCGATTGTCATCACCATTGTGTTTTCAAGCAACGTGACCGTCGCGGGCGGGAACATTCGCCTGAAACTAAACAGCATGCCTGTCGGCGCGCCGGGCGCGCTCTGCGCGACAGCGACGGCCGCGTCGATCAACTGCACTTACACAATAGCCGCGGGCGATAACAACGCGAGCGGAGTCCTGGACCTCGCAGATTCCGGCGCGCTCGCGCTGAACGGCGGCTCGATTGCGGATGCGGGCACTTCGATTGCAGCGAATCTGAGCTTTGTTCTGCCAACCGCGCTGGCGGCGGAAAATCTCGTAATCGACACAACAGCGCCGACATTCGCCGGACTTCGCCACGCGTCTCCGCTGAGCGCATCGCTTGCGTTCTTACGCTGGACGGATGCAAGCGACAATCGCTCTACCGCCGCGGCCATTTATTATCGCATCTATCATAATACGATCCTGGCGGGCCCCTTTGTCGCGCCGGGAACGCCCACCGCGCCAGGCGCGAACTCGTTCAATCTGGGGGGACTTGGCGGCGAACGCTGGTTCGTCGTACAGGCCTGCGACGGATCGGCGCCGCCGCCAGGCAATTGCAGCGCCGTCGCCGCCCCGCCGCGGCCGATCCTCTGGAACAACATGGGCCGCTTTTTTCCGCTGAACGGCGCCGGAACGGAAGTCATCGCAGGCGCCGCCCTGGGCGAAAATGGCGGACCGATCGCCGCGGGCGCCGGACGTTTCGGCGACGCAGGCGGGGCTTACAATCTGAACGGCGTAAACCAGTCGCTGGACTCCGCTGATCTAACCGGGCTGGGCCTCGCAGCAACCAGCCGAACCCTGTGCGCCTGGATCTCGCCCCAGAGTTGGCCCGCGTCCGGAATGGCGGCGGTCCTGGGCTACGGGCGAAATAATCCGGGCGACGGCTACTCCTTTGGCCTCTACGGCAATGGATTGCGCATCAGTCTGAATAATACGGAACTGGATGCGCCGGGATCCATACCCGATCCGGCTCTGACTCCCGGCGTGTGGCGGTTTGTCTGCGCGGTGCACGACGCCGGCGCGGGCCAGTCGCGACTGTACGTCGACGGCGTCCAGGTCGTTGCGGGCGTTTTGAGTCCGACCACCTCGGCTGGCGGCGGAGCGCGCGTGCGGGTGGGCGCCTGGCCCGGCTCCGGCGCCAACCTGAATGGTCGCATAGGCGAAGCGTACATCTGGAATCGCGCGCTGTCGCTGACGGAATTGAGCGCGATGGCCGGCAACTGATCGCAGCGACTCGTGCGAAAGTGCAGTTGCGTGCGGCGCGCCGGCAATCGCACTTGCCGGCCCCCCGCGCCCGGCCAATCTGGCTCCTTGAGATGAACTTACGGGGCGCCCACGTGTTACTGGCCGCTGCGTTGCTCGCCGGCTCGGTCGCAGCCGGCTGCGCGCCCCACGCGTACTGTTCCGGACCGGGCTGCTTCGACGCCTTCGCCTTGCTCCTGTACAATCCTGCGCCGGCTCTCGGCCGCTTTGAGCCGTTGTATCCAGGTCTGTCCAACTGGAATCAGTACGTGCTTCGCGATAACGTGAATCCGCTGAAACTCAGCGGAACGCCGTGTCCCGCGCCGCCGGTGACGGAGAGCAATCAGTGTTTAAACGGCGCCTTTCTACGCGCCGTTCCGGTCTACGCCGTCGCTGGCTGCGCCGATTTGAGCGCGCGCGATTCCCTGGACGCGTTTGAATGGCAGTGCGACGATTCCACGTTGCCGGTGCGCTTTGTCATGGCCGGGTTTAAGACCGGGCGCGGCATTGCGGACGTGGTGGATTTTTCAACGGGCCAGTTCAAGAATAATGCCGTGATCGTGAGTCGGTATGTGCTGGGTTCGTATACGAATCATGAGCGCTGGTGGAGCAATCCCATCCTGATTGCAAACTCCGGACTGGCGGCGGCGACCTCCGTGAGCGACTCGATTTACCTGGTAACGACTAACCCGAATGCGACCTACGTCCTGGATCAGCCGCGTGTTACGCTCGTGGGCAAACCCGGCGTGCGCATCAGCGGGACGCTTGCAACGCCTGGCCAGACGCTCGTAACCGTTTCCGGAAACGAAGTCTGGGTGGAGGGCGATTTTGATCTGGGCGACGACGCGTCCGCCGTTGCAGTGAACGGCGCTTCGCGAACCGTCATCAACCGCGTGCGCATCCAGAACGGGTCGGGCGGAACGGGCGCAGTATTGCTGGCCAATGCGCGCGGGGCGCTTCTAAAAGACGTGCGCGTCGGTAATGCACTGATGACCGCGGTGGAATTCGATGCATCAAGTTTTAACGCGCTGCGCGATCTGGCGGCGGGCAATCTTTCAAATCAGGGCGTGCGCTTTTTCAACAACAGCCAGCGCAACTCCCTCAGCGGACTGGTCGCCGTAGCGTCTTTTACCAACGGCGTTCTTATGCTCAGTCCGGACGTCGTGCTCGCGAATGTGACGGCCGTCGGCTTCCAGAGTCGCGCAATCGTCGCCTCGGCGACCGGCAACAACGGCGCGGTCTTGAATTTTCTGGGCGCCAATACCGCCTTCAGCGGTCTCGAAATCAGTTCCTCAAATTCGCTGTTCCGGAATGTCGCCGGGGTCTCGACCACGACCTTCGGAGTCGCTCTCAGCGGCGCCGCCGCCGGCAACCAGTTTCGCGGACGGCTTTACGTCGGCGCGAATACGAGCGGCGCCTGCGACAACTCCGTCGGCGCAGGCGCCGGTCTGGTCGCCGGAACCTGCACGGACACCGGCGCGGAAGGCTCAAGCGTCTACAGCGGACATTCGAGCGACGCGACGCTCGCCTATGCGACCTCGCCGGGTGATGCATTTATCGGTTTGACTGACGACGCGAGCAACGCCTCCGCCGATGTCGCCGGCCGGGCCGACTATGCGCAGGTGGGCGACTGGCTGAACTTTCAAAATGATTACCGACTGTGGGCGCGCCTCGCGACTTCGCCGGTCGACCCGGCCCTGCGAGACTACTGCTCGGGCGCCGCTGTGTGCGCAATCTACGATTGGTCGTTGCGCGCTTCGCCGGCGAATCCATTTTTGAATTCTGCGGCGGATGCGCTCGGCGATGTCCAAACGCACCTGTTCAGCGACGGCAGCTTACAGACCTTTCTCAAAGGAACGGTTGAGTTTCTCGGCGATAATTACGGCGACGACGACGGCCTGTGTGAAAGCGGCGAGCGCTGCCTGGTCACGCCGAACCTTGGCGCCTATCAGGGGCACGGCGTTCTGCTTCCGCGCAGTCTCGCGACTCCGGCGAGCGTTGCGCCGGTTCATCTGTATCAGTATTCCACTAACGGACGTTAGTGCGCAGGTTTGCGCCTCAGCGCAGCGTGACGACTTCTTCCGCCGCCGTCGGATGGATGGCGACCGTATCGTCAAAGTCGCGTTTTGTCGCGCCCATCTTGATCGCCACCGCGAAACCCTGCAGCATTTCGTCTGCGCCGGCGCCAATCACATGCAGGCCGATCACGCGATCGTCGGGGCCGGTGCAGACCAGTTTGATCGCCGAGGCGCTTTTACGTTCCAGCACGCCGTGATAGAGATTCACAAAACGGCTGGAATAGATCTTGACGTCGTCGCCGTAGGTTTCGCGCGCCTCGTCCTCGCTCAGGCCGACTGTGCCAATCGGCGGATGGGAGAAGATCACTGTGGGGATCAGTTCATAGCTGAGTTTCGCCTGATCTTTGCCGCCGAAAAGTCGATCCGCCAGGCGGCGGCCGGCGGCGATGGCGACGGGCGTCAGCGGCGCGCGGCCGGTTACGTCGCCCACGGCGTATATTCCCGGCGCCGAGGCGTTCTGAAATTCATCGGTTATAATATGCCCTTCCGGCGAAGTGCGCACGCCCGCCTGGTCCAGAGCCAGGGGCGCGGTCAGCGGCGCGCGACCGGCCGCCCAGAAAACGGCGTCAAAGCCGGAGCGTCGATCGCCGCGATCGGATACAAAGCTGATGCGACCGTCGCTCTCGCGTTCCAGTCGGGCCAGATGGGTGCAGGCCGCCACATCGACGCCCTGTTTAAGCATTTCTTCGAGCAGGGTTTCGCGCAGCATTGCGTCGAACTTTCGCAAGAACTGCTCGTTTCGCAATACCAGGGTCACTTCCGAACCGAGCGCCGCGAGCACGCCCGCGAGCTCGACTGCGATGTAGCCGGCGCCGACGATGGCTGCGCGCGCGGGCGGCGTTTCGAGGTCGAAAAATCCGTCGGAAGTCAGGCCCAGATCCGCGCCGGGCAGGTCCGGGATTTGCGGACGTCCCCCGCTTGCGATCAAAATATGCGGCGCAGTGTAGCGCTCCTCGTTAACAATCAGGGTGCGTGCATCTGCAAAGCGTGCGAAGCCGCGCACAATCTCGACTCCGTCTTTGGTCAGGTTTCGTTCGTAAATTCCGTTCAGGCGCAGGATGTAGGCGTCGCGCGCTGTTTTGAGCCGCCGCCAGTCGAAGCCGCGCCGTTCCAGATCAAATCCGTAGCCGGTTGCGTCGCCCAACGCCTCCGCGATGCTCGCAGCGTTCCACATGATCTTCTTAGGCACGCAGCCCGCATTCACGCAGGTGCCGCCCAGGCGCGCGCTTTCGAACAGCGCAACGCGGGCGCCGTAAGAGGCCGCGCGACGGGCCGAGGCCAGCCCGCCGGAGCCGCCGCCAATCACAAGGTAGTCAAAGTTGTGGGTCATGCGCTTACATCCTGCCTGGGTCGGCCGCGCTCCGACAACAATTGTGACGCGCAGAGGACCGAATGGCGCCACTTTAATTGCGCTACGGGCGCCGGGCGCGCCAGAACTTAACAAAAAAGGCGCGCCGTTTTTTAACGACGCGCCCGGTCAGCGACGCTGCCCGTGCTGTGCGCGGAATTATTCGAGCGTCGGTTCGACGGGTTCCGGGATTTCCGTGGATTCCGCCGCGGGAGCGGGTTGCGGTTGGATGGCCGCCTTGCACGCCGCCGAGAGCTGCGCCTCGTTTTGCTTCAAGCACTGATAGACGCGACCCTGTCCGCGCGCAACTCCCGAGCAGAATTGTTGCACGTCGGCACGGCAGGACTGACGCACCTGTTGGGCGCGCGCCCGCATGCGATTCATGCGTTGCTCCAACTTTTGACGGCACGGCGCCGAAAGTTGCGCCTTGTTTTGATTCAGACACTGGGCGATGCGCCCCTGGCCCGGTTGCACGGTCGCGCAGAAGCGCTGGCGATCCGCCTGACAGACTCCCTGACCTTCCCCGCGCGGCCGGTTTTGACTCGGATTCTGTCCGCCTGGATTCTGGGCGTACAGCGCCAGGCTGGCGGACAGTGCGCCCGCAAACACGATCGTGATCGAAATAGTTTTCTTCATAGTCTTCTCCTGGTTCTTCTGAATCGAATGCCGGCGCGGCGTGCGTCTATTTTTTGGGTCGGTACACGTGCGTACTGTGACCCAGGAACACTTCCGCGCTTTCCATAATTGTTTCAGAAAGCGTCGGATGCGGATGAATGGTGAGCGCGAGGTCTTCGGCGACGGCGCCCATTTCAATCGCCAGGACGCATTCCGCAATCAGTTCGCCGGCGCCCGGTCCCACAATGCCCGCGCCCAGCACGCGGTTTGTTTCCGGATCGATCAACAGCTTGGTGAAACCCTCCGTGCGCGCAAGGGTCAGGGTGCGGCCGGAGGCGGCCCAGGGAAAACGCGCCACGCTAACGGTGCGACCCTGTTCTTTCGCCTGGCGTTCTGTCAGGCCGCAATACGCAATCTCGGGATCAGTGAATACGACCGCCGGAATGGCGTAGGGCTCAAACGCGACTTTTTTCCCGGCCAGCGCCTCGACGGCGGTGCGCCCTTCGTGCGAGGCCTTGTGGGCGAGCATGGGCTGTCCGGCCACGTCGCCAATCGCGTAGATGTTCTTCTCCGAAGTGCGACGTTGCTCATCAACTTTGATAAAGCCGCGATCTGTGACGCGCACGGCGGTGTTTTCCAGTCCGAGTCCGTCGGTGATCGGCCGGCGACCGGCGGAAACCAGTATCCGATCAAACTTCGCTTCCGGCGTCTTCAGATTTAAGCCGTCAAAGCGCACCCGCAGCCCGTCAGACTCGACCTGCACGTCGGTCACTTTCGCGCCGAGCATCACGTCCTCGCAAATCGAACGGATTTTTTCCGCGAGCGGGCGCACCAGATCCTCGTCCGTGCCCGGCAACAGCGCGTCCGCCATTTCGCAGACGGTGACCTTGCTGCCGAGAGCCGCATACACGGTGCACATCTCAAGGCCGATGTAGCCGCCCCCGAGCACAAGCAGGCGTTCCGGCACGTCGCGCAACTCGAGCGCGCCGGTGGAATCCATAATGCGGTCGGACTCGGGAAAGTGGCTGAAGCGCACCGGCTCAGAACCGGTGGCGATAATCGCATGTTCGAATTCCAGACTCGATTCGCCGTCCGTCCCTGATATTTTCAACGCGTGCGCGCTTACAAAACTGGCGCGGCCCTGGATAAAGCGGACCTTGCGCGCCTTTGCGAGCTGCCCGAGTCCGCCGGTCAGCTTCTCGACTACTTCATTTTTCCAGTCGCGCAGGCGGTTGAGATCCACGCGGGGTTCGCCAAAGCTGATGCCGATTTTTTCCGCGTGTCTCGCTTCCGATAGCGCGTGGGCGGCGTGCAGCAGCGCCTTGGAAGGTATGCAGCCTTCGTACAAACATACGCCGCCTGGATTTTTGCGTTTTTCGATCAACGCAACCTCGAAGCCCAGATCCGCTGCGAGAAAGGCCGCGGCGTACCCGCCCGGTCCGCCGCCGATTACCGCCACCTGCACTTTTTCGCTCATAATCGCTCCATGGATTCTTGCGTCGTGATTGCTTTCTAGATCTGCGAGGAGTTTTCGTCTCAGAGTGAAAGCTGAATCGGTTCTTCCAGCGCTTCGCAGATCCAGCGTAAAAAGCGCGCGGCGTTGGCGCCGTCGATGACGCGATGATCGTAGCTGATCGAAAGCGGCAAAATCATCCGCGGAACAAAGCCGCCCTCGCTCCAGACCGCCTGAGTTTTGGCGCGACCCACGCCGAGCACGGCGACGTCCGGCCAGTTGATGATGGGCGTAAAAAAAGTCGTCCCCAGACCGCCGAGGTTGGTCAGGCTGATATTCGAGCCCTGCAGTTCGTCCGGTTTGGTTTTGCGATTGCGCGCGCGTTCCGCCAGATCGTTTAATTCTCGCGAAAGATCCAGAATGCCTTTTTTGTCCGCATCGCGAATTACCGGCACCAACAGTCCCCGATCCGTGTCCACCGCAACGCCGATGTGCACGTAGTCCTTAAAAATAATTTCATCGGTGTTCAGATCGACGCTGGCGTTAAATTCGGGAAACTTACGGAGCGCCTGCGCCAGAGTCTTCAGCAGCGCCGCTGTAACGGTCAGCTTTACGCCGCGCTTTTCAAATTCTTTCGCCTTGCGTTTGCGGTAGTCTTCAAGCGCCGTCACGTCCGCTTCGTCAAACTGCGTGACATGCGGGATCGTGGTCCAGGACTGCACCATTTTATCCGATGTCTTGCGACGCACGCCGCTCATCGCCTCGCGGCGCACCGGTCCCCAGCGGGAGAAGTCCGGCAACTCGGCCGCCGCCAGGCCGCCGGCGACCGAGGGGCCGGCGATGCGCCGTTCCACCACACTTTTTACGTATTGCTTAACATCCGGACGCGAAATTCGTCCGCCCGGGCCGCTGCCCGGCACGCGATTGATGTCGACGCCCAATTCCCGCGCGAGTCGGCGGACGGAGGGGGCCGCTGCGGCGGGCGCGCCAATTTCGCCTGGTTTCTGCAGGGCGCCCGCAACCGGTCGCGGAGTTGGCGCGGCCGTTGACATGGTTGAGGCGGCGGTTTGCACGGACGCGCTCGGCGGTGCAGGACTCGCAGCGGGCGCGGCTGCGGCGGTGGATTGCGCCGCAAAAGCGTCGGCGGCCGGAGTTGCGCCGGACGCAGCGCTTGTCGGAGCGGCCGCCTCGTCGTCGATTGTTACAATGACCTGACCGACTTTGATTTTTTGCCCGGCCTTGACGCGAATCTCTTTCACGACGCCAGCGAAAGGCGCCGGCACTTCGACGGAGGCCTTGTCGCTTTCCACTTCCAGCAAGGCCTGCTCGACTTTCACGGCATCGCCCGGTTTAACCAGGATGCTCGTGACTTCGGCGGTCTCGATGTTTTCGCCCAGTTCCGGAATCTTAACTTCTTTTATCATTCCTGTATTCCCTGAGATTCTTTTCGCGCCGGCTCTCAGCCCCAGTGTAATTGCAAGGGGTTGAGCTTATCGGCTTTTATCGCAAAGTCGGCGCGCGCCGCGGCGGCGACGTTTTCCGGCAATTTGCCGGCGCGCGCCAGTTGATCCAGCGCGGCCAGAGCGATGTAGCGGCGGTCCACTTCAAAATAGTCGCGCAGGGCTGCGCGGCCTTCGCTTTTGCCAAAGCCGTCCGTGCCCAGCGCAAAGAAGGGCTTATCGATCCACTTTGCAACCGAAAGCGGCAAGGAACGCGAATAGTCCGTAGCGGCGACGATTACGTCGTTGGTTGTATTCAGACACTCGGCCACGTAAGGCGTGCGCTTTGCGCCCTGCAGCAGATTGTCGCGATCCGCTTCCATGGCGTCTTTCCACAATTCTTTCCAGGAAGTTGCGCTCCAGACGTCGGCGGCTACGTCGTATTTTTCCTCGAGGATCGCGGCGGCGCCGAGCGCCTCGTTTAAAATGGCGCCGGAGCCGATCAGTTGCACGCGCGCCTTTGCGCTCTTTTTTTCCGACGCGCGATAGAGATAGAGGCCTTTTAAAATCTTCGACTTGAGATCCTCGGGCTTGCCGGGCGCCTGCGGCTGTTCATAGTTCTCGTTGCCTACGGTGATGTAGTAGATCACGTTTTTTTGATCCACAAACATGCGTTGCCAGCCCGCTTCCATAATCGCTGCGATTTCAAAGGAAAACGCCGGATCGTAAGCCATCACATGGGGATAGCTGTAGGCGAGCAGGTGGCTATGGCCGTCCTGGTGTTGCAGGCCTTCGCCTGCGAGGGTTGTGCGGCCGGCGGTGCCGCCGATCAAAAATCCCCGGCAGCCCATATCCCCCGCCGCCCAGACCAGATCGCCAATGCGCTGAAAGCCAAACATGCTGTAGAAAAGAAAAAACGGCGCCATTTGCACGGCGTGCGAAGAGTAGCTCGTGCCGGCTGCGACGAAACTCGAAAATGCGCCGGCCTCCGTGATGCCTTCTTCGAGGATCTGGCCATCCGTCGATTCCTTGTAGTAGAGCAGGGTGTCGCGATCAACCGGTTCGTATTTCTGGCCCACGTGGGAGTAGATGCCCACCTGGCGAAACATTGCCTCCATGCCGAAGGTGCGCGCCTCGTCCGGCACAATCGGCACGACGTGGCGCCCGGCCTCTTTTTCGCGCAATATTTTTGAAATTACCCGCACCGCGGCCATGGTGGTGGAAGCTTCGCGGTTTTCGCCCGCTTCGTAAAATTCCTTAAATAATTCAAAGGGCAGGGCCGGCAGCGCCGGCGCCGCTTCGCCGCGACGTTCCGGAACCTGCCCGCCCAGTTTTTCGCGGCGTTCGCGCAGATATTTTACTTCCGGGCTGTCGTCCGCCGGGCGGTAAAACGGCGCGTCGCCCACATGCGCGTCCTCGATAGGTATGGCGAAGCGGCTGCGAAATTTTTTAAGATCGTCTTCGGTGAGCTTTTTTTGCTGGTGGGTGATGTTACGGCCTTCGCCCGCTTCGCCCAATCCGTAGCCTTTGATCGTTTTTGCCAGGATCACCGTGGGCGCGCCGTTCGCTTGCGTGGCGGCGCGGCGATACGCGGCGTAGATCTTTTCCGGATCATGGCCGCCGCGATTCAACTTGAGGATGTCTTCGTCGGTCATGTGTTCGACGAGTTTTAACAGGCGCGGATCTTTTCCAAAGAAATGTTCGCGCACGTAGGCGCCGTCGCTCGCGCTGTATTTTTGATACTCGCCGTCGACGACCTCTTCCATGCGCGCGACGAGCGCGCCGTCTTGATCCTTTTCCAGGAGCGGATCCCAGGCCGCGCCCCAGATCACCTTGATTACGTTCCAGCCGGCGCCGCGAAAGATCGCTTCCAGTTCCTGAATGATCTTGTAATTGCCGCGCACCGGACCGTCGAGGCGTTGCAGGTTGCAGTTAATCACAAAGATGAGATTGTCCAGTTTCTCGCGCGAAGCGAGCGTGATTGCGCCAAGGGTTTCCGGTTCGTCCGTCTCGCCGTCGCCCAGGAAGGCCCATACCTTGCCGGTCTGCTTCAGTATGCCGCGGTCTTCCAGATAGCGATTAAAGCGCGCCTGGTAGATCGCCATGATCGGCCCGAGCCCCATGGATACGGTGGGAAATTCCCAGAAGCGCGGCATAAGATACGGATGCGGATACGAAGACAGGCCGCCGCCCGGATTCAGCTCGCGGCGATAGTTGTCGAGCTGCTGTTGCGAGATGCGGCCCTCCAGAAACGCGCGCGCGTAAATGCCGGGCGCGGCGTGGCCCTGGAAGTAGATATGGTCGCCGCCGGTCGGATCGCTTTTACCTTTGAAAAAGTGATTAAAGCCGACTTCCAGGAGCGTCGCGCTCGATGCGTAGGTGGAGATATGGCCGCCAATGCCATTTTCGTTGCGATTGGCGCGCACCACTGTGGCCATGGCATTCCAGCGCACCAGGCTGCGAATGCGCCACTCGACGTCATGCACGCCAGGATAGCGCGGCTGCTCTTCTTTCGAGATGGTGTTTACGTACGCAGTGTTCGCCGCATACGGCAGATGGATGCCGAATTCGGCCGCGCGATTTTGCAGGGAGCGCAAAAGCGCCAGCACGCGACCGGTTCCCTGCTTGATTACATAGTCCAGGCTCTCCAGCCACTCCTGGGTCTCGATGCGTTGGATCTCAAGTTCTTCGGGGTTTTGCTCAGAAGCGGACATAGCGTCCAGAAAATCCGCGCCCGGAAGCGGCCGGTCAATCAAATTCGCGCTCGGGTTGCGCCGGGGCGCGTGCGAATTGCCGTTGTTTTCCCGGCGCATTGCGGTCCGGGCGCGCCCTTCGCAAAAAAACGCGCTCGACGCGACCGGCCGCTTAGCGTCTTCCTGATGGCAGGAGTTACACAATGAAACACCCGTCCGGAACCGCATTAGCCTTTTTCTGCGTCGCCAGTGCAAGTCTGCTCAGTCTGGCGGGCTGCGCCGCGGCCCAGCCGCGCGGCGACGGTCGCGCGCGTGCGACCCTGGAGTCCCGCAGCGCCAGTCGCGTCTCCGGCATCGTTCTATTTCGCGAAACGCCCGCTGGAACGGAAGTCGCCTACGATTTGCGCGGCTTTCCCGGCGCGGGCGAACACGGCTTTCACCTGCATGAAAAAGGCGACTGCAGCGCGCCCGACGGCAGTTCCGCCGGCGGTCACTGGAATCCGGGCGGTCATCAGCACGGCGACCGTCACGAACAATCGCATGCGGGCGATCTGGGCAATATAAGCGCCGATCGCCAGGGCCGCGCACAGGGTTCCTTTGTGGCGACCAAGTTCAGCATCACAGGCGCGCCGTCGATCGCCGGACTGTCCGTAATTGTTCACGCGCAGCCGGACGATCTCAAGTCGCAGCCCGCCGGCAATTCCGGTCCGCGCGTCGCCTGCGGCGTGGTTCAGGTTAATTAAGCTCAGTCGGGGACGTTGTTCGTGGCTCGGCGCGCCGTAGAGAGCAAGGAATATTGAATGCAGCTCGACAAGGACGACCAGCTTGATTTGCTCATGATCGAGCCGAATGACGAGGCGTATTTTCGCTACTCCGGGCTGCTTTCGATCTGGTTCTCCGGCTACCTCCGCATCAAACGCGCCACAACGCTGGCGGAAGGCGTTGCGCTTTTAAATTCGGGCGCCTATCAGTGCGCAATTGCCGACTCGGTTTATCCCGAGGCGCCGGACGCGAAGACGAATATAAAGGGACTGCTGGGCGAGGCCGGCGCGGGCGATACGCCCATTGTGTTTCTGGCGTCAGGCGACGAGCCCGGCTTGCCCCTGTTCGCGCTCCGCGAAGGCGCGGCTGAATATTTTTCCCGGGCGGGCTTCGACAAGAATCTCTTCGAATATCGCATGCGCAATCTACTGCAGCGGGAATTTCGCGCACGGATCTTACAGAATCAGATCGGCGAGTCGGTGCAACGTTTTCAACGCGCTCAAGGCCTCACGCAGAATGAGATTGCGGATTTGAACGAAATGGTGCGCGCCATGAAGCTCGAACTCGAAGGCGAGTACGAGAACAAGATTGCGCTGGAAAAAGAAAAGAATCGCATGCAGCAGGTTTTCGGCATGTACGTCGACCCCAAGGTCGTCGATGCGATACTGAAAAACGAACTGGATGTCGAGCAGAAAGGCGTGCAGCAGGAGATCACCGTGCTGTTCGCGGACATTCGCGGCTATACGACGCTTGCCGAGCGCATGCGTCCCGAGGATGTGATCGCATTTTTGAATACTTACTTTACCGCCATGACCGAGGTGATCATGGGCTACAGCGGCATGATCGACAAATACATTGGCGACGGCATCATGACGCTCTTCGGCGCGCCCGTTTTCGAGCCCGAACATCGCGAAAACGCGTTGCAGACGGCGATGGAAATGCAGATGGTCTTCGAACTCTGGCAGCCGCGCTGGGAAACGAATTTCGGCATCCGCCCGGCGATGGGCGTGGGTCTCGCCTCCGGCATGGCGGTCGTCGGCAACGTCGGATCCTTTCAAAAGATCTCTTATACGGCCGTCGGCGACATTGTAAACATGGCGGCGCGCCTGGAGTCAATCGCAGCCGGCGGCGAGGTTTTGATTCCGGAAGACTTCTACGAAAAACTGAGCCCCGAACTGCGCGAAAAGTACACCTATTCCGCGCGCGAGCCGGTGGAGATTAAAGGCAAGAGCGGACTATATCACATCTACAGCGTCACCTATCCGGTTTGAGCCGCGGATTCGCCTTCAATATTGAGCTGGAATTCGTCCGTCAGCAGGCGCAGCTGTACGGCCGCCTCCGTGACTCCGCTCAGGTTGGCGTTCATTTGCTGCGACCCTTGATGGATTTCCTGGGCGGATTCGCTGATGCCGGTGATCGTCGTCATCATCTCGCGCGAAGTGTCGCGCTGCTGCTGCTGGGAATCGAGGACGGATCGAGAAATTTCTGCAAACTGTCCGAGCGCGCGCTGGAGGCTCGCGATCAACTCGCGCTGGTTGTCCGCCGCGTTTTCGACAGCGCCGCTCAAGGATCGCGTGCGGGCTGCGGAGGCGGCCAGAGCCTGCACGGATTGGCCCATGTGCTGAACGCGCAGCGAGCCGTCGCGGACCCGCTCGGCCGACTCGTGAATCAGGTTCTCGATTTCTTTCGCCTGGCTGGAACTCTGTTCGGCCAGACGAGCCACTTCGCCGGCCACGACGGCGAAGCCGCGTCCGTGATCGCCTGCGCGCGCCGCTTCAATTGCAGCGTTGAGGCTCAGCAGGTTCGTTCGCTCGCTCACATTGTCCATGATCTTTAAGATCTCGATTATTCGGCGGGAACTCTCGCGAATGCGATCCATGCCTTCCAGCGCGAGCGTGGAACTGCCGCCGGTTTCCGCCGACTGACGGACCGCTTCCTCGGCCTGTTCGCGAATTTCGCGGATGCGTTCGGCCAGCTCGCCGGCCACCGCGTGGACTGCGCCGCCCACCTCGGCCATTGTGCGCTCGATTGCGACCAATTGCCGCCCGAGCTGTTGCGAGCCTTCCTCGGCCACGGCCGCCGCCTCGTCCATGGCGGCCGAGGCCTGCTCTGTAGCGGAGGCCTGCTGTTCGGCGTTGCGCGTGAACAGATGCGCGGTTTGGGTCAGCGCGCCCTGCTCAATTTCGAGACGCTGCGCCAGCCGGCGAATACGCGCGATTTTTGCCGAAAGCCGATCAAAGTAGGCGCTCAGCGCGAGGTTGAGCGCGCCGCTTTCATCGAGGGCGTTGGCGCCAAAACGACGCGTCAGATCGCCTTCCGCCATGTTGTGCACGGCGTCGATCAGGCGCCGCAGGGTGAAGGCGGTCGTCCCGGCCGTAAATCGCGACAGGGTCGCCGCGACGAGAAAGCCGCCGGCGATGAACACGCCCGCCCACAGGGCGAACACGCCCAGGTGATGGCTCAGAAAGTCCGGCGTGAAAGTCTCACAGGACTGCGCGGACTCGCCGGTCCCGCAAAGCCGCACGTTGTTTGTGCGATTATCGTACGTTCGTTCGACGCGCGCGCCGGGCGGCGTGGCGTGGGCGATAGTTTGATTGACGCCCGTGTAAAATGCGAGACCCGCCAGCCAGATCGTGTACCCGATCGCAAAAAGGATGAATGAGTAGCTGAATTTTTGCGGCAGACTGAGTTGGCGCGGCTGCGTGAGCCCGCGGCGTTGATATTCCAGACTGAGCGCGTTCATCGGCGGCGCCAGAGCGGCGACGGACATGACATACACCGCCATCGGGATTCCGATGCCGCCGGCAAACCCGCCGACCGCGAAAGTTAAGTAAGTCAGGGGATGCAGACCGGAGGCGGCCATCGCCAGCAGCAGGACGCTGCAGGCTGCAAACCAGATCAACGCGTAGGCGGCTGTCATGCGCGCCGGCGCCCGGCTGATTTCCCGCATAAGCGCCGCCAGCGCAGCGGTCGACTCCGTGGAGAGCCTGGCGAAGCGTTCCCGGCCGCGGATTTTGCGCGTGTAAGTCCAGAGTGTCACGCCGCCCAGGGCGACGCCGACCAACCAGACGCCAAGACTGCGCGTCATCCATTCGATCTGTTCGGCGGGGGAAAAACGGCCCAGATAAAACAGGCTGGAGACCCAGATAAAATGAAACATGCCCCAGGGCCCCAAAAATGCTAAAAATAGTTTAATTGTGCTGAGGCGCGGCGAGGCGGACATACGCAACCCTGGACAGGTTTTGTCGCAGGTCAAGCGGGAAAGGCTGCGGGGCGAATCAGAGAGTATTACTGAATCTATACAATTCGTGTTCCTGGAGGCGCCGCACATAAGATTGCCGCAATTCCGATTCGCGGCGCGATTCCAGACCAAAATACTGCAAATAATCGTTGTAACGATCTTCCGCGGCGTCGAGCCAGCGGCCGTAGCCGGAACGACGCGCAAATAAATCGCTGAACGATATCAGCTGCACATGCACCGGCTGACTGGCGATTTCTTCGCGCCGCCGTTTAAGCACATCCAGGATTTCGAGCGGGAGGCCCCACATCTCGGCGGCGGCTGCGCCAATTTCATCGTGATCGGTCTTAAATAACTCCCGCTCGATTTCACGAATGTCGCGGTCGCCGTCCAGAAAGCGCGTGAGCGTTTCAATGTAGAGCTTGCGATCGATCGTGTTCAGCACGATTTTTCCCAGGTCATGCAGCAGCCCGCCCAGGAGGGCGGTGTCTTCCTGCTTCTTGATGCCGATATCGTTGCAGAGAAACTGCGCAAAAATGCCGGTCGCGATGGAATGCTCCCAGACTTCTTTGCGAAATTTGGCGTAGTTGCCGGTTGAAAAAATCGAGTCGGCGAAAGCCAGGGCGACCAGCGAGCGCACAGTGCGAAATCCGAGTCGCGTGATGGTTTGCAGCACGCTTTGCACGGGCTGTTTTGCGCCGCGGGCGTAAAAGGGCGAGTTGGCCAGTCTGAGCAGCCGCGTGACCAGGATCTGGTCGGATTCGATCATCAGCTCCAGTTTTTTGAAGTGCAGCTCGTTATCGTCGTTCATCGCCAGTACGTTCAGAAGCACCGGCGGCAGAATCGTAAGGTCTTTCACCTTTTCCAGGTAGCTGGCTATGACCGGGTTGGCTGGGTTCATGTCGTACGCGATGCGCGTCTCAAGCCAGGCGGGCGGGGTTGAGAGCGGACGCCCGCAGTGCGGCGCGAGGCCGCAACACTGTAAATCAAAAACGCCGCCAGCTGCATGATTCTCACAATTCCTTCCCGCGGCGGCGTCGCGCGCGGGATCAAATTCGTAATGAAAGCGGAAAAATTAACAGCACGCGAATCGCTTTCTCACGGAAGGCGGTCCGTAGCGAACAACGCGTCGTACGTCGGACAATCGGCGGGCAGACCGCGCGCGAGGGTGCGCTTCAGTTCTTCGCCAAAGACCGCTTCGCCGCCGCAAATGCGATCCGCGCTCGTTATGCGCGTGTTGCGGATCAGGCGCAGGGTTCGGCCGCCCTGCTCAAGGTCCATGCCGGCTACGGGTTGATCGCTGGTCAGAATGCTCAGTTCGCCGCTGGCCCCCCGGCAGAAGCTCAGCTCGCGGAACGCCCGATTCAGGCGTTCGCTTTCCGCGGCGCTGAGCCGGAATTCCGCGGTACAGGCGCTCGCGCCGCTCTGCAGTTCGGCGCTCAGAGTTGGCGCGGATCCCCCGCGGCCCGCCACGGCGACCCGGAAATTATAGGCATTCGCCGGAACAACAAAGCCGGAACGGGCAAACCAAACCAGGTTTGCGTCCGTCCAATCTGCGCCGCCTGCAAATCGACTGGACGCGGGACTCGTGCAGGCTGGCATACTGACGAAAAGGCCGAGCGCGAGGGCGGCGGCGGCTGACCGGCGCGCGCCAGGGCGGCCGGCGCGCGAATTTTTCGATGGCTGCATCTCTGGCCGGTCCATTAGAAGGTTACAACTCAGCAAGGAAGGGGGCAATCCCTTGGTTTCCACTCGTACAGCGTCATTTGTAAAGAAATTTTCCAGGCTGGCCGCGGCGGCGCTGTTGGCAGGCGGCGGCTTGCTGCAGTGCGCGGGCGACGAGGGTTCCGACGACTCGGATCTGTTTCTCTTGCTGGCCGTCTTCTACATTGTGGATAATCCGGCGCCGGTCGCCGCCTTTGTCACGCGCGCGAATACCGCGCTCGACGAGTGGCAAATCGGTCTCGCCAAGAACCTCAGCGCCACTGGCCGCACCACAAATTCGAGCTTTCAGTACAACCCGGCAAATTGGATTACCGCGGCCGGCGATACCTGCGCCGCCAAAGGCGTGCCGGCCGAACTTCAGGGCGTCAACTGCCCCCTGAGAGGCGGCGTAATCGGGGTGTGTCTCACGCGCGGCTTCACCTCGACGGGGCAGATTCTCGACACCACGGCCATCATGCTCAGCGATTTTCAAAACAGCGCATCTTCGGCGGAGGCGCAGTCGGTTTTCACCCATGAAGTGGGTCATTGCCTGGGCCTGCGGCATCCCTGCGAATTTGGCGGCACGCCGAACTGCACGGGCAGCGAGGCGACCTTTCAGCCGTATATTATGTTTCCCAACACGTCCGGCGTAAACACTCCCAGCGCCGAAGAACGGACCGCGCTGGCTTCCGCTTATTCGCCGACCGTGCGATCGCCGACCATCCCCACGGTAAACGGCGGCGCAACCACGATCTTCACCGAGACCCAGACCGGCGTCTACCTGCGTCATTTTCAGTTTCCGCAGTTCTTCAGTTCCGCTTCGATCGGTTCGCGTTACTCCGTCGCCGGCGCCGATGTTGAACCCGCGCCCGGCCCTTCGGCGGAAGGCGTCACATCGATTCTACACCTGCTCTATGCCGATGGTCGCGAAGAGACGCGCATCCTGGATGCGCGCCTGCAGCCCAAATACGCGGCGTATTTCCAGACCCTGGAACCTTAACCGCCGCAGGGCCGCCTTGCTTTGCTGCAAGCAGCGGCGGCCGCTGTCGCTTTTTGTTTGCGCTGCACGATATTTTGCGCGGCGCAACTAAGCGCTTTTCTCGCGAAATTTGCAACCTGCGATTGAAAAAGTGCCGCCAGAAATAGCGGCATCCCTTATCTTCCCCGAAACCCCGGCCCGCCCGGTATTGACCTGAGTCTTATTCGGAGACCAGCGCTCAGAAGTATAGCAGGAGAGTGGTATGTCTAAACCGAGCAGTGCGAAGACTGTTGCGCACTTGTTTCAATACGCTGCGATCGCCCACGGAGATCGAGTCGCGTTCGCTACACGACACAAATCGAAGCTCTGGAAACCGACGAGTTTCGCACAATTATATGAACTTGGCGTCGAGCTTTCGACGGCTCTGATTCAACGCGGCGTCCAGGCTCGCGAACATGTGGGCCTCCTGGCGGACAATCGCATCGAGTGGATCATCGCCGACGCGGCGGTTCAACTCGCGGGCGCCGCCGACGTGCCGCGCGGTACGGACGTTACGGATGCGGATATTCAGTACATTCTGCCGCATGCAGACGTAAAGGTATGCTTTATCGAGCATCTGGATCTCTGGAAGAAGGTCGAGAAAAACCTCGCGCATCTGTCGGGCGTAAAGACCTGGATTCTGATGAATCCCGAGCAGAAGGCGCCGGCGCCCATGCTGCATATGTCCGATCTTCTGGACGAGGGCCGCGCCCTGCGCGCAAAAGGAGACAAGCGCGTCGAAGAGCGCGTGTCCGGCATTTCTCCGGACGATTTGTGCACCATGATTTACACCTCCGGCACCACCGGCGCGCCCAAGGGCGTGATGCTTTCGCACAGCAACCTGATGTACATGATGGATAAGATCCCCGTGGATCTTGGCGTGAACGATCGTACGGTCTCCATCCTGCCCGTGTGGCACATTTTCGAGCGCGCGCTGGAGATGTTTTCGATCAGCCGCGGCTGCGCCACCTATTACACGAACATTCGCAACCTGGGCGACGATCTGAAAAACGTTCAGCCCACGTTTATGGGATCGGCGCCGCGTCTGTGGGAAAGCCTGTATCTGCGCATCATTGACGGCGTGCAGGCGGCTCATCCCGTGCGGCGTTTCTTGTTCCACACCGGCTACGGCCTGGCGGAGATTTACAAAAATTCTCAGTATTACATAAAGAACCGCAAACTGCATCTGCACAAGCCGAACCTGATCGTCTTTGCCATCGGTTGGCTGTTTCATTTTGTGCGCTGGCTCTTGATTACGCCGCTTTATGCGTTCTTCAACGTGTCGGTGCTGGAACGGCTGCGGCAGGCCGTGGGCGGCAGCCTCAAAGCGTCCCTTTCGGGCGGCGGGGCGCTGCCGCCGCATGTGGATGAATTCTTCAACTACGTGGGCATTCCGGTGCTCGAAGGTTACGGCATGACGGAGACGGCGGCCGTAATCTCCGTGCGCACCCTGGAAAAGCTGATCATCGGCACTGTGGGTCCGGTCGTCCCGGGCATCGAGGTGCGGATTGTCGATCTGGCGCACGGCGAGGTTTTGTATCCGAATGCCAACAAGCCCAACAACGGCCGCGGCTACAAAGGCGAGATCCATGTGCGCGGCCCGCAGGTAATGCGCGGGTATTACAAAAACGAAGAGGCGACTGCGAAGGCCATCAAAGACGGCTGGTTGAATACCGGCGACATCGGCATGATCACCTTTAACGATTGCTTGAAGATCATGGGCCGTTCCAAAGACACGATTGTGCTCGCCAGCGGCGAAAACGTCGAGCCGGTGCCGATCGAAAACAAACTGGTGGAATCGGCCTTTATCGATCAGATCATGATCGTAGGCCAGGACGAGAAATACATGACGGCGCTGGTGGTGCCGTCCCTGGAAGGCTTCAAGGCGAAGGGCATCGAGGCGGAGACCGTGGCCCAACTGGCCGCCAATCCGGAAGTGCGCGAAACGATTGCAAAAGTCATTAAAACGGAGATTTCTGCGGACGCCGGCTTTAAGGCCTTCGAACGCGTGCCGGACTTCCGTGTAATAGCGAAGCCCTTCGAAGTCGGCGACGAGCTGACCAACCTCTTTAAACTCAAGCGTCACGTGATCACGGAGAAATACAAGGCCGAGATCGACGATATGTACGGTCGCGGTTCGGGCGCAAAAAAACAGGAGGCCGGCAAGGCCTGAGCGGCAACCGCAAGGATAACGGAACAACACTATGAATCAATGTTTACCTCCCGGCTATAATCTGATCAATCCCCTGGAGCAATCCATGCTGGGCCTGATGATTCTGGTCATCATGTTTGGCATGGGCGCCGGCCTGACTCTGGATAACTTTAAGTTCATCCTGAAAAAGCCGCGCGGCGTGATTATCGGTTTTCTGTCCCAGTTCGGCTGGATGCCGTTTCTGGGCTTCGTACTGGCGACGGCGCTCCAGCTGGATCCGCTGTTCGCCATCGCCCTGATTCTGGTCGGCGCGATTCCGGCTGGAACCACGTCCAACATGTTCACCTATTTTTCGCGCGGCGACGTCGCGCTTTCGGTGACCATGACGGTCTGCTCGACCGTCGCCGCCGTATTTATGACGCCGCTCATGATGTGGCTCTGGGCCGATAACGTGGGCGGCTTTGTGCAGCAGGTGACGCTTGCACCCACGGCGGACAATCTCACGGGCGAATTTAAAATTCCCTACAGCGCGATTATTCAGTCGCTGGTGCTGGTGATTGTGCCCGTTGTTGGCGGGATGATTCTGCGCCGTTTTTCCGCCGGTTGGGCGAAAGCGGCGGAAGATACCGCCGGCTTTATGGGCGTGATCGTGATTCTGTTCCTGTGCGGCATGTTTCTGCTGGATCCGGTAAAGCGCTGCCTGATGGCGACTACGCCTGGCAACGTGTACATCGGCGCCATTGGCATTGGTCTGGCCGGTTTTACCCTGGGATATCTGGCTTCCCGTTTCCTGGCGCGCATGCCGGCCCGCGAGGCGCGGACGGTGGCGCTGGAGACCGGAATTCAAAACGGACCGCTCGCGTTTGCCATTGTACTGCTGAGTTTCGCGCAAACCCCGGAAGTGGAAGCGAGCATGCTCTGGATGCCGATTCTGTATTCGTTCTTCATCGTGATCACGTCCTCCTTTGTGACCATGTTTTTCCGCCGGATCGGCAAGGTCGAAGCGGAGATCTACGAAAACGAACAGATTCAAAAAACGCTCTTTGGCGAGGCGTACAAGACCGTCGGCAAATAAGCGCAGCGCAGAGTCTGCAAATAGGGCCGCGCGGCTCAGTTGGCGGCCGGCGCAAAAAAAGCCCCCGGAGATTTCCGGGGGCTTTTCTATTATACGGACTTGCGCGAACCAGGATCTTTCGCAAGTCGAGTCGTCAGACAGACTGCTTTTTCAGAGCTGGCGTTGTTCCAGACGAATGGTCATCTCGACGCGTGCGAGCGGCATGTCGCGCGGGTCGCGTTGTTCGTTTACGATTTTGTCAGCGACTTCCATGCCGGAAATCACTTCGCCAAAAACCGAATACTGTCCGTCGAGCCACGGGCTGTCCTTTACCACAATAAAGAACTGCGAACCCGCGCTGTTCGGATCCTGGGAGCGCGCTGCGGAAACAATGCCGCGCAGGTGTTTCACGCTGGAGAATTCGGCAGGCACGGTGTAACCCGGGCCGCCGGTTCCATAACTCGACACCTTGTTTAAATCTTTTGTGTTCGGGTCGCCGCCCTGGATCATAAATCCGGGGATTACGCGATGGAAGATGGTGCCATCGTAAAATCCCTGGCCGGCGAGTTTCTTAAAGCTCTCTACGTGTTTTGGGGCCACATCCGAGTTGAACTTGATGACAATCTCGCCGTGGCGGGTGGTGATTACTGCGACTTCTTGCATGCCCTGTCCTTGTCCCGCTGATGGGCCGGATGCGTCGGAGGACGCGCCCGCAGAGTTTTGATTCTTGTCGCAGCCGCTGATCAGCACGGATGCCGCAAAAATCGCACCCAGACCTGCCAGCGTCTTAAGTTTGAGTTTCATGCGCCGAGGCTCGCGCATAGAGCCCCGGCGGCAAGTCTTTCAAGCCCCGGCGGTCGCCTGGGAGAGGGGGCGGCGCGGATTGGCGCGCGGGGCGGGCTGCCAGCGGGCGCCGGCGCGGCGGGCGGCGCGGCGGGCGCGGTCGTTTTCCCGGCCTTCGGCCAGCACAGCTTCCGGCACCGGCTTGAGATCATACGTGAGGCCGACAAAACTCATCAGTTTGATAATGTAGTAGGTGATGTCCACTTCCCACCAATAAAAGCCGCAGCGCGAGGCCTGCTGATAGTGATGGTGGTTATTGTGCCAGCCTTCGCCCAAAAGCAACAGTCCGAACAGCCAGTGATTACGGCTGTCGTCATTGGAAAAATAGCGCTGATTGCCGATCACGTGCGTGATCGAATTGATCGAATAGGTCAGATTGGCCAGGATAAAGGTCGAGACAAAAAAGCCCCAGACCACGTAGTGCCAGCCGGCGACGAGAAAAATGCCCACGCCGAGAATCGTCGGCGGAACGTACCAGAATTTGTCGAGCAGGCGCAATTCCGGGTATTTGGCAAAATCGACAATTTTCTTTTCATCATAGTCGCCGCTTTCGTCGTACAAAAACCACAGCCAGTGGGAATGCCAGAAGCCGTGACGCGGCGAATGAAAATCTTCGTCCTTGTCGCTGTAGCCGTGATGGTGCCGGTGATTCGCGGCCCACCAGAGCGGGCCTTTTTGCGCGGCGGTGACGGCGAGCAGGGCCATAAAAAACTGCGTAACACGGCCCATTTTGTAGGACTTATGGGAGAAGTAGCGATGATACACGCCGGTTACGGCGAACTGACGCACAAACCAGAGGCCCAGGCAGAGCGCAAGGCCGCCCCAGGAAAAGTGCGTGGTGAATACGAACAGCACGGAGAGCTGCATCAGGATAAAGGGCGCGGTCTTGAGTCCCAGAGTCCCGCGTGCGGTGCGGAGTTTAAAAAACGACGTAGAGCTTGCGACGGTTGGTGTCATGGATCGAACCTGATTCAAATTGGACCGGGCCGGAGCCTCGGTCGTCGGGTAGGAACGCAGACGGCCGGGATCGGTTGCAAAAAAAAACCGCGCTCGCGGGCCTCCGGGGGCCCGCCCGGACAAAATTGCGACGCCCGGGCGGGGCCTTTCGGGGTCCAGGTAGATTGTGGCGACTCTGCTTTCGATTGCGCGACTTTCCCGAACGGCGGGAGATCGCGTTCTGTTTAACGATCTGAGTTTCGGACTGGAGTCCGGCGACCGCGTGGGACTGATTGGCGCGAACGGCTCCGGCAAGTCGACCCTGCTGCGACTGATCGCCGGTCTGGACACGCCGGACGGAGGCCAGGTCACCCTGCAGCGCGATCTGTCCATCGCCTATCTGCCGCAGTTGCCGGCCTTCGCCGCGGACGCCACCGTGCAGAGCGCCGCCTTTGACGGCGTTCCCGACGACGCCGAAGCCCGCATTCGCGCGCACCTCGGGCGTCTGGGACATTTTGATCTTGATGCGAAAGTCGCGCCGATGTCCGGCGGACAGCAAAAAAAAATCGCGCTGGCCCGCGCCCTGGGTCTGGAATCGGAATTGCTGTTGCTCGACGAACCCACCAACCACCTTGATATCGATTCGATCGTCTGGCTGGAACGCGAACTGGAGAAACGGCGTAAAGCGTTGTTGCTCGTAACTCATGATCGCTACTTTCTGGATCGCGTCGTGGATCGTCTGATTGAGCTGGATCGCGGCCGCGCGCTCTTTTTCGACGGAAGCTGGTCCGCGTATCTGGAAGAGCGCGCCGCGCGCGACGAGGCTCACGCGAAAGCGGAAGCGAAGGCGGAGAGTTTTCTTAAACGCGAACTGGAGTGGCTGCGCCGGCAACCCAAAGCGCGCGGCACCAAACAAAAGGCGCGCATTGATCGTTACGCAACCGTGCGCGATCGCGAGAAGTTGGGCGACCCCGCGCAGTTTGAGTTTTCCGTCAGCGGCCGCCGGCTCGGCAAGAAAATCCTCGAAGCGAAAAACATCAGCAAACGCTACGGCGAGCAGGTAATCTTCGAAGGTTTTAACTATTTCTTCAAACGCGCCGAGCGCATCGGTCTGGCCGGCCCCAACGGCGTCGGCAAATCGACCCTGCTGGATATTTTGACCAATCGCACCGCCAGCGATACGGGCGAGGTCGTCGTCGGCGTGAACACGCGTTTTGGCTATTTTGATCAGCAGAGTCGCGATCTGCCGGGCGCGGCGCGCGTGCTCGATTACGTAAAACAAACGGCCGGCGACTCAGTAACAATCGGCGAAAACGAAAAAAAGACTGCGACCTGGATGCTCGATTATTTCGGTTTCGATGGAAGGATGCAATATGGTCAGATTGAGCGACTCTCCGGCGGGGAGCGCCGGCGCCTGCAACTCGTCACGATTCTCATGAGCGATCCGAACTTTCTCGTGTTCGACGAACCAACCAACGATCTGGACATTGACACCCTGTCGCGGCTGGAGAGCTTCCTGCAGAACTTCGGCGGCTGTCTCGTTGTGGTTTCCCATGATCGATATTTTATGGATCGCGTCGTCGATCAGTTGTTTGTTATGGAAGGCGACGGAAAAATCGAAACCTTCCCTGGAAACTACAGCGAGTATCTGGAATTTCGGGAAAACAAAACCACGGACGAAGCTGCGCCGGCCGGCGTCCCTGGCGCTCCGGGAATTGCAAATGCAGGCGGAAGCGGCGAGACCGGCGCGGCGAAAGCGCGCAAGGCCGGTCTCAGTCAGAAGGAACGGCGCGAGTACGATAAACTCGAACGCGAGATTGCCGCGCTTGAAAAGGAACAGGGCGAACTGGAAGCGCGCCTGAGTGCGGGAACCGGATCGCCGCAGGAGATTGCGGATTGGGGGCTCCGGCGGGAAACCATCGTGCGGGACCTGGAAACGCGCTTCCTGCGCTGGTCGGAACTCGCGGAGCGCGATCAAACAGCCGGCGGAGGCGAACGAAAATGAACGAACAGACCCATCAAACGCCGCAAGGGCGCGCGCGCCGACTCGGATTCGGCTTCCTGGCGCTGGTCGCAGTCACAGCGGGCGCGAGCTCATTTTTCTGGTTAGAGTCAGCGCCCGCCGCGCCGCGTCCGGAGCGCGCGGCGCTTGCGCCCGGAGCGCGCCCGGCGAACATGGCGCATCGCGGCGCCTCGGCATGCGCGCCGGAGAATACGCTCGCAGCCTTTGAGCTGGCCGTGCAACAGGGCGCAGACTGGCTCGAGCTTGACGTGCATAAGACGCGCGACGGCGTCATCGTCGTTCTGCACGACGACTCCCTGGCGCGCACGACCGGCATTGAAGCGGATGTGCGCCATCTCACGTATGCGGAGCTGCAAAAGGTAAACGCGGCGGGGGCGTTTCAATCCAGCTGTATTCCGGCCGAGGAAGTGCAACGTTTTCGCGCTGCGAATCTGCGCGTGCCGACTCTCGCCGAGGTTTTCGCCCGGTTTCCGGATCGACGGGTAAATATCGAGATCAAACAAAACGAACCGCCGATTGAGAACGATCTTGTGCGCGTGATCGAGTCCGCCGGGAGCGCCGATCGCGTGATTGTCGCCGCCGTCAAAACGGAGGCGATTGCGCGTTTTCGCGAAGCGAGCGGCGGGCGGATAGCGACCAGCGCCTCCATGGGGGAAACGACGCGGCTGTACGCCTGTTTTCTCAGCGGGATCCGTTGCAACCCGACCTATGATCTCCTGCAGTTGCCAGCGCAGCCTTTTTTTGGAATCGATCTTTCCGGCGCGGACTTTATCGCCTATGCGCAGCGCGAATACGGTTTGCAAACGCACTACTGGACGGTGAACGAGGAATCGGATATGCGGCGCTTGCTGGACAATGGCGCGGACGGCATCATGAGCGACTATCCCGATCGACTGACGCGCGTGCTGAACGAGCGCAGCGGAGCGGAATCGAGATAGACGTTCGCCGCGCGCGGTCCTATTCTGTCCCGGTGAAGTTAAGACGCAGAATATGTTTCGCGCTGGCGGCGGCTGTCGTCGCTTGTTCTGTGAGCGCCTGCTCCGACGCGGGCGAGGAGGCCAACCAACCCGTGTCCGCCGCGCCGCCTGCAAAGCCCGCCATACTATTTCTGGGCGATAGCCTCACCGCCGGATACCGTTTAGAGTTGAGCCAGAGTCCTCCCGCTCTGATCGAACAAAAGATCGCCGCCGCCGGCATGAATTACAGCGTCATCAACGGCGGCCGCTCCGGCGACACCTCCGCCGGCGGCCTGTCGCGCCTGGCCTGGTATCTGCGACCGGAGACGGGCGTAAAGGTTCTGGTGATTGGGCTTGGTTCCAACGATGCCATTCGCGGCCTGCCGCTTGCGGATCTTGAAAAGAATCTGCGCGAGATCGTGCGCCGGGCGCGCGCCTACGATGCCGAAATGAAGATCTTTCTGTTTCAGATGTACACCTTCCCGAACATGGGTCCGCGGTACGCCGGCGACTATGAAAAGGTCTTTGGCGCGGTTGCGCGCGCGGAACGCATCACGCTTTTGCCCTTTCCGCTGGCCGGAATCGCGGGCAAGCCCGCGCTCAATCAAGCGGACGGCATTCACCCGACGGCGGAAGGCGCGCGTCTGATGGCGGAGAATATCTGGAAGGCGCTGCAGCCCGCGCTCTGAGCGGCCGGTCGACTACTCCTCGCGCAGCACGCTCAGCGGTCGCGCGCGCGCCACGTCGCGACTGATAAAAAAGCCGATCGCCGTATTCAGGATCACGACGCCGGCGGCCGTCAGCCCGATTGCGAGCGCGGGGATGGCGGCGGGGGTGCGGAACACGAACGTCAGCAGCGGCTGCGTGGCCAGCAGGGCGAGCGCCAGACCCGCGGCCACGCCGAATATTGCGAGCAGGCCGTATTCGGCGAGCAGGATGCGATTGAGATCCGCGCGGGAAGCGCCCAGCACCTTTAACAGCATCGCCTCGCGCAGACGCGCAAAACGTCCGGCTGAAATTGCGCCCGCCAGAATAACGATGCCGTTGATGATGGTGAGCGCGGCCAGAAAGCGAATCACCGCCGAAACACTGCCGAGTATCGCGCCGAGCTGCCCCACAGCTTCCGTAAGATCGATAATGCTGACGTTAGAGAAACGCGCCGCGATTCTGTCCTGTAATAGCGGAATGCGCTCGGGCTGTTTGACGCGCAGGCTGGCGACAAACGTGTGCGGCGCCGCTTCGATCAAGCCCGGCGAAAACAGGACCATGGTGTTAGGACGCATGCTGGACCAATCCGCTTCGCGCAGACTGGTGATTTTTGCCGTAAGCGGGAGGCCCTGGATGTCAAAGGTCACCTGGTCTGTAAGGTCGACGTTTAAGGTCTCGGCCCAATCCTCCGTAACGGAAACTTCCTGCGCGGCCGGCGTCCCATTCCAGAAGCGGCCGGCGGTTACGCGTTCCCAGGGCACCGTGTGAGCGCGATACGATAACATATATTCGCGCGTGCGCGCATTGTCCTGCCACGTTCGTTGCACGGCGTCGCGTTCGATATTGGCGGGTTCGATAGCCGCGCCGTTAATCGCCTTGAGCCGCGCCGTCACAATGGGCGCGAACTCGATATCGCCCAGCCCCGCGTCGGCGCCAAGCAGGGTCTCCAGCTCGGCTTTCTGCTCCGGCTGAATATCCAGAATGAATACGTTCGCCGTATCGCTGCGCTGGTTAATGGCAATTTCGCCCTGCAGCGACGCTTCCAGAATAAAAACTGCGCCCAAAAGCAACACGCCCAGTCCGACGGCCGAAACGGCCGAGAGGGTTTGGTTGCCCGGACGATACAGATTCGCCGCGCCCTGCCGCAAATGATAGTTGCCGATCCTCGGCAGGATGAAGCGTACTCCGCGCATAATGCCGATCGCCAGGCCGCCGAGGGCCGCCGCCGCGCCGGCGATAGCCAGCGTGAACCAGAAAGCGGCGACAAAGCTGCCGGTTTGCGCACTGGTGATTAAGAGCACAAACGCAACCGTGGCCAGCCCCACGGCCGTGTAAAAAGCGTAATCGCGAAAGTTAAGCGGCGCGTCCTCGTCGGACTTGCGCAGCACGCGCAACGGCGAGGCGCGGCGAATGCGATATACCGGGAGCAGGGTAAATAGCAATGTTGCGACGAGTCCGGCCGCCCCGCCTTCAAAGCACGCCCGCCACGAAAACTCAATCGTCAGCTCAATCGGCAGCAGGTTTTGCACCAGATCCGTGTCGGCGACGGCCTTGAGCGCATAAGAAAACAACGCGCCCGGCAAAAGACCGAGCAGGCTGCCCGCGCCGCCCAGGAGCATTGCCAGTAAAAAGTAGATGCGAAATACGTCGCCTGCGCTTGCGCCCAGGCTGCGGTAAATTGCGGCATGGTCCAGGCGTTCTTTGATAAACACTGTCAGGGCCGCGCCAATGCCGAGTCCGCCCAAAAGCAGCGTGATAAGTCCTGTGATCGAAAGAAAGCCGGCGAGCCGATTCAGAAAGCGCTGCAGGCCGGCGGCCGCCTCGCGGTAGGATTCGATTTGAATATAGGCGTTGGAGGCGCGGTTCCAGTTCGCTTCTTTCCAGGCGGCGACGTCGAAATCCGGCGGCGTCTGGAAGAGACGACTCCAGCGAATGCGACTGCCGGTCTGCACCAGTCCGGTGGCTTCCAATTGGCTGCGTGCAATGTACACGGCGGGCGCGTACCCGAACCCGGAAGCCGGCGCGCCGGGTTTTTTTACAAACGATCCGCGGTAGATGAACTCGCGTTCGCCCAGGCGCACGCGCTGTCCGGGACTCAGCTGCAGTTGTACGGCGAGCGCCGGATCGGCGATAAGCGCCGCTTCGCCTTGCGCGAGCCGACTCCAGACGCCAGGCGGAACCGTTTCGATCGCTCCATAAAACGGGAAAGCGGCGCCTACGGCGCGCACTCGCGCGAGGCGCGAGCGTCCGGCGGCGCCGTCCGAAGATTGGGTCAAAAGCATGGAATAAAATTCCACCAGCTCGGCTTCGCGCGCGCCGGCGGCGCGCAAACTGGCCGTCAGCTCCGCACCGGCGCCGGAGTCCAGGCGTTCGTTGGCTTCGAGCTTCAAGTCCGCGCCCATCAACTGGCGCGACTGCCGTTCGATGCTGCGTTCCAGGCTTTGCGTGGCCGTGCGCACCGCGGTGACGGCGGCGACGCCCAGGGCTACGGCGAAGATGCAGAAGTACAGTCGCCCCCCGGAGCGACGGGTTTCGGCGAGAGCGAAGCGAAGGGCGGTTTTCCAGTTCATGTCGGCGTGCGTTTGCTGAATCAGCGTTTGGCGCGGGGCGCGAGGGCCGTTTTCCGCGCGGCTGTCTTTTTTCCGTTCGATGCGGCCGTGTGCGCGCGACCCCGACCCCGACCGGGCACAATGCGATCAATGCGACCGTCGCGCAGGCGAATGTCGCGCGCGGCCAGCGCCGCCAGCTCCGGATTGTGCGTTACGAGCACCAGGGTGGTGGCGCCGGAGAGTTCCAGCAAAAGCTGAATGATGCGCTCGCCGTTGGCCGAGTCGAGGTTCCCGGTCGGCTCGTCGGCGAAAAGAATCGACGGATTGCGTATGCAGGCGCGCGCGATGGCGACGCGCTGCATCTCGCCGCCGGACAACTGCGCGGGATAATGCGACATGCGGTCCTGCAAACCCACGCGTTGCAGCAGCTCTTCGGCACGCGCGGCGGCGTTCGGATCGTTCATCAGTTCCGCCGGGGCGCGCACATTTTCCAGGGCGGTGAGCGTTTGAATCAATTGAAAGCTCTGAAACACAAAGCCCATGCGCCGGCCGCGAAACGCCGACAGTTCATCTTCGCCCAGGGCGGTGAGTTCGGCGTCGTCGACGTAAATGCGCCCGCGCGTGGGCCGATCCAGTCCGGCGAGCAGGCCGAGCAGGGTGGATTTGCCGCTGCCCGAGGGGCCGGTGATGGCGACGAACTCGCGGTCGGCGATGGAGATATTGACGTCATTGAGAACCGTCAGGCGCGCGTTGCCGGCGCCGTAGTCGCGGCCGAGGTTTTCCGTGCGAATCATCCTGAAAGATAATCGGCAAAAGTCGCACTGGCCGCCTTTTCTCGCGCGACGAGCCAGGCGCCCGGGCTTATTTTGCTGCGAGCGTTCGCGCTCTGGATGGCATGGGATACAAAAGTTTAGCCGCCTGCGTGCGCGATCTGGAACGCAACGGTCGGCTCCATCGGATTACGGCGGAGATTGATCCGCATCTTGAAATGGCGGAGATTCAACGCCGCGTTTACGCGGCGGGCGGTCCGGCTCTGCTGTTTGAGCGCGTGCGGGGCAGTCGCTTCCCCGCAGTCTCGAATCTCTACGGAACGCTCGAACGCGCGCGCTTTATCTTTCGACGCGAGTTTCGCGCCGTACAGTCGTTGATCGGACTCAAGGCGGATCCGGCGAGCGCCGTGCGAGCGCCCTTAAGCGGGCTGCGCGCTTTTGGTGCGGCCCTCAAGGCGCCGCCCCTGCCGGGCCTCCTGCGTCCGGCGCTGTACGGTCAATGTCGCATTACCGATTTGCCTCAAATCGTGTCCTGGCCGCGCGACGGCGGAGCTTTTGTCACCCTGCCGCAGGTCTACTCCGACAATCCCGATAAGCCCGGACCCTTGCAGTCGAATCTCGGAATGTATCGCGTTCAGCTCTCCGGCAACGACTATGTTGCCGATCGGGAAATTGGGCTGCACTATCAGATTCATCGCGGCATTGGCGTGCACCATGCACGGAGTCTGGCGCGCGGCGAACCGTTTCGCGTGAGCGTGTTCGTGGGCGGTCCGCCGGCGCACGCGTTTGCCGCGGTGATGCCCTTGCCGGAGGGACTGCCCGAGCTGGCCTTCGCCGGCGCGCTGGCCGGCCGCAACTTTCGGTATCACCGGACGCAAAGCGGGCATATGGTTTCGCTTGATGCGGATTTTGTGATCACCGGCACTGTGGCGTCGGAACTCAAGCGGGAGGGGCCCTTTGGCGATCACCTGGGCTACTACTCGCTTGCGCATGAGTTTCCCGTGCTGCGCGTGGAAACCGTCTACCATCGCAAAGACGCGATCTGGCCCTTTACGGTCGTGGGGCGGCCGCCCCAGGAAGATACGGTGTTCGGTCAGCTGATTCACGAACTGGCGAGTCCGATGGCGCCGGTTTCGATTCCCGGGTTGCGTGCGAGGCACGCAGTCGACGCGGCCGGAGTGCACCCCTTGCTGCTCGCAATTGGCAGCGAGCGCTACACGCCGTACAATCCGACGCGACGACCCATGGAGATACTTACCATCGCCAACGCCTTGCTCGGCTTTAACCAGGCCAGTCTTGCGAAGTACCTGATGATTGTAGCCGGCGAGGACGCGCCGGACCTGGACCTGCATCACATCGACGAGTTCCTCGCGCATTTGCTGGAGCGCATCGACTTCACGCGCGATCTGCACTTTCAGACGCGCACCACAATCGACACGCTCGACTACAGCGGAACCGGTTTGAACGAAGGCTCCAAACTGGTCCTGGCGGCCGCCGGTCCGCCCCTGCGCAAACTTGCGCGCGAATTGCCGGCGCGCCTGCGCCTGGCGTCCGGGTTTCGCGACGCGCGGCTCGCCCTGCCGGGCGTGGTTGTCGTGCGCGGTCCGCGCTATGTCCGCGCCGCCGCCGCACAAGCGGAAATGCGGCGGCTGGCGGCTCAGCTGGCCGGACAGGCGGCCCGCCTCAAGCAGTCGCCGCTGTTTGTAGTCTGCGACGACTGCGAGTTCAGCGCGCGCACATTAAATAATTTCTTGTGGACTACGTTTACCCGTTCGAACCCGTCCCACGACGTCTATGGCGCGGGCGAATTTATCGATCATAAACACTGGGGTTGCACCGGTCCTTTACTCATTGATGCGCGGCGTAAGCCCTTTCATGCCCCGCCGCTCGTGGAGGATCCCGCAGTTACGCGCCGCGTCGATCAATTGGCCGCGCCGGGCGGGCCGCTGCATGGCTTGTTCTGAATTGCGCCGCAAGATAGCAACCCGCCGATCTTATTAAACTTCTTTGAATAAGCGAGAAAACAGTAAATGGATCCGATGGTAGTCATATTGTTCATTCTGGGCCTGGTCCTGCTGGTGGGGGGCGCCGAGCTGCTCGTGCGCGGCGCTTCAAAGCTGGCGCTGGCCTTTGGCGTTTCGCCGCTGGTGGTGGGTCTTACAGTAGTGGCCTTTGGCACAAGCAGTCCGGAACTTGCGGTCAGCGTGCAGGCGGCCCTGAAAGGCCAGGCCGATATTGCGCTCGGTAATGTCGTCGGGTCGAACATCTTTAATCTGTTGTTCATCCTGGGAGTCTCAGCCGTCATTACGCCGCTGGCCGTGGCGCAAAAGCTCGTGCGCGTCGATGTGCCGATTATGATCGGCGCTTCCATTCTCGTGCTGGTTCTCGGCTGGACGGGAAACATCGGCCGTATCGAAGGCGCGCTTTTGTTTGTGGGAATTGTCGCTTATACTGTGTTTGCAATTCGCCAGAGTCGCCAGGAATCAAAAGCCGTACAGGCCGAATACTCCGGCGAATTTGGCGACGTGGAAGCGCCGCGCGGCGCCGCCGCCATTGCGGTGCAAATTGCGCTGATCGTCGGCGGTCTGCTTGCGCTCGGCCTTGGTTCGCGCTGGCTGGTCGAGGGCGCCATCGTGTTTGCGCGCCTGGCGGGACTGTCTGAGTTCGTGATCGCGGTGACCATTGTGGCGGCCGGCACCTCGCTGCCGGAGGTCGCCACCTCGATTCTGGCCGCGGTGCGCGGCGAACGCGACATTGCCGTAGGCAACGTTATCGGCTCGAACATCTTCAACATTCTCTGCGTATTAGGACTGTCGGCTGCGCTTTCGCCTTCGGGCGTCGCCATAAACCCGGAAGCGCTCGTATTTGACATTCCCATCATGATCGCTACGGCCGTGCTTACTCTGCCGATTTTTCTCACCGGCTACACGATGTATCGCTGGGATGGCGCGCTGTTTCTCTTCTATTATATAGTCTATGTGGTTTTTTTGATTCTCAAAGGCGAGAATCATCCCGATTTGCCGCTCTTCCAGAATGTGATGCTTTATGGCGTGCTGCCGCTCACGATACTGACGACGCTTGGCGCCTTTGTGCGCGAACGCTTGCGACGCGGACGTTCGGCGTAAACGCGGCGCGGTATTGACAGGCCGGCGGGGAGAAACAGACTGCGTCCGCGATGACGTTGCTGACGCTTTTTCTTTTCCTCGCCGGGATCGCCCTCTTAGTTTTCGGCGCAGAGTTTCTTGTACGCGGGGCCTCCGCGCTGGCGCTGCGCCTGGGAATTTCGCCGCTGGTCGTGGGCCTGACGGTCGTGGCCTATGGCACCAGCAGCCCGGAGCTGGCAGTGAGCGTGAGCTCCGCCTGGCAGGGGCGACCGGATCTCGCAGTCGGTAATGTGATCGGCTCGAATATTGCGAATATTCTTCTGATTCTCGGACTCTCGGCGGCGATTACGCCCCTGGTCGTGGCGCAGAAACTGGTGCGCATCGATGTGCCGATCATGATTGGCGTATCGCTGCTGTTTGCATGGTTTGCGCGGGATGGCAGCCTGGCGCGCTGGGAGGGCGTCGCACTGTTTGCGGGCGCCGTGGCGTACACCGTGTTTGCCGTGCGTTCGAGTCGTTTGGAAACGCCCGCGGTGCAGGCGGAATACGACGAAGAACTGACTGAATCGAGCGCGGGCGCAAAGCGGCCATTCTGGCGACTCGTTGCGTTGATCGCGGGCGGACTTGCGCTGTTGACACTCGGTTCGCACTGGCTCGTCGAAGGCGCCACCGCCTTCGCGCGTTTTCTGGGCGTTTCGGAATTGGTCATTGGTCTGACCATTGTCGCAATTGGCACCTCGCTGCCGGAAGTCGCCACCTCGGTCGTAGCGGCCGTGCGCGGAGAGCGCGACATCGCCGTCGGCAACGTGGTCGGCTCGAATATTTTTAACCTCCTGCTGGTGCTGGGCGCTTCGGCGTTGGTCGCGCCCGGGGGCGTCGCCGTATCCGAACAAGCGCGCGGTCTCGATTCGCTCGTAATGATCGCGGTCGCTTTTTTATGCCTGCCGATATTTCTGAACGGCTTTAATCTTCGGCGATGGGAAGGCTTGCTGTTCCTTTTTTATTACGCTGCGTATCTTACTCTGCTCGTTCTCAAGGGCGGCCAAAGCCCGAGTTTTGGTTTGTACGCGCAGACTATGGGTTTTTTCGTGATTCCGCTTACTATCCTGACCATTCTCGGCGGCTTGATAGTCTACTGGCGCGGCAACGCACGTCAGTAGAAGCGCACTTCTTTGTCGTTTACGAACAGTTTGCGCAGGGCGCTGTCGCCGTCGCGGGCCACGGCCAATTCCACATAGGCGTTCGCCATTTCGCGTTCGATCGCGGCGCCTTCGTGTTGCGGAGTAAAATACTGCTCCGCGCCAAAGCGCAGACTCAGACTATCGTCCGGAGCGATTGCGCCGGCGGGATTCTGAAATGAAGCGCTCGCCACCCATGCGCGCAGAATTAGTTCCGAACGACCGCGCAACTCCTCTAGATTGCGTCCCAGGGCGATCGGCGTGTGAAACCTGGCGCCCGGCTTTTTTTCAAAAGCGATGTAGACGCGCTCCTCGACCGTGAGCGGCGCCGGCGCATCCATAAGGGCGAGCAGTTGGGCGCCGGTTAAACGGGACACGGAATAGTTCAGCGTGACGTAGTCGCCGGACAACAGGCTGCGCGGGTCGATCGGCTCGCACTGCAAATACAGCGGCCGGCCGGTTTCCAGCAAGCGCGTGCGGTCGTAAATGGTCCAGCCGAGCGCGGCAAGTTGCAGAACCACGACGGCGGCAAAGGCCGGCTTCTTCCAGAAATCCGGGATCATGAGTTTTGCTCCTCGCGAATGCGTTCAATCAGGCGGCGACGATTTCGTTCCAGCAGGAACCCGCCCGCAAACAAAACCAATCCGGAAACGATCAGCAGGGCGGAACCGCTGAACAGATCCAGAAAGACGTCTACGAAGCGCACCGCCAGATGCACGCCGAAGGCGACGATCGCAACGTTCGCCAGGCGGATGCTGTTGATAAACACGCTGTAGTAGATCATTACGCCCACAAACAGGAGCAGCAGCAGATTAAACAATACGCCGTAGACTTCCCAGGGAACGTCCGGACCGGCGATGAACAGGGCGAATACGCTGGTTAAAAACAGCACGGCCGACATGGCCATCGGCGTCCGCTGGGCGCCGCGCACGATCAGAATCGCGTACAGCGCAAAAGCCGCCGCCAGAAAGAAGACCAGCACGGCGATGATTTCAGACGAGGCTTTAAAAATGGACGCCTGAGCTTCAAAACGAAACGACACCGCGAAAACGAACAAATAGCCCAGCGACGCGACGACAGCGTTCAGCGGCATAATCGGAAAACGGGCGTTGATTTGCGGATCGGCGTCGCGCAACCCGGGATTCAGCAGCGTTCCCGTCAGTTGATTGATCAGAAATACTACCGTCGCAAATATCAAAAAACCAACAATATAGGCTACGTAGTATTCGTCCGTTGCCAGCGCCAGGCCGAACAATCCAATCGCCTTTACAATTAACGCCAGCGTTGTTAACGCAAAGGCGCTGAACCGATCCGTCTGCGGCGCGTCTCGATCGGCATGGCTGAAATACAACAGACCGCCGAGGCCCATAAGCAGCGCCGCATGCAGGGCGGTAAGAAAGACGGCTTGCCGGTCAAAGGGCAGGGCGAAGCCGATCAGGCTCAAAGCCAGCGCGCCGGCCAGGCTCTCAACCCGTGCGCCGCGTTTGTGTAAAAAGATGAGCAGCGCCGCCGCAGCCGCAAAGAGAACGCCGTATTCGACCAGAAAGACGCGCGCGCTCGGGTCGACGCTGAAAAAAGCGGTTTTGTACTGCGCCGGCCACGCCAGCAAAAAGTAGGGCGCAAGCGCCAGAAGCCAGCCGCCGAATCCGGCCGCGTTGGCGGCGAGGGCCGTGCCAGGCCGCGTCCGCAGCCGGGCGAGGGCCGCGAGAAGGACGCCCGCGGGCGCCAGCGCGAAACAGAAGGCCAGGGCGCCGGCCTGGGGTTCGTCTTTGAGCCAGTAAAAGTTGATCTGGAAAAAGTAGAAAAGGCCGGCGAGCAACGAGGTCAACAAACCGCCGCGCTGGCCAATCCGGCGAAAGCAGAAGAACAGGATCAAGGGAAACGCGATGTAGCCATAGTTGGGATTGTTGAAGGTCGCATACTCCCAGAAGTTCCAGATAAAGGCGAGCGCCGCGGCCAGGTAGTATCCGAAGCGGTCCTCGACGATCATGGAAAGCGCCAGCACGCCGACGGCCCAGACCAACACTCCGGTAGTTGGATGCGCGCTGATGTGATAGATCTGAGCGATCAAGCCGATGGCGGCGCCATACGCGAGCATGCCGACGAGTAACAGGCCGCGGCCCGCCAGGGGATGTCGCCGATCCGTCAGTAAGAGATAAAAGGCCCCGCCGTAGGTCAGAATCAATACGGCGAAAATCTGGACGAGCTTGAGCCAGGGCGGCATGCCGGCCCAGTTTGATGCGTAGAACAGGATGACTCCCAGTCCCAGCAGCGCGGCCGCGAGGCCGATTACAATGGCCGGCGCGCGATGTCGAACGTCGACCTTTGACCCGGCATCCGGATAAAGCGCAAGTATCGCGCGCTCCTGCTCGGCGTTGACCAGCCCGCCGTCGCGCCAGCGGCTCAGCTCCTGCTTGAGTTGCGCAACGAACCAGCGATCAGCGGCCATGCCTTTTGGACGAACGGCGCGCCGGCTCAGTTCGCGGAAACAGTTGCGGATCTTATGGCTTGCGCACAATTGGCCAGGCGAGGAACGCACGTTTTCGCGTTAGTTTCGTCCGTCATTCATGAAGTCCGTAGTCTTACCTTTCGCTGACTCCGTAACGGAACTTGAGTTTACGCGCGATGCGTTGCGCCGCGAGCGCGAAGCCGAGCGCGAACGCTTTCAAAAGGAGTGGCTCGCATTGCCGCTGGAGCGCCGTCGCGAGGTCGGCGTAACCTTATACCCGATTGTATTAAAGGATTCCCGGTTAATTGTGGGAGAACGGTGGAAAACCCGTTTTGAATTCAAGCCGAGCGAGCGCAGGCATCGGTTTCAGAGCGGACAACCGGTGGAATTGTTTCGCGAAGGCGAAGAGCGGGTGCGCGGCGTCCTCACCTGGATTGGCGAGCGAGAATTCGAAGCGGTGCTGGATGAGATTCCCGACTGGCTGGAAGAGGGCAAGCCCGGCATTGATATCTCCTTCAATGAAAGCGCCTACCGCGAGATGGAGGGCGCCATGGATCGCATCCTCAAAGTCAACACGCGCGCGGGTTTGTTTCGTCGCGACCTCTTGCTTGGCTATGCCGCGCCGGCTGCGCCGACGAAAGAAAGCGCGGCGGATCGCGAGGCGCGGCTGGGCTTTCTGCAGCAGTTTCACCTGAATCCGTCGCAAACTCGGGCGGCTCTGGGCATGGCGGCGGCGCCGGATTTCGCCGTGGTCCACGGCCCGCCCGGGACCGGCAAAACCACCAGTCTGGCGGCGGCAATCGCCTTGCTCGCACACGAGGGCAAGCGGCTCCTGGTCACCGCTCCAACCAACGCGGCCGTGGATCTGCTTGCGGAACGACTCGCGCCCCTGGGCGCGCCGATACTGCGCATCGGTCATCCGGGGCGCGTCGACGAGGCCGCCTTGCGGCATACGGTGGACGGGCGCCTGGCGGATCATCCCGAGGCGGGCGCGCTGGCGCGTTTTCGCCGGGAGGCGGAAGAGTTGCACCGCAAGGCCGGCCGCTATCGGCGTAATTTTGGTCCGCGCGAAAGAGAAGAGCGCGAACAACTGCGCCGGGAGTATCGCGAGCTGTTGCGGTCTGCGCGCAGCCTCGAGACGCGGCTCATCGCCAACATTGTAGAGTCCTCGCGGATCATACTTGCGACGCTGACCGGCGCCAATCACGCGCTGCTGTCCGGTCAGGAGTTCGACGCGGCGGTGATTGACGAAGCCGCCCAGGCCCTTGAGCCGGCGGCCTGGATTCCGATACAGCGCGCTCAAAAACTGATACTTGCCGGCGATCATTGTCAGCTGCCGCCGACTCTGCTCGCTCCTGATCGTGCGCTGGCGCATACGCTATTTGAAAAACTGATTGAGCGCTCCGGGGACCGCGCAGCCGACCGTATTTTTTTTCTGGATCAGCAGTATCGCATGCATCCGGCGATCATGGATTTTTCGAACGCCGAGTTTTACGAAGGGCGACTGCGGGCGGATGCGTCCGTGCTCGCCCGGCCCGAGTATGACTACGCGCCCTTTGGCGCAGCGCTCGTATTTGTCGACACTGCAGGCGCGGATTTTCAAGAAGAAAAAGATCCCGAGTCCGAGAGCCTGCGCAATCCCGGCGAGGCCCGCCTGCTGGTCGAGTTGTATGCGCGCTACGCGCCAGGGCTCGCGGCTCGCGGCGAGAAGGCCGGCTTGATTGCGCCGTATCGCGCCCAGGCGACGCTGCTGTCGCGCGAGTTGCGCGAGCGCAGCCTTTCAGGGCCGGGCGTCCTCGCGGATACGGTCGATTCCTTTCAGGGCGGCGAGCGCGACTGGATCGGCATCAGCCTCACGCGCTCCAATGAAATCGGCGAGATTGGATTTCTTGGAGAATTGCGCCGCATTAACGTGGCGTTGACGCGTGCAAAGCGCATGTTGGTTATTGTGGGCGACAGCGCCACTTTGAGCTATGCGCCGTTTTTTGCGCGACTCATGGAGTATGTGCAGCAGCGCGGCGAACATCGCAGCGCCTTTGAGTTTATAAACGACTGACCCCGGATGGTTCATGAATACTCCGGCGGTCAGGGCTTGCGTTTTTTTGTAAAGCGCGTCGGGGTCGCCGACCACGGGTCGTCCGGCCAGGGATGTCTGGGATAACGGCCTTTCAGTTCCTTTTTGACCTCCGGATACGTGCGATCCCAGAATCCGCGCAGGTCTTCGGTTACCTGTATGGGGCGGCGCGCAGGGCTCAGCAGTTCGAGTACAATTTTCACCCGTCCGTCGAGCACGGCGGGAGTTTCGCCGAGGCCAAAAAGCTCCTGCAGCTTGACCGCGAGCGACACGCGTTCGCCTTTATATTCAAGACGCAGGCGCGAGCCGCTCGGCGCAAGCCAGGTTTCGGGCGCCTGCTCATCGATGCGATTGAGTTCGTTCCACACAAAGCGAGCGCGCAGCGCCGCAGTCAGATCGATTTTTTTTAAGTCGGTCGGCGTGCGTACATCGCCTAGAAAGGGCGCAAGCCAGTCTTCGAGACTCGCCGCAAGTCCCTCGTCCGAACAATCCGCGAGCGGTTCGCCGTGCGCCCGCAGAAACTCTGTACGCGCCTGGAAGCGGCGCGCGTTTTCGTTCCACGGCAGGCTCCCGGCGCCGCGCGCGCGCAATCCGGCCGCCCAGGCGCGCGCCCGTCCTTCGGGCGATACTTCGCTCAGCGGTCGCGTCGTGAGCGTAAGCGCGCCCAATCGCGTTTCGCGCAGGGCCTCGACCCGGTCCGTACGCTCGTTCCACGCGATTGACTCGCGTTCCTCGATCGAGTCGGCGAACAGCTCCTCGATCGAAGCGCGTTCCAGCGGAGCGGCGATGTAAATGCGCGCATCGCGCTCGCTGGAATCAGCGTCGGCGACGACCAGAAATTCGCTATCCGCGAGGTTATCCCGCGGGCCAAGCGTCGCCCCTTTGCCGTTGCGCAGCAGATAACGTCGCTCGCCCGGGTTGCGACGGCGCGCGACGCGGTCCGGATACGCGCGCGCCAGCAGGCGACCGAGCAGGTCGGGATGGCGCGGCGCATCGCTGCGGGCGTCAGCGCCCCGCGTCGGTTCCAGGATTTCGCGCAATTGCCGTGCTGCGGTCTGGACGCGCCGGGCGGGGCCGACGGCGCCGGCAGTGCGCAGGTAGTCGACGCGCAGGGCGAGGCTTGCATCGCTTTCGTCGCGCGCCCGGCGGGGCAGTATGTCCCGCTCGGATAGCAGGGCGGCGACGTTGGCGGCCAGGTCGAGCGCGCCCCATTCGCGTCCGGCCAGAAGCAGTCGCGCCAGGCGCGGATGCACGGGCAGACGCGCCATATCCCGGCCGATGGGCGTGGCGCGACCTTCGGCGTCGAGCGCCGCGAGCTTAACCAGGAGTTCGCGCGCCTCGGCGTAGTGCGCGACTGGCGGCGGATCAATCCAGTCGAGCGCGCCCGGATCGGGCGCGCCCCACGCCGCCAGCTCCAGCGCCAGCGGCGCCAGATCCGACTCCAGGATTTCCGGCGTCGCGTAGGGCGCAAGTTCGCGCTCTTCGAGTTCCGTCCATAAACGCACGGCGACGCCCGGTTCAAGCCGGCCGGCGCGGCCCGCCCGCTGCGTCGCCTGGGCGCGCGCAATCGGTCGCGTCACGAGGCGGGTCAGGCCGGCGCCAGGATCAAAGCGCGCAGCGCGCTCCAGACCCGTGTCGATGACGAGTTTTACGCCCGGAATCGTAAGACTGGTTTCGGCGATATTCGTGGCGAGAGTCACGCGGCGGCGTCTGTGCGGATCCGGCGCGAGCGCGCGATCCTGTTCTGCGGCGGGCAGGTCGCCGTACAGCGGCAGGACCCGCGCGTCATCCGGCAGCGGCGCGCTTTCCAGGCGCTCGAGCACGCGCCGAATTTCCCCCGCCCCCGGCAAAAAAACGAGCGCGTCGCCGACGTTGGCGGCAAGTTCGCGACGAATGACGCGCGCCGTATGTTCGGCGAATTCGCCGGCGCGGGTTTCGCACAGATGCGCGCTTTCGGGAAGCGAGCGACCGACGCCGCCAGCGTAGCGCACGGCGATCGGATGGCTGCGCCCGGAACTCTGAACGCAGGTTGCGCCGATCAACTCCGCCGCGCGCGTGAAGTCAAGCGTGGCCGACATGAGCATCAACATAAGGTCTTCGCGCAGTCCGCGGCGCGCATCAAGCGCGAGGGCCAGCGCAAGATCGGAATGCAAATTGCGTTCGTGAAACTCGTCAAAGATCAAAAGTCCGACGCCTTCAAGCGCCGGGTCGCGTTGCAAGCGTCGCGTGAGCACGCCCTCCGTTACGACTTCGATGCGCGTGCGGTGAGAAACCGCGCGTTCAAATCGTATGGTATAGCCGACCGTTTCGCCGATGCGCTCGCCCAGACTGTGCGCCATGCGCGCAGCCACGCTACGGGCCGCAATCCGCCGCGGTTCAAGCATAAGAATATTTCCGCCGCGCAAGCGTTCGAGCCCCAGCAGTTCCAGGGGCAGCGCCGTGCTCTTGCCTGCGCCCGGCGGCGCTTCCAGCGCGCAGACCCCGTCGCTTTCGAGTCGCTCGCGCACTTCAGAAAGCGCGCTGTAAATCGGCAGTTCGGAATCGGGTTTCACGCGCGGCCTCCGGCGGCGCCGGCATCGTGCGCGCTGTTTTTCGTCTGCAGCAGGCCTTCGATGTATGCGAGGATGGCGTCGCGAGTTTCGTCGAGTCCCTTGTAAGCGAGCGTCTCAGGCGTCATGGATCGGAGCGCCGCAGCGAGCGCCTGCAATCGCGCGGGCGCAAGCGTTCCGACGTCTGCAAAATACGTGCGAATTGTGAACAAGAGACAGGGTCTCGGCGCGGCAAAGCCGGACAGAACCTGACGTTCATAACGCACATAAAGCGCCGGCCGGGTCGGGTTAAATCGGCGTCCGCGCCAGTCCAGGGCGTCCCGCCCGGGCGGCGGAATAGGATGGTGGTTCAGTCGCGCATCGGTTCCAAGGCCCCAGGCGAAGCGCACAAAGGGGCCCTGGCGAATGACTCCGGCCAGCAGGGGCGGGTAGCGCTTCAACACTTCGTCCATGCCCGGCACGGGCGCGTGAATTGCGGCGAAGTCTCGGCCGATCTTGTCAGCCGGCGACCAGTAATTGGGCGCAGTCAAATGCAACGCGCTCAAACGATCGCCCCGCGCTCCAGCCGGATCCAGCTCAATCAGCGCGGCGTCTTCCGGCAGTTGGGCAAACAGTGCGTCAAAGAGCGAGTGCGCGGGCAAAGGCGCGCCGTCGGCTGCGACGAACTCCAGCAGTTCGCCGGCGGCGTTGAAGCGAATGCGCTCTCCGTTAATTTGATTTTCGAGGAGCCCGTCGTTTTCGCGCAGCGCGAAAAGCTCCGGATATTCACGCATCATGTGCGCGAGCGCGTCCAGCGCGACGACGCGCAAAGCCGCCGGATCAGCATTGTCCATAACACTGTATTTGGTCCAGTCTTCGCTGCGCGCCGCACGTTTATTCGCCAGGTGGACGCGGTACTCGGCGTCGATTTGATAGCGGCGGCCGTCGAGCGCGCCGTTGCCGAAGTCGCGTTTCAGCGGAAAAAACGCCGCGCCGGTCGTATAACGTCCGCCCGCGTACGGCGCGTAGTCCGCGATCGGCCAGTTGTCGCGTTCCGGGTCGGGCGGCTCGGTCATAAAAAAATCGGATGGTTCAAGATTTGCGCGCCAGCAAATCGCGCAACGACTGCCGCCGACGACGATCCAGATCGGACTCGTGTTCGAAGGCGCGCTTCCAGAGGCTGGCCGCGCCGGAGCGTTCGTCAAACCCGAAGTAGTCGAGACCGGGCGAGGGGCCCCATTGCACAAAAGCGTCGTCCGCGGTTAACAACGCATAACCGGGGCGCCGTCGCGAATCAATGGCGTCTCCGTCGCACACATGTCCAAAAACCAGACCCTCGCCGCCGTCGTAATAGCTGAAGATGGCGCTGCCCTGGGTGGCGCGTCCCAGGCCCCACACGCGGCGGTAACCGCGCGACTCAAGATACCGTCCGCCCTGAGCCAGATCGTCAATATGCTCCACATCAAAACTCAGTGAAATGAGCCCGGCGGCGGGCGTGGCATACAATGCGATGCAGTGATGATCGGTGAGTTTTCGCCCGCGGTCCGGCCGCAGGAAGACGGCGAAAGGCGTCTCGTCTTCATCAAGAAACAGAAAATCCGACGCGGCAAAACCAAAGCGCTCCTGATACCAGGTCGCGCTCTGGACGATATCGCGCGCGGGCAGGGCGGCGCTTTGCAGGCGAAACACGCGCGCATGTTCCGGCTTGAGGCGCACGGTCTCGTTTTTGCGCTCCTTGCGGCGGGGCGTATTACGCGCAATAGGATGAGCGAGTTCGAGCGGTTCCACGCGATCGGGCTCGCTGTGCACGATCAGACTGCGGCCGTCCGGATCCTGCAGGCGCACAATCCGCCCGCCGCCTTCGTCGGGCGACGTTTCGATTTCACTCGCCTCGGGCAGGCGACTCAGGCGCTCCAGTTCGGCCGGTCGGCGAGCCAGAAAACCCAGACCTGTAAAGCGCGGCTCCGGGCCCTGCTCCACTCGCACGAGCTGATGCACCGGAGCGCCGCCGCGAAAATGCAGGGCCTTGTCCGTGCTGGCCCCTTCCAGCAGACCAAAGTCGCGCAGAAACTGGCGGCGAGCGTCGAGATTCGGCGAGGTGAAGTTCGCGTACAGCAATGCGACGACCGATGCGACGGGGCGCGTCGCGCGTTCCTTGACGGGGCAGTTGCGTTCGAGGCGGCTGCGTTGCACATGCGCGCCCTCCCGGGCGCCGCCTGACACAAAGCCGACCGCCAGCGAGGGTTTCAAGTGAATTGCGCGGCGGCGCTGCGCTCAGGGTCCGGCAACGCGCGGCGCCAGCGCGTAAATCCGGACCGAAAAAACGCTTTGTTCCAGGGCGCCCCGAGTCACGATGCGGCAGTTCGCTCGCATGTCTTCCGACCCCCGGAAATACGCCAGAATCGCCCTCTTGCTTTCGGCGCTCGCGGCGACCCTTGCGACGATCGGCGGGCTTGCGCTTGCCGCGTACGCCGGCTTTGACCGGGCGGCCGTTGCGCTCGCCGGCCTGGCTGCGCTGGCGGGCGTCGCCGCTCTCGTGGCGGCCTGGTTCTTCGCTCAATCCCTGCACGAAGAACGGCGTACGCATGCACGCACGCGCAGCGCCCGCGACAAACTCGAACTGGATCTGCTCGTCTCGGAACGCGCTCGTTTTGAAACCGAGCAGTATCAGCAGTTCGCCCGCAAGTTGCATTCGACTGCGCACGTTTTTGAACTGATCGATGAGATTTTCGACTACGTTGAGGCGAACTTTGGCCTCGAAGCGAGCGTGCTGTATCTCGCCGACTTTAAGACCGGTTTTCTTGAGCATTATCGTTCGCGGTACCCGGACTTTGTGCCGCGCGAACAGGTTGAGCGGATGCGTCAGTTTCGTATTCCGTTAAGTCCGGAAGGCGGCATGCATTGGGCCGTTTGCCGGCGCAAGCGGCCGGTCTACTTCCCGCATTTTCGCGAGTCAGACAGTTTTTTTGACCGCATCGGACAGGAGACGCTGAACCTCAAGTCCCTGCTCATGGTTCCGCTGGTTATTTCGGGCGAGGTGATTGGCCTGATCAATTTTACGAATTTTCAAAGACCGCTCAAACTGTCGCGCGACAATATCCGGAGCGTTTCGGCCTTCTGCGATCAAATTGCGGGCGCCGTAAAAAGTTCGCTCCTGCTCGCGGAATCGAACGAGGCGCGGCGGAAGGCCGAAACGGCGCGGCGCGAGGTGGAGCGTCAGCGTCGCGAACTGGAGCGGCTGAATGAATTTTCGCGCAAGGCGAACGCGCTCACCAGCATCGACGAACTGCTCGAAGAGGTATTCGGGTATTTTTTTGGCGCGTACGGCATCAGCGGCATCTGGCTGCAATTTCTGGACGAGGGCGCCAATGAGCTTTATACGTATCGTTCCACGCGGCCCCAGGAGATTACCGAGGAACAGCTGCGCTATATCCGCGAGCTGCGCGTGCCCCTGGGACCGGACGGCGGCATCGCCGCGCGCGTCTACGAACGACAGCGCCCGGTTTATCTGCCCAAACCCGCTCCGGAGAGATACACGACCGAGACGGATCTCAAAACCGTGCGCGAACTCAAGATTCGTTCCTTTCTCTACTGCCCGCTGGTTCTGGGCGAGCGTACGATCGGAGTGATCTCCTTTACGCGCTTCGAAAAGCGCTTGAATCTCAAGCGCATGGATATTGCGAGCATTGAGCGCTTCTGCAATCAGATCGCCGGCGCGGTGAATTCTTCGCGACTGCATGCCGAAACTGACATTTCGCGTCTGGTCGCAGAAGAGCGGCTTGCAGAGGTGCAAAAACTCAAGAGCCAGCAGGATCTGGACTACTATCTCACTGCGAATTTAATTGAGCCGCTGGCGGGCGTGCATCTGAGCGGCGGCGAACTGCAGGTGACTTCCTTTGTTCGTCAGAAGAAACGTTTCCCTTACAAACGCTGGGTTTGCGAGATCGGCGGCGATTTGAATCTGGCGCGCAACATTCGCCTCGGCGGCGAAAGCTACGCGGCCTTCGTAAATGCCGACGCCATGGGCAAATCAATTCAGGGCGCGGGCGGCGCGCTGACGCTGGCGGCGGTGTTGCGCACCATCCTCGACCGTTCCATGGATTTGTACGGCGTGAGTCCGGAGGAGTGGCTGGCCGCGGCCTGCACGGAACTCGACAATATCTTCAGGAACTTCGACGGCGCGATGTACATCAGTTTCGCCCTGGGACTGGCGCACGAGGCCAGCGGCTATGTCTGGTGGGTGAGCGCCGAACATCCGCTCCCGGTGTTTTATCGAAACGGCGCGGCTCGCCTGCTGCCGCTGCGCTCAAACTTGCATAAACTCGGCTTCCTGCTGGGACGTCGGCGCGTGCTCGTCGATTCCCTGCGGCTTGAGCCCGGCGATCGCCTGGTCTTCGCTTCGGACGGGCGCGACGATATCCTGGTCGGCCAGGACATGAATCAGGACGAGGATTTGTTTGTGCGCACGGTGGAACGGGCTGGCGGCGATCCCGAACAGTGTTATCTCCTGCTGCGCGAACGCGGTCAGGTTACGGACGATTTTTCCGCGCTCACTCTGACCTACGCCGGCCTCGGCGAGCGTGCAGGCAGCGACGCCGTGCGGGCTTCGGACGGAGAGGCGCTGCTTGACGCTTTTGCATCCGACGCCGGATCCGGGGCGGAGCTGGAAGCCCAACTTGAGGCGGCGGTCACGCGCATCCTGGAAATCGGCGCGCCCCTGAATCCGGGGCTCGACGACCTGTACCGGCGTCTGGCGGCGGCCCATTTGAAGGCCGCGCTTGCAGCCGACGCGACCCGACTGGTTTATGATCGGGCGCTGGCGTATTTGCGGCTGGATCCGGGCGCCAGCGATTGCTTGCTTCTGGCTGCGCGCGCCGCGAGGCGCCTCGGAGATCCGGCCAGCGCACTGAGTCTGCTCACGCGGCATCTGCTGCGCGAGGGCGAATCGGCGGCCGCACTGCAGGACCTGTTTGAACTGCGGGTGGCGGAGCGTAATCTCGCGGAGGCGGAAGCGGTTATGGAACGCTTGCTCGCTTTGAACGTGGAACGCGAGGAAGCGGAGACCCTGCGCAGAAAAGTCGAACGACTCAGGTGACGAACCGGGAGCGACGAAATACCTCCACAGCCGTTACATAAGCGATCACGCCGTAGCGATCGAAGTACTTTTGCGCCAGAAGCTCCATGAGTTGCTGCGCAACCTCGGCGGCGACCACGGTTTTGAATTCCACATTGCGACCTTCCCAGTCGTTATCGCGCCGTCCTCCCAGGCCTTCGCCGGAGGCCTCGCTCAGCGTGTAGCCGCGCACCCCGAGCGATTTCAGATCTTCGATTATCTTTTCTTGAAGAATGTCGTCAGCGATGATTGTGACGAGCTTCAAGGGCGACAGGGTCCGGGCGTCTTTTTTTGAATCAGGCATGCGCTCAGCTCTCCGGATAGAGGAGTTTTGCGAAAGAATAGTAGATCGGTATTCCTATGGCAACATTAAATGGGAATGTGATCGCAAGCGAGGCCGTCAGATAGTAGGACGGACTGGCCTGCGGGATGGCGATGCGCACGGCGGCCGGCGCTGCAATATAGGAGGCGCTGGCCGTCAGCGTCCCGAATATCGTCGCTCCGCCCGGCGAGAGGCCGACCAGATATCCGATGTAAGTTCCCAGGAGACCGTGCAACAAGGGAGCAATCAGCGCAAAAGAAATTAGAAAGGGACCCGCTGCGCGAATGTCTTTAAGCCGCCTCCCCGTGACGAGTCCGGCTTCGATCAGAAAGAGGACCAGGGCTCCGCGGAAGATGTCTCCGTAAAACGGGGCGATGCCCTCGTAGCCTTTTTGGCCGGAGACAGCGCCAATGATCAGGCCGCCGATTAACAGGATCGCGCTCTTACCGGCGAAGAGCTCGTGCAGCAGTTTTCCCCAGCCGGGCCGTCCGCCGCCGTCGTCGGGGGCCATTCTCGACCGCGCAAAGAGGATTGCGATCAGTATCGCCGGAATTTCCATAATGGCCAGCAGCGCCGGCATAAAGCCTTCGTAGCTGACCTTGAGCATGCCCAAAAACGCGAGGCCTTCGCTGAAAGTTACGGCTGAAACCGATCCGTAATGGGCGGCGATGGCCGCGGCGTCGGAAGTCTGGAATTTCAGACGCAGTATGTAAAAGCTCCACACCGGAATTGCACAGCAGAGCAGGATTGCGGCAAGCGCCGGCCAGACAAATTCCTGGAAAGGGGTCTCCGCGAGTTTTACGCCGCCCTTGAGGCCGATGGCAAACAGCAAATAAATCGTAAGACTCTGGTAGAGCGCCTCGGGAAATTTGAGATCGCTCTTCAACAGCGTGGCAATCACGCCGAGAGCGAAGGCCAGGGCCATAGGCGAAAGAAGACTTGCGGCCAATGCGCCGAGTATGTCCATGGCGCGCAAGTAAACGAGGCGGGCGGCCGACGGCGACGGCGGAACCTGGCCCTGTCACAAAAAAATATAAGAATTCAAAAAATATTTGATATTTGCAAAAAACCTCCTGCGCAATCTAACGGAATTCCATGAAGAATGCTCAGCGCCGGCGTCGCCGGCCCCAATTTTTTTCCGACGCCGACGATTTTTTCCGGCCCGTATGATTCACGAAGCGCCCGCGGTGGCCCGCGGGGCTGCGCGCCGCAGCAGCGCGCAGTGCTTCTTGAACAAAGCCGAACGCGCTTTGATTTTATGAGTAGTCCGGGTTAGCGCCCGCGCAGAAAATTCTTCAAAGCGCGCCGGTGGGCCCGGGTCAAGCCGCGGAAGGCTACGCCGGCGCCGTGATCATCAATTCGGACGAGCCCGCCCTGGACTTTCAGCGTTTCGGAGTCCAGTTTGAGTTCAATTTCCACGGCGGAGTTGGGGGCGAGCGCGCAGCCCGCCCAGTCCACATAAAAGCCGGCTTCGGAAAGGTCGCGCGTCGCCAGATCGCGGCCGTCGACCCGCACCGGCGTGACGACCGGTCGCCGGCGCTGGTAGCGCCAGCCGCGCGGGTAGCTTTTAATGTACGGCGCGCTCATGTCCTTGCGCACAAAGAATATGACCATGGCGACGCCGAGTACGGTTGTAATCAACGCGGCCATGTTGTAGCGATCGGAATCGGCCACAAAGACGTACAGGTTGTAAACGATCAGGATCAAGGAGTAGACCAGGAAGGACTGCCAGCCCCAGCGTTTGACCAGCAAGAGCCCGGCGCCGACGGGCAGGGGCGCAAGCAACAGCGCGATCAGTATCGGCGGCATGGCGCGAAATACGAGCGCCGGGAGTTCATAGGGAATTTGGTACTGCGCGGCTATGCCAAAGTAGTTAATGAAGGGCAGACAAATAAACGCAGTTCCGACCGCGATGAGCGACCAGGGACGCGAAAGGCGGCGGCGCTTGATGAATCGGCGAGCTTCGGCGACGACTTCGGCAGTGGACATATGGGTCCGCAGAGTGAAGCTTTGCAAGCGCGCGGCAAGTTATTTTCCGGGTGAACGCGTATTTCCGCGGCGCGACCGGCGCTGCGCCTTGCGGGCTGCGCATTACAGCAGGGGAGGCGGCGATGTACGAATACGCAGCTCTTCGAGCAAGTAATCAAAGTCGCCGTTGCCGAGTTCGAGCCATTCGCGAAACTCCGCGCGACGACTGGCAGTCAGGCTGGCGCCATCCGCGGCCAGATTCACAATTCGAAAGCCGCCGCCGGCGCGGCGCTCCATAAACCAGGTCACCCGGACGGTGCGTCCGCCGCCGGCTGACCGAATCTCGCTGTCGACGGCGACGCTGTCGCCCGCGCCGCGTACGGCCAGGGTGCGAAAGGTTTCCCGCCCGCTTGCCGCCAGCAAACCCAGCGCCGTTTCAATCAGCCATTTTTGAAACAGGGCGTGATATTCGGCGCGATCCGAAGCGTCCAGGCCATTGTAGACCGCCGGCTCCAGGCAGCGGCGCGCAATTGTATCCGCGTCGAAGGCCGCCGCAAGCAAATCGCGAATACGGGTTTCGGCGGCCGCACGATCGTTGCGCAGAGCGCCCAGGCTCTGTGCGGCCTCGCTTCCCAGGCGATCGATCATTTGCCGGGGCGTTTCGCTATCGGCCGCCGCGCCGGCCGGCGCCAGCGCAAGGACGCAAATAAAGGCGGCGCAACGGCGGAGCATGGGGCCAGGCTGCCGGACGCTGCTGCGGCTTCAAGGTTTTCCTGAGCGGTAAAGCAGATGACGGCCACGGCCGCCCGAAAAGACTCTGCGCCATTGCGCGGCCGGCCATCGGCTCGGACCCGCCTCAAACACGCCATGATCAGCCGCAGTATCGTCTTCTTTCGCCGACCCGCTTCCCGCGAGGCCGCGCTGCACGCGCTTGCGCTCACACTGCCGGTGCTCCTCGCATACATTTGCGATGTGGTCGCCTTCGCACTGCAGGGCGAGACGAACCTGGCCGGCTTTCTGGCGCATGTCGGCCGGCGGGCCAGGGAAACCGCCTATTTTCTCACGCCGCTCGTCTGGTTGATATCCTTCTGGTCGGCTCTCAGCTTTGCGCTGCTCTTACGCCGGGCCGTCCCCGCCCTGCGCTTCCTCGCCGTTGCGGCGGCGCTTGCGTCCGGGCTTTTTGTGTTCTGGTTCTTTATTCGCGTGGCCGTTTATTATTATATGCGTCTGGACATTGATCCGGCGCTGGCTTTGTACACGTTTCTCGAATTGCGTCATCTGATTCTGAGTGAAACGCTGATCACGATTCGCGAAATCCCAATCTACATTCCGCTGGCCTTTGCGACGCTGCTCGGTCTGTCGATTGCGGCGGGCGTCTTTTTTTCGCGGCGCTCCGCCCGGGCCGCGGGCGCCGGCGCGGAGCCGGCGTACGGCGCTTCCGGCGGGGAGACGAGTGCGCCGCACGCGCAACATCCGCACAGCTTTCCGGCGCGCGAACTTTTACTGGCGCTGCCGCTGATCGTTTTGGTTGCGCTGGGGCCGCTCGCGAGTCGGCTCTTCGCCGGCCTCTCCAGCGCGGCGGCGAACAATTCGATACTCGGCGGCGCAGCGCGCATCCAGATGATTTCAGTGAACAACCCTGAGGACTTTCCGGGTTTTGAGCTGCGACCGCCGATGCATCCGCCGCGATTGCACTTCGCCAACCGCGCCGGCTTCACGTTGCCGCCGGACACGAATGTCGTCTTCCTGGTGCTCGAAAGCGCGCGCGCGGAATTCGTCGAGTTGGAGCGCACGCGCTTTTTTGGCCGGCATCCGGAGACGCTGTCCGTGGAGCGCTTCTTTGTGCCGGTGCCGCACAGTTCCAATTCGCATTATTCGATGTTTACCGGCATGCACAGCGGGCGGGACTTCCAGCAAAAATATAAGACCATGCGCCCGGAGGTTTCTCTGCCCGGAGTCCTGGCGGCGCGCGGGTATCGCAATTATTATCTCTACGCGGATAACACCGGGTTCGAAAATGAAATCGCAATGTTGACGAAGCTCGGCATGCAGATCACCGAAAAAAAAGATCTCATGCACAATACCAATCCGGAAACCGGACAGAACTATAAGAGCTTTCACTTTGGCATGGACGATATCTCGCTGTTGCACGCGGCCCAGCGCGTCATCGACGCCGACCAGGGGCCTTTCACCATGTCGGTCGTTTTTACAAACAGCCACTATCCGTACTTTAATCCGGCGCCGGATCGCTTTAATCGCTTCGACAATGCGCGCATGGTCGGCAAACATCGCAACGCCGTGGACTACGCGATGTACATCAGCGATCGTATCTTTGAGGAATTTCAGAAACGCGGCCTGGACAAAAAGACGCTGTTTGTGCTGCTCAGCGACCATGGCGAATCCTTTGGCGAACGCGGCTTCTTTCGGCACAGCTTCAGCATCTACAATGAAGAAGTGCGCGTGCCTGTAGTATTTCGCCATCCGGAGCTGGCGCGGTTTTCGGAACGGACCCTGCCGTCGGGGACCATGCTGGACGTGTACCCCACCATATTCGACATGCTCGGTCTGACCTGGCCGGAGCCGCTGCACGGCCAGTCGATGTTTAATCCGGAATACAAGTTCTTTCTGCCGCTGTGGGTCTGGCGCCTGGACGATTATCGCGGACTGATTTTCGAAGACAAAAAATGGATCTACAATTCCGTCGAGGATCGTCTGGAGTCGCTGGATCTGGACGATCAGCCGGACCGAGTCTGGGAAATGGACGAACCGGCGCGGCGCTTTGTTAACGCGATGCGGGATCTGGACTACGGCAAGGCGACCGGCAGTTCCGCGGGAGTCGCCGGCCGGCGCGGCGGCGCGACCTCAAGCGAGGAGGCTTCGCCGGCGATCGGGGGCGGCAACTTTTACACGGGCGGCGGAAGATTTACCGTCGAGTGACGGCCAGTTGCGCGAATCCTGCGCCCGGGTTGCGTTCAGTAGCCGCGGTCATACCAGGTGAGAATGACGCGCGGGAACTTGCCGCCATTGTTCAGACATTCCTGGACCGCGCGTTCGCGAGCTGAATTCGGATCGGGAAAGCCGACCGCGGCGCCCATGATCGAGCCGTCCACCGCGAGCGCTGCGTGGCCTTCGCCCGGCGAGCTGGTCAGGATGCGGATGTTATTCGAGCAGCCGTTCTTGCGACAGGATTCGAGCGCGAGGCGTTCCGCCTCTTCGATGGTCTTGACGTTATAAGCATATCCATAACCTTCTTCCGCCCAGGCGACGGCGGAGGCGGCGGGCAGGCTTGCGCCGGAGCCGGAAGTTACGAGGGCGGCGAAAAATGCCAGCAGCGGAAGAAAACGAAACGTCATCCCGAAAGCGCGTCGCCGACAACGCCGCGAGGCAACTCTTTTTCCACAGATGAAAGCCGTCGTCCGGACATGCGCACGCCCGCGATCGATCGACCTTCCGTTCCGCCTGAGGGCGGGGCGCCGGCTGTGTTTTGCGATTTACTGCTCTGGCCTCGGCCTCGGTCTTGTGGGGTTCGGCGCGCACTGCACGATTGCGCCTGCGCCCGCGGGCGCCGCGCCGTCTCTGTCTGCGCCAGATTGCGCTCCCGCCAGTACGCCGGCCGAGTTGCGCGATCGCGCCGTGTCGTTGTTGCCGCCCGAATTCTGGCGTGCGACCCTGACGCCGGTTTTGCCGTCCGGATCGCCGGAGCCCGATGGCGGCGTTTTTTATCTGGTTTACCGCCGCGACGCCCTGCCCAGCGGACGCCAGGTCTTCGGAGTATCCGGGCCGTACTTTCGCATAAACTTCGCAACGCTCCGCGCGGAGCCGACGCTCGAGATTCTCGCCGGCGAGGCCGATCTGGGGGTGGAGGAAGGGCCGCCGGAGACGGTCGAGTTCCGGCGCGCGCTGGAAGGCGCCGAACGTACGGTTCTAGAATACGTCGCCGGCTGCCGCGGCGCGGAAGGCCTGTCGGCGGAACTGGACGCCTATCGGAGTTGGTTGCAGCGCCGCACGGCGATCGCGCTGGATCTGCGGCTGCGCGGCGTGGAGTTTGTCGCGCCGCTGTTGCCCGCGGAGAGCCGCCCGGCTGAGACGATTCTCGATTCCGATCCGCTTTTCCTCGAACTGGAAAAACAATAGCCTCCGGCGCCGTTCTGCGTGCGAAATCCGCTCAGGCGGCCGCAGCGGTCGGACGATTATGTAAGTACTGCTATCGCGGGGCCCCATCATGATCGCCCAACTCTGGCGCAAGCTGCGCTTCCCTTTCTTCTTGTTGCTGGCAACCTTTACGCTGGGCTCAATCGGGTATCGCGCCTACTATCCGGATCAGACCTGGACGAACATTTTTTTCATGACGGCCATTTCGCTGACGACCGTCGGTTACGGCGATATCCTTGGCGTGCAGGCTAACCCGGCCGCCGTGTGGTACACCATACTTTTGCTCTTCGCCGGCATGGGCGTCGTGCTGTATTGCATATCCGCGTTTACCGCCGTTTTTGTAGAATCGCATTTAAGCGACCGCATGGCGGAACGGCGCATACTCAGGAGAATCACTCATATGCAGGATCACTTCATCGTCTGCGGCGCGGGACAGACCGGCGTGCATGTAGTGCGCGAGATGTTTTCGTCCAAACGGCCTTTTGTGGCGGTTGAGGGCGATCCGCGCATTGTGGAATCTCTCAAGCGCGAGTTCGACGGCATACTGGTGGTTCAGGGCGATGCCACTCTCGATGAAACCCTGCGGGCTGCGGGCATTGAGCGCGCCGCCGGGCTGATTGCTGCGCTCTCGAACGACAAGGATAATTTGTTCTTAACTCTCACCGCGCGCATGTTAAATCCGACTTTTACAATCATCTCGCGCGGAATCGACCTTTCCATTCATGCAAAGCTGAAAAGCGCCGGCGCCAATCATGTGATCAGTCCGAACTTCATTGGCGGGATGCGCATCGCGGCGGTCGCGTTGCGACCGGAAGTCGTCACCTTCCTGGATCGGATGCTGCGCGGAAAGGACAAGTCGATCCGGGTCGAAGAAGTCCGCATACCCGAGCGGAGTCGGCTCGCCGGCAAGACCCTGGGCGAAGCGCAAATTTTTGAGCGCACCGGCCTGCAAATCGTCGCTTATTCACTGGACGGTTCCGAAGATTGCTACGTTTACAATCCCGACTACGATACGCGTCTGAACCCGGGCGGAGTGCTGCTTTTCATCGGGGGACCGGAGCAGCGAACAAAACTGGAGCATCTCGCCGCCGCCCGCTAGCCCGGATTATTGCCGCCGCAGCGCACCGTGTTTCATGAACAATCCGGGCTAGGCGCCGCGTGAAAAAATCGTCCAGAGCCCGACGGCGATGAAACCCAATCCGGCGACCAGCTTCAGGGCGCCCGGGTTCACATAACGCATAATGACCGAGCCGGCCAGTACGGCGAGCCCCGCCGCAACGGTAAGCGCCAGCGCGCTGCCGGCGAAAACCGCCAGTCGCGGAGCTTCATTTTCCGTGCTGAACAACATAGTAGCCAGTTGGGTCTTGTCGCCCAGTTCGGCGATAAAGACGCTTAAAAATACAGTTATGAAAGTTTGCCAGAACATGCCGCGCGCGATCCTTATTTGAATGTGAATTCCGTCAGCGGGGCCAGGTTGCGCTCGCCGATTTTTACATCGCCGGCGACGCGGTACGTTCCGGGGCCGCCGCTCTTAACGTCGAGTCCCCAGTGGACCATGCCTTCGCCCGCCATGCGGACGCCGGGGCCGGAAACCACTCGCCCGTCCGGAGTATATACGGTCAGGTTGACAGCTGCGTCTGCGATTTGCGCGCCCGTGCGTTTTTCGATAATGGTGACGCTCAGGTGACGATCTGCGGCGGGATCATGGTCCATCTTGAGTTTCATGAGCTCCATCATCTTGCGATGGTCTTCCATTGTTACGAAGTCGAAAACAATCTCATAACCGTCGACCGATGCAATGCGCGTAGTATCCGACAGGGCGCCATGATCATGGTGTTCGTGATGATCGTGCTCAGAGTCGTTGCAGGCCGCGGCGAACAGCACGGCCGTCGCGAGAACAATGGGCGCAAGTAGTCTCATGTTGAAGTCCCCCGGCGCGCGATGAGACGCGCTTTCTTTCCACTCGCGGCTTGCAGGCGCCCGGTTCAAGGCTTTTTCTGTTCTGGAATTCCCGTCAGGCAGCGGCGATTTCAAAGCGCGACCGGTAGATTTCTTGAAAGCGCGCGTTGGGCGTGCGGCCGTCCGCTTCCGCATATTCGGGTTTGAGTCCGAGTACAAAGTACATGTCGATTTCGCCCTTGTTTTTGGCGATTACCTTGCCGCGATATTCGCACTCAAAAAGATCTTTGACGCGTTCGTAAAGCGTTTCGGAGATATTCACCCGCCCCGGCGCGCCGCTGGACTCGAGGCGACTGGCGGTGTTGACCGTATCGCCCCACACGTCGTAGGCGAATTTTTTCTCGCCGATTACGCCGGCGACCAGGTCGCCTGTGTGCATGCCCAGGCGCAGCTCCCAGCAAGGCTCGCCGCGCGCGGATTTTTCCGCACGAAGTTGAGCCATGAAACGTTGAATATCCAGCGCCGCCAGCACGGCGTCCACGGGATGACTCAGGTTTTCTTCGGGAATGCCGGCGACCGCCATGTAAGAATCGCCGATGGTCTTGATCTTCTCCAGGCCGTGCACGCGCATAATCTGGTCAAAGGCGCGAAAACATGCGTCCAGCTCGGCGATCAGTCCCTGGGGCGAAAGACGTTCCGCGATTTTTGTGAAGCCCACAAAGTCCGTGAACAGAACGGTGGCGCCCGCGTAGTGCTGGGGTTCAACACGATCAAAACGCTTGAGTTCCTCGGCGATCACATCCGGCAGGACGTTTTGCAGCAGGCGATCGGATTTATTGCGTTCCTCGCTGAAACTGCGCGCGAGCACCAGCACCAGCGCTCCGGTGAAAATCTGCACGGCCACATAGTTGGGGCCGGCGTCCAGGGCGCGATCTTCCGGACGTTTGTACGGCGTAATCCAGTCCGGATGCAAATCTTCAATATAGAAGAGCGCCGCTGCAGCCCCGGCGAATAACGTGGCCGAGACGAGCGAACGACTCAGACTGCGCGACAGCATGATCGAAATTACCAGCCCGGGAATCAAGTAGTAGTGCGCGCCGCCCAGGGAGCCGGCGTTCGCCAGGATGTTGACGAACAGGTAAATCAGAATGAGAAGCACGAAGGGCCAGTAGAGGCTGCGATAGATGCTGTGAAAGCGACTGAAATAATAAAAGATCACAAACACGACGCCCACGGAAAACGTAAGCAGCGCCAGGAATAGATAGTCGAGTTGCAGGAGGGCCGGTACGCCCACGATGTTGGCAAAGCCGTTTAACAGCGAGATCGAATTGAACAATCGGTGTTCCAGGGAGTTGTGCCTGGGGTCGCCAATGAGCGTGTAGATGAATCGATTGAATTTTTCCATTTCGAGTTCCTTCAGTCCGATACTTTCGATGCAAAATTGCGTTTGCGGTGACGGACAATCTCCTGCAAAATTCGCATGTAGCCGGTCGCAGGGACGCCGCGCTGGCGATTGGCATAGCCGATTTGAAACAATAGCCGCCACTGAAGCGCCAACATGCGGTACACTTGCGCGGGCGACCAATCGGGATCGTATATCACCGTGGCCTCGGAAGTTGCGCCGTTCAGTTCCACAATTGCGAGATCTTCGCCCGCCTGAAAGCGTTTGAGATCGCTGTAGCGCACGTCAAAGCGGCCAAAATAAAAGCCGGGCGTGGCCCGGGCGATTTCGTCGATGCGCGCGCTCAGCGCCGGCGTAATCAAAGCCGCGCCGTCTTTGAACAGGGTTCCCTGGTAGTGATTGCCGGCAAGCGCCAGCCTGATCCGCTCGCCAGCCGCCGGGACCTGCTCGAGCCGATCGGCGTGGCGGGCGAAGAATACATCGCGCTGCAGGCGATACCGCGGATGCCGCTGAATCAAGTCGGCAAGCGTTGTGCGACCGTCGCCCGTAACTTCCGGAAAGGCTTTGTGCGTGAGCGCAAGAATCCGCCCCTGCGGTTCGTCCGGAAATCGGTAATAAAAAACGCCCGCCTCGTGGGGGCCGGGGTGATAGGTCTGGACGATTACATCGTCGGGCTCGGCCGCAAAGTAGGTCTGGACATCCTCCGGGCCGCGCGCAAGTTTCAAGCCAAAGCCCTTTTCTGCAAGATCGGGCTTCAGGATGATCGGAAAATCAAATCCGCGCGCCTGCATTTGGGCGAGCGCCGCGGCGCTGCGTTCTGCGGCCGGCGGCCCGCGACGACTTAAGAAATACGCGAGCGTCCAGGGCGGCGGCAAGAGTTGTAGAATCTCGGCCTTCGATTCGCCGATGAGTCCGCCGAGGGCGATGCCGGGATTGGAAGCGGTCACTGTTTTGAAGCCGCGATAGCGCAGATGCAGCCACACCCAGAGAGGCAAAAGCGGCGCGTAGAATAACCAGGGCGACCAGAACTCGAGGCGGCGTGCGCGCGCAAAACTGAGCCGCAGGTCTTCGCGGCCCTGCGCGGTGAGCAGTCGGCGGAGCCCCAGAAACAGCGCGTAGACAGTGAGCGCCGCAGCCGCAAGCGCAAGCCAGCCTTCGCCGATCAGCCGTTGAAAGGGCGCCAGCAAGGCCGGGCCCAGCGCGGCCGAGAGCAATACCAGAAGCGGCGTCCAGATCAGCCCCGCAAGCAGCGCAAACACTGCGAGCCGACTGGCGTGACCGCCGATCAAGCCTGCGCCGACGTACACCGGAAACCGCGTGCCGGGCAAAAAGCGGCTCAGAAAAATCAAACGCCAGCCTTCGCGGTCGAAACGCTCACGCAGCGGATTCAGCTTCGCCTCCGGCAAGAGGGCGCGCACCCGCGCCGAGGAGAACAGGCCGAGCGCAATCAGTCGGCCCATGAGGTATAAGCCCAGATCACCCAGAAAAATGCCGATGAAACACGCGAACAGTCCGGTGAAGACATCCAGCTGGTGCGCGCGGATCAACAGTCCGACGGAAATGCAGGTCAGGTCTTCGGAGACCAGGGTCCCGGTGATGATTGCAAGAATTTTCGCCCAGGCGTTGACGGATGGATCCAGTTCCAGCGTAAGCGGCAGGGCCGGGCGCACGCGATGGGTCTCGGTTTCGCGCACTGGCGCTCGCACGGGGCCGTCCGGCGCGTCGCCGCGACGCTCGAAAAACTCAGCCGCCGCAGTCGCCAGGCGCGCAGATCCCGCGTCGCTGAAGACCAGGAAGTGACTGGTATTCCAGATTACGAGTTCGCTATGCGGGGTGATCCGGCGGTGTTCTTCGGCGACCCAGGCGGGCACGAGCGGATCTTCCGAGCCATGCAGAAACAACGTCGGCGTTTGCAGGCCTGCGAGCGCGGCGCGCAGCGGGCGCTGATCCAGATCCTGGAACTGCTGCAAAAAGCCGCGCCGCGTCCGGTGAGCGCCGATCCAGCCGAAGTGCGGCAGCGCTTCCGCGCCGTACGCGATGAGCGCCGAACCCGCCGCGTATTTGATATGTTCTATATAATAGTCGCCGCTGCCTTCGCCTTCCTGAACGCCGATGCCGCCGTAGCTGACCAGCGCGCGTATGCGCTCCGGCGCGCGGCGCGCCATTTCGATCGCCACGGCTCCGCCGTAGGAATGCGCGAAAACCAGCGTTCGCTCAACGCCGACCCGGTCGAGCAAGGCCAGCATGGCGCCGGCCTGGGCGCGCGCGCCGCAGTCGCCGGGATGATCCGAAAAGCCGGCGCACAGAAGATCCGGCGTGATTGCGCGATAGCGCTGCGCAAGCCCGCGCGCCGTAGCGTCGAGATCGTCGGCGGAGCCCGGACTGCCGTGTAAGAGCAATACACTCGGACCGGTTCCGTGTTCCGTGTACGCGATTCGCCCATGCTCGGGGAGCGCGGCAAAGCGGCGATTCGCCGGCGGCGGCGTTCGCGTGAAATGCTGATAGGCGTTTGAGGCGATGAGCGCAAGGCCCCAGGCGCAGAGCAGGCCCGCCCGGCGCGCGTTCACGGTTGGCGGCTCGCCAGGGGGGCGGGCGCGACTCCGAACTCGTCGGGCGGCGTCTTGCCGGCCGAACGCAACATGGCTGCAATCATGGCATGATGGTGCACGCCGTGGTGCATGACGAATATCAACTCGCGTTCGAGGGTGGAAGCGCAGCGCAGCGGCGGGCGAAGCGGGTCCGCGATCTGCTCGACGATGAGCGCCGTGGCGCCGTCCGCGTCGCCCAGCGCGAGTGTTGCGGCTTCCAGGGCCGCCAGTTCCATAATGGCCAGGCCGCGCCGCGTTTCGATCTCGCCGCCGCGTTCGCGTTCGTCGTAGCGCACGCAAGCTTCGGGAAAGCCGGCGACCAGCGCGCGCGCATGATCCAGGGTATGACGCACATGCTGACCCACGGTCGCCAGAAAGGTCGGCGCTTGCAGCCCCGCATAGTCGGCGTCGCTGAGCGTATTGCTGAGCAGGCCGCGCAACTCAGACAGGGCGCCGGCCAGCGCTTCAGCGGCGATACGCGTCGAACCGGGATCAATAGCGGACATGCAGGGTTTCCTTCCAGCCGGCTGGGCCGCGCGGACGGAAGTTATGATTCGTCAGACGGGCGCCGGGTTTCGTCGCCGGACGAATTTTTTTGTCCGCGACGTGCGCCAGTCGGCCGCGGGCGGGTCGCCCGGGCTACAGATAATTGCGGCTTCAGATGAGCCGACGTTCTACGGCGAACTTCACCAGATCGGCCACATTGCCCAGGGCGAGCTTGTCCATCAGGTTGGCGCGGTGAAACTCCACCGTGCGTTTGCTGATCCCCAACTCCGCGGCGACCTCGCGATTCATCTTTCCGCCGGCGACCAGGGTCAGCACCTGCAATTCGCGGCGAGTCAGGCGCGCGAGCGGATCCTCATGAAAAGGGCGCGCCGCAGGTTCAATGGGCTGGGGGGCGTCCCGATCGGAACGAAAATAAGCGGCATGGTCGGCGGGCGGCGTCGCGCCGCCGAGCAGGCTGCGGATGGCTTCCGCGATGTGATCCGGCTGCGCCTTGCGCGCGAGAAACCCGTCTGCGATCGGACCGACGGTTCGTTTGAAAATTTCGAGGTTTTTCTTTTCCGCCAGCACCAGCGTCTTCACTTGCGGAAAGCGTTTGCGCAGCGCGAGAAAGGCCGCTACGTTGGCCGATCGCGGCGCGTCCAGATCGAGTATGGCGACCTCGCACGGCGCCCGTGCGAGCAGAGTTTCGAGTTCTCGCGCATCGCGCGTTTCACCGACCACCGTAAAATCCGCCTGCAGCGCGAGCGCCGCGCGAAGTTCCCGCGAACGCTCGGCGTTCTCTTCGTAGATTGCGAGGCGCACCGTGTCGGCCTGGGTTCGTTTGATCGGGTTATCAGGGTTCATGGCTGTCTCGCGCCCGGAGCGACTCGCCGCAAGCTCTGCTTCGGGGCCCGCCAGTTGTAATCAGTTGCTCGTTTCAAACACAATTACTTTTTTGTAACTCTTGTAATATTTAGCATTATAAGCCAAAAAAAGCCAGGATTGGTACGAGTTGTAAATCTTCGCGCGCCGCTACGCCCTCCGGAGCACGCGGCGCGGCGATCCGGTCGAGTTTCGGAGGCCGAAATCCAGCTGCGCCGCATTGATTACGGCAGTTGACAGGCGACGCGCCTGTCGGAAGTCTCAACCATGCAATTCCAGGGCACAGAGCGCTACTACCTGAGCGGTGAACTCCAGGCCATAGTCAATATGGCGATCAGCATGGAGCGCCCGTTGCTCCTCACCGGCGAGCCCGGCACCGGCAAAACGCAGCTTGCCGTTGAGATCAGCCGCAGTCTGGGATTTCCGATCGAAATTTTGCGCTGCAAGTCCACGATCAAAGGCGAGGAGGCCTGCTACGTTCAGGACACCGTCCTGCGCTTAAACGACGCGCGCTTTGGCGCGGGCGCCACGGGCCGCGATGTCAATCGCTTCTACGACTACGTCATCTGGGGACCTATCGGCCGGGCTTTTCGCGCCGAGCGGCGTACCGTGCTATTATTCGACGAGATTGATAAGACCGAGTCGGATGTTCAAGATAACCTGCTGGATGTTCTGGAAGATTTACAGTTCACCATCCGCGAAATCAACGAAACGATCCGTGCAAAACATCCGCCTGTGATTGTAATCACGTCCAACGCCAAGCGCGAGCTTTCCGACCCCTTTCTGCGGCGGTGTTTCAGCCACCATATAGCGTTTCCGTCTCCCGAGGAAATGCGTGAAATCGTCGCCCTGCATTTTCCCGACTTGAAGACTGAACTGCGCGATGTGGCGCTCCGCATCTTTTACGACTTGCGCGCGCGCGGCTACGAAAAACCTCCGGCGACGAGCGAGCTTTTAAACTGGATCGACGCTCTCGAACGCAGCGGCGCGTCCGCCGCAGATCTGGGGGCGGGCGGCCAGGCGCCTCTGCCGGGCATACTGCTCAAGCGGACTCAGGATCTGCTGTCCTTTCGCAGCGGCAAAGCGCCGGTCCGCTGAAAAACCCGGGGAGTTCGAAGCCGCGCCGTATGTTCCTGGATTTTGTACATCTGCTGCGCGAGTACGGCGTGCCGGCTAACGTCGACAATGCGCTCGACTTCATCAAGGGATTGCGCCGCGGACTGGTAAATAGTCTGGATGAACTGTTTCTGTTCGCGCGGCTCTGTTTCGTCCGGCGCGTCGAGTTATACGACGCCTTTGAACGCGCATTTGCGGAATACTTTTTCGGCGTCTTGCTGCCGCCTGTGGCGGAAGGCGATCCGGCGCTGTTTGAAACGCGCCAGTTTCGCGAGTGGCTGCGCGCGGCCGTGGCGCGCGGCGAGATTAAGCCCGTGACGCATGCGCTCACGCCCGAAGAGCTGATGAAAAAATTCTGGGACACCGTGCGCGAACAAACTGAAGCGCACCACGGCGGAAGCAAGTGGGTCGGCACGGGCGGGACATCGCCTTTTGGTCACAGCGGCGCCGCGGAACGCGGCGTGCGCGCCTTTGGCGAGTCCGCGCGTAAAAGCGCATTAAAGACTGTCGGCGAGCGCCGCTACGTGGACTACTCGGATGCGCAAACCCTCGACGGCGCCAACTGGCGCACCGCACTCGACGCTTTAAAGATGCTCAAGCCGGCGGGCGCCCCCGATCAACTCGATGTGGATCAAACCATCCGGCGGACCGCGCAGAATGGCGGCGAGATTGAGCTGGTTTTTCGCAAGGAGCTGCGCGATCGCATTGAGATTCTGGTCTTTATCGACAACGGCGGAACGTCCATGGCGCCCTACGTGGATCTTACGCGGTTGTTGTTTCAGAAGCTGCGCGATCGCTTTCATCGGTGCACGGTCTATTATTTTCATAACACGATCTACGAACATGTTTATTCCGACCCGCAACGCACGCGCGTTGTCGGACTCGCGAAGATTCTGGAACAAGAGCCGGACGCACGCCTCATATTTGTGGGCGATGCGAGCATGGCGCCGGAGGAACTCTACTCGGCTTACGGCGCTTCCAGTTGGACCGACGAATCGCCCGTAGCGTCGGCCGTGCACCTCAAGCGGCTGCGGGATCGCTTTGAGCGTTCGGTCTGGCTCAACCCGATTCCGGCGGAATACTGGAAAAACGGTCGCGGCGCCTGGTCTTTACAGAAGATCCGCGAGATCTTCCCCATGGAAGACCTGAGTCTGGGCGGACTCAAAAACGCTGTGGCGCGTCTGAACGGCGGCAAGCCGCGCTAGCCCGGAAGCAAGCTGCAATTGATAAAAATACTTGCGTTCCTTCCCTGGTCCTGGCGCATTCGAAGGATTCGCCGGAGCCGCTCCCCATGCAATTTTTCGACACAATCAAGCGCTTTCTCTCGCCGCGCCCCGTCGGCGGCGCCTTCCAGGAGTCGCGGCTTACTATTCGTATCAAACTCATGACAATCATCTCGGTCATCGTGGCCCTGTCGCTGGGTTTGATGATCTTTCTGGCGACTTACTTCTTCCTCGCCGACAGTCGCATTCGGGTGGAAGAGAATAACATGAAGCTCACCAACGTTACGAGCGCCAGCGTGAGCTCGTTGATTAATTCCGTGCGGCAAATCGCCGAGGTCGCCGCCAGCGGTCCGGCGGAAGGCGCGCGTCTTGAACGCACGTTGTTCGGGGGCGATCGCGGCTGGATATTTTTTGGCGAGTATCGGGCCGGCGATCCTGCGCCGCGCCAGGTGCGCAGCCTGATCAACCGCCAGTACCTGATTGCAAACGATCTGGCGGAGCGCGACATCGCCGGCCTGACGACGCGCTACGCGGGCGCGTTTCAGCGTTGTTTTCAGGGCTCGGTTTCGCTGGTGAACGCAAGCCCGGGCTTCCGTTCTCCGATCATCGGGCTGTGTTTTCCATATGAACGCAGCGCCGGTGAAAAAAGCGCGCTCATCGTTTTCCAGAAAATGGACAGCTTTCTGGCCGCGTTTCAAAGCGAAGGCGGCGGCATCACGCAAAACATCATGGTGTCGGAGGACGGCTCGGTCGTCGCCCACTCGGATACGCGCGTCGTGCTCGCCGGCGCAAGCATGGCCGATTCGCCGATCGTCGATGCAATGCGCCGCAGCCGCGTCGACAACGGTCTCATGCGTTACACGGAAAAGGGCGGCGAAGCCTATCTCGGCGCCTACGGGAAAATGGCGTTCGCCGGCGTCGGCATTATTTCCACCGTGCGCGAAGATCTTGCCTTTGAGGCGGTCTACGGGATTCGGCGGCGAAACCTGCTGTTGATGGGCGCGGTCATCTGTCTCGCCCTGATCGTAGTTTACTTTTTTGCGAGCGGCATTTCCCGTCCGATCAAACGCCTGACCGGCGCCGCTCGTCTGGTGGAGGAGGGCAACTACGACGTGAATTTGCCGCCCGAAAGCCGCGACGAAATCGGCGTATTGACCAACACCTTTAATTCGATGACGCGCGGTCTGCGCGAACGCGAGAACCTGAAAGTTTCTTTTGGAAAATTCGTCAACAAGGAGCTGGCGGAGCTTTCGCTTTCGGGTGAATTGCATCTGGGCGGCGAGCGCAAAGAGTGCGCCATTTTTTTCTCCGACGTGCGCGGTTTTACCGCCATGTCCGAACGGTTGCGTCCGGAAGAGGTGGTTGAATTTCTCAATCAATACTTCAGCGAGATGGTCCGTTGCGTGAATGAAACCCACGGAACGGTCGATAAGTTCATTGGCGACGCGCTCATGGCGGTGTGGGGCGCGCTGAAAAGCTACGGCAACAACACGGAAAACGCCATCAACGCCAGTCTGATGATGCGCGCGGCCTTGCTGGAATTTAATCGCAGCCGCGGAACCGGTCGCAAGCCCGCTATTCACATCGGCTGCGGGATCAACACGGGACCGGTGGTCGCCGGTCAGATCGGCTCCGACGAAAAACTGGAGTACACGGTCATTGGCGACGCCGTGAACCTCGCCTCGCGGGTGGAAAGTCTGACCAAGCACTTTGGCGTTGATATTTTGATTACTCAGCATTCCCTGGAAAAAGTAAAGAATACGTATCGAGTCGTAAAGATGGACGAAATGCGCGTAAAGGGCAAAGCGAAGCCGGTCGTGGTGTACGCGGTGCTGGGGCGCATGGACGATCCAGGCTGTCCGCGCAGCGTGGAAGAACTGCGCGAGCGGGTCGGCATCGAATTCGACGCAAAGGCGCACGGCAGGAGCTTCAAAGATGCGAAGTACTCTCCGGCGTAACGCGGACAAAGTCATACCGCTGGGCCTGCTGGCGCTGGCGGCGATCTTTCTGGTAGTGTTTTACTTTGATTACACTCGCCGTATCGACATCGGCGATCGCGAAGTGGTCGGTTACATAACCTACAAATACAACCGCGTCGAACGGCGTCTGGAAGATCACGTCGTCTGGAGCAGTCTGTATTCGAACAGTCCGCTGGCGAACCGCGACACGATTCGCTCGGAGTCGTATGCCGAGGCGAAGATCCACCTGGCCGACGGCACGGTCATCAATCTTGACGAAAACAGCATGATCTACCTCGACATATCCGAGGAGACGGCGCGCATCGATTTTCGGTCCGGAACCATTCAGATTAATCAGGGTTCCGGCGCAAGCGCGGTCGAGGTAGTTTCCGGCGATCGCACCATTCGCGCGGAGGATTCCGACTTCACCGTGGGCGCGCGCGGCAGTGATCTGAGCGTGACTGTCGGCCGCGGTCAGGCCAGCGTGAATTCGGCGGACGGCGGCGCGGCGCTGGTCGGTCGTGATCAGCGCGCCGATATCGGCGAAGGCGGCGCCGTGGACGTGCGCGATCTTTCGATTCGCCTTTCCGGGCCGGATAACCTCTCGGTTCTGCCGGTGGAAGGCGGCGAGGCCGCCGTGCGTTTTTCGTGGAGTTTCCTCCGCCCGGTGCGCGACGCACGCCTTGAAATTTCCCGGTTCAGCAACTTCAGTCGCGTCGAGCGCAGCGCTCCCGCCGGCGCCTTGAGCGCAAACATGAGATTGCCGGCCGGCAGTTGGTACTGGCGCGTGCGCGGCCGGGCGGCCAATGGCGTCGCGGAAATCAGCGAGACTCGCAAAATCGCGCTGGTCGCCAGTGAGCGCGTGTTATTGTTTTCACCGGCCAACGGCGAAGAAATTAACTTCGTGCGCGAGGCGCCGCTGGTTCAATTCGGCTGGTCGGAGCACGCGTTTGCGCGCGAGTATATTCTTGAAGTGTCTCGCGATCCGCGTTTTGCGAGCGGAGTGCGCCGCGAGCGTGCCCGCAATAACTCGGCGGGACTCGACGGTCTCGCGCCCGGGCGCTACTTCTGGCGGGTACGCACGGAGCCGTCGGTCGACACGGTGCAGCCTTCGCTCAGCCCGACGCTTTCGTTTTCGATCGTAAAGTTGGACGACTATCCAAGGCCGCAAATTATGCAGCCGCGCGACGGCGGACAAATTTCAACGGAAGACTTGAGCGGCGACGGCGCCTTGCTCTCCTGGAATGCGCCGCGCGAAATTCGCAATTACCGAGTGCGCGTGGGCCGCGATCCGAATTTTCGGGACTCGGTCGTGGATCGGGAAGTGACCGGCAACTTTATAACGCTCAAGGAAGAGGTCGCCCGCGAGGGACGCTACTACTGGCGCGTGGAAGGCCGCACGCCGGACGGCGCCACGGCGTCGCAAACCGGCAGCTTTTTTGTGGTCAACCGCGCCAGTTCCTGGTCCGGCGGCGACGAAGACGAGCGGGAAGGCGAAGCGGATCCGGCTGCGCAAAAGGAAGAACAGCTGGAGCGCGCTGCGGCGCGTCAGGATGAAGCGCTGCGGCGGCTAAAGCCCGACGATATCGAATTTTTGTCTCCGGAGACGATTTACAAATGAGGTCGCTCTTTCGGATCGCTCTTTATGCGTCCCTGGCGCTGGGTCTGTCGGTCGCTGCGGCGGGAGTTTTTGCACAGCCATCGCAGGGCGACGTCGTGTGGCGGCCGGTGCCGGGCGTGAGTCAGTATCGCGTTCAGGTGCGCAATCGCGGCGGCGCGGTGCGCGTGGACCGCACGACGCCGCGGCCGGCGGTGAACCTGGATCTTCCAGACGGTCGTTATGAAGTTCGCGTCGCGCCGCTGGATTCTAATGGTCGGCCGGCCGTCTGGTCCAACTGGCGTCCGTTGCAAATTGTCCGCACAGGCAAGCCGGTAGTGCGTCGGGAGAATGATAAGCCGATCGTGGTGAATCGCGGTCAGACTGCGGCGCGCATCAATGTCGAAGGTCGCAACTTTGGCGACCAGACGCGGGCCACGCTGGAAAACGGCGCTGATCGTTTGCCGGTGCGCGGCGTGCGCGCGGATGAGACGGGCGAAAAGCTTGAACTGGAAGTGGATCTGCGCAACGCCCGTGCGGGCAGTTACGATCTTGTGGTGACCAATCCGCCCGGACGCCGCGAGGTCGCCCAGGACTTCCTCGTGGTCCAGGATAATCGCGACTGGAGCGGCGCAAGTTTTACTGAATATCGCGCCTACGTTTTGAGTCTCACGCGCGACTGTCGCTCGTCTACTGCGCCGACCATGATTGTGGACGAGTGCCGGCAGCAATTTGTCACGTTGAACCTGAAAAACCGGGATCGCCTGGACGTGTTTTACTTTCTCAAGTTGATTGGCGGCAACGTGAACGATCGCATGGACGCTTACAGCTATTACGCCGAGCGTTGTCCGCCCGCGTTCCGGCCGGCGCGCGAATACATGGAGGCGCGCATGGCGAACCGGGAAAATCACCCGGCCTTTAACGAAGAGCGGCGCCTGCTGCAATCGCTCGCAAAGATGAACGCCTGCCGCTGAAATGCGCTTTGCGGCGGGCCCCCCGTCGGCTGGACTCGGCGGATGAACGCCGCTGATTCCGCAGCCATTGTCGGACGCGTTCGCCGTTGGCGCATCACAACGGCGCTCACGCTGACGATCGGGTATGCGGGCTATTATTTCTGTCGGTCAAACTTCAGCGCGGCGTCTCCGCTCCTGCTCGATGAGTTTAGCGCGGAGGGACTGACCCGCGAGGGTCTCGGCGTCATCGCTTCCGCGGGACTGCTCCTGTATTTTCTGGGCAAATTCGCCAGCGGAGTGCTGGCCGATTTTCTTGGCGGCCGCCGACTGTTTTTGGGCGGCATGATCGTCAGTGCGGGCCTCACCGTACTGTTCGGGCTTTCCTCGGGTTTTGCCGCATTTTTAATTCTGTGGTCCTTGAATCGACTGGTGCAGTCCGGCGGCTGGTCGGCGTTGATCAAGGTTTCTTCGCGCTGGTTTCCGGCGAACTGGCACGGTTTCGCCGTCGGATTTATTGCGGTCAGCTATCTGTTGGGCGATGCGGCGGCGCGCGGCTATTTCAGCGCGCTGGTCAACTGGGGCCTGGGCTGGCGCGAGCTCTATTTCGCCGCTGCGGGCGCGCTGGCGGTGATTGCGGTCCTCTGCACGATATTTCTCAAAGCGAGTCCGACCGACGTGGGACTCCAGGAACCCGAGGCGCGCGCCGACACGCTGCATGGCGCAGACGGCGCCGCGGAAAAGCCGGCCAATTTGCGCGATCTTCTGGGGCCGTACTTTCGCAGCGCCGCGTTCTGGCTGGTGTGCGTGATGAGTTTTGGCCTGACGCTGATTCGCGAAACTTTCACCTTCTGGACGCCCGTGCTGTTAAAAGACGTAGCCGGAGTCGATAATCCGAAGGCCATTCTCGGCAGCATGTTGTTTCCGCTGGCCGGCGCCGTATCCGCGGTATTCACGGGGTATGCGTCCGACGCCTTTGCGCGCGGCAACCGTTCGATTGTGCTGGTGCCCGGCGCCGCCCTCGCGACGGGGGTGATCGGCGCCCTGTACGTCTCCGGCGCCGCCGCTCCGCTCTGGCTCTTACTTACCCTGATCGGGCTGGTTTCATTGTTTCTGATTGGTCCGTATTCTTTACTTTCCGGCGCAATGGCCCTCGATCTCGGCGGCAAAAAGGGCGGCGCCACCGCGGCCGGCATTATCGACGGCGTCGGCTACGCTGGCGCGCTTTTGTCCGGCTGGGGCGTCGGCTGGCTCGCGGAACGGTACGATTGGTCGGCTGTATTTTTCGCGCTGCTGGTGACGGCCGCGCTGAGCGTGCTGGCCGGCGTGTTGTACTGGATCAAGTTCGAAGCGGGGCGAGGGTGAGGGGGCGAATATGACGGAAAA
>JAVHPJ010000182.1:0-32580 GCA_036170535.1 Leptospirales bacterium | reverse complement strand
GGTCGCCACAGCGCGCATCAAGCGTGCAGCACAGTGAGCAAATGTGACCCTGGTACCTACAATCGAGTAGGCCAGGGGATAAACGCGGCCGAACTTTTTGGAGACCTCGTAGAGTCGGCGCAGCTCGGCGGTCAGCTTGCCGGCGATGAGCCGGCCGCCGCCGCTGTGCAGGTTCTCCTGCTGAAATTCGTAGCGACAGATCGGACAGGTCGACTTATCCTTGGAGCGATAGGAAATCGCGCGGGCCTTATCGACGACTTTCTTCTTCAACTGCATGCGTTTCTACTCGAAGCGAGGTTGTTGCTCACGGTCCGGCCCCCCGGCCGGTTCAAAGACGCCGCCGCTGCGGGCCCCGACTTATGTCGCCGGCCGCGCCCCGGGGCGCCGGGTTCGCTTGTGGGGCAGCGTCGGCGATTTTTGCTGTGCGGGCAATCAGGTTTCCTCCAATAAAATCCGATAGGTGAATGAGCCCCGAACGCGCCGGCCCGGTCGCGTAGTTTCGCGGGTTCAGGACCGAAAAACGGGCGGCAGGACCATGAAACGGAAACTCAGACTCTCGATTTTTATCGCAATTGCGGCGCTGACCCTGGTCAGCCAGGGCGTTGGCGGGGAATCCGTCGCCGAAAAGGCGCAGCTGAAGCGAATTGAAATCGTCAGCTACTTGCGCTATCTGGAGCCCATCGTCTACAACTTCCCGTGCGAGCCCTTCCCGGCCTGCTACCAGCAGTTGACGCAGGGCCAGGGCGACTCCGTTCGCATCAACGACGGCCCGCGGATTCAGCAATTTAATGAGATCAAGCAGGTCTACCAGCAGGGGATGATCTACTTCTTCGAAGGAAACTACGTAAACGCCTACAATCGTTTCCTGGACAGCCAGGTGCGCGTTGAACGCCTTCTGGAAGAAATCAGCCAGTCGTACATCGACCGCAGCGAGCGTATGCTGCGCGACGCCATCGAACGCAAAAACCCGAACGATCCGAACGACCGCAGCGTGGTGGAGATTTCCATCCAGTACGGCCCGGGCTCCCGCCGCCGGCAGGACTTTGAGACCGATCGTGAAGCCCCGCAAACGACCCGGCCCTACGATCCGCGCAACACGCGTTGGTCTTACAACAAGTACCGTATTGAGAAAAATGTGGAGTACGGATACCGGCACCTGGGCCTCGCCAAGGAAGCGCGTTATCGCGGCCTGCGTGCGGACGCGAACAATACTCGCGATCAGCGCATCAATCCCGACCAACGTCGCAATCGCATCGAGTTTTATATCGCCGCGATTAACCTGGCCCGCACGGCCAAATTGAATGCTGCGTTCATCTATCAATTGAAGTATCCGTTCGATAACTACGCGCTGATGAATCCGTTTGGCCGCAGCGAGGCCGGACTGCCGACCGATCCGAACATACCCAGTATTGAAGATGTGCGCATGAACTGGATCGACAACCCGTACCTGCTGCCCAAAGAGATGCATCCGGTTTTTGACCTGCGCATGCCGGACGAGTATCGTCGTGATTCCGTAGACGCACGCCGCGAGATCTATCAGGACATGATCGATACGTACGTGCGCATGAAATACGCCGAAGAAAAACCGCCGGGCTTTCAGCGCGGCGCCGCTGGCGGCGGCGGGAACGCCCCCGCGCCGGCGAACTGAGGCGCGCCAAACTCAAACGCAAATCACGCGAAACTGAGACGTCTTTCGACGCGCAAAACGCGGCCTTCGCAAGGGGCCGCGTTTTTTGTTTTGGGAGCTGAGTCTTCTCGCTCGCCTCTCCAGCCCCGGCTGATTCGGGCAAAGGCTTAGTGGCCTGACGAACGAGCTCCGCACAACCGGCCGCAGGCGCGCGTTACGCCCGTCCGCGCGACGGGCGATCGCGCCCCCGCCAGGACTCATTCGCGACTGACGGGATACCGCCTCCGAAATCACAAAATAGCAGTTATAAGCAAAAAATTTTCACAAACCGTACCCAAAAGTACTTGCCCGGCCGGAAAGCGAGGTTCTAAGCAGACAGCCCGGGGTCGCTTGACATGGTAATTTCACGCATCCAGCATTCAGGAATTACCCTTTCGGGACAAGTTTTGAACTCAGACGCGGCTGCCGCTGGCGGCGCTGCGCCATACGTGCTTCTACTGTACAGCATCATTTCGGGCAATACGCCCTCAAAAATGGCAAACTGGGCTGGAATCTGGAATGGCGACGTTTCTGCACTCTGGTCTTCGCAACCAATTTCCACGGGAACGCCGCCGGACTATGCGGAAGGGCAGATTATTATCCCGCTGGAGTCGTTTCCGTATGGGACTTACACCGTCGCCTACAGTACCGCCGCCCCGGGCGCGCCCGCCTTTTGCTCCACCCTTTCATTTCGCGGGACGATTATCGGGACGGATCCTTTCACCAGCGTTATCGCGCCGGTTAAAGCGTTAGCCGGCAATCTGACTGTCTCGTATCAAACTCCGCTCGGAAATTCGCCGGCCGCAAATAACAACTGGATCGGGTTGTGGGCGGGTCAGACGGCCCAATTTAACGGCGGCGCCCTTGTGCGCCGGTCCGTACAGGGAACCGGCGCCGCGGGCACGCAAGTCTTGGACGTTGCGCTTACGGCCGGAGAGTACTACACGCTGGCGTACAGTTCTGCGCCGGAAGATAGCGCGATATCGGCGACCTGCACGTTTTATCTCAGCGCTCAGCAGTAGAATCAGGAGGAAGTTAGTTACGCGCAGCGGCGGAAGTTTAAGCGCGGCTTGCGCCAGGAAAGATGAGAAAAATTTGGTCCAATGCGGACCTTACCCACAGGAGAATTAAAGGATGAAATTTCATATCAAAAGCCTGGATGCAGCCATCAGCCAGGATTCCACGTTGGTGACCACGTCTTTGAACGCAACGTACCAGAGCATGAGCTCCGGAACAGGCGTGTTCAATATTTCGTACAACACGCCATATTCTAACAATATTGCCGCCGCCAACAAGGCCGGTTTTCCGCAGTCGCTGCTCGTTTGGTCCGCTTCGAATATTTCGCAGGTGTACTCCGGCGCGGCGACTGTCGTTTGGGATTCCAAGGCATTAACCGTTGACGGCAATACGGGTTCAAAGACGACGACGACCCTGGCGCGCGCTCCGGGCGTGTACTACGTGGTCGGTTATGTTTACGGCGAATACTCTCCGAAATCCAACCAGTATCCGTTTGGCGCGCTGAGCATTTTTAATCCCGGCGATACCGTTGGGACTCCGTTCACGCCCTCGCTGCTGACGCCGACGATTATCGGGTCCTCTTCGATCTATGTCGGTTTTGCCACGCCTAACGGAAACAATCCGTATCAGAACAAAAACTGGGTCGGAATCGTAACCGGTTCAAATGTTGTTAACGACGGATCGCAGAAGTATATCGCGCACCAGACGTCCGACAGCAGCATGCAGAGCCCCGCCGGTACGGCATTTCTGGACAATGTTCAGTTCCAGGTCGGCGCCACGTACTCCCTCGCCTGGGGTTGGGGCTCGCCGGATAAGAGCCCGACCGTCGGCATGTTTACCACCTTTCAGGTTTCGCAAAGCGAAGTCTAGTTCGCCGCGCGTGCGAGCCGGCGCGCCGTAGTTTCCGCCGCGGGCGGAAACCGGCGGCCGGCGCAAGTTCAAGGGCCAAACCAGGTCGTGAGGAGCGTAAAATGAATCCTGTCTCAGGCGGATCTTTGAATCAAGTTTCCTTGGTTGTAACTACTTTTGAAAATGTAATCACTGTCGACTATACCTGCCTGCCGGGCAATCAACCGTGCACATATGGCAACTGGCTGGGCATCTGGGAAGGTTCGCAGGTAAGCTGGAATGTGCGGCCTGTCAACTATGTCGAGATCAACAATGATTCGCCAATTGACTCTTTGCCGGTTTATCAACGTCGCGCCCCCAATATGAGTTACGTTATCGGTTATGGCACCGGCGGAAAACGCGAGCATAGCGGCGGTCGCGGCGATGAAGCGCAAGAGGGAGTCGAAAAATCACGCCCGGATCATCGCCCGCACGTGCACTTTCAAACGGTTTGCGCGACAATTCAGGTGGATGCGAGCGGCGCAGGTTCGGACCTGCAGGCGACAAGCGTAGCTGTCCTCAGTTTCAGCAACAACACCCTGCTGATAAATTATCAAACGCCGGTGGGAAACGTGCCCCGCGATAATCACAACTGGATTGGCATTTGGCCCGGTTCTTCGGTATCTTACGACGGCAGCAATGTGCTGCGGCGCGACGAAGTAAAAAGCGTGTACAATCAGGGCGAAATTGTCGTGGAGAATTTTCCGATTACCGTCGGCACCACCTACACGGTCGCTTATGGAACGGGCAAAGCGTGGAGCGATATCGCGGCCACATTTACTTTCAACACTCCCGCTTACGGTTCCTGATGAGTCTTTCAGCTGTGCTCCGACAGGTGCGACTATCCGGCTCGATTTTGAGTCGCAGCGCCATCTTTACCCGCTACGAAGTTTTGCCCGGGGTGCGTCCACAAAGCATTGGCGGTTTTGTCGCGGTGTGGGACGGCGTTTCGCCCTGGGGTGCGCCGCCATTGCGCGAGTTTCCGCTGCAGGATGATGACAGCGTGAGCGAGCGGGTGCTCGGCGATCTGCAGCTGCGCAGCGCCAGTTACAGCGTCGGCTTTGGCGTCGGTTCCGACCGGAAGTCGTTGGCTGCGCTGCTTGTGTTCCAGCCGGGTGAAACGCGCGGCGAATCGGCTGTTGTGAATTTGAGCCTTGAAGACTGCGGACCGGACTATTTACGCATACGCGTCCAGGGCTTGCCGGGCGTAGTTCCGGCGGAACGCAAGAACTGGGTTGCAGTATGGCCGGGCGACACTGCGCCCGTAAACGGTTCAGGCGCATTGCAGAGAGTCGCAATAAAGGCGAGGGAGAGCGACTTTCTCGTTACGCTCGGCGATTGTAAATTCCTGTTTGGTCGCACTTATACTGTGGCCTACGGCGTGAGCGAGGAGTGGAGCGCCATGGCGGCCTCGCTTACTCTGCGTATGGGGAGCTACTGAGCGCGATGGAACTCCGGTCAGTGCAACTGAGCGCGACGATTCTCGACGCCGGCGCGATCTTCACAGCGTTTCGTACGCTGCCTGGCAACCAGCCGGCGAAACATGAAAATTGGATCGGAGTCTGGTCCGGCGCGATGATCGCTGCGGGCCAGCCGCCGCTGCGCAAAGTTTTGATCGCAACCGAAAATTCCGTCGGCGAGCAAATTCTCGACGGACTCAGCCTGCAGCGCAAGCCGTACATTGTAGGTTATTGTCCCGGCCCGGCGCAGGAGAGCGTTTGCGCTACGGTTCAATTCACTCCGGATGAAACCCCGGCGGGCGAACCGGGCGTTCCGTTTCAATCGCAGATTCGCCTGCTGGCCTATACTGCGCGTGATCTGCTCGTGCAGTTCGAGACGCCGCCCGGCAATATTCCCGTTGAAAACAAGAACTGGCTGGGCTTGTGGCCCGGCGCCGTCGCCGCATTTGACGGAGTGAATCTCCTGCATCGCACCTGGATTGATCGTCGGGCCAACGAGGACTCGCAAGTGATGAGCGGCGTCGCTCTTGCGTACGATACGACCTACACGATTGGCCTTGGAACGCACGAGAGCATCAACAGCATTGCGGCCACGATTACATTTCAAACGGGAGAGAGCGTTCCGTGAGGCCGGCCGAATCCAACGCAACGCTGACCCCTGGCGAGTACATTTCGCTGAGTCACGCTCGACTGGATCGCTGCATTCAGCGTGCGATGGATCGCAAGGGCGCCGTTGCGGCGGACGCGTTCGCCGGGCTCTACATCTCCGATCAGGAAGCGCATGCGCTCGCAAGGGCCGCTCAGGAGCGACCCGCTGATTTGCAGCCGCTTGAAGCGCGACCCGCTCTGAACTATTTTCCGGAACGCAGTCTGCGCGAGCGATTTTCGCTGACCGATCTGGACATCGACATTTTACATGCGTGTCTTGCGCCGCTTTACGACGAAAAGTATGTGCGGCTTTACGGTTATCTGCACGACAACGTTTCGCGCTCCGCCGCTTCGCTGCAGCTCTGCTACATACTTTTCGCCGAGGGTAGCGCAGATCGTCTGCACCTGCTGGAACGGCTCGGGCCGGGCGGCGCATTACGCCGCAACGGACTGGTTGTCTCAGAAAACGCAGGGCTCGCGGCCACTCAGGCGATTCTGGCTGCGGAGCCGCTGGCGACCTTTCTTGCGGGCCTGACCATAGCCGCGTCCGGCGTCGCAAGCGTTCGTTTGCCGCGGCGCGCTGCGGACGTGAACGCGAACGCGTCGCCGCTTGCGTTCGCAGCGCTTCCCCTGTCGGAATCGTCGGCTCCGGATGTTTGGTGCGTCAGCGGCGCCGCGGCAAGCGGTCGTCTGGAATGTATTCGCCAGGCTTGCGATGCGCATGCATGGCCGCTCATCGAAGCGGACCTGTCAGAGCTATCCGGCGCTCGCGAGGCGGAGTTCGATCAACGGTTCCGCGGCGTCGTGTTGGCGGCCCGACTGTATGGCGCCGCGCTGGTTCTGCGAAATATCGACGCCGCCCTCGATTCGCCGCGGCGCGCGACGCTCCGCCGGGAATTGTCCGATATTTCGGGAATCGCCAGCGTCCTGACCAGCGCGCTCCGGCCTCTGGCGACGGATCCGCAAATGCGGGCGATATTTCCGACGTCGCGACTGTTTGATATGCAAATCAGCGGGCCGGATTACAGCGCGCGGCGCAAGTTGTGGGAACTCCATCTGCCGAACGAGTTGCGAACCCAGGGCGATCCGTCGCTTCTGGCCGCCCGATTCCCCTTTTCTGAAAAGGAAATTCAGCGGGTGGTTCGTTCGGCGCAGGACCGGCTGGCCTTGCCAGATGGCGTAGTCGGCTCGCGTGAGTTTTTATACGCCGCGTGTCGGTCGCAGCGAAACTCCGATTTGAAGGATCTTGCGCAAAAAATTGAGAGCCGCTGGAATTGGGAAGATCTGGTTCTGCCCGCGGAGCATATTGCGCGACTGAATGAAATCGAAGCCTACATGCGTAATGTGGAACGCGTGCGTTCCGAGTGGGGACACGCCCGCAGTGCGCCCGCCGGCGGCGCAAGCGTATTGTTTTGCGGCGATTCGGGCGTTGGCAAGACAATGGCCGCGGGCATCATTGCGCGCGAACTTGGAGTGGAGCTGTATCGGGTCGATCTGTCGCGCGTCATAAACAAATACATTGGCGAAACAGAAAAGAACCTGGCTCGAATTTTTGACGCCGCAGCGGCCGCTTCGGCCGGTCTGTTCTTTGATGAAGCGGACGCCCTTTTTGGCAAACGCACCGAGGTTCAAGACGCTCACGATCGCTACGCAAATATTGAAACCAGCTACTTATTGCAGCGCATGGAGGAGCACACCGGCCTGTGCGTGCTAGCCACGAATCTGCGTCAGAACCTCGACCATGCCTTCGCGCGTCGGCTGCGCTTTGTAGTCGAGTTTCCATTTCCCGATCGCGCGCTGCGGCTGCGCATGTGGCGGTCCATGTTTCCGGCGGCCACGCCGTTGGGGTCGGACATAGACTTTGAATTTCTGGCGGAAAAAGCTCCGCTGGCTGGCGGCAATATTCGAAACATCGCGCTTGCGGCCAGCGTTATGGCGGCCGAGGCGCCGCCCGTGCGTATGGAGCATGTAGTCCTCGCGATTCAGCGTGAATACGAAAAACTCCAAAAGACCTTCATGCGCAATGAGTTCTCTCAGTATCTGCAAATCGGTTCCGCGGCGACGCATGAATCGAACGAGGCGAATTCTTCGAAGTTGAGAATGGGGCGCGTCGCCTCGGGGAGGGCGGCGTCCTGAATGGAAAACTCGCAACCCATGGACCGTGCGACGACGCTCCTTGACGTCTCCGAAGCGCTGCGGCGGCAGGTGACGGTCGCGGGAATACTTCAGGAAGACCAGATCTTCTTTAACGCGCCAAACGAGCAGCCCGCGAAAACCAGACCGTATCTGTTGATCTATTTGTATCAGACAATCGAAAACGAATTCCTGCGAAACTACGATCCGCCGCCTGCTTACATTTCGGAAGACGGACGCGTACGGGCCGTGGCTGAACTGGAGTTTCCTCCGGTCGTTTTAGATCTGCACTACATGATGATTCCGTATGGCAACGATCCGGCGCGGGAAATCATGCTTACGGCGGCCCTCAAGCGCCTGTTTCGAGATCGCTCGGTAGTGCCGCCGGAGTATTTGCCGGCGGACATGCAGGATGTGCAGATTCGCACAGTTACACAGAACATGGATCTGGCGGCCATGCATCAGCTGTGGGCGCTGTTTCCGCAGACCAACTACAAGCTCTCTTTATACTACATTGTGACGCCGGTCGTGCTGCCGTCCGATGAGCCTTTCGCGCTGTCGCGAAATATCGATACGGACCTGACATACTACGAAATTCCGCGCGGAGGACATCCAGCGTGAATCCGGGCAACATGCGCTTCATAGCCATGCAACGGGACAGCATCCGGCTGACCGCCGCACTGACCCTTATGGACGGCTATTACGCGGGCGCCCGCATTATTCAAGGCGATTCGACGCTCAAGCTGAATCGCGGCGTGATGCCCATAAAAAAATCGAACGCGCTGTATGCTGCGGTGAATCTTGAGCCAGGGGAATACGCAGCGAGCGTGAGCGCGCAGTACTATTTCAGCGCGAACACGTCGATTCAAGTCGCCCTGAGTCCGATTACGTATGATCCGGATCAGGATATTCCGACGATTCCGATTACCCTGCAGCCCCGGCCCGGCTATCCCTTTCCGCCCGGCGCAACGCTTATCCAGGGAACTGCATTTTCCGACTGGAATGGTTTGCCGGCGACGGAGGGCGTCGTGCGCCTGCTGCAAGACGAACGGATCGCAAGTCGAATTGATTCGTTCGGACGTTTTGTTCTGGCGCTCGGCGATGCGTGGAGCGGGGACGAGGCGATTGTCTACGTATTCTCGCGCGATTGCGGCGAAGGCTCCGCGGCCGTCCGGCCGCGCGCGGGTCAGAGCGTTTTTGTCAATGTTGCCCTTCATAATCTGAGTTAAGCGGGAGACTTTTTATGGCGATTTACACACACCCCGGCGTCTACATCCAGGAAATCAGTCAACCGGGTCCGATTCAAGGCGTTACGACAAGCACCCTGGGTTTTGTCGGAATCACGGAGAAGGGCGTTGATCCCAGCGGCACGAACCCCGGGCTCTACAACACGCCCGTGATGATCAACGGCTGGAATCAGTTCGTTAAAACCTATGGCAACATCGTTTGGAACCGGTTTCTTGCGCCGGCTGTTTACACTTTCTTTAAGAAGGGCGGCACGGTTTGCTATATCGTGCGTGTGGACGAAGGAGCCGGCAGCGCGGTCGGGACGGCCGCAGTAAAGGGCTTTCTGACAATCAACGCTACGTCAAAGGGCGCGTGGTCCAATGCGCTTTCGATTGAAGTCGCAAACTCGCCGACCGCCGCGCCGGGACAAACCCCCGCATTCACGTTAAACGTGATCTATACCACCCAAATCGGAAAGAACGCGTTTCTGGATAACTTCATCAAGGTTAACAGTATTCCGAATACAAGCGTGGATGCAAAGGCGCCCTACAAATACGTGCTGGAAAGCTACGGCGGCCTGGTTGTTCCCGCGTTTGATGCAAAAGCGACGCCGGACCAGATTGCACAAGCGCTGACGCCGATGCTGAATCGAGTGAATAGTACGTCGCTATTTATGCGGCTCGTTACGCCCGCGACCATTCCCGCTCGTCCGGTTAACGGCGTAACCGCCTTTACCGGCGGCGCCGACGGGAGTCCTGATTTTGGCACGGAAGCGACCGGCACGGGATTCTACGCATTTAATCAGTTGCAGGACGACACCATTAACATAATGGCCATCCCGGACACGGTGACTCTCGCCGACTCTTCCAAACAGGCGGCCGTCATTAACAACGCCGTCAGTTACTGCGCGCAAAAAATGAATATGTTTTTTGTCGCCGACCCGCCCATCGGTCTTGATATCACAGGCGTTCAGAACTTCAAGCAGGGCGTTACAACAAAACAGCCGCTTACTTCGAACTACGGCGCTCTCTATTATCCCTGGGTGACAATCAATCAGCCGGGTACGCAAACAAATGTGACCATCCCGCCTTCCGGTCCGGTGGTGGGAACTTATGCAGAGACCGACACGCGCATCGGTGTTTATAAGGCGCCGGCTGGAATTAATGACGGCGCCCTGACTTTCGCGCTCGATTTGGAGCGAAACATCACAGACGCGGATCAGGATCAATTAAATCCATATGGAATTAACGCCATTCGCTTCCTGCCCGGCTACGGTACGGCCATCTGGGGCGCGCGCACGCTGGCAGTCGACACGGAGTGGACTTACATTAACGTTCGGCGTCTGTTCATTTTTCTTGAATCTTCGATCAAGCGCGCTTCCTGGTGGGTGGTTTTCGAGCCGAACAGTCCCCGGCTCTGGGGCGCGGTCAAACGCAACATTACCGCATTTTTAAATACGCAGTGGCAGCAGGGCGCGCTTTACGGCTCGACGGCTGACGAGGCGTTTTTCGTAAAAATCGACGAGGACAACAATCCGCGCGAGTTGCAAGCGCTCGGGCAGTTGCATATCGACATCGGCGTCGCGCCGGTTTTTCCGGCTGAATTCGTAATCATCAGCTTTCAGCAGAAGACTCTGCCGGCAACCTGATTGAATCCGTGGTGAAGGCGTAAAGTCAGCATCAGCGGCGTATGGAAGTGAACGCGCGTTTTTGGAGAATGAAATATGGCCGACAAGAGAATTGATCCGTTTCGAAATTATCGTTACCGCCTGGAAATTGACAGCATTCAGATTGCGGGATTTTCGCAGGTTACGATCGCCGACTCAACGTCAAATCCCATTGAGTATCGCGAGGGAACCGACCCGACGACGGTGCGCAAACTGTCCGGACTCACCGCGTACGGATCGCTTACGTTGAATCGCGGCATCACCAGCAGCATGGAGTTGTACAACTGGAGAAAGTTAATTGTTCAGTTGGGCACGGATGCTCCGGACGCGCGGCGCAATGTTTCCGTAATTCTGGTGAACGATTCCGGACAGGACACTGCGCGCTGGGACGTGGTGAATGCGTGGCCTTCAAAGTACACGCCGGGGCAGCTCGATGCCAAGGGCAGCGACGTGCTGCTGGAGACCTTCGAAATCACCCACGAGGGGATCGCGCGCGTCAGTTGACGAAGCGTGGAAAGCGGCATGATCGTTTCGAATCGATACATTGTTCAGAGGCGCCCGAATGAGTGAGGAATTTCGCACGGAAATTGAATTTCGTCTGCCGCGCGGCTTCATCGGCGAAGATGGAACGCTGCACCGCGAGGGCGTAATGCGGACCGCCAATGCGGCCGACGAGATACTGCCGCAGGCAGACCCGCGCGTCCGGCAGAACGAAGCCTACTTGATGGTCATCCTTCTGGCGCGGGTAATTACCAGACTGGGCGCTCTGACCCACATCACGACGAATGTGGTCGAGCGTTTGTCCGCGCGCGACTTTGCTTACCTGCAGGAACTCTACTATCGTTTTAATCGAGAAGGGGCGAACTCAGTTCATGTGCAGTGTCCGCATTGTGAGCGCGAATTTGACGTGGAGCTGACGCCGCCGGGGGAGTCATGAAAGGTTATCCCCTCGATCAGTTGCACGAGGAGATAGCCTTTCTCGCCTACTATTTGCACTGGGACTTTGCAACATTGATGAATATGGAGCATCGTCAGCGTCAACGGTGGTGCAAGGAAGTCAGTCGGATGAATCTCCAACTTTCAAACGGTCGCGCCGGAACTCCTCTGGAGGCTTGAACTTATGCCAGTTATTGGACCGTCCGCTGCAATTGCCGCACTGAAACAGATTACCGGGTTGCGACTCGATCCGCTCGGCGCGTACAACTTCCATGTGGAGATAGAAGGCGTACTGGTCGGCGGTTTCATGGAAGTGCGCGGGCTCGGCGCCAGGACTGACGTATTGCGTTACAAGGAAGGCGGCATGAACGCCGGCGAGCGCGTGTTTCCGGGGCGCACTTCATTTACTGAGATTGAATTGGTGCACGGTATGACGCTCTCCGATTCTTTATATAACTGGTACGCAGATGTAATCGCCGGTAACATCAAGCGCAAGAACGCCAGCGTGTACATGCTGAGTAATCTGTACATTCCGCTGAAATGGTGGAATTTCATGGGCGCTTTCCCGATCGCGTGGACGGGGCCCGCCTTCAACGCCGGCCAGGGAGGCGTAGCGGTCGAAACTCTGCGCATCGCCTACGAAACCATGGATCATCCAACGTTGGGCATATGAAGCGTAATGTTCCACGCATGCGATTCTGGCGGGCGTCAGTTCGGACTTTTGGATTGCAGAGTCCGCTTGCATCGCGGTTGGCTCTCGATTTGCAAAGGCGCTTTCATCTGTTGCGCAGCTGGCATGGCTTCCCCGAGCTGTTTTTGCTCAAGTCACAGCAGTCAATCGCTTCCGGGCCGGCGGCCGCGCGCTACTTTAATAAAGTAATTAATATTATTAATATATTTTTTCGGCCCGTTTTGCGGATGAGCGTTGTTGTTTCCGCTGCTGCACGCATGCGATCCAAAAAAAGCGAACGCACTGCGGACGCGTCCTCGGGAGCGACTTTACGAACCGCTGTGCGCGGCGGGCGCGTAATCCTGCGCAGCACGGTCTTCAAGGCGGTTCAATCGGCGCATCTCGTAGCGCGTACGGCGGTTTTCGCCAACGCCCGCTTTGCGACGGTCGTGCGGTCGGCGGGCGACAGCGCCGTCGTTTTGAGCGCTGATTGGCAGCGCAGTGGGCCGCAGTCAGCGGGCCGTTTACGCCGCAGAATATCGGGCGCCCGTCCGGACGCTCGTGCGACGATGCCCGGTCGGATTTTTCCAGGAGCGTCGTCTTTGACGCATTCGATACCAGCGCTGAAAGCAACAGCGTCGAAAGCAAAAGCGGGCAAAGTTACAGCAGTGACACCGTCGGCGTTGTCATCGACGGCGTCAGCGTCCGCGGCGTCCGCGGCGTCAACGTCCGCGGCGTCAACGTCTGCGGCGTCAACGTCTGCGGCGTCAACGTCTGCGGCGTCAACGTCTGCAGAAGCTGCCAGAGCCCGAGCAGCCTCGGAATCGATCGCGCCAATCCAGGCAACAGCGCATGCGGCGGAGCTTGCGCGTGACGGGTTGCTTGCGCCCGCAGCGCCGCTTACTCACCCTGTTTCCGCAACGTTTGCCTCGGTGCGAGTCGATGCGCCAGGCGGGCGAGGCGCTGGATCGCACGAAGAGTCGCTCGAACCTGCACGCAGGCCGCTTGACGCATCGTCGGAGATCGCGCCGCCGCCTTCGACCGCCGCGGATTCGCTCCCGGCGCCGCCGCGCTTTGTGCGCGCCAGAACGCTTGAGTCTGCGGCCGCTGCGCTTCTGCATTCACAGATCCAGACGCAGGCGCCGGACCGGCCAATTCGCGGGCGGTCGATCGTTTTACGTTCGCCCGGCGAGTCCGCCGCTGTCGTAAGAACCGTAACATCAGCGCAGTTAAGAGACCGTTCGGCATCAGTTTCAGCTGCCAGGTTCTTGTCTTTTTTAAAGGCGGACGGCGTCAGTGGGGCGAGCGGAGCGCGAACCGTCCCGTCCGCGCAGGGCCTTACGGCCCGATCGTCGTTCCATGTACTCCTCCGCGACCGGCTCAGTGCAATGAAGTTCGGGGGCGTACTGCGACGGGTTACGCCGCACATTGTCGAATTTCGACGCGGACTGCATCTGCCGCAAGAATCGCTTCGCACGCGCCCCGGTTCTCCCGCTGCGCCGGCGCCGCAGGGATCCCCAAGCGTGCGAACGCGGGCATTCTCCGAACGCACGTCGTCGGCCTGGCGCACAACTCGATTGGAGTACGCGACACTGTCTGAGCGCGCCGCCTCCCCGGCCGTCGGTCCTGAACAGACGCCGCCAGCGGCTTTCGCGACGCAGGAGCGCCTTGTGCATCAGATCACGACGCACCTCGAACGAAACGCCTCCGGCGACTCCGGAACCGTCTTTCCAGCGCCAGCGGGTTGGACCCGCCGTCAGGCCGATCAGTTGGCTGATCAGATTTTTGCAAAGCTGCTGCGTCGCATCGAGCTGGAACGCTATCGCAAAGGAGGCCGCCAATGACAAAACTTGAAAAGGCGTTCCTCGCGATCAAGGGCAAGCAGTTTCCGGTCATGTACAATCCGACCGACTACAGCACCGGCCAGACCGCCGTATATGGGGGACCGGATGTAGCAAACAATCAGTTTCAACGAGTAAAGCTGACTGACTTTACGCTCTCATTGTTTTTCGACACGTACGACGCCCAATCCGACGTTCGCACTGCGATTCAACCCATAGCTGATTTAATTAAACCGACCGTAAAGAAGCGAAAGTTTAAAGAGCCGCCGATTTGCACATTTGTTTGGGGAAAATTCTCTTTCCGTGGCGTGGTGAAAAGCATAACGCAGAATTTTACCATGTTTCTTGGATCGGGCGTGCCGGTACGCGCGAACGTTACCATGGTTCTGGAATCCCGTCTTACGCCCCAACAAACCAAAGATAACTCCAATCGAAGTTCTTCGAGGAAGTTCTGGACGGTAAAGACCGGCGACCGATTGGACCGCGTCGCCCAGAGCGCCCTTGACGATCCGGCGCACTGGCGACTGATTGCGGCATTTAATAACATCGAAGACCCGCTGACGTTTCCAGAGTATTTCGAGAAAGGTCGGCAGATCGTGATTCCCGATATTGGCTGAAGCATGTCCGACTCTCAAGACGACATTACAGCGCCCGGTTTTCAGATAAAACTGAACGGCAGCGCGCTTTCAGATGATCTCGCAGCTGCGATACATGCCGTTCAGGTGCAATTCGAACTGAATCAACCGGCGATGTTCTCGTTCGACCTTGATACTTTTGACTCCGATACAGGCGACTGGCGCGGTCTTGACCTGAAGACGTTTCGTCCGGGAGCTACTGTGGAAATTTCCATGGGTCTCGATGAGCTTAAGCCGCTGATAAAAGGAGAGATTACCGCGCTTGATCCGGTCTTTGACTCGGACTACTCATACATGAGCGTGCGCGGATTTGACCCGTTGTATCGGCTGCGCTTTGGAACAAGGCTGCATGCTTACACGAACATGACCGACAACGCGATTGTAAAATATATCGCCGGCAAGCAGAAGCTCACCGCAATCGCCGATGCGCCAACGACCAAATATGATTATATATTGCAAAACAATATAAGTGACTTTGATTTTCTGCTGGGTAGAGCCGGGCGTATTGGATACGAAGTGCTGATTCAGGATTCAAAACTGTATTTTCGCAAGTGCCAGGAAGGCAAGTCCCCGGTCGTTGAGATGACGTTCGGCGAAGATCTGCAGAAATTCAGCGCTCGGCTGCGCGCGCTCACCAGCGGCAGTCGCGTCGAAGTGCGCGGCTGGGACCAAAAACAGGACGCTGCATTCTCCGCAGTAGCTTCGAACGGGAGTGAGATTTCGCGCATGGGCGGGCAACGCACGGGATTCGCAGTAACAACGGCGGCTTTGCCCGCCTCGCCGATCACACTGCCATACAGCGGCGTGGTTTCTCCGAACGACGCGAGCAGCGTTGCAAAGGCCGTTTACAACGCTGAGTTGAACGAGTTTCTTGAGGGCGACGCCGCTTGCGATGGGAACCCGCTCATCCGCGCGGGCGTGAATGTCCGCTTTGCCAATCTGGGCGGCGTTTTTAACGGGTTGTACTACGTAACCGGCGCCGTGCATAAGTTTGATGATGAATCCGGTTATTTCACCGAGTTCAACGTGCGGAGAACGGCCGTATGAATCCGCTTGATGCAATTGCCGCCGCAGCGAACCGCAATTCCAGCGGACTTGCGAGTGAGGGAACCGGCGGTCGCATTCCGGGGATTCTGACCGGAATTGTTTCAAACAACAAGGATCCTGATGGTTTAGGTCGCGTGAAAGTAACCTTGCCGATTCTCGGCGTTGACGGCGAGGCGAAGGATACCAGCCAGCCGGGAATCGAGACCGACTGGGCGCCGGTCGCCAGCTTCTACGCGGGCGCGAAACACGGCGGGTACTTTACGCCCGAAGTCAAGGACGAGGTGCTGGTGGGCTTCTTTCTGGGCGATATCAATCGCCCGTTCGTCCTTGGCGCACTGTACAACGGAAAGGATCGGCCGCTGCAAAAAAATGACAACGGCAAAAACGACATTAAGCAAATTGTAACGCGGTCCGGCCTGACGGTGCGCTTGAACGATGCGAGCGGCGCCGAAACGATTCAAATTTTCGACGAAGAGAACAAAGAACAAATCACTATCAGCAAGAAAGACCGGCGTATTACAATTCAGAGTGAAAAAGAGATTCTGCTTACGAGTTCCGGAGGCGCGGTGACCGTGAGCGCGAAGAATATAAAAGTGAAGGCGGAGTCCAGTCTCAACCTGGAAGGCGGCCAGGTGACTATAAAAAGTTCCGGTGCGTTGAATCTGGAAGGCGGCGTGGTGAATGTTAAGTCTAACGGATTGGTCGCTGTGAAAGGCAGCACGATCAATCTGAATTAGAGGCGAGGACGCAATGGCGACGCAGAATACGAACAGTGATTTCCTGGGCGCCGGCTGGATGTTCCCGCTGAGCATCCTGGACCGCGGCCTGGCTCTGGCCGAGGCGGACCAGGACGTGCTTCAATCGGTCCTGTTAGTGCTGGGCACTTCGCCTGGTGAACGCGTAATGCTGCCGGACTTTGGCTGCGCGTTGAACGAGTTGGTGTTTGCGCCGATGAACGAGGCCACGCAGACGCTCGCCGCGACTCTGGTTCGCGAGTCTCTGGAACGCTGGGAGCCGCGCATTACCGGCGTAGAAGTGGAAGCGCTCCCGGATTCGAGCAGAGCCGGGGTGCTGAACATAAATATCGGTTACGTGATTCGCGCGTCAAATGTGGCGCAGAATCTGGTCTATCCATTCTATCTGGAAGGCGGCGGAGATCTTCCGCCAGGGTACAACGCAAATGACGCATGACAAAAACCAGGAAATCGCCGCGCGCTTGAATCAATTACAAGCGGAGTTCGAGGCGGGACGTCGGCGCATTCAAGAGTTGGATGCGGAGCGGCAGCAGATTTCGCAGACGATGCTGCGGATCAGCGGAGCGATTCAAGTGCTGCAGGAACTGCAAGGCCAGGAACACGCTGGGAACGGTCGTCCGGACGAGGCGATTTCGCAGGCTTGAGCGTATGTCTTCGTCGCTGAACCCGGATCGCTTCGCACGCTTGATTGACCGCCGAACTCCGGCGGACATCTTTAATCAGGCGTGGCGATTGGCGCAAACGTACTTTCCGACGTGGACGGGCGGCTATCCGTCCGGTTACACGCCTGACTTTAAGTCGCATGCGATCAGCGATCCGGGCATAGTCTTACTGCGTTTGTTTTCGAGTTTGCTCGCAGGTTATGCCGGCGAACAATTGAACCGTACTCCTGAAAACCAACGGCTGAGTTTGTATGATTTTTTTGGTCTGGCGCCGCCCGTCGCAAGCGTTGCCCGCGCGCCGATCATCTTTCAGCTCGCCCAGGACGCGGCGCCTGTCACGGTTGCAGCCGGCGCCGCCGTAGCGGCCCTGGACCCTTCGATCTCGTTCGAATTGCTCGAGGACATCACAGTCCTGCCGTTGATTGCGACGCGCATCGTTTGCATTGATCCGGATCGAAGCTCCTTCACGATTCGGGGAACGGCGCCTTCGGAGCAGCCGGTCGACGAGAGCTTTGTGCGCAGGCTTTGCATTGGCGACGATCAGGCATTTAATCTCAGTTCTCCCACCCAGGAGTTGCAGGTCACTCTGACCGGAACGGGTCTTTCTGCAAATTGGTTCAAAGCATGGACCATGGAGTTGGTCGACTACAAACTCGCCGTGGCAGTCGATGCGGCGTATGATCGCCTGGTCGCCACATTAAAAATTGTTCCTGATCCGGGCGCCGCGTCGGATGCGCTGCCGGCGGCGACGCTCGAAAGCCTCAATGCATATGCAGGGCGTGCTGGGCTGGTCTGGCTGGCCGTTGCACCCGATCCGTCCGAGCCTGTAATCGCCGCGCAGGCGGATCAGCTGCCGTATATTGGCGATATACAGGCGCGTCTGGCCGAAACCAGCGGCGTTCTTCCGGAGTTTACCTCGGCTAATGACGCCCCCCTGGATATTAAGAAGGGCGCTTTCCCGCTGGGAGAAATTCCGGCGATCAATGACTCGTTCTACATTGGCGCTTCGGCGTTTTCGCTGACAGGCGCGCAAATTAAGCTGGTCGTCTCCGTTACGCCGGTTGTCGGACCGGCTGCGCCGCAACTGACATGGGAATACTGGGATGGAAGCGTGTGGGCCAATCTCGCTGTATCGGATGGAACAAACTCTTTCATGCAGAGCGGCGAAATTCGGTTTTCTATTGCCAATCCAATTATTGAAGCGGAAGTGAACGGTCAGACCAGTTATTGGATTCGCGCGCGACTTGTCGCCGGGGGGTACGGCCAGAGCGGCCAGACGGTCATCACATATTCCGCCGAGCAAATCCTGGGCATGATTCCTGACAGCGTGTTGTGCGGATGGGGTGCGACTGGATGCGAACAACGTCGCGCGGCGTTGTTGACCTGGTTTACCGAAAATAGCATAAACTTCGGATTTAAGTACATTCCGCCCGAGTATTATCCGCCCTTTATTCAATCGCTGCTTGTAAAATACGAATTTTCCCGCCGGCCGGGCGCGGCGTTCACTTACAACAATTTCGCCTGGAATTCGCTGGCGAGTTCGGGCCGGCCGTATGCGCCATGGCCGGACCCGGCTGCGCTGTACCTCGCCCTGGAGCCGTCGACAGCCGCTGACTGGAGCGGGCGCAAACTGCAGTTGTATCTGCTCCTTGAAGAAAACCCGGCGGCGTTGTCCGCAGCCCAAACGTGGAGTTTGTGGAACGGATCCGTATGGACGCCGTTGGTTGTAGAGGACGGCACGGAAAATCTGCAATCCTCCGGACCGGTCGTGATCACGTTGCCCGCCGACACGGCGCCGACTGCGCCGCTCGAATTGCCGCCGGCGATCTGGATTCGCATCGCCGGCGCAGGAATTGTCGAGGCAAGCGCGCGTCTTCTCGGAGTGTGGACGAACGCGGCGGAAGCGGCCGGCCGCCTCACGATCGAAAACGAGATTCTTGGATCCAGCGCGGGACAGCCGGATTTGAGCTTCAGCCTTTCGAATCATCCCGTGTTGGACCTTACTCTGGACGTCTACGAAAGCGCCAACGACGAAGCGGAAGACGACGACTCCGATGCCGCCGTCGCCGCGGCGGCCCCGCCGGATGCGGTCGCGTCTGCAAATGACGACGCGACGATGACGCTCGATGGCTCGCCGCCCGGAGTCTGGCGCTTGTGGCGGCAGGTGGATAGCTTTGTCTGGTGCGGCCCTGACGACCGCGTCTTTCAACTGAACTCGCAAACTGGAACAGTAGTATTTGGCAACGGCGTTCGCGGAATGGCCCCGCCCGCGGGTTCGAACAATATTCGCGCACTACGCTACTCTACGCCGCTGGCCGCCGTGAAAGCGAACGTTCCGTCCGGCGCGTTGACGGTCCTGCAAACGTCGGCCCCTGGCATTGAAAGCGTCACGAATCCAGTGCCCGCGGTGGGAGCGGTTGATGCGCAGTCGCGGCCGGTCTTTTCTGCGCGATCTCCGGCGCTGCTCCGCGCACGCAATCGCGCACTGCTCGGCGACGACTTCGCCGCGCTGGCGTTGGCCGCCTCGCCGGAGGTCGCCAGCGCCCACGTCGTTGCCACGCCTGGCGTTCCAGGAGTAACTGTCGTGATTCTGGCGGCCTCGGCGCTGAACCAGTACCGACCGCCGCTGGAACTGCTCCAGGCGACGAGCGCCTACTTGAAAGAACGCGCACTGGCCTGCGCCGCCGACCGCATTCAGGTGATTGGTCCTGAATACTACGCCCTTGATATGACCGTGCGCGTCGCGCTCGACGAAGCGCACGCAACGCGAGAAGGGCGCACAGAGCGCTTGCGACAGGAAATCAGAGCATGCGTCGCGTTACATTTTGACGCATTGTGCGGGGGCGAGAACGGCGCCGGTTGGAATCCCGGCGCCGCCCCGCGGCGCGCCGCGATCGCCGCGCGGATCGGCGAGCTCGCTTTTGTACGCGCGGTTGAAGTGCGTCTGGCAAACGAGGCTGCTCTGGCGCCGCATCAATTCCCGGCGCCCGGAGTCATGCATATTCAGTTTACGGCGACCGCGAATGCTCGGATGGCGCGCGAGGCGGCGCGGGCATGATCGAACTTTACAATCTTGCCGAGAAGACCTACGCGGACTTACGCGCAGAGCTGATGGCGGCCCTGCCGCGATTTACGCGCGATTGGACGGACCTGAATTATTCGGATCCGGGCGTCACTCTGGCGGAGTTGCTGGCGTGGGTGACCGACACGCTGTTGTACAGGGCGAATCGATTGCCGCCCCAAACGGCGGAAAACTTTTTGCGCCTCGCCGCCGGCGCCACGCGCTCGGAGATTAATCGTCGTCTGGCCGAGCTCACTTCGGCGACCGAACAGACAGCATACGTGGTCCAACCGCTGAATGGCGGCAACCCGGTGGTTTACACTCTGTATCACGACCAGGCGCTCATTGATCTTCTGCTGTACCTTCAGTCCGTGGAGGGCGGGACCGCTGCCGCCGACTCGATCGATCTGGAGCGGGCCGTGCAGTCATTCTGGGACGCGCCCTTTCGCGCTACGACCAGTTCGGATGTTACTCAAATCGCAGTTGCCATGACGGCTGGCGTAAAGGTCATCCCGGCTTCCGGGTTCGCTCCGGCGACGAGCGGAGAAATTCCAGCGTATGCCAGGGTGGCGCGCGTCTTTGTGGATGCACAGGCCGATGCGATCACCGCAGTTTTGATTACCGGTCGTGAATTCAGTTACGCGCCGGTCGCAGAACTATCTTCCGCAGCGCGCGTTGTATATGAACGAATTCGCAAGGACGACGCCATGGCGCTCGTGCAGTATTCGGAGTTAATTCGCGTTTTCGACGCATTTTGCGAGCCGCGGCGAGTTCTGGGGGCCCCGTTTCGCGGCGCCGCGCCGGTTTTCACGCCTGTCCTGCTGGAGGTCGACGTTACGGCCGCGCCATTTATAGATTCGTCGGTCGTGATTGCCGCCATCGAGTCCAGGCTGACCCAATATCTGGACCCGATCACGGGCGGCGACGCCGGCGCTGGTTGGCCGTACAATCTTCCCTTGCTGACGGAGGATGTTCGCCGTATTCTCCTTACCGTTCCGAACGTAGCCTCGGTTATTGCAGTGCGCATTAATCGCAGCATGCAGCCCGGCCTGCGCGCAGTCATCGGCGCAACGACGGCGCTGGGCGTTTCGCTCGCAGCAGAGACGAGCGGAAGTTATTTTGAAGGCCTGTTGCAACTGGAGCGACTGATAGTCGCCATTTTTCCAGGAGGCGTAAAATGAAATCGAACCGACCGCCGCCGCGCTACATGGATTTTCTGCCGGCGATCTACCGGCGCTCGAACGACGACGGTCCGCCGCTGGTGGAGAGTTATCTTAAAGCGTTCGAAAAAATACTGACCGGCGAAGACTCGGCCGCGGCCGACGACACTTTGTTTCGGACGCGCGGTCTGGGGCAAACGCTGGACGTGCTCGGCGACCTGTTCTACCCGCGATTCAGTTTCCTGTTTCCTGAGGCCGACGCCGATTTTATACCGCCAATTCTCGGCAGCGGTCAGGAAAACGCAGAAACAAAACTCAACGGATACGTAAGCGCGACATCGGCCGAATATGATGCGCGCCCGGAATCCGCATTTCAGCAGGAATTTAACGCGTGGCTGGATGATATTCTGGACTGGATGGCGGAACGCTGCGGCATCGTACTCAAGGAAGTCTGGGACGCGGACCTCAAGCGCCGCGTCAATGCAACCGGCTTGCCGACGTTTCGCGAGCGCGGAACGCGCGCCGGCCTTGAGCGCAGCCTGCTGCAGTACGCCGACCGCAAGCCGGTCGCCAACAACAACGCAAATCCGCAAACCAGCCCGATTCGATCCATTCGCGTGTATGACCTCTCGCTGAACTATCTGCCCGACGTATCCGGCATCGCGCTGCAAACTTCGGGTGCGCCGTTGGCGGGGTATCGCGTCGGCGAAACTATGCGTCTGAGCGAATCTTATGCCGAAGGCATGCCGCTTCTGGACGCAATCCGGCCCTACGCCTATCTTGCGCGCATTGAGTTCAATACCGCCAGACCCGCAGCGGTCGATCCGGCGTTGATTGAGTTTGAGAAAACTCTGAGTCGTGAACAACCGGCGATTGGCCGCCGAAATGTACTGGAATGTATTCCTTTTACGCTGGGCCCGGATTCGGCAACGCGTCTGGGTATCAACTCGTATCTGGCTCCGGCCGATACCGCCGCATTTAATCTTGAGGGATCAGCATGAGTTCGTATTTACAAAGAGTCTACTATTACACGGGCGAGTCGCTATCGGCGGACGACTTCATCGTTGAGCAGCAGTACTTCCGGGACCAATTCCTGACGCTCTATTCGTATTACTTTTCGCCGGGCATCGCCGGCCTGCCGACTTTATCGGCGGAAAAGCGGTACCGATTGGGCGGCGTTCCGCAACCCCCGCCCGCGGAGCCCGTGGGCGCCGGGCCGCTCAGCTTTGGATTGACGCTCGTTTCGCAGGCGCCGCCGCCGGCCCCGCAGGATAACAATTATTTGATCGTCGGGCCGGGACTCGCGGTGGATTCCCTGGGACGTCAGATCTCCCTGTTGAGCTCCGTCATAGTCGGGAACGCTCTGTTTAACGGCATTGCTGGAGCGGAGGCTTACTTGACTATCGCCTCTGGCGTGCAGCCGCCGAGCCCGTCGCAGCCGCGCTATGTCGAAGCGCCGGTCTTTCAAGCCTTTCCGGTGAATCAGTCGGGCGCGCCCGGCGCCGTTCCGTACGGGCCGAACCAATTTTATCTCGCGACGGTCGAGCTGGCGCCAATCTCGGACGGCGTTGCGATCGTCGGCGTGCGTGTGGACGGCGATCTGCGCATTTACTCGCGGCCGTACCAGACGCCCGTATATTCAAACGCGGGGGGGCAAGGCGACGCTGCAGCGCCCGAAAAGAGCGATGACGAAGAGCGACTCAAAATAGAGGAGCGCTTCGCCGTCCTTACGAAGGAGATCGGCGAGCTTCAGGAGCGCCTGGGACGGGTGGAGAAACCTCGCAAGGGCGGAGGCGCAATATGAGTCAGTCCGAGCAACCGGAGCGGGTGCATTATTTTTCAGGCGAATCGCTCGGCGTCGCCGACTTTACGACGGAACAAGAGTATTTTCTCCGCCAGAACCGCTTAACCGCCAACAGCTTGAAGATTACCGGAATAGCGGACGGCTTCTCTGTCGCGCTCGACGATAGCGGCGCATCGCTGGCCGTTTATCCCGGAGTCGCCTTTGACGGGTACGGTCGTCAGATCGTGCTGGCCGAACCGCGTACAATTGACACGCCGGTTTCAGCGGACGAAGGCGCTCGCTGGAATCTGCTGCTGGCGTACGGCGAAGAACTCGCGGATTTTTCGGATGAGAGCTACGCGGGCGGATTCAAGCGCGTCAGGGAAGTTCCGCAGATCTACTTTAAGCCGCTGGGCGACGTCTCGGCCGGCGAGATGGTCTTATCCATTTACGCCCCTGGCGAAAATCCGGTTTTGAATTTTGCGACGCGCGAATACTGCAGCTTTCGCCCGGGCTCGATTCAGTTCGCCTCCAACAAGCCGGAGCTGGCGTCGCCGCCGAGCAGTTTGCCGTCCATCAGCGGATATTACGGGCGGGTCAGGATTGCCGCGTGGCCCTCGCTTCCGCCGGACGTTCCGTTTCCGCCGGTGACGGCGCCGCTCCTGAAAATCGACAGTCGGCAGACGCTCGTGACCGGCTCCCTGATTGTCGAGGGCGCGCTGCATTTGCCTGGTGCGCCGATTTCCGACGCGCTGCAGGTGGACGGCGATACTTCGCTTAACGGTAATCTGAGCGTGACCGGCGGCATCAATCAGAACGGCGTTCCGCTGACGCCTTCGCAATGGAAAGCGCAGACGGCGCCCCATGAAAATAACATCTATTATGACCAGGGCGGAGTATTCGTGGGCAATCCGCAGGCGCCGGACAACCAGAATTACAAATTCATTGTCCAGGGGCAGGCTCAAATACGCGGTAATGTGGAGTGTTTTGGAGCGGGCAGTCGTTTTATCGGCGACGGCTCCGGTCTGTTCAATCTACCGAACAGTCCCTGGGTGTTTGGAACGAACTCCAGCCAGCAGAACATTTTTTATCCTTCGCCCGCGCTTACCGGCCAGGCGAGCATGGACGGCGTAGGCGTCGGTCCGTTCACTTCGCAACAGATCGGGACCAAATTTCCTCCCGACGCATCTCTGCTGGTTAACAGTACAGCGCTGCTGAACTCCGTCGCCGGATTGCAGTGGGATTTAACTCTGTCGCCGCCGCAGGCTCTGGCGGGACCGCTTATGATTAAATCCGGTTGCGTGGTCCTGGAGGGCGATCTCGAAATTCATACAAACAATCTTCGAGTCTCGAAGGGGAACATTGAGGTCAGCGTCGGCGCCGTGCAACTCGGACCCGGCGTCCAACTGAGTTCCGCCGGACTCAGCACTACGGGCGCCGGCGCGGGAATCAGTCTCGGGAGTGGAAACCTCATCGTAAAGGGCGATGGTACGAACTCGGGCAACGGAACATTTGTCGGCGCTGTCACTGCGAAGACGTACTACGGGGACGGGTCCAATCTCAAGGGCGTGGGTTACTGGACGCAAAACGCAGCGCAGCAGATCTACTACGCGGGCGGCGTGCTGGTGGGCGCGAGCGTGGCGCCCGCAGGAACGACTCCGCAGTTCTATACGCAGGGCGCGGCCTTGTTCAGCGGACCGCTTACGGTGCAGGGTCCGCTGACGCCGTCTGTCGGCAACTCGAAGGCGAACGGCGTCATGTTTCCAGAGAATCCCAACGGGGGCGCAAACGATGCGGCATGGATTCGCTATTACGCAAGCGGTTCCGGCGGCGGCGATCCGTGCACTCTGGAAATTGGCATTTCAAATGACGTGCAGGATCATATATTTCTCAATCCCAGCGGCAATGTGGGCGTGGGCGTTTCGAATCCGACGAATGCAAGCGGCGCGCGGTTAGTGGTGGCCGGCGGCATCGTAATTCAGGCCGGCGCCCAGGCGCTGCCGGTCGCCAGCGCAGCGGAGCCCCTGCGCATGATTCGCGGTTCCGTAGATGCAAATGGAACGATTCTTGCGGGAACCGGCTTTAAGGTGCAGGCGCCCGGAAAGGGACTCTTCACACTGACCTTTACGCAGTCGTATCAATCCCCGCCCACTGTAGTTGCGACCCAGTACTGGAAGACCTATCAGTCCGGAATAAATACCCTGGACAACAGTCTTGTTGTTGCAATTACTGCGACCGGGTGCCAGATACTGACCGGAGACAGCGCAGGCGTGCAGACCAATCGACCTTTTTGCTTTGTGGCGATGGGCTGGTAGCGCAGTCCGATGGCGCGCGCCGTTCAGCTCGCGCGAACAGTCATGTTCGAGGTAATGAACTGAGCGGGCCCGATCTTGACTGAGATGGGGTCCGGTTGCGGAGGGACGGGGCCGGGCGGTTGAAACATCGCCGGCGATGCCACCTGAAATTTCGCCTGAAACTGGCCGCCCTTTAGCAGCAGCGGTTTGCCTGCGTTCATGGTGCGTTTGGCGAGATTGGTCGGCATCAACAGGATTTGCAGCGTTCCCGTGCCGGGGATCACGTACGGCGGCGCAACGTACGGCAGGGGAACGCCCTTGAGAAAGGCGGGCAGTTCGTCGCCCTGGACGCATACCGGTCGCATAAGGCCGTTTACGCGCGCACCGCTCCCGATCAGCGGAACCGGCGCAGCGACGGGGAACACGGTCGCGCCCATCAGCGGCATGGCGACGCGCAACAGGTCGCCTGTAATGATGATAGAGTCGGCCATCGCTGCGAAAACAGCGTGGCTTCCGCTGCGCGCCCGTCAATTGTGAATTTTTGAGTTTAGTGTTTAGAAACAAAATGCAGGCGAGCAAGATTGAAACAGGTTCCGACCGCGGCGACGCCGGGCGCTCCGTCAGTCCGGCGTTTAAGTCGCCGGGATCCGCCGACCGCGCTGCACCGAACGCCCGGCTACAGGCTCAGCTGGGGAATCGCAACCTGGGCGAACTGGTGCGGTCGCGCACAGCGCCGATGACGGACGCGGCGCCGCAGCCGAGACCGCGGCAAGCGCCCGTGGTCCAGCGCGCTGCCTGGGATCGCGTAAAGAGCGGTTTTGGCGCGCTCTCCGCCGGATTGGGCGGCCTCGCGGCCTATGGCGGCTACCAGGGCGCCAGCTACGCGGCCACCGCCTTGCTGTCGTCCAACCCCGTCGGCTGGGGCCTGCTCGGCGGGCTTGCGGCGGGCGGTCTGGTTGCGGGAGGGCTCGCTTATCTTTCCGGGAAAGATGCGGCGACGCCGCCGGTGAAGCTGCAACGAGTGAATTTTGAGGCGCAGCCGCTGGCGGACTTTCCGGAATTGCGCACCGCCAGCGAAGCGGATTTAACGAACTGCACTTTCCCGGCTGATTGGGCGGACGTGTTCGCCGGGAATCCAAATATTCGCAAGCTGACGATCTACAGCCCGAAGGGCGGTCCGCCGGCGGATCGACTGGCGGGGCTGGTTGGCAAGCAATCGCTGCAAGAGCTGGAGTTAGTGCGCGCCGAATTTATGGACGCAGCCTGTTACGCCAATCTCGGGAACATGCTGCAATTGAGACGTTTGATTCTGAACCGCACCATAACGAAGGAAAAGTCCCCGGGCGACGCACAAATGACCAATGTCGCAAATCCCGACGAAAAGGAGCGCTTGATTCGCGAGGTGACCAATCTGGACCCGGCCGTTATGCAGGCGTTGCTGAGCCTCATTGCTGGCGGACGTCTGCGGACGCTTGAACTCAAATGGTGTACGGCGCTGACCGAGCGGGATCGTGCTACGATTACGGCGAGCGCAGAGCGTCACGGCGTCGGCGTTGTATTTGCATAAGGAGGGCCAATGGGAACCGGAGCATCACGTGCGATTTCACAGCAGCGCGGTTCGCCAGGCGGATCTACTGCTCGCAAGACCGATTTTAACTCGCCGGACGCCGCCCGGGTCCTGCAGTCGGCCATTGGCAATCAGGCGTTGCAGCGCTGGGTGCAGACGCGACCGCAGAGCGCCGCTGCGCCGATCCAGGCCGCCGAGGATCCTGCGGCCATTCACGCGGCGGCCGCGCGCGGCGTCGCTACGCCTGGCGGCAGGTTGCCTTTCGCTGATCGCATCCAGGCTTCGTTCGGCAAACACGATGTTTCGCAGCTGCAGGCGCATATGGGCGCGGCGGCCGGCGCGAGCGCGCTGGCAATGAACGCGTCGGCCTATGCGACAGGCGATCATCTTGTATTCGCCGGCGCGCCGGATCTCTTTACCGCCGCGCACGAGGCCGCCCATGCCGTGCAGCAACGCGCCGGCGTTCAGCTCGCGGGCGGAGTGGGCGCGGTCGGCGATCGCTACGAGCGCCACGCGGATGCGGTGGCTGCCCGCGTGAGCAGCGGGCGATCGGCGGAGGATCTGCTGGACGCAGTAACTGTGCGCCGATCCGCCAACGACGCAGTCGGCGGCGCCGCCATACAAGAGCGTCCTGCGCGGACGGGCGCCGTGCAGCGCACCTGGGGATCGTTTTTCGGCAGTCTGGGTTCGTACGCTCTCGGTCTGCCGGTACGCCTGCTGACGCGCACGCCCGGCATGATCAAACACGTTACCTGGGACTTACTGAAAGCGGTTTATAAAAAGATCGCCGGAGGTCGAATGCCGCCGGTTCCCGCAGGCGGCGCCGCCGGTCCGGGCGGAGCTATGAGCGAAGTCTCACCGCTCCTGCACTGGCTTTCGGGTCTGACCGGCGCCTTCGATCTCGTCAGTCTGCGTGAGTTTATGAATCTCCTCATGAGTCCCGTAGGACGCTCGCTGACTCCCGCGGAGCGACAACTGGCGCAGCAATATTACGGCGATAACATAGAATACTGGAAGGTGCGCGTTGTCGAAAACAGTCGTCTGATTCCGCCCGGCGCCGGGGCGTTTACGCTCGCACATACGATTCACACGCCCGGCCAGATCAATCTTGCGAATGCCGGCGACGTTTCCATGTTGATTCACGAGCTGGTGCATATCGCCCAGGAAGAACAAACGGGCGTGCCAGCGTGGATTGAGATGGCCTGGGGACGTTCGCAGGTTGGCGGCAATACTTACGACTATGGAACGATCGTCGCCGGAAGTCTCTATGCCGACTACACCCGCGAGCAACAGGGCGCGATTGTTCAGGACTACTCGGAATTTCTGCACTTAAACCCGGGCGCGGCCGGCGGCGTTATGATAAATGGAACCTTTGGCAATGGTCTCGTTCAGGACTACCAGGCGATGTTGCAGGGCCTGAGCGCGAATTATCGATTCTGGCAGCGCGGCTTTGGCCAGACGCTCGGCTGAACAGGCCCTGGGCTCCGGCTGCACGATCCAGATTTCGTCCGCTGTCGACAGCTCATAGATCATCATCATCATCATCATCAACCGTGCGTTGTCTGACATGCACAATTCGACGCTCCTGAAAATGGGCGTGGCTGTGCTCGATGACGATTCTCTGACCGACTCCGGGAACCTCGTCCGGCGCCTGACTGGAGCCCTGGTAATATACGATTATTCCGCGCGCGACGCCGAGAACCTGTCGGATGATGTTAAGTATGTTCGGCGAAGCGACGAGCATGGAGCCGATCGGAAAACCGCGTCGCTCAACCTGAGTGCGAATTTCCACCAGCTCGGCCAGGTTGGCGTTGCGACGGAGCGCGGCGCGCGCGACGGCATTGATCAGGCAATTGTTGGCATGTAATAGCGATTGGATCGAACTCAACTGAAACGTAGCCACTTGCTCCCGGTACGTCTTGTAATAGCCGGACAGCGACCCCCAATCCGAGCCGGACGACGCGCCGCTTAATACCGTGGGCGTCGTGGAAACATCTTTGCCGTAAAACACTTCGTCCATATCGCGTCGGAAAATGGAAAGCAAGGGATCGTAGGCGTCAGTCGCTATGGGACCGACAATCTTCCGGGAGAGCTCAAGGAATTCGTCGTCGCCGACGGCGATCAAACGGCCCATTGTGTATTTGTCCGAGCCCAGTTGATGATGTTTTGTAAGGCTTTCGACGACAATGTAGCGCCGATATTTTTTCGTGAGTTCCGGGATGTTCGTCAGTGAAGCATTGGTGATGTCCAGTATTGGAATCGGTTGGTATTGAGCGTCCGCATAGCGATCCAGTTCGGCCTTGTAGCTGAGGCGCGGATGCAGTTCATCTTCGGGACCTGTGAACACGGGATTCAGGTCCGCTGAGATTATATCCGGGGATGTTTCGCGGCTCGAGTCAAACGGACGCAACTGCAAGTTGCCCTTGATGATCGTCGCGTACTCAAAATACGTATTTACATCGAGCACGCTGGGATGTTCCTGTTGCGCAGCTGTTCGCGCGAGAAGATTGGCGGATACAATCGCCTGCATGCCGCTGTCGAGATAGTATACGCGTCCCTTAACTGCCGAACCGCTCGTGGAAAGCAGCGCGCGGCTTGCGTAGGCCAGATATGGGTCGCTGTCAGAATCGGGAGCGCCGCGCGTCATGGAACTCAGCATGGACGCATATTCCATCAGATTTTCGATCACGAGCGCGGATTTCAAATAGTGTTTTTCAAGATAGTTTTTGTTCGGCAGCGTCTGTGAGACGACTGAAGCGTTCAGCAGGAAACGCGCCTTTAACAGATTCTTCTTCAATCGTACCAGTAGCCACTGATACGCATCGGCGTTTCCGGGTCGCGACTCCGCTGCGCGCAGGACGACGTCCGTATAGCGCACCGCAGCTTTGAGCGTTTCAATGTGCAGCGGCGTGCGCTCGTCCGACGGGATCGGCGTTTTCAGCGCCGCGTCGTATGCGTCTTCCTCGTTCAGGATCCCGTGCTTTTCGCGCAAGCGGGCGTCCACGTTGTACAGCGTGCTTCGCAATATCTCTTTGAGCACGCTGGCGGGCGCGACGCCCGGCCAGATGCGCACCGGGCCGCCCACGGAGGACGCGGTTGGATGGAGAAATCCGAAACTGCCCCGATAGTTGAGGCGGGTCTGATAATTGAGCGTCCTGGCGGCCCCGGCGAAAAAATTGAGAAAAGTCTCCCGCCATTCTTTTTCGTTACTGCTGCCGGAATAGTCGTGATGATAGAGTATCAAGCTTGCATGATTTTCGGATTGGATGGCGCGAATTCCCTGGTCTTTCAGCCAGGGGTCATTATGAATCCAGGCGGTAATTTCACGAATTACGCGACCCCGATCCGCGAGCAGCGTGTCGTGATAGCTCGGGCCCTCTGATCCGCCGGCGTTCAAGCCGCTGGCGAGCGCCGCAAGTTCCTGTAACTCCTTCCCGGTCCTTTTTGTCGATGATAGCGTTTCGCCGTGGGTCAGTCGACGAGCGGCGCGCAACATTTTCATGGAGTTATTTACGAGGCCGAGCGATCCAATGTGACTGCCCTGCGAGCTCTTGAAGACGCCGACCATGGAAAACGGCATGTTGGAAATCTGAAATCGATTCATGGCGGATAAGTTAGAACTTACCTTGCCCGATACTTGCAGCGATTCCAGCAACGGTTGATTCATCAGGAGCGAAGTCTTGCGAAACATGAGGTCCGGATTGGATTGCGTGAGCAGGTCGCGCACAGTTTTTCGGAACGCCGATTTGATCGTGCTGTCGGTGCTCCGGAAGTAGCCGCCTTTCCCGACTTCTTCGCGGTCCCGGCCCTGGTGATCGATCGGATCAAATCCCGCAGTGTGTCGGAAATACGATTCCAGGAAAACGAAGAAGTTCTCGGGAAGGTCTTCCGCCGGCAAATCTAAGAGTTGTTCGTTGTACTTGCGACTGGCGGTCATCGTCTTGTCCGCCAGCGGCGTGTGGAACCAGCGAACAAAGGTTTCCGCACTGTACTCAATTGCGCTCAGAAGTTCCCTTGTGCGCGCTGCTTCAAACTGCTCCTCGGCCAGTTCCGCTTCTTCGCGCGTTGCGTAAAAGTTTTGCGTAACCGTGCTGTAGAAGTTCCCGGCCTGCGGAACATAGGAAGGTTGGATGACGCGCTGAACAACAGGCGCCGCATGGGTCGCCGTTGAAGTCGCCGCGTGCGGGGTCTCAGCCAGGTTATCTACAACGCGAGTCGGCGCGTCCCCCATCCGCGCCTGCGCCCCCATCAGGTCAGCTTCCCGCTCCAGACTGGCATCGTCGTTGATGGCGACGCCCGCCGAATTGTGCGTCGGGCGAACGCGGCCTTGCTTTTGTTGCACGACATGCCATGTTTCGTGCGCGAGATGGCGCTCCTGCCCGGGCGCCAGATGGATCTCCGGTCCGCGCGTGAAAGCGAACGCCTGCAACGGGGCGGGTTCCGGCGAAGCATAGTGCACGCGCACATCGTGCAACGAAACGCCGGAGAGACGTTCCGCATGCGCCTGCAGGTCCGTTGGCAGGGCGAGCGCAGTCGCCGCCCGCGATTCCGAATCGCCCCCGCGCGCTTGCGTGACCCAGCGTTGCATGCCGGCATTGCCGAGAGTCGCCTGTAACTGGACTGGCGGGCGCGCTGGCGTCGCCGGAGAGTCTGTGCTCCGTGCGCGCCCTTCGCTTTCAGAGCGGGTTGGTCGGGCTGCGGTTGTGTTCGCCATAGTCAATCGGCGGCGTCCGATCGAACGCCTGAGGAAAGGTATCAGTTCCTGACGTCGATTCACGGTACGCGTGCGGGGAATGTAAAGAATTAGTTGTTGTCGCGGCCGGACAATTTGTTTCACGCGCGTCCGTTACCGGAGCGCTGCGATGGAAGACTTCCCCGCGTCGGCATCGGCGTCGGTTCCGGCCCGAGCTCAGGCTCCGTCGCTTTCACAAAAGCAAATTTGATGCGCATTCAGGCCATCCGGCCTTACGCCGCATTGCTGAGTAGATTGCAGGGGGTGACGGCGAACCTTACAAGGTGCATCGCGGCCTGCACCTGATATCCGGCGGCGACAAGCCCCAGCACGAGCACTGTCCGCTGCTGCTTCGCAGGCCTGCGCACAATGCGCGGAGGCCTGCCTGCAAAAATGCAAGCCGACGCGTTGTTTGCGCTGATGCATAACTACCAGGGCCAACACGGCTGGATGATCGATCATCTTGATTTCGGTCAGCGCCGCCGGCGCCGATCAATATGGCGGAAGTGGCCTGATTTTCTAAACGCGGCGGATTGGATTGGCCGGACCACGGCTCGATCACCTGCGCTCATGCGTAAGAGCGGCGCGAACAACGCCCCGGTCCGGCATACAGAATTCAGCCGCGCCAGTGGGCCAGGATTGCGCCCGTGATTTGCAGATTCACAAAGTAGTAGCCGGCGTTAATGAAGAACAACTTCCAACTTTTGCCTTCGAAGCCCACGCCGGACAAGA
>JAVHPJ010000181.1:0-1623 GCA_036170535.1 Leptospirales bacterium | reverse complement strand
CAAAAAATGCGCGCCAGGCGGCGCGCGCCGCGCCGTCTTCGCGCCAGTAGTGGCCGATTAAAAGGTAACTGGCGAGTCCGACGCCTTCCCAGCCCAGAAAAACAAGGAAGAGATTGTCGGCGAGGACCAGTGTGAGCATCGCTGCGACGAAAAACGCAATACTGGCAAAGTAACGCGGCGCATTCTCGTCGTGTTCCATGTACTGGATGGAATAAAAGATAATTACCGTTCCGAATCCGGATACGAGCAGAATCATCAGGCTGGCCAGCGCATCGATGCGCAGGCCCAGGCCCGCCGATATTCCCGGACCGGAAAGCGGCGCAAGCCAGGCGCCCGCGCTGGATTCGATGATGATGCGGTCGGCGCCCAGAGTCTGTGCAGCGAAGGCGCTCGCGAGCGCCAGCGCGAGCGCGCCGCCCAGGGTCGCAAGCGCGCCAGCGCTGCGCGCCGACAAGGCGCGACCGCTCAGGGCGATTAAGGCGGCGGCGGCGGCCGGCAGCGCGGGTATCAGGAATGCAAGCGCCGGATTCATTTCCGATCTCCGAGGGATTCCAGAGCGTCGCTGGCGGAAGCGCCGGAATTGCGAAACAGTGCAATCAACAGCGAGAGGCCAATCGCGGCCTCGACCGCCGCCACGCCGATCGAAAGCATATAGAGATAGTGGCCGGCCGGACTGCCCGACCAGAGAAAGTAGTTAAATGAAATTATCGAGAGGTTTACGCCGTTCAAGAGAATCTCGAGCGACAGAAAGATTTGCAGCAAATTACGCCGCAGGAGCAGTCCGCAGGCGCCAATCAGAAAGAGCGCGCCCGAAAGCAAAAGACAGTTCTCCAGCGTGAATAGTTCCATCACTTGCGTCGCCGCCCGCGGGATAGATTTACCGCCACTATAATGCCGGCGAGAATGAGCGCGCCCAGCAGCTGCAGCGATATTGTGCGCGGATTTGCGCCGGCGTCGCGAAACATGTAGAGTCCCAGAGAGCGCGCGGAGCCAAAATCGGCGGCGACTGGCGGAGCGCTGGCGCCGATGCCCGCCGTGCCGGCGACAACCGCAAGATACAGCGCGGCGCCTGCGAGCAGGGTCGCACCCAGGCTGACGAGCCAGTTGCGCCGGCGTTCCGCGAGCGAATTGGCGAACTCTTCCGAAGGACCCGGCCTGGGATTGATCATCATAACGACGAAGGTAAAGAGCACGAGAATTGCGCCCGTGTAGACGAGCACCTGTAGAATTCCAACGAGCGGCGCGTGCAACAGAATGTAGACGCCGGCTGTAGGAATAAAGCTGACAATCAGGAAGAACGTGGCGCGCACCGGATTGCGCGCCAGCACCACCGCAGCGGACGAAGCGAGGATGATGAAGGCCAACAGCGCGAAGAGGGCGTTCTTTGCGTCAATGTCGGGCATAACTGCGAATCGGGTATAGTAGACTGATCAGACACAAGTCCCGCTGCGCGGGCCCCGGGCCTTTCCAGAAGGCCTGTCTGAATCGAATCGAGCCGCAGGCGAAGGCTGGCAAGCGCGAATTCGAAACAGGCGTTAATTATTCAGCAGTTTTTGCATGTCGTAAACGAAGTCCTTGCGATTGTCATGCACGACGGGCGTCTTGTTGGTCATGATGATCGCG
>JAVHPJ010000180.1:0-7484 GCA_036170535.1 Leptospirales bacterium | reverse complement strand
GCCGGCGCGCGACATGAAGGCGGAAGTCTACTATCGTACGGAAAACGAGACCGATCGCATCCAGTCGATTGTGTTCAGTCCTGGGGCCGCCGAATAATCGGTTGTTATGGCGCCGCCTGGATCATCCCTGCCGCCACTGCGCCGTTTGTGCCTTCGTCGATCAGGATAAAAGCGCCGGTGCGCGGATTTTGTAAATACGGATCAAAAAAAATCGGTTCCGAGGTTTTGATCGTCACCACGCCGAGATCGTTCAGGAACAATTCTCCGGGACCGGGCTCGTCCGCCAGGTTGTGGATGTTGACGCGGCTTTCGATGCCCTGAACCAGCGCCCGCACGCGCCGCGTGGTATGCTGGAGCAGGAATTTCTGTCCGGCCTGCAAAGGGCTTTCCGCCATCCAGCACAGGCGCGCTTGAAACTCGCGTTCGACCCGCGGCGGATTGTCGACCGCGACGAGCATGTCTCCGCGGCTCACGTCAACGTCGTCTTCCAGACGAATTGCTACGGACATGGGCGCAAAGGCTTCGTCCAGCTCGCGGTCATACAGATCAATAGCCTTGATGCGGCTGCGCCGACCGGAAGGCAGCGCCAGCACCTCGTCGCCGCGGCGCAGCACCCCGGACGCCACGCGTCCGGCGTAACCGCGGTAATCGTGATGCTCGTCGCGATTGGGGCGAATCACATACTGCACGGGCAGGCGCACATCGACGAGGTTTTCGTCCTGATCTATCGGCGTATTCTCCAGGTGCTCCACGACGGTGGGGCCGGAATACCAGGGCATGTGCGCGCTGCGGCGCGCAATATTTTCGCCGTCGACGGCGGCGATGGGAATGGTCACTGCGTCGCTCAGCTCCAGACGTTCGGTGAGGGCGAGGAAATCCGCGCTGATAGTGTCAAACGCCTCGCGCGAATAATCGACGAGGTCCATCTTATTCACGCAGAGCGCAATGTGTTTGATGCCGAGCAGGGCTGCGATGTACGCGTGCCGACGCGTTTGTTCAATAATGCCCTTGCGGGCGTCGAGCAGCAGCAGCGCCAGCTGGGCCGTACTGGCGCCGGTCACCATGTTACGCGTGTACTGGATGTGTCCCGGCGTGTCGGCGATGATGAATTTGCGTTTGGACGTGGCGAAGTACTTGTAGGCGACGTCGATGGTGATGCCCTGTTCGCGTTCAGCTTTAAGGCCGTCGGTTAAGAGCGCAAGATTGATGCGCTCCGCGCCGCTGCGTTTACGGTTCTCTTCCAGTTGCTCGAGCAGGTCGGCATGCACCGCCTGGCAGTCGTACAGCAGTCGTCCGATGAGCGTGCTTTTGCCGTCGTCGACGGAGCCGCAGGTGATAAATCGCAAAAGTTCCATGGTCAGGCCTTCTTAATCCGCAACGAACGTCTAAAAGTATCCGCCGCGTTTACGATCTTCCATAGCCGACTCCGAGCGTTTGTCGTCGAGGCGCGCGCCGCGTTCAGTGACGCCGGAACTCAGGTTTTCACGGATGATATCGTCGAGCGTGTTGGCCTCGCTTTCGACGGCGGCCGTGCAGGTCATGTCGCCCACGGTGCGAAAGCGCACGCGTTTGGGTTCCGGCGTTTCGCCGGCGTCCATCCAGATAAACTCGGAGACGGGAAAAATCTGCCCTTCGCGGCGTATAACCGGGCGCTGGTGCGTAAAATAAATCTCCGGCACTGCGATCCGCTCGCGCTGAATGTACAGCCACACGTCCAGCTCGGTCCAGTTGGACAGGGGAAACACGCGGACGTTTTCGCCTTTGTGGATGCGTCCGTTGTAGAGGTTCCAGAGTTCCGGACGCTGGAGACGGGGGTCCCATTCGCCAAACTCGTTGCGTACGGAAAAGACGCGTTCTTTGGCGCGCGCTTTTTCCTCGTCCCGGCGTCCGCCGCCCAGGCAACAGTCGAGCTTGAGCTCTTCGATCGCTTCGAGCAGGGTGACGGCCTGGATCGCATTGCGGCTGGCGAAACGGCCGGTTTCTTCTTTAGCCGTCCCGCGGTTGATGCTGTCCTGCACGTAGCGCACAATCAACTGCGCGCCGACCTCGGCCACCAGCTGGTCGCGAAACTCAATCGTCTCCGGGAAGTTGTGGCCGGTGTCGATGTGCAAAAGCGGAAAGGGCAGCCCGGCCGGATAAAAGGCCTTCCGCGCCAGGTGCACCATGGTAATGGAGTCTTTGCCGCCGGAAAAGAGCAGGGCCGGACGTTCAAATTGGGCGGCCGCCTCGCGCAGTATGTGAATCGCCTCCGCCTCCAGCGCGTCCAGGGAATCCAGACGGCGTCCGGCGATCGGTGGTTTGGTTTCCATGCTCATCGAGAATACAGCTCCGCCGGGCGGGTTTCAGGGTCCATGAATTAGCATAGGCCCCCGGCGGTCAAACGCCTTCCTGATTATTCCCGTAGGGATTGTGTATTTGGTTGACGGCGCTTGCTTTTCGCGTTGTTTGGAAGCATGAACGCAAGCTCGACCCTGGCGACTGAGGCCGCCGAACTTTCCCTGCGCTTCGCCGGTCGCCCGCCCGAGGAGCTCCTGGCCTGGGCCGTCGAACGCTTCGGGGAACGGGTGGTCCTCGCTTGTAGTTTGGGCATGGAAGACGTCGCCCTTGTGGATCTCCTGAGCCGCGTCACAAAGTCGCCGCAGGTCTTTGTGCTGGATACGGGCCGCCTGCACGAGGAGAGCTATGAAACCCTTGATAGCCTGCGCAGCCGCTACGGGATCAACATCGAAGTGTATTTCCCGGACGCCGCCGCCGTGCAGAACCTGATGCGCACAAAGGGCGCTTATTCGTTTTACGAATCAATTGAGAACCGCAAGGAGTGCTGCGGGGTGCGCAAGGTCGAACCCCTGCAGCGCGCTCTCGCCGGCCGCGCGGCGTGGATCACGGGCATGCGGCGCGAGCAGGCCGTCACGCGCGGCGATCTCGCACTGGTGGAAGTTGATCCGGTCAACGCCGGTCTCTTAAAGTTTAATCCGCTGGCGGAGTGGAGCCTCGCGCAACTGGAAGACTATGTGAAGCAGCGCCAGGTCCCGCTGCACCCGCTGCACGCAAAGGGCTACCCGAGCATCGGCTGTGCGCCCTGCACGCGCGCGATCCAGACCGGCGAGGACATTCGCGCCGGCCGCTGGTGGTGGGAGTCGGCCGACACTAAAGAATGCGGGCTGCACGTTAAGAAATGAAAGCGGCGCCGCGTAAAAAAATGGGCCATGTGCATCTGGTGGGCGCGGGCCCGGGCGACCCGGGACTTCTGACCCTGCGCGCCGCCGAACTCCTGGAGCAGGCGGACGTCGTGTTGTATGATCGCCTGGTAAATCCGGAGATTCTGAAGCGCGCAAAAAACGCAACCCTTGTGCCCGTCGGAAAAAAGCCCGGCCGGCCGGGAACCCTGCGCCAGGATCGCATTCATCGTTTGCTGATTCGCTACGCGCGCGCGGGATTCTGCACTGTGCGACTGAAAGGCGGCGATCCCTTTGTGTTCGGTCGCGGCGGTGAAGAACAGGCGGCTCTGACGGCGGCCGGAGTGCCGTGCACCGTCACACCGGGCGTAAGTTCCTTTTATTCGGCGCCCGCGGCGGCCGGCATACCCGTTACCCATCGCGGTCTTTCTACAGGCTTTGCTGTCTTCACCGCACACGAGGCGATGAACGGATCGTCCGGCACTCCGTGGGAAGCGCTGGCGCAGATCCCCACGCTGGTCTTTTTATTGGGCGTCGTGTCGCTGCCGTAATTTGTGGGGGGGTTGCAGGCGGCGGGTCGCGCCGCCGACACGCCGGCGGCGGTGATCTCGCGCGGGACTCTGCCCGATCAGGCGGTCGTGATCGCCACGCTCGGAACTATCGCCGAGCGCGCCCGCGGTCTTCGCGCGCCGGCGACGATTGTCGTGGGCGCCGTGGCGGACCTGGGTCTGAGCCAGGCGCATCTGGATGAAGAAGAACTGGAAGCGGCTCTGCGCGGCGAGTTTTTGCGGGGCGCGTAGTCCGGAGCGCTCATGCGGCTCCAGCCCTGCTGCGGCGCCGGGCGTCGACTTTAGTTTTCGTAAATTACCACGTAACGGCCCGTAATCGGGTCGAAGTAGACCTTGCGGCGCGGACCGTCCGGCTCGCCGCCCGTTTCACCCGGCAGGGGATTAATTACTTTTTCGCCGCCAGCGGAGCGCGGCGCGCCGCCCGTCCCGCCCAGGCGATCCATCATGCGTCGTAGCATCGCTTCGCGCAGGTCGCGCGCACCGACCGCGTCGGCCTCCGGCGCTCGATACCGATCCGCATGCTGGTCCACGCGCCGGTGCATTTCGTCGCGCGAAATCGCCAGCCATGTGTAAACCAGGCCGCCGACCAGACCGCCCAGGTGCCCCATGTGCGAGATAAAGCTCAGCCAGCCCTGGGTGGCGGCGAGTATGGAGAGCAGGCCAAACAGGATTACCGCCGTGCGCGTGCGCATCGGGATAAAAAATACGAGCAGCATGGCGCGCGGCTGCAACACAGCCATGGCGCCCAGGAGCCCGAGTACCGCGCCCGATGCGCCTACGGTGGGACCGCTGACCGGCCCGGGAAAAAAGATGACAAAGGCCGCGCCCACGAGACCGGAAACCAGATAAAGTCCGGCAAAGCGCGCCGGTCCCACTGCGCGTTCGAGGAAGCCGCCGATGCTCCAGAGTCCCAGCATGTTGGCCAGGATATGCAGAAAACCGCCATGCAAAAACATGCTGGTGAAGGGCTGCCACACCGCGCCGTCCCAGAATGCGCTCGGAACCAGTCCGTACTCCATCAGGAAGGCGTAGTAGGCCGGGCTGCCGGCGCCGCCATACAGCAGGCTGGGTATGGAAAAGGCCAGGACGTTGGCGATCAAAAAGACGCGCGTGACAGGGGGCATTCCGGCTCGAGGGTTCATAGGCTCCTTTGGTTCAGAGAACGCAAGTTTCGGGCCGGAGTCCAGCATATGATTTTCGACTTTGCTCGCTCATCCGGTTTCGCCAGCCTGTCAGGGCGACTTTTGTCCTGCCAGTATGGCAGGAATGCGGCGCTGTGCGCCCGGCGCAAGCGCGGCGCGGTCGGGATTTTTGCGCACGAGGACGGGCATTCATGACGAGCGTTTTTCCCAACCTGGAAGATTTTGTCGCGCAGCCGCCAGTCTCCGTGCGCGCGCTCGGACTTTTGTGCAACCAGACTGCCTGGAGTCGCCGGCGCGGACGGTATCTATTTCAAAGCCTGGCCGAACACGGCGCGCTTCGCCGGGTATTTTTGCCGGAGCACGGTCTATTCGCCGAATTGCAGGATCAGATTCCGCTTGATGATGCGGGCGGCTACGCCGGGCTTGCGCCCGGAGTCGAGTTCGCCTCGCTTTACGGCGAGCGCGAAAGTTCGCTGTACGTAGCGCCGGAAAAGCTCGCGGATCTGGACGCGCTTTTAATCGATCTGCAGGATGTTGGCGCGCGGTACTACACTTTTGCAACGACGATCAGCTATATCTTTGACGCCATAGCGCGCGACAATCTGAAGCTGAATGTATACATCGTCGATCGCCCGAATCCCGCCGGACCCTTCGTCGAAGGCAGTTTGCTTCCGGCGGACTTTGAGTCGTTTGTGGGCCGGCGCGGCCTCCCGCATCGGCACGGCCTGAGCCTGGGCGAATTGTGCCGATTTTACGCCTCGGATTATCCGGGAGCGATTGATCTGCGCTTTCTCGCGGCCGACGACTCGACCTGGGAGATTCCGCCTTCGCCGAACATGCCCGGGCCGCTGACGCCGCTGGTCTACTCGGGGCAGTGCTTACTCGAAGGCACGAATTTGAGCGAGGGGCGCGGCGCGACCCGACCCTTTGAAATTTTTGGCGCGCCTTATCTGACCTGGAACTTTGCGCGCGTAGACGAGTTGAAACAGGGCGGCGCGCTGCTCCGGCCGCTGCAGTATATTCCGACCTTTCACAAATTCGCCGGCCAGGTCTGCTCGGGCTTTCAAATTCATCTCACCGGAGCGCCGTACCATTCGCTTGCGCACAGTTTAAAGTTGATTCGTTGGATTCGCGAGCACAGCCGGGCTTTTGACTGGCGTCACGGCGTATACGAATATCGTTCCGATCGACCGGCGATTGAATTGTTGGCGGGCGATCCATTGCTCCTGGACTATCTTCACGGGAAGGAAAACTTCGGCCGCGTGCGCGCGCATCTGGCAGAGGCGGAGCGGGCCTGGATCGAGCAGGCGCAGACGTATCGCTTGCACCCGACCCCGCTGACGCGCACTCCGCTCGCGCCGCACGAAGATATGTTCTGAAAGTATCATGGCGAAAGGCAAACTGGACAGCCTGGCACGCGTCGCAGCGGCCGACCGTAAAGCGTGGCGCCAGTGGCTTGCTGAACATCATACAAAGTCGCCGGGCGTCTGGCTGATTCTGGAAAAGAAAAACGGACGCGCGCAGCGACTGCTGCTGGACGAAGCGGTGGAAGAGGCGCTGTGCTTCGGCTGGATCGACAGCCTGCCCAACAAACTGGATGAAACGCGCTACCTGTTGCTCATGACGCCGCGCAAACCCGGCAGTCAGTGGTCGCGCGTAAATAAGGAACGCATCGAGCGCTTGATCAAAACAAAACGTATGACTGCGGCCGGGCTCGCGAAAATCGATGCGGCCAAACGCGACGGCTCCTGGACGGCCATCGACGGGGTGGAAGCGGGCGTGATACCGGCGGACCTGAAACAAGCGTTCGCCGCGAACCCGGCGGCGCGCAAAAACTTCGAAGCCTTCAGTAATTCCGCGCGCAAAGGGCTCTTGCAGTGGATCGCCAGCGCAAAACGGCCCGCGACGCGCGCTCGTCGCCTTACGGAAATTGTCGACGCCGCTGTCGAGAATCGCGTGGCGAATCAGTACGTTCGCAAGGCGTAGACGCCGGTTCGCTCAGCGCGCGCTCAGAACGCGCAGTTCTCCGTCCTCGCTCAGGAGATACAGCCGTCCGTCGTGGACGCCAAACTGGTTGCGATGGTCCACGCGCGGTCCAAATTCCTTGTAAGCGACGCCAATCGGACCTTCGGCAAAGTTCCAGCGCCAGAGGCGCAGGGTATCACTGTAAGGCGAACTGAGCGCGTAATAGCCGTCGAGGCCGTCGCGCGCATCAAAGTAAGGGACTCCGTCTTCTTCCTGATTTACGCGCGGAGCTGCGGGATTGCGCACGTCAATGCGCGCGATCCGCCGCATCTCAATATCCAGGACAATGGCGACGCCGTCCTGCACCAGGATTTGCGTGAGGCAGCAAAAGTCGCGCAAATAAACCCGGCCGAGTTCCGGAAGTTCGGGGACCCCAGCGTCCCGAATTTCGAGCAGCGTTTGCGTTTCGCCTTCCGCGTTGGGTTCCGTGCGGACGGCGCGATAGAGTCGGTCATTGGCGACAAGAATGGCGCCGTGCTCGTCAAGATGGGCTGTAACGCGCACTTCGTTCCGAACATCCAGTGCGAAGAGACCCGCGTCGCCGCGCACCCACAGCCGATCGGTCAGGCGTT
>JAVHPJ010000179.1:0-33420 GCA_036170535.1 Leptospirales bacterium | reverse complement strand
CCGGTGCCTGAAGCGGGCGCGTCGGTGAAGTCGCGGCGGCGTCGGGCCCGGTTCCGGCTGCGGCGTCACCGGCTCGGGTTGCGGTTTAACGGGTTCCGGCTGGGGACGCGGCGGCGTCGGCGTAATATTGCCGGCGACCAGAATGCCCGATGCGCGGCCTGAAATCTGCGGCGTCTGACTGTGATTAAATTTGCGCGCTTCAGCAACGACACGCGGCTTCGCCCACTCGAAGGCCTCAAGCAGCGTAACAGTGCCGTCCTGGTTCATATCCCCGTTTCGAGGAAGCAGACCCTGCGCAAAATAGTAGGTGAAGATACCGTGGTTGATATTGCCGCGGACCTCGATCGAGGTTTCATTTGAATCGCTCGAAGCGACGATCGCCTTGTCTTCAAAATAGAAGTTCTCGTCGCCGTTCTGGATGACCGCGCCGGGTTCGCCCGGCTCAGTCGGCACTTCGCCCGTTCCGCGCCGTCCCTTATTCGCGATGCCGCCGGAGTAGCAGCAGTCGAAAACCCAGACGAGCTTGGGCGTGCGAATGCGCTTTACCCAGTCATTTAACTGATTGTCCGGCAAGTGCGGGCGATCGTACATTACGACAAAATTGCGAATGCCGTTGGGCGCACTGGCGTCGCGTTGGTAAGTTCCATGACCCGAGAAATAGAGTACTACCGTATCGTCGCGACCGGCCTTGCCGGCCACATAGTTGATGGCGTCTTCGACGTTTTTCGCCGTCACCATCTGACCCAGCAGAACTTTGACGTCCGTAAAGCCGCCGTTGCGCTTGAGGGAGTCTTCCATGAGTCGGGCGTCGGACTCGCAAAGGTCCAGCGGGGGAATGCCGGCGGCGTTGCCCTTGTAGTTGGTGCCAATGACCAGGCCGATGCGCTGCTGTGCAGAAACGGCGCCGGCAAAGAGCGGCAGAACAAGCAGCGCGAAGAGCAGGTTTCGGCCGGAAAGCAGGCGGAAACGGCGGCGTCGCGCGCGTGGTTCACAATTCATAATCAATTCCTCCGCAATAAGTAGAACACGGGCGCAGCGGTTCCCTGATTGGTTCTCTGGCCGCGCGTAAAACGCGACGGCGAGCCGGCCCGGGTGTTGGACGGGAGGAAACTGAAGACGGTTCGGTCGGGAGTCGAGTATTTTTGCGCCGTTTGAGGACGATTCAGGCGCAGTTATCGGTCCGGGCGGCGGAGCCATGCAGCGCAGCGCCGACGGCTCGCAGGCGACTCAGTTCCCGATCGACTTCGAGTTCGAGCAGCTCGCGGCCCAACAAACCTTGCTCGCGCAAAAGATAAGGCAGAATCGCCTCGTTTAACGCCGCACATTCCGCCGCCAGGCCCGCAGAAAGGGCGGCGGCGGACGATCCGGCCGGGGCCGGGCGCACTTCGCGGATTTCCAGCTCGCCGAGCAGCCCTTCCAGCTGAGCGCCAAGGGCCAGGGCTTCGTCCAGGCGTTGCTCTTCCAGGAGCCGCAGCTGCCGGTAAAGCCAGGCGCGAGCAAGCCGGAGCAGCGCGCGCGTGGATGCGGTTTCCAGAGCGAGGGGCGCGGACATGGGTTCAGCCGGTGATCGAAAAACTGGCGCCCTGCGAGCGCATTTCGGCGACGCGTCCGTCCGGACGCGAGCCGTCTTTAGACACGACTTCTTCCCACGCGGTTTTTAATTGTTCGAGCAGGCGCGAGACTTCCAGCAGCGCTTCCGAGTTCTTCGCGATGTTGCCTTCGAGCAAACGCTTCTTCATGTAGGCGTAGAGATTGAACAGATTCCGCGCGACTTCGCCGCCTTCATCCATGTTGAGCGAGACCATGAGTTCAGTGATTATGTCCTGCGCTTTAATTATGTTGTTGTTCACAACATCGTAGCTGCGCGGCTCCATATTATCCACGGCCACGCGCAAGAATCGAACCGCGCCGTCATACAGCATCACGATCAGTTTGCCCTGATTTGCGGTGGCGATCTCGGTCGATTTATACGCGTCGTAGGAATTCTGCCTGCTCACTGCCATTTTTTGCTCCCTGACTGGTTGCTGAACCGTCGGTTAAGCGACGTATTCAGCCAGGGCCGGCCGACGGAACCCGCGCAGGGACTCGGCCGGCAGCCTGATAGAGCCTATCGGCGGATTTGGCCGACGCCTTAACGCACCTTTCGCCGGCCCGGCGCAGGCTCGGCCTTACTTTGCACGGCGAGCCAGCTCCGGGCAAGCGCCTTTTCACGCATCCGCGAGAATTCCGGTTTCCAGCAGGACGAGCAGCAGCACGCCCAGAGCGATTCGATACAGGGCGAAACTTAAGGTCGAGTGCGTCCGCAGGAAGCGCAAGAGTCCGGCCACGGCGATGTAGCCGGATACCGCCGCCACAACCGATCCGGCGAAGAGGTTGGTCAATCCCAGTTGCGCCAGCTCGGCCCGGTCCGCATACAGCTCATAGAGCCCCGAAAGACCGATCGCGGGAATTGATAACAGGAAGGAAAAACGCATGGCGGCGTAGCGCGAATAACCCAGGGCAAGTCCCATCGTCAGGGTCGTGCCGGAGCGCGAGGCCCCGGGCACGAGCGCCAGCGCCTGCGCCACGCCGATCAAAAGCGCATCGCGCCACGTGACGTCCGAGACTTCTTTGATGCGCGCCGCCAGACGGTCGGCGGCATAGAGGATCACCGCCAGTGCAATCAGGGCGCCGGCAATAACGTAAAGGGACCGGAACGGACCCTTGATGTAGTCCGAAAGCAGCAGACCCGCAACCGAAATTGGCATAGTGCCGACTACGAGCTGCCAGGCGAGGCGCGCATTGGGATCGTCAAAGGGCTTGCGATTCCACAAACCGGTAAACACTGCGCGTGTGAAGTTAATCAGGTCTGTGCGAAAGTAGACCAGGAGAGACGCCAGCGTGCCCAATTGAATCACCGCCGAAAAGGCTGCACCGGGATCGGGGCGGTTCAGAAGCGCTGCGGTAATTCGCAAGTGCGCGGTGCTCGAGATGGGAATAAATTCGGTCAGTCCCTGAACGAGACCGAGCAACATGGCATAAGGCAGGTCGATCATGACGCGCCAGCCTCCCGGAGGGCTGGCGCACGACAAGGGCGAAAATCCTCGCGGCCGGCGCGAGCAGCCGGCGCGAAACCGAAATCAGCGCACTGCAGGGCGCAGGCGCTGGGCGGTCTTAACCCAGCGACGGACCTGGACAATGCCCGGAACCCGCTCAATCAATTGTTTCGAATCGTTGATTTTCACCAGCTTTTCGTAAAGACGATCGGGATCCTGTCCGGCGAGAGCCTTTACAGTGCCAATTCCGGCCGCCTCAAGCAGCACGGTCTTCAGGCCGGCAATGCCCTTAATTCGAAAAAAATCCGCGTGGTGAACCCAGCGGCTCACTAACTTCTCGTCGATCCGCGCTTTGATGGAAATCGCTTTGCGACCTTCACGCGACTCGCCGTGCAGAAGCAGTTTTTCCACGGTCGTTACGCCTGCGCTTTTCAGTTGTTCTGAATATGCTTCGTTAATTCCGTAGATCTTGTTCAGCTTTGCCATGTCTTCCTCACCGGTAGGTACCCTGTACAAAAAAATTCCGGGCTCGACTACGTCAAGCCTTGCGTAAAACTAACGTTTCAAAGCGGCCAAAACTCGCAAAATAACTCGCCAGTTTCCAAAAAGGTCCACAGACGGCGGAATTCGGCGTTTCAATCGGCCCGACCCAGGTCCGCGGCAGTATCTTAGGCTTAGTTTAGCTTATAAGGGCGATGAAACCGCAGCGCGAGTATTTCTACACAGTCAACCGCGCAGGCGAACTTTACCACGATGGAACGCGCCTGACGGATCCGACCTTTTTAAGCTTCTTTTTCAAGCGGATTCGGCGGAATACGAGCGACAGGCATACGACATTCCGCTACGTCTCGCCCTGCGGAACGGAGCTGAACTACCTGGACGCCGTGGACGCGCCTTTTTTGTTTCGCGCGCGCCAGGGCGCTCTGCTCGGAATTCACGGGACGACCCTGGTTGTTCCCTTCGCCCCGGACAAATTGGCCGCTTCGCCGGCTGGCGGCCTGTATCATCCGGGACCGGGCGCAACGCCCGGACGCGTGGCCGGCGCGTTGTTGGAAGAACTGGCGGCTCAAATCGAAGCGGGGGACGACGGCTATGTCTTGACCTGGGAAGGCCGGACCATTCCCCTACGCCAGTTCCATCTATGAAATCCTCCGCCCTGTTTTACATGTTACGCGCCGGCGTCGCTGCGCTGTGCCTCCTGTCCGCCGTCGGCTGCGCCAGTTTTGATTCGGTTTTCGGCCGCGAGCCCAAAGAGCCCTACGTCACGCTGGCGTGGCAGGACCGCGCCGGCCGGATGGTGATACTGATCGGCGACCTGAAAATTCCAGTTTCGATCCAGGCGCCGGACGCTATGCCCTATTCCGGCAACGCCAGCGCCGCTGTGTGGGTCGGCGAGGAGTTCCCGTACGACAAAGCGATTCAAATTCTGAAGTGGGCGCGCAATTACTACAAAGAGCTGCGCTATCTCGCTCTGTCCGACTATGCCAGCCCCGGGCGGAGTTCTGTGCGCAAGGAATTGTTCATCGGCGGCTCGACGGAGACGGCGGTGGAAAAACTCAGCCTGCGCGCCTGGACGGACGCGGACTGGCGCAAGCTGGACTCGGTAAACTCCCAGGAAGCCTTCCACGCGCTGATTCGCGCGAAGTACCCGACGGACGCGCCCGCCCGCTGAATCCGGCGTTGCGCGGGGCCGCCGATCTTTTAGCGCTTACAAACGGAAGAGCGCTTCGTATCATCCGGAAACACAACCGGAGCGTTTATGCGATCTTCCCAACTCTTCCTCTTGATTCTTTTTGCCGTAACCGTCGGCGCCGCCTGCGGCCGCGAATCCGACGAAACCGCCGTGCTGCAGGCCTTGTTGGCCGGCGGCGCCGCCAACGCCGGCGCGACTGCGGACGAAGCCCTGCTCGCCGATGCGCCCCTCATGCAGGAGCAAGACCGGCGGATGGTAGCGCGCCTGGTCGGCGCCGGCCGCGAAGTTCGATTTGTAAATGTAGGCCTGGCGAATGCGCCGGACATATTAATAGAAGAATCGGTTCAAGCGGGTCAGCCGCTCTGGCTTGCAAATCTGCCGGAAGGAGAACTCAGCGCGCTGCAGGTTTACCGGGCCCTGGGCGGCGTCCGATCGGCGCCGGAGCTGGAGCTGGATCACGTTCGCCAGCAGGCGACGGCGCAATACGGCGCTGCAGACCTCGCAATTCCGCCTTTTAGCCTGAACGAGGTCGCCTCAAGCTGCGACCCGCTGCAATTCTGGATCGCCGCGTTGACGGCTGTGGTCGACCAGAACATGACCTACGACGGCATGTACGCCGGCGACTACGGCGCCGAGCGCACCGTGGATTTTGTAAATTCAAACCGGAACCTGATTATGGGCTGCGCCCCGGAGCATCCGGGAATGCTGATCGGCATCCCCATCGGCTATTACCAGGTGTCGCCCCTGAGCGGAAAAGAAAAACTGCTCTACTGGACCTTAGACTTCGGATTTGTAAAGATCCTGCCGACGATTTCCGACGGCATGCAGACGACCCTGGTGCACCTGAATCCCAATCCGGCGCTGATCTACCGGGCGCGCGTGGAATTTCGGGCCGACCCGGGCTGGATGTACTGTGTGGAGTACGCAAATCCGATTGATCTGCCCTGGTGCACGGCCGAGGAAAGCCTCGATCCTTTTTACGAGGCCAGTTATGCGGCCTTCGCGCACCGCACTCCCTGAGTGAGATTCCAGGGCGCCAGACGCGCCGGCGGGAGCAGCGCTCAGGTCTTCAGAGCCGTAACGAATCTTTTGAGTTTCGACGGCGCTGAATCACAGAACGCGCATCATCAAAACGGCGCTCGCCGGGCACAGGTCGCGAAACTGCGGGCTGTTCGCGACGGCCGCCGGCGCACTGGCGCGATCGACGGGCTGGTAGCCGCGCCGACTAAAATAAGCGGCTGCCGTGGTTGTCAGGAGATAAATGTTCGAGGCGCCAGCCGCGCGCGCTTGCGCTTCGGCGGCTTCGCAGAGTCGCGCGCCCAGTCCAGCGCGCGACGCTGGCTTGATGACGCACGCGGAACGTAATAGCGCCGTTGCGCCATACAATTCGACGCCGACCACGCCGACGATCCCCCCCGCCCGACGCGCAAGGATAAACTCCTGCGGCGCAGTCAAACTCACGTCGTCCGTCGGCAAGTCCGCCGCGCGCAGCAGGGTGCAAATCTCCGTCAGATCCTCGGCTGTTGCACGCGCAAGCGTCGGCGTCTCGGTCGCCTCGCGGGAAACCATGGCGCGCGCAAGCCGACGCCTGAAAAACACGAGCGCTATCAGCGCCAGACAGGCGGCGCCTGTGGCCGCCGGGAACAGCAGAGTCGCCAGATTCAACCGTTCCAGGGCGCCAATCGCCAGGCCGTTACGCACTGCGAACAGGGCGAAAAAGCCGGCGTCCTCTTCATGAGGAAACGCGTAGGCCTTGCGCAGGGTCGGCCCAAAGCCCAATAGATCGACAATCGTCAGGACAATCACCGCCGACAGGGCGTCGGCCGTCCAGAACCACAGCGGCAGGGCCGAAAGCGCACCGATCAGAAAAAGCCAGTCGGTACGGGTAATGCTCAGATCCGTGCGCTTCCAGACGGCGAGCGCCGCAACCGCCAGCGTAATTGCGCCCGAAACGCCAATCGGCCATGCGCCGGCGCCGCCGCCCTCGGAAAGCTGAGCGAAGAAGACCAGGCCGGTCGTCGCGCCCCAGACGATCCACGAAAAGGCGTGGGGCCGCGTCCTGTTGCGCAGGATTTGCGCAATATAGGGCAAAAACGCGACGAACGTGAGCGCGATGGCGAGCAGGCTGAGCAGGTCCCGAAGGGTCATAGAGATACGGGTGATTTTCCGGTTGCCCGCTCGCCCCGGAGGCGTATATTCGTTTTCTTCTAAAGGGAAGGCGTTTGCGCGGCTGCGATCCGCATGGCGCCGGGAATTGTAATGAGCACGACAACACTGGACAGGCCGAATCTCGACGAGCCGCGCTTTTATCCCGCGGACGGCTTTCCAAACGGCCTGTCACGCAAGGTCGTGGAATCTATTTCCCACATTAAGAACGAACCCGGTTGGGTGACGGAATTCCGGCTCCAGGCGCTGGACGTGTACCACGCTAAAGCCATGCCGACCTGGGGCTTTATCCCCGAGTTCCACATCGACCTCGATAAATATGTGCACTACGTAGGCTCGAACAAATCCAAAAAGAAATCCTGGGACGAAGTTGATCCCGAAGTGTTGCGCAGCTTTGAGCGTCTGGGAATTCCCGAGCACGAGCGCCGCTATCTTGCCGGCCTCGAGGCGATGAACGACTCCGAGACGGTGTACGCCAACGTAAAAAAGGAACTCAGCGATCTGGGTATATTGTTCTGCGACATCGACACCGCGATTCGCGAGTATCCGGAGATTGTGAAGAAATATCTGGGTTCCGTAGTCACGCCCCACGACAACAAGTTCGCTGCGCTGAACAGCGCGGTCTTCAGCGGCGGCTCATTCGCCTATTGTCCCAAAGGCGTGAAGACCCCCATGCCCTTGCAGGCCTACTTCAAAGTAACGGCCGCGTCCTCCGGACAATACGAGCGCACCCTGCTCATCGCCGACGAAGGCGCGGAAATTGTCTACAGCGAGGGTTGCAGTTCCGTTCAGGACTCGGGCACGAATTTTCATACCGCAGTGGTGGAGCTCATCGCCCACGATCATGCGCGCATACACTATACCACGATCCAGAACTGGAAAAAGAACATGTACAACTGGACCGTGAAACGCGGTCTCGCGCACAAGAGCGCGCACATAACCTGGACGGACGTGAACATCGGCGCCCAGACCATCAAATATCCGGGAATTGTCCTGAAAGGCGATAACGCGACCGGCGACATACTCTCGCTCGCCTTCGCCGGCGGCGGCCAGATCCAGGACACCGGCGCCCGCATCATCCATGTTGGAAAAAATACCCGTTCGAACATACTGGCAAAGGGCGTGTCTCTGGACGGCGGCATCAACAGTTATCGCGGGCTGGTAAAATTCGAGAAGGGCGCCACCGGGGCCTACAGCCATGTAAAATGCGACGGCCTGATGATGGACGATCGCAGCCAGTCCCACGCGTATCCGTATAACGACGTGAGCGGCGAACAGGGCGTATTAAACTACGAGGCCACAGTGGCCCGAATCGACGAGGACATGCTGTTCTTCCTGCAGTGCCGCGGACTCAGCGAAGACGAGGCGAAGCTCCTGATTGTAAACGGCTTTTGCGACGGCGTGGTGCGCGATTTGAACATCGAGTATTCGGTCGAGATGACCCGGCTGATTCGCATGATCCTCGAAGACGGGAAAGCCATCCAGGCGCGCGCCGAGCCGAGCGGCGCCTGACGCAGCATTTGTCAAAACTGACAAGCCCTCGCCGTTTGCCGCCGCGAAGCCTATTTTAAGCGGACACGACGAGGGCTTCTACGAAGTTAGCCAATCAGTATGTCCGCCAATCTTGAAATCCGCGATCTGCGCGTCGCCGTTGAAGGCAAAGAGATTCTCAAGGGATTAAATCTCATCCTGCCGCGGGGCGAGACGCACGCCATTATGGGTCCCAACGGATCCGGCAAAAGCACGCTCTCTTACACAATCCTCGGACACCCGCGCTACGAAGTGCTCTCCGGAGACATAATTTTCCAGGGCGAATCCGTGCTCCAGTGGAGCCCGGATGAACGCGCGCGGCGCGGGCTGTTTCTTTCGTTTCAATATCCGACCGCCATTCCGGGCGTGACCGTCGCAAACTTTCTGCGCAACGTGCTCAAAAATGTTCGCGGCGCGGAAGTGCCGGTAAAGGAGTTTCGCAAGGAACTCAAAACCACCATGGGCGCGCTGGCCATGGACGATTCCTTCGTCGGCCGCTATGTGAACGACGGCTTCTCCGGCGGCGAAAAAAAGCGGAACGAAATTCTGCAAATGCAACTCATGCAGCCGAAAGTATGCATATTGGATGAGATTGACTCCGGCCTGGATATCGACGCCCTGCGGGTGATCGCCGGCGGCATCGAGCAACAACGCAATGCGGATCGGTCGATGCTGGTCATCACCCACTACCAGCGTCTGCTGAGCTATCTTACAGTGGATCGCGTCCACGTCTTCATGGACGGGCGGATTATCACCAGCGGGGGGCGCGAGCTTTCCGAACGGCTGGAAGCGGAGGGCTACGATTGGGCGGCGCGCGAAGCCGGCCTGAGCGGCGCCTGAGTCCGGAGCTACGCACCGCATGGCATCCTCCGTTATTGACGCTGTCGCTCTGAAATCCCTCATCTCGAGCGCCGGCGAATCGCCCGCAATTCAAAGTATCCGCAGCGCCGCGCTGGAGCGGGCGCTGGTCGCCGGCCTCCCCGCGCGCGAGGACGAAGCCTGGCGCAAGGTTGATCTCAGCGGCTTTGACCCGTTTGCATTTGGTCTTGAATCGCCCGGCGGCGCACTCGACTGGCGCGATGCGCCCGCGAATGTGTTTATCGGCGACGTGGCCCGTGCGCTGGGCAACGAACCGCTTGCGGCGCGCGTAACGACCGCATTCGAACACGCGTTGCGCGACGCGACCGATGTTTTCGCTCTGCAGAATCTCGCGTGTTATTCGCACAGCGCCGTCATTCTCGCGCGCGGCGCCATCGAATCTCCCGTACGGCTGACCCATCAGTTGCCGCATGGACGCAGCCTCGTGCACCGCACGCTGATTTTCGCGGAAGCAAACACGGAACTCACCGTAGTTGAGAGCTTTGTCGGCAAGGCCGGCGATGACTTGCAGTACTGGAATCCTGGCGTGCAGCTCTTCTGCGGCCGGAATGCGCGCGTGAACTACATTGCACTTTTTGAATTCGAAGGCGCGGAGTATTGCTTTCACCGCTTTATTTCCGAGCAGGCGGCGGATTCGCGGGTACATGTCTCTCTGGCGAAGCTCGGCGGTTTTTTTTCAAAGTCGTTTTATACAGGCCGCGTTCTGGAACGCGGCGCCGAATTTCGCGCGATCGGCGTGGCGGCCGGTTCCGGACGGGAGTTTTCCGATGTCGATATGCTCGTCGAGCATCAGGCGGACTATACGCAAAGTTCCCTGCACTACAAGACGGTGATGAAAGATCGCGCGCACAGCGTGTTCAATGGCAATCTTTTGATACCCGCCGGTCGTCGCAAAGTCAGCTCCCATCAGGTGAATAACAACATCCTCCTTTCGCGGACCGCGCGCGCGGAATCCATGCCGCGTTTAATTATCAAAGCCGAAGACGTCTCCTGCGAACACGGCGCAACGGTGGGCGAGCTGGATCGCGAAGCGATCTTCTTTCTGCAGGCGCGGGGCCTGTCGGAGTCGGAAGCGCGCACACTCTTGATCGAGGGTTTCCTGCAGCAGATTCTCGCAGAGTTTCCGCTGGCCGACTCAAGCGAGCCGATCCTCGCCGCGCTCAAGAGGAAATTAGCCTTATGAGTTTTATTTCCATTGCCAACGAGGCCGATTTGCCGGAGGGCAAGCTGCTTTCCTGCGCAACCCGGCAGGGTCGCATCGCTCTGGCGCGGGTGCAGGGTCGAGTCTACGCGTTTCAGGATTTGTGCACCCACGACGACGGCCCGCTGGTCGGCGGCGAGTTGCACGAGTATTGCATTGAATGCCCGCGGCACGGCGCCCGCTTCGACATTCGTACCGGCGCCGTTCTGCAGATGCCGGCCACGGAAGACATTGAAGTCTATCCGGTGCGCGTTACCGACGGCCGGATCGAAGTGGATCTGACCTGAGCCCCGCCCCTCGGAGCTTGTGCGATCCAGGCGCCGCCTGTGCGGTCGCCGAAAATCCCCCGGGACCTGCGCCAGGAAACTGTTTGAATCCGCGGCCGGTCATGGCTTTTATAGTATGGCAGCCCCCCTGGCCGGGCGGCCCGAGGTTCAAATGAGCGGCTTACTGGACTACCAGAGCATTCGCGAGGATTTCCCGATACTGCAAACGAAGATGAACGGCAAACCGCTGGTCTTCCTCGATACGGCCGCCAGTTCGCAGAAGCCCAAACGCGTCATCGACGCCTTTGAGGATTTTTACCGCTGCCGCAACGCCAACATCCATCGCGGCGCCTACCGCCTGAGTTACGAAGCGACCGATCTGTACGAACGGACGCGGGCGCGCGTCGCCCGCTTTCTGAACGCCCCCGAACCTGAGTCCTGTATATTCACCCGCAACACCACGGAGGGCCTCAATCTAGTCGCACGCGCCTGGGGCGATGCATACATTGAGGAAGGCGACGAGATCGTCGTATCGGAACTGGAACACCACTCCAACCTGGTGCCGTGGATGCAACTGTGCGAACGCAAAAAAGCGAAGTTGCGGCACATCCCGCTGACGGATGACTTTCGCTACGATTACTCGCGACTCGACGAGGTCATTAACTCGCGCACGCGCGTAATTTCCGTTGCGCATATGTCGAATGCCGTAGGAACCATCCACGACCTCAAACTCTTGAGCGCGCGCGCCCGTTCCGTGGGGGCGCTGTTTGTGGTCGACGGGGCTCAGGGCGCCAGTCATTTGAAAACCGACGTTCAAGCGATTGACTGCGACTTTTATGCGCTTTCCGCACATAAGATGCTCGGGCCCACGGGGGTCGGCGTCCTGTACGGGAAGAAGGCTATTCTGGAAGCGATGCCGCCCTTCCTCGGGGGCGGGGATATGATTCTTACCGTCACGAAGGACGGCTTCAAGCCTGCGCCCCTGCCCAATAAATTTGAAGCCGGCACGCCCAACATTGCGGGCGTCGTCGCCTTCGCAATCGCCATAGATTATCTCGAAAAAATCGGCCTGGATCGCATTCATGCGCACGAAGTCGAACTGACAAAGTACGCCGTGCAGGAACTGGAACGGATGCCGGGCATTGTCCAGTACGGCACGCGGAATTGGGAAGAGCGCGGCGCAGTAGTTTCGTTTAACCTGGAAGGCGTGCACCCGCACGATCTGGGGACGATCCTCGACGAGGAAGGCATTGCGATTCGGGCCGGGCATCATTGCTGCGAGCCGCTGATGCGGCGTCTCGACGTATCCGGCACCGCGCGAGCAAGTTTTTACATCTACAACGGACCGGAAGACGTGGACGCCCTGGTGCGAGCGTTGCAAAAGGTGCGCGGCATATTTAAGAACGCTGTCAACGCCTGAAGGTCGCAGCGCCCGAAGGTTGTCAATTATTCCAATGTTAACTGAAGACCTTTACAAAGATCTGATTATCCAGCACAGTCAGAATCCCTCGCATCGCGGCCATCTGGAAAACCCGCACGCGGTGGAAGAAGGCGTGAACCGGAGCTGCGGGGACGAAGTGCAGGTGGAACTGAACTTCGGAATCGACTCAATTCAGGACATTCGCGTAAATGTGCGCGGCTGTAGCATCTGCACCGCTTCGGGCTCGGTCATGGCGGATTCTGTGGAAGGCATGAGCCTGGCCGCCGCCCGCGAGCTGGTGGACGCGTTTAAGGCGATGATTGTCGAAAATGGTCCGGCCAGCTTCCCGGAGGAGCTGGAAGACCTGGAAGCCTTCAAGGGGGTGCAGCGCTATCCGGTGCGCGTCAAGTGCGCCACCCTGGCGTGGAATACCCTCGAACAAGCCCTGAAAAAGCGCCAAGCCGACTGAGAATCGGTCGCGGCCTTTGCGACGGCGACCCGGGACGGTCGCGGTCGGCATAGAACAGGCGTCATTTCGCGCAAAAACTAAAAAAAGTGATGCACGAGGCGCCGGCCGGCGACTTTATCAACCGCGGAACAGCGTTTCGCGGTGGAGAGCATGTCCCTGGACTTCCAGAAGAATCTGTTTACGCGCGGTGCGCGCTTCATTAACCGAATCCGGCTGGTTCTGGCCCTGTTTTTCGCCGCAATTGCCGCGATCACGATTCACTACAACACGCTCGCACAGAATATCATCAACCTGAGCGGCGTAGCCTTTATGCTCGCCTACGCGCTGTTCTTCTGGGTGCGCGCACGCACAGGTCAGGCCGGCGCGGGGCTTGCTCGCGCGGGGGTTTTGCTGGATGTGCTGGTCCTTGGCGCCGTCCTGATCGCCGGGGTCCTGGGCGCGCCGGAACGCGCGTCAATGATTCTCAAGCAGCCCATTTTGTATTCAATCTTCTTTTTTTATATTATTTATTCAGGATTTCTGGGCGAGCCGCGCTTTGTGCTCGTGACCGGCGCGACGGCGGCCTTTTCTTATCTCTGCGCACTCGGAGTGGCGCTGACAACCGGACTGGTGATTGGCGCGCAGCCTGAGTACGCGTGGCAGGTTGGCTACACTACGTATCTCGGCGAGACTTTTAAGACGCTCTACCTGCTGGCCGGCGCCGCCATTGTCTACGGCGTCATTGGTTATCTGCAATCCGTCACCGTTCAATACTTGAGCGTTAACGAAAACCTTGAGAGCACCTATAGCAGCCTGCATCAGAACCGCATGAACGTGGCCATGGCGGTCGGCGTATTGAAGAAGACGATCAGCCAGTTTAACGAGTTCATCGACAATATTCTGTCGGGCATGGAAAGCACTGCGGGTTCGGTCGTTGAAATGAGCGCGATCATCGAAGAGTTCTCGATGACTTCCAACAACACTGCCGACAATGTCGTTCGCCAGAACGAACGCCTGCAGAGTCTACAGGACCAGGGCTCGCAGATGGGCGCCATCCTGAACGACATCATCGTCTCCACCGAACTGCTGACGCAGATTTCCGCTAAAGCGCGTTCGTACGTCACGGAAGTAAACGCGGCGGTGCAGGATACCAATCAATCCCTGCACAAGATCGTCGAGGCTCTTTCGCGGCTGGGCAAAATCAACAATATCATGGCGAACATCGCCGACCAGACCAACCTGCTTTCGCTGAACGCATCTATCGAAGCGGCGCGCGCCGGGGAGGCCGGACGCGGCTTTGCCGTAGTCGCGGCGGAGATTGGCAAGCTGGCGGACTACAGCGTAAACAACGCGCGCTCGATCGAAGAAATCATCAAGCACAGCCGCCAGCTCACCGAAGCGGTGCGCGATTCTTCGCGGAAGGTGACTGAGCGAGTTGGCAGCCAGCAAAGCGAACTGATCAAAATCGATGAACAGATCAAAACCCTGCAGCAGGTCTTTCAACGCCAGCAACAGGTGAACTCTTCGCTGCTGGACGAGCTGGAGCACCTCGCGCGCCTGTCTTCCGAGATCGCGCGCAACATGCAGGTGCAACAAGCGGGCAACGAAGACGTTTCCCAGGCTCTGCAACGGCTTGAACGAGACGCAACCAAGCTCACATCCCAGACCAACGGACTGCGTCCGGAAGTGGAGCGCATTTCCGAACTGACGGACCACATGTTGCAATTGACTGTGGATGACGGCGCCGCAGGCGGGCGGCCGGCGGAATAGACTTGCGCTCCTTCCGGCGCCTCGAGAATTTCTCCTTGTGAACCATCGATTGCGCATTGCAGCGTGCCTGGCGAGCGTCCTGACGAGCGCTATTTCATGTTTCCCCACGGAGTTCGACGGTCCGGGCGTTATTACGGCGTATGAGTTTCGCACTCGAACCTATCTCGCCTTGTCGCTGAAGGCCGGGCTCTGCAATATTCCGTACCCCACGGAGTTTTTGATCCTTGCGTCGCCTTACGCCGGCAAAGGAAGTCGCGACGGGGTATATTACAGACTTGCGGAAGTGGATCGCTGCATCGCGGATTTTGATCGTATCCCTTGCGAGTTGATACCGCCGGCGCGCGGGCCGACGGACTACGCTCCGTTTTACGGACTCATCCTGCAACTGTGTCCCGGAATCGGCTCCAACTCGTGGTTCGATCAGCCCTACATGCAAGGGTCCATACTGTAAGCAGCCATGCTGGCCGCCGGAAACACCGTCCCGGTCGCACGCTTCTCCGCAGGGTGCGCCCGGGTATTTGCAGGCGAAATTTTTCGACTCACAGGCGCCACGGCCACCTTCGCGTTAATCGAACGTTTGCGCGGACTGATCCGACGCCAGCTTGACTCGGAAAATTGCGAAGATCCCGCTCTGGCGGCCGACCCGGACGTATTCCTTCGGCGCATGCACATCCTCCGTCAGAACATTCGCTTTGACGGCGCCGTTCGCGCGGCCCTGATGTTCTTTCTGCACGAAATCGGACTGGATCCGCACGCCGTGTATTGCGACACTCCGCGCCTGCGCGCCATTCCGCCCGGCAGTGAAAAACATCCCGACGCACGGCCGCTGCACTTTATCCATCGCGACCCCTGGTACGCAAACCCGCATTGCCAGTGGAATTTCTGGTTTCCGGTTTTTGACGTTGAAGCGAATCGCAGTTTTGCGCTTTATCCGGACTACTTTGAGCGGCCGATTGCGAATGACTCCGCCCAATTTGATTATGAGGACTGGAATCGGCGCGGCGGATTCCAGTCCTGGGGCGTCGCGGCCGATTCCGAAAAGATCTATCCCTGCGCTCAGGAAACGCCCGATCCAGCAGGCGCCAGAGTCGCGCTTGCCAATGCCGGCGAGGCGCTGCTGTTTTCCGCGGCGCATCTGCACGGCACTCTGCCGAATACTTCTGATCGCATTCGGTATTCTCTGGAATTGCGCATCGTGCGCGCCGCCGATCTGGAAAACGGCGCCGCCGCCCCGATGGTCGACAATCAGTCGCGGGGAACAACGCTTTACGAGTACCTTCGTCTGACCGATCAAAAACCGGCGCCAGAAAGCCTGATCGCGAACTACCTCAGACGAAGCCGCTGAGCCGAGCGCCGCGCCCTTCAGACAGTTAAGGCGACGAACGCTCGGCCGTTTTCGCCGCAGCGTTGCGCTCGAGCGCGACTTGAGCGCTACGGCGATATCCGTATGCAAAATAGATTACAAGACCAATCCCCAGCCAGATTCCGAAACGCGCCCAGGTGACGGCCGGCAGTCCCAGCATCAGGTACGCGCAAAAAAGAATGCCGAGCAGCGGCGTCCAGGGAAACCAGGGGGCGCGGAAGCGACGCGGCTCCTCGGGATGCAGGCGGCGCAGAACGAGAGCGCCCGCGCACACAATCATAAATGCAAAAAGAGTGCCGATGTTCGTAAGCTCCACCATTGCGCCCAGGCTCTCGAAGGCGCTCACGATTGCCACGGTAACGCCGGTGAATATCGTAGCCCAGTGCGGCGTCAGGTATTTGCCGTGCACGCGTGAGAACACAGCCGGCAAAAGCCCGTCGCGGGACATGGAAAAGAAAATTCGCGCCTGACCCAACTGGAATACGAGCAACACGGCGGTCGTCGAAGCGACCGCTCCGGCCGCCACAATTCCGGCGGCGCGCGAAAGTCCGATTTCGCGTAAAGCGGCGGCCAGCGGCTCGGCGCCCGCCAGCTTCTGGTAAGGCACGATGCCCGTGAGAACCAGCGTCACGACGACGTAAATAGCGGTGCAAATGGCGAGCGATGCAAATATTCCAATCGGCAAATCCCGCGCAGGATTGCGGGTCTCTTCCGCCGTCGTAGAGATGGCGTCAAATCCGATGTATGAGAAAAATACAAGCGCGGCGCCCGCCTGAATGCCGCTCCAGCCGTTGGGCGCAAACGGAACCCAGTTTTCCGGCGCAATATAGCCGACTCCGGCGCCTACAAAAAACGCGAGCGCTGCAAGCTTCAAAGCCACCATTACGCCGTTAAAGGCGGAACTCTCGCGAATACCGATTACGAGAACGACCGTGATCGCCAGATTAATAAACACAGCCAGGATATTAAGCGAAATCGCCTGGCCGAATATGCGCGGCACAGCGGCCAGGATTTCCGGATTGGCGAGCGCCGTTCGCAGGTCCGTTGTGAGGTACGCCGGCAGCTCGACGCCAACCGCCCGCAGAAGTTCATTGAAGTAGCCCGCCCAGCCGAGTGAAACCGCGACGTTCCCAACCGCATATTCGATAATCAAATCCCACCCGATGATCCAGGCCGCCAGCTGACCAAACGCAGCATAGGCGTAGGTATAGGCGGATCCGGAAACCGGAATCATCGCCGCGATTTCCGCATAACACAGGGCCGCAAAGCCGCACGCCAGCGCCGTAATCAGGTAGGATACAACGAGCGCCGGCCCGGCGCCGGGGTGATGCGGCCCGCCAGCCGCGGCGGCGCCGGTCGCGGCGAATATGCCGGCGCCAATCATTCCGCCGACCCCCAGAGCCGTAAGGTCCAGGGCGCCCAGGCTGCGCTTGAGTCGCTTGCCGTCCGCCTCCATAACGCCGGACAATTCGGCAATGCTCTTGCGTGCAAACGCTCGACGCCAGAAATTCATGCTCTTTCTCCAAATGCAGCCAGGGACCCTGGCCGCCAATTTGCGCGCGGATTCATGGGCGCCGAACGCAAGGCCTCAACTTCGTGAGTCGCGCGCGCCATGCGTTCCTCCCAATCGCCGCTTATTAATACGTACGGACGCTTGCGCTCTTCGAGCTCGCGTCGAAACCAGTCAAAGAAGTACGCGCGATTCCACGGCTCAAGACGCTGCGAATCGGCGACCCAGGGGACGTCGATATCCAGAAGCAAGATCAGGTCATGTTCGCGCTCATTCGCCGCGTCAACTACGGCCGGCGGACAGGCGCCCAGATAGTGCTCGCTGTAGATCTTTGTAGCCAGCAGGTCCGTGTCACAGAACAAAAACTGGTTGGCCTGCTGCAAACGCTCGTCTTCAAGCGCGAGTTGACCGATCGCAATGCGCGGAATATCCGCGTCTTCAATCCAGGCGCCCTTGCGATCGATGTACTCGCGTGCATACTCATGCGCGTAGACCGTCTGGAAACGCTCCGCCAGCAATCGCGCAAGCGTTGTTTTTCCGGTCGACTCCGGTCCGGTGATCAGCACTTTTTTGACAAAATACGGACGAACAATCGCCGGCAGAAAGTCCCAGTGTAAAAGCGGCGCACTGCGTATCGCCGTGCCGCTGACTGGAACGCGCTTACGCTTCAGGTCGATGAGAATATGCGCGCAGCCCATGCGACGCGCCAGCTCGTCGCCGTACGACTCGGAACTGAAAACGGCGTCCGGCTCGCCGGCCACTCGCCGCAGACTGCGCACCCAGATGTTCCAGAAGTCCGGATGCTCTTCGGGAACCTGCGGATTTTCGTCAGTAAGATGAACGATCTCCACGTGCGGCCAGCGCTGCGGCGAAAAAATCCGGCGCAGCCAGTCGACGCGCAAATCGCCCGGGATGGGTTCCGCCGCCAACGATCCCACGACCACTGTGAGGCGTTCGCACTGCCGCGCAGCTTCTTCGATCAAATAACAATGCCCCAGATGCGGCGGCAGAAATTTGCCCAGAACCATAGCGCGCCGCGGCTGCATAGGGGTTCAGCCGCTCTCCAGTTCGCAAACGTACGGCGTCGGCTTCCGGCCGGCCAGATCCAGGTCGTAGCTGATGCGGATTTGCGTCGTCTCGCCGAACAATTCGCCGAGCTCGCCGAGCAGACGCGTTTCCAGGGCCGGCGGCAGGGGCGGCGTCTCGGCAATGAGCAGGGAGAGATCAAAGGAAAAATCGCGGCGTTGAATAAGCTGGTGTTGTATAATCGGATACTGGCGCAAAATGCGCCCGCTATCGATCGGATTGATGCGGCGGCCTGCCCCATCACGAAAAAAAACCGCCGTGCGCCCCTCGATTAACTCGAAAAGCAGCGCAGGATCGCCGCGCGTTCCGCTGCGACTGACGATGCGTGCGCGATCGCCAGTCCGATAGCGCAAAAGCGGCAGGTACGGATTGCGCCCGCCGCTCGCCAGCAGATCGCCGACTTCGCCGTCCGGCACAGGATCGCCCGCGGCGTTGACAATCTCCAGATAAAGGTCCGTCGGCAGTTGGTGGAAAAATTGCGGGTATTCCGGGCTCGAATAACCGATCGGCCCGGTTTCGTTGAGTGAATACACGTCGACAACGGGACAGCCGAAGTGCATCTCCAGCTGCGTGCGCAGGGCGGGCCCCAGCGTTAATGCCGTGCTCAAAAGCGCTCCCGCGCGCGCCTGGGGAGCGACGCGCATGAGCTCTACGTACGCCCAGGGATCGCCGGAAAGAAACTGCGGCGCCATTTCGCGTATGTAGTCGGCGGCATGTTCGGCGCGCCGCCAACCGGATTCATCCAGATTGATCTTGGCGAATCCAGCTCCATTCAGATACGAATGGACCGTTGCATACACGGTGGTTCGCCGCTGGGCGCAAACTTGCAACGCCGCGATCTTGGTGTGATCATAAAGCGCATTTAATCCGTGTCGACGCAGCGCGAATTGTATCATTGGATCATAGCAGGCCACCGCGCGCGGGTGATTCGGGCACAAGAGCGGCGCGCCCGTGGTTCCGGATGTCGGATTCACCACCAGTCGGTCCAGATCCGCGTCTTCGGGAATTATCCGCGCCAGCGAGCCGCCGAGGTCCGCACGTTCCATCGGCTTGATGCGCGCGAAGTCGCGGTCCGGGTTGAGTCCCGCCAGTCGTTCGCGAAAGTAAACGCTGCGCGGGGCCAGTTCTCGAATCCACTGCAGCAACCCATCGGGCGGACCGGCGTCGACGCCGCCGCGTTTCCGGTGCAGCTCTTCTTCAAACCAGGCGACCCACCGAGCGTCATCCAGGCCGACTCGGTCGCCTACTTCCGTGTTCCACACCGGCGCCGCCGGATGTTCGCGCATACGATGCAGCGTCTCACGCCATTCCGGCTTGAATTGAGGGATGCGCTCCAGCAGGGCGGCGTCGAGACGGGTCATGGCCGGCGGCGTTGGCCGCCGCTTGAACGCGGCGACCGATCGCTGGATCACGCGGCGACCGTCGGTCCGGTCAAGAAAATTTGGGCTGGCGCAGAGGGCCAGGGCCGGGCGCAATCGGTCCATGTTCGAACGCCTTTTTAACCGCGCCCCGCGCGCCGGGCGAAACGAGGACTGCGTCTGGCTGAGCGACGCAGCGCGCATGGCAGGGCTGCAGAAGCTCGCCGGCGATTTCGCCGCGCAGGGGCGACGCGCGCTTTTTATCACGCGCAGCGCCGTCATGCACTCTGCGCTGCAGGACGCCCTTGAGTCCCGGACGCCTGCGCTGATTGATCGTTTTCTCGCCTCCGGCCTCGATGCTGCGCTCGAAGCGGCCGGCGCACTGGCGATCGCCAGCGAAGACGCCCTGCTGCCGCCGCGACCCGTTCGACCGCAGACCGTTGAAGTCGTTATTCTGACGCGCGAGATTGATCGCGGACGCGATGATCAACTGGTCCCCTTCGCCGATCAGTTCGGGAAGCTCGCCCGGATCACCTTTCATCTTTCCATGCAGGATGCAGTGCTCGCGGGACAGCAAGCGTCGCTCGCGCCGCTGCTGAAGGCCCTGCACGTGGAGGATACCGAGGCCCTCGCCAGCGGCCTGTTGAGTCGCAGCATCGCCAGGATGCAGGCCAAATTGCACAAGCGCAGCCGTTGAGGCCCCCCATTCAGGCTTGCTCAGGCGTCCGCAGCGGCCAGTCTGTCCGCGAGGGGCGTATCAAATGAGCGACATTCATCAAGAAGTTCTGGAAGAGATCTCCCGGACAATGAAGGCCATGCAGGATGAGTTTGGTCTGGAACTGCCGCCGAAGGCTTTTGTGCATATGGACGGCCAGTTCGTCAGCTACGTGCGCAAAAAGGAACTGACCTGCACTTTCTACGCCGATCCGAAATTCTCCAATCCCATGCATGTTATGCAGGGCGGCTTTCTGGGCGCCGCCATTGACAACACCATGGGTCCGCTGTCGTATCTTGCGACCGGCCGCGCGACGACGACGCTTGAACTCAGCGTAAACTACATTCGCATGGTAAAAGAGGCGCAGCGCATCCAGGTGGCGGCGAAGGTGGTGGCACGGGGCAACCAGCACCTCTATATGGAAGCGGAAGCGATTGACGAGGACGGCAAACAACTGGCGCGTGCGTCGAGTCAGGTGTTGATCCTGCGCATGCCCGCTGCACGCAATTGACCGGCGCAGGCTGCGGCGCGTCTTCCCGGCCGCCTACGCGTTCATTCGCGCATCATTTTGGAGGCGGCTTCTTCCGCTTCCTTGCGGGCGAGCGCTTCGCGAATTTGCTGCGCTCGAATCTGCGCAGTCCGCGCTTCTTCCACCACGCGCCGACGTTCGACGGAGTCGAGCGCAGTCAGGCGATCCTGGGCCTGCGCCGCGCTTTCGCCTTGCGGGCGGAGTCCCAGGGCGCGCAAAGCCAGTCGGGTCAGCTCCTCGCGCCGCTCCGCGTCGCCGACAAAAGCGCGCGCCTCGTTAAGCCGCGCCAGATCCTTGAGTTGATCGCGGAGAAAGGCCAGCGCCGGCGCAGCGAAACTGCGCGCCAAACGAAAATATTCGTCGTGCAATAGATGGGCTGCAATCGCCGTCACGCCGAGCAGGTTTGCGTTGTATTTTGATTGCGGCAAAATAAATGCCTCGATTTCCGCCGGTGAAAGCCGCGCGCCGCCCAGCTCGACCATCAAATCTGAAACGATCGCGCCGACATGGAGCCGCCCGGGACGAGCCTTACCGCTTCGCTGAACAGGCTCCAGCAGGAATATCTCCGGCGTCTCCTGCAAGCGGCGCAAGAGCCCATGCAGGCCAGGCAGGGGTTGATCTGCGACGGAATTCACCGACGTCCCTCCAACGATTCATTCTCCGTTGAACCCGCGTAGCGGCGGCGACTGAATTCGCGCGCAAAGGCCACGAGCTCTTCCCAGCTGCGCACGCTCGAAATATGCCAGCCCATTTCGTTCGCACGCGTGAGATCGGCGTTTTTGCGCCAATCGTTGTACAAATTTAGAACAAAAGTTCCGCCCGCGCCGGCTTTTTCGAGAGCCATACGCGCAATATCCCAGCCGCTGCCGCCCTGTTCATCGCGATCGAACATTGTGGTTACGCCGTCGTCGGAAATGACCAGTATATGCACTTTACGATCACGGTCCGTTCGGCCGCGGTAGGTTTCGCGCAAGACCGGGATGGGGAATTGCGTTCCGCCGCCAAAATAGCCGCACAGCACGTTCAGAATCGCCGTCTCGTCGTTGACAAAACCCGGCGTGACCAGCACGTCTTTTTGGCCGCTCCACAATGTCGCCTGCACCTTTGCGTGAACGCGCAAGGCCGAAAGAGCGATGATTGCGCCGGCCAGGGTCAGGTAGCTGATCTGGCTGCGCGGATCCGGCATGGAACCGGAGCAATCTACATATAAATCGAGATCAATCGGTTCACGCGCGGGCTCGACGCCTGCGCTTACGCCGTAGACGCGTTCCACGGTGGTGAAGCCTGGAATCACTACCGGACTGCGCAGGGCGCTTTCCATCCAGTCTATGTTTTCAACGGGCGAGCCCGCGTCCCAGATATCCAGGCCTTCCGGAAGCGGCTCTTCGGCCTTGGGCAAGCGGCGTTCCGGAAATGGAATCAGGTGCGGCGTCGCCTGTTCACGATAATAGCGCCGCGCCGCTTCTTCGTCGCTGATCTTTATCCCCAGTTGGCGCAGGATCTGGCCGTATTCGTAAGGCTGCCGCGCCTGGCCGCGTCCGCCGCCGCCGCGGACAGACGGCGCGGCGCCCGCGCGCTTCGCGCTGCCAGGCTCGGCGCTTTCGCCAGCGCCTTCGCCGTCCGCTGCGCCCTCTTCGTCGCCGATTTCTCGTAAGGCGTTCAGTTCCGGATCAAGCGCCGGATGTATCGCGCCGTCCGCCTCGTCTTCGTCCATTTGCGTAAGGCCGCCGGGAATCTGGTCCGCTCCGCCGCCCGCTTCGGCGTCCAGCAGGGGGCGCAAGATTTTGCGCAGTTGCTGGCTTTCGGGTTCGTCCAGGTATTCGTAGAGCAGAGCGCCAAAGCGCCCGGCGCCGCGCAGCCAGTCGCGCGCATAGGCGCGAATCAAGCGAAAGGCCAGCGTTGCATCGCCTTCGAGGCGCGCGTCAATTTCGCCGCGCGCGAGATCTCCGCGCGGCAAAGCCCACATGAGCTCGTAGATGCGCATGTAGAGAATCCAGATGCGACTGGTTTGCTGCTCGGGATTTATGCGGCGGTAGATCTCGTCAATTTTCAGGTTGTGCTCGCGCTTGAGACGATCGTTTATAAAGAGATCCGCATACAGGTTCGCCAGGAGGCCAGCGTGCTGCGTGCGCCCCGGCAGAGCCGCGCGCAACCGCGCAATCAAGCGTCCCTGATCGGTAAGATCGCCAGGCACGAACACATGATGCCCGATCTCATGGCACATGATTTCCAGCGGAAACTCTTCCAGACGATACGCCTGCACCTGAGGCAGCGAAATCACGACCGCATGATCGTTCAGGCGGATCATAGCGAAACTCTGACTGAGGCCTTCGCGCTGTTCCTCGGCTGCATCCAGACAAAAACGCGGCGGCGAAAGCTGCGTGAAGGGACTCCAGACGCTGATCGCCTCGTTCCAACGCGCGCGCCACGCGGCCGCGAGCGCAACGCTCGCCGGGCTCACAGTCGCGGCCGTCCTAACGCATAAATTTGAAAACTCCCGGGATGCGCAAATATGGCGGTGGCGCCTGAAAAAGCTACGCCCTGAAATCCGGCCAGTTGCGCGAAAACGTAGCGTCGTTCGTCGAGATAAAACTCGCCTGTCGACTTTACCATAACCGGCGCGGCGGGGGGCGCGGGCTCAGCCAGATACGAGCCGATCGCTTCCGTCTCGCCAATCGTGCGAATCGACCAGCCGTACGCGTCCACAAAGATGCGATACGCGCTGTCTGCATCGGAGGCAAGCAAGCCGTCCGCACCCACGACGATTTCCGGCGGCGATGCGAAGACTCCGCCAAATCCGCGAAAGCCGCCGCCAATGCGAGCCACGAGTTCCTCGCGCTCGGGCGCCAGCCAGTTTTCCGGCGTCGTCCAGGGATTGGCGGCGAGCCGCTGGAGAAACTCGTTGAGCCGCGGCGCGAGCTTTGATCGTTGCTCGGCGTCGATGCGCAGGGCGGCGAAGAGCGCCGCCGGCGGCAGGCTGGCTGCGCGCCCCAGCGCGGCGGCGCGATAGTGCGCGAGTCCGGCGCGCCAGGCGGCCAGGACCCCGGCCAACTTCAGCGCGTCGCGGTCGAGATCCAGCTCCGCGAGTTCCACATATGCGCGACTCCATTCTTCACCGGCGCGCGACGAAACGGTCAGCGTATTATGCAGCGCGTTCGCGAGACCCGGAATCATCTCGCGCGGGGCTTCCAGTAAAGCGCGCGGAGCGGCGCTCAGACAGGCGCGCAGGCGAATCGCATACTGCGGCAAGCGAGCGTTTGCGCCGGCCAACTCGCGGCCGGCCAGGGTCAGGGTCGTTTCAAAAAGGGCGAGCAGCGCCGGAACGGGATCTGCAAAATCCCGTCGGCGTGCGCCGGATAAAAGCGACTCAGCCAGATCTGCAAACAGCGCCAATACGGCGTCGCCATCGAGGCGCGGGAAACGCGTCCGCGCCAGCAGGAAGCTCTGGTTCAGTCGCTCGCGTTCGCGACGCAGGGCGGCTTCCAGTTCAGCAGAAACGGTCATGATCGGCGGCGCTCAAGCGCGCTCCTTCCATTCAACCCAGCGGAGATAGTTGGTGTAGCGCTGATGCAGATACTTCAGCTTCAGAACATCGTCAAACAAATGGCCGTACAACTTGCGACCGCCGGAAATCTCGCCCAATTGCGCTTCGATCTTCGCCAGCTCCGCTTTCGCCTGCGCGGCGCTAACGCCTTCCAGCCCCTTTTCAAAGACTTCTTCTCGATCGCGGAGCGGGTCCTTGCGGTCCAGATCCAGCCGATCGTATTCGGCGCAGGCCAGATCGAAGAGTTTGCGAATCCAGCTGACGCGGTCGACGCGATATACGCCATTACCGGCCTGCTCAAACCACGGATGATCGCTGTTTTGCACCAGCTTGTCATGCAGAACAAAAGGCAGTATATTGCGCACGTCTTCGAATGAAACTTCTTCCGCTCCGCGAAAAAACGCCATGGCCTTGCAATAGATCAGACTGGTCATCAATGCCCGCACCGAGAGCCCGTTGCGCGTCTGCGCGCCAATATCCTTGATGCGATCTTTTCCGGATTCGGCGGCTTCGACTGTGCGAAAGTCCAGCCCCGAGAGCTTGACCGTATCCTTGGTCTTATATTCGATTTGTTCAGCCGCGCTTTCGAATAATTCGAACTGACTCGCGAAAAATTCAATCCGGCGGCGCAAAGGGTCCGGCAGCTTGATTTCCAGAATGCGCGCCTCAATCCGATTTATTTCGTCTTCCGTAAATATGATTTCCGGCGGCGCCATTTTTTCCGGTTGGAGTCCGGCTTCAATGCGGGCGAGCAGATCTTTGAGGAAACGAGTATTAAAGTGCAGGGCCTTGACCACGACGTCAATGCGATCACGCAGCGCTTCGATTACCTGATATGTGCCGCCGCCGGCGTCGTCGTTCGCCGTCAGATACCAGGCTGCATCCGGACATTCATAAATTTGATCCAGGATCTCGGCGTAGTTGTCGCCGAGCACCGTCAACAGGGCCGACTGGGTGCGCGTTGGAATCCGATTGTATTCATCGATGATTTTTACGCGCATGCCCAGCCACTTGCGCCAGGCGATGCGGATCTCATCCATTTCCTTCGCGTTCATCAGATCAGAGGGAATTGGATTGCCCAGAAGATCGCTCACCGTCATCTGCGGTTGGCCGTGTTGAATTGCGCGCTTGATTTCCGGCAGCGAGTAACCGGCGAGTACGCCCATCAGAATAGCGCTCGCCGTCTTGCCACGGCCGGGACCGCCCACGAGCAGGCAGCGGCGGCGGGTAACAAGGGTGAGCAGGGGCAGCAGAATAAAACTGGAGTAACTCTGGTCGGTCGGCAGATTCAGCCGACTCTTTAAATCGCCCAGGACATAGCTTACGGGAGGCCGGTCATTGTATTCGATGTCGTAGTACGGGTTGATAATTGCGTAGTTTGCGACCCAGAAGTACGCCTGACGGAGTTTCTCATCGAGACCGGCGAGGTCCGGCCCGCTTGCCGACGTGCGGGCGGCGCCCGCCGGCCCCTCGTACAGCTCGGCGACATCAAAGCGCGCACGGGCGCGCGTCGCAGCCGGACGCGTGGGCGACTCGGACACGCGACCGGCCGATTTCAAGAAACTCATGCGCCAATTCGCGACTGGCGCCCCCCAGGCTCGCAAGCGAAAAAGCCGGCGCCCGGACAGGCCGGCGCTCGACCGACAGCCTCCCGGCGCGCCGCAAGACGCCCGTCACTTACGGTAATTTAACGCGCCCGAGCGCCGCTTTGGCGTGCACTCAGCGGCGCGCTACTTGAACCTGCCCGCGATGATTCCCTCCGATCTTCTGCGCCGGTTGCGCCCGGGCATGCGCGTGAAAATCATTCTGGCCTTCTTCGCCTTCGGCTCCGCAGTCAGCGTCGCCCTCGCCTTCGCCAGTTATAAAATCCTCGAAGACAAACTCTTCCGCGAGTTGCAGGGACGGGCGCGCAACATGGCGTTTTTGACTGCGCTCTCCCTGGATCAAAGCGCGCTCTCCGAATTGCTTAAAGCGCTCAAGCCCGGCGCTACCGAAACGCAGTTGCGCGCAGTGGAACAGGGCGCCGCCTACCGTCGCATATCCGATCAGTTAAATGTCGCGCGCGAGGCGGAGCAGCGCCTGGTGCGGTATGTCTATGTAATCGCGCCGGGCGAAGCGCCGGGCGAAGGCCGCTACGTTGCCGACGCCGACCTGCTGGCCGCGCTCGCAAAGGGAGGCGATGAAGAAGCCGTATCGCACCTGGGTCAGATTCTGGATATCGCCGCGTATCCCACCATGCGGCGCGCCCTGGAGCGCGGCGAGAATCTCTCGGAGGAGGAGTTCGTCAACGACCCCGAGTTCGGCGTGAATTCCGTGAGCGGATACGCGCCGATTTTCGGCGCGGACGGCAAGACGCCGATTGCGCTCGTCGGTTTGGACATGATCGACTCCGACGTTCGAGAGGCTTTGACGGATGTTACACGGCTCTCTCTATTGCTCGTTTCAGCGGCAATCCTGATAGCGCTGATTACTTCGATCGTGCTCGGCGCCTTTTTTACGCGCGGCATTCTGGATCTGGAGCGCGTCGTCCGTCGTTTTGGGGATCGCGACTTCGACGTACGCGTGCACATCGACTCTTCCGATGAAGTGGGCCGACTGGGATTCAGTTTTAACTCGATGGCCGAGACGATTCAGGATTACAGCGCGCAGCTTGAGAAACTTCTCGCCGCGTATGGTCGCTTTGTTCCGCACGATGTGCTGCGACTCCTGGGAAAGGACAGCATCCTCGATGTGCGTCTGGGCGATCAGGTGCAGCGCGATATGACGGTGCTGTTTTCCGACATTCGTTCGTTCACCACGCTGTCGGAGCAAATGACTCCGGCGGAAAATTTCGCCTTCATCAATTCTTATCTGAGCCGCGTGGGCCCCGTGATCCGCGCTGAAAACGGATTGATTGATAAGTATATTGGCGATGCGGTCATGGCGCTTTTTCCCACGCGCGCCGACCACGCCGTCAAAGCCAGTCTCGCGATGCTTCAAACGGTCCGCGAGTACAATGAACACCGACGTCAGCGCGGTTTTGACTCAATTCGCATAGGCGTCGGCCTGCACACCGGACCGCTCATGCTGGGAACCGTCGGTGAAGAGCAGCGCATGGATGCAACCGTGATTTCCGACACGGTGAACCTCGCCTCCCGTCTGGAAGGCCTCACCAAATACTACGAAGCGACGCTGATCGTCAGCGAGGCGACGTTGCTGGCGCTCAATAACCGCAATGATTTTGGGTTTCGTTTCCTGGACGAGGTGCAGGTCAAGGGCAAGACGGAATCCATTCGCATCTACGAAATATTTGAAGCGGACTCGCCGGCGGTGGTGGAAGCGCGCCGCAGGGGCATGAGCGCTTATGTGGAAGCTGTGCGACACTATCGTCGCGGGCGTTTTTCCGAAGCGCGCGAATTATTCGAAGGATTGGCCGCCGGCGGTCTCGACGGCGCCGCGCGCGTTTATATGCAGCGCTGCGCCGACCGACTGTCCGGGAGCACGCCTACAGGCTGGCGGCCCGTGGAAGCGCTCGACTCCAAGTGAACGGGCGCTGCGGCAATTGACGCTCCGCTGCGCCGGCTTTTTTTGGCTTCCGCCTCGCTCGCGCGAAACAGGACCGACAGGCGATGCAAGTGCGCGAGCACGCTCCAGATCGCACGGGGAAAAGACTCCTGTAGATAAGCCAGGCCTTCGCGCTCGCAAACCCGCTGAACTATCGGCGAAAGTTTGCGATAGTGATAACGCGACATGCCCGGAAATAAATGGTGCTCGATCTGATAATTGAGTCCGCCAAAATGAAAATCAAAAATGGGCCAGCAGGTCACATTGCGCGAGCCAACGATCTGCCTGCGCCAGTATGAGACTCCGTCGCCTGGCGTGAAGCTCTCGGCGCCCACATGATTGGTGACGAATACCGGCCCGTAGGTCATGCCCGCAAGCATGGAAATAATCAGGTAGTTTACGACAGCCGCGCCGGCGCCCAGCAGATAGGCGGGCAAGGCCAGCCAGAGCAGCAAGTGTACTGCGAGCAACAGCGCGTCAACGATCGTCTTCGAACGGTGACGGAGAATGTAAACCACGCCGTCGTAACGAATCTGAAAAATGTGCAAGGCGTAGAGCCACAGCAGGAGCGGCGCCTGCCAGCGCGCCATCCACTTCCCGATTCCGCGACGTGCGCGCAACGCGCCGGCGTACAGCGCCACCGCCTCGGACTGCATGTCCGGATCCAGGGTTTCATCCTGCGAGTGCTTATGATGTTGATTGTGCTGCTGCCGCCAATAGGAAAAGCTCAACCCCGCCACGATGCTCATGCCGATTTGCCCGGCCCAATTATTCACCCAACCGCGACGTGAAACTTCAAAATGCCCCGCATCATGACCCAGAAAGGCGAACTGCACCAGACCGTAGGCTGCGCCCAGGATGCAAACCGCGCGACCGAGCCCGTCTGCAAAGAGGAGGCCGATGTACGAGCCGCAAAAGAGAATGAGAATGGAAACAAAGAGCAAACCGTAGCGCCATGGCGTCCGCGTCATGCAGCCCGCTTCAACGGCGCTGCGTTTGATTTGATGAAATAGGTCTCGATCTGTGAGCATTAGTTTTCCGGGCGACTCCAACCTGGCGGCACGCCGAGGAAACCGACGGCCAGGATTCTAAGCCAGCATTTTTTTCGCGCGGCCGAGAACGACCGGCGGCAGTCTTGATTTAAGAGGAAAATTAATGGAATCGACTTGACATCGGCATGCGAAACGGGGCCGGTAAGGCATCTCTTACCATTTTTAGCAACCCACATGGCGGCCCAGATTCAAGAATTCATCGCGCTTTTCGCCGGCGGATTTTGCATTGCGTCATTTTCTGGCTGGTTTTTCCATTTATTAGCGCATTGTCGGTTCCTGAGTCTCAAGCGCACGCCTGGCTTACGCACACTCCGCATCTTTCGACGTTTCCATTACACTTACCACCATCGATTGTACGCGCCCCGAGCGGGCTTTCGTTCGCGCCGTTATCTGCTCGGGCGGAGAAACTGTAACGATACGTTTCTGCCTGGCGTTGTATTCGTCGTCCTGATCTCAATAGTCGTCGCCGACTTCCGTTCATATGCGCCGTTGGGCGCAGCTTACGCGTTCTACGTCTGGCTAACGGTGCGACTCCACGAATTGTATCATCTCGAACCCCGCGGGCTCTGGGTTCAATCCCAGGCCTGGTTCAAACGGGCGCGTCAGGCGCACGATGTTCACCACATGACGGACACGGTTAACTTCGGCGCAACGCCGCCGGGCCTGGTCTGGGACTGGCTGTTTGGAACCTACGCCGTCAGCGTTCCGGAAGCCGAGCGGCTCCGTGCGCGCCCGTGGAATCTGGCTCGACTGTTGGGCGCGCCGCCCTCGCCGCGCAGCTTCATCGTGGCGCGCTTGCGGAAGAAAAATCCGGCGTAGGTATCGGCGGTCCGGCCGTTACAGTCGCGCGGATCACATCGGGATAATATTCGCCATCGAGCATCGGACTGAATACGGCGCCCCGCTCCGCCCGAACGCTCATTGTAGCCCCGACGCCGTCGAACAATTGCGCGCCGGAAAGCGCCCGGCCGAGAGCAACGTTAGGCAGATTCGCCAGCAGCTCGCTGGCGCTCAGGGCGCCCGCTTGAAACTGGGGCCGGCCGGGCCTTGCGAGGGGAAAAACGCGAAAGAGTCCGCCAATGCGAAAATACAGAGCGCCGGCATTCAGGAGTTGAAATTCACTCAGGCTCATTTCACGTTCGTCCAGCGTCACTCGAAAGCGACCGGGCGTCAAAAGCGAGCGCAGTTCCGCGCCGCCGTCGCCGCGCAGTCCGAGCGCCGAAAGCACGCCTCCGCTCGCGATCGCAAGCGCACCGAGAGCGCCCCGGCGACTGCGCGCATAGTATCGGTCGAAGAAATTGGCGCCCAGACCGCCGAGCACTGCAGAGAAACACAGCCGACTCAGAACACGGCCGTCCGCAAACTCCAGCTCCGCGCGTAGAGACGCCAGCGGCGCTATGTCGGCCTGCGGCAGCGCCAGCGCGGCGTTCAAGGCGGCCGCCGCAGAAGCCGGCGTGCGCGTACAACTCCAGATGCCGTTCACGGTCCCGCCGGCAAGCGGCGCCGACAGGGGCGGATTCTCCGGTCTCAATAAATACAGCGCGTTCAACAGATAATGATAAGCGCCGTCGCCGCCGTCCGAAAAAAAGACTTCGCAATCCCGGTTCAGCAGCGTCTCTACCGCGGCTAAGACGCTCGCCGGATCTTGCGTCCGAATGGCGAAGCCCCCGGAACCCAGAACCGCCTCAAGCCTGGCGGACCGTTCAGGATTTCCGAGATTTTTCCTGGACGCCGGATTAATGATCAAAGCTGCCCGCATATCAAAGGGCGCGTTCATCGCCGCCGCAGGCTAAAAAGTCATTGTTCCCCCGAGAAGCACAGCCAATTTCCAGTCGTGTCGCTTGAATCCGCTGCGCTGGATTTTTTGATCGCATTTGACGAACCGCCCGACGATGAGTCGCAACGGATGGCCGCGCATCTGGCCGAGCATTGCGGCGAGGCCGTGCTGGCCATTTTGCTGTACGGTTCGCGCATTCATCCGCCGCGCGATCGCGCGCCGAGCATGCTCGACTTCATCGTGCTGGTGGACGACTACGATGGCCTGCCGACGAGCCGCTTCCGCAAACGCCTCTGTCGCATTTTGCCGCCAACGGTCTTTTATCTGGAGGTCCCGACTCCGGCGGGCTCGTCGCTGCGCTGTAAATACAATATTGTGAGCGCAACCGACCTCGATGCGGCCCTGGCGGAATCCATGCGCGATGTGTATCTCGCCGGCCGAATGAGCAAACGCACCCGAACGATGTACGTCCGCGATGCGGCGGCCGCGCAACAGCTCGCAAACTGGCGCAAAACCGCAGCAGCGCGCCTGCATGGCCTCGCTCTCACGCTGCTTACGGAAGAGTTTAGGCTGGAAGAATACGCCGCAGCTTATCTGGGCGCTTCTTATTTGGGCGAACTGCGTCCGGCGGAGCCCGGCAAACCGCGTAAATTATACGAAGCGGATCAAACTTACTACGATGCGCTGTTTACAGCGCTGCTGAGCGGGGAGCGGCGGACTCCGCGGGGCTACGCCGGCCTGGTCGCATCCGACGCCGCCGCCATCGCGCTGCGCAAACGAGCGGTCCGTCTCATGCGGCGCAGTCGTCGACGCGGGATTCTACGCTGGCCCAAGCACATTGCGACAATCGACCAATGGCTTACCCTGCTCGGCGAAAAGACCGCACGCAGCACCGGCGAGTCATTTGAACTCAATCCGACGCAGCGTAAGCGACCGTGGCTGTTTCTGATCCGGCAGTTCTTGCGCCTGCGGAAATCCGGCAAGCTGCGGTGACCCCGCCGGTTCAGCCGACGTTCAGGCCGAGAGCGCTTCTACTTCCGTATTGCTCACGTATTGTTCGTCCAGCAGCGCCGGATCTATGCTGGCTGTGGTGCGCTTAAAATCTTTTTCCTTGCGCGTCGCATCAAAGCGATTGAATATATTAAATCCAAATACCGCCAGACTTTCCATGGTTACGCCCTGAGAGCCGAAAATCTGCTTGGTCTTTTTCCAGATAAACTCCGGCGCCGTAATGCGCTTGTACATGCGGGTAAAGCCCTGCCAGAGCTCGTTGATCGTCATATTCAGCGGGCGGTAAACCACGTGTCGGTAGTCGTAGTGCTCCCAGTTCTGGTCGATAATACGACCGGCGTTGAGCATGTTATAATACAGGGGCGTATTCGGGTACGGAGTCAGGATGTCCGTAAAAACGAAGTCCAGTTCCGAGCGTTTGTAGTATTGATATACGCCCTCGAAACTTTCGACCCCGTCGCAGTCCAGACCCATGATAAAGTTCCCTTGAACAATCATCCCCAGATCGTGGCAATTGCGGATCACGCGCTGCAGATTCTCTTCGAGATCCGCGCCGCCATGTTTGCCCAGCTTCAAGCTCAGCGTTTCAATGCCCATCGAAACGACCTTTACGCCGCCCTTCGCCATATAACGCAGTAGCTCTTCATCTTTCAGGCGGGCGAGGGTCGTCTCAACGATCAGGTTTTTCTTGAGCGGCGCGACCATCTCCATCAACTCCATGGTGTGCTGCTTGTGCAGGCCAAAGGAGGCGTCCGAAAGCAGGACGGAGCGGCCCTTAATGCCGGCGAACTCGTCATAGAGCGTCTTAAGATCGCGTTTAATGTAGTCGCCCTGCATGAATGCGTTGCAAAATTCACAGTCGTAGGGACAGCCGATCGTAGTCGGAATGGAAGCGACCTGATACCACGGATGCTCGTTAAAGGCCGTGTACAGATTCTCCGGGATGCGGAACTTCTTCTCGCGATCGAAAACATAGACCGCTTCGGAGCGGCCCGGGGCGATGTCTCCGCGTTCGATTTTTTCCAGTAATTCGACCCACTGCTCTTGACAGATCGTATTCACAACCACGTCACAGTGGTTCAGAGCTTCCTTGTAGTTGGGTCCGCGGAAATGGGGCCCCCCGAGAATCACGATCTTGCCGCGTTTGCGCAGCTCACGACTGAGCCGGTACGCCATGTGCGCGGTCTGAGTGTACACGCTGAAGGCGACTACTTCGGCGTCCGTATCCAATTTGACGCTCTTTTCCCGCGCGACGCGAATCCGCGATTCCCACCCCGTCTCGTTACACCAGACCTTGAGCACATCAAGGATTACCGGCGAAATAAAGTTCACATTGTCGAAATGTTGAAAGAGGTGGTAGATGTCGATTTTCATGGGGCGCCTGCAACTGACAATAATTGGCGACCGTTGCGGCAAGCGTCAAGCGAAGCGTAGAAATCCTGGTAAATTATGCGCAACGCGCTGCGAAATTTTCGGGCGCAGCGCATAAAAAACTACTCAAGCGCGGCTACCAGGCGGCCGAGC
>JAVHPJ010000178.1:4473-7530 GCA_036170535.1 Leptospirales bacterium | reverse complement strand
GAGACCGGGCCGGCTGCGGCGCGCGGCGCCAGGTTCAATCGCTCGACAAGCTGGGCCGGCGGCGGAGCCTCGAGCCATTCGGTCGACCATAGCAGGTCGTCCACAGGTTTCAGAATTCGCGTCATGGTCGATTGGGTCGGCTCCAGGTATTCTAAAACAGATCCGGGCGTACAGGTCCGGGCGCGGCCCGGCATGCAGTGAGCGTCATTTATCTGTTTCTGGACGGCGTTGGCCTGGGCGTCAACAACCCGGACCTGAACCCGTTCACACGCTACGCCACCTCTTTCTTATCGGCGCCCGGCGGGCGCCCGGCAAGCGATCCTGTGCCGGAGGGCTGGCAGGTCATCGAGACCGATGCGGCGCTGGGCCTGCCCGGCCTGCCTCAGTCGGCCTCGGGGCAAACTTCGCTCTGGACCGGCGTCAACGGCCCGCGCGCCATGGGCCGCCACATGACCGGTTTTCCCGGCCCTACCCTGATCCGGATTATACGCGAACATTCCATCCTCAAGCGTTTTGTGGAGGCCGGCCGCCCGGCAAGCCTGATGAACGCCTACACGGACGCCTATGTAGAGCGCATCAACGCGCGCCCGCGGCTGGCCAGCGCCTCGACGCACGTGCAACGCGCTTCCGGTCAGGAACTGAAAACCATGGAAGACCTCGCCCGCGGTGATGCGTTATACATGGACATCACGCACGAAATATTGCAGCGGATTTTCCCCGAACTGGGCGAACGCTTTGGAGTACGCTCGGCGGAAGAGCGCGGTCGGGAGTTCGCCGACATGAGCCGCAACTACGAATTGGCGCTGTTTGAATTCTTCATCACCGACAAGGCGGGTCACGAACAGGATTGGGAAATGGCCGCCTGGTGCATTCGCACCCTGGAAGCCTTCCTGCGCGGTTTGACCGACGCTATGGATCCGCTGCGCGACACCCTCTTGATTACATCCGATCACGGCAATCTGGAGGATCTAAGCGTCCGCACGCACACGAAGCATCCGGTGCCGACCTTTGCCTACGGCGCCGGCGCAGCGCGGGCTGCAACCAGCGTGCGCGCACTGACCGACATTCCCCCCTTAATCTATGCGCTGCAGGGTCTCGATGTGAGCCTGCCCGCGTAAGCGCCCGGAGATGGGCGGCCTCACGGCCCGGTCGATTCGTCCGCGCTCTGACTGCGATTTTCGCTTGATCGCGCTGGCGGCGCTTCGAGATTTTCCGGATGCAATTCGGCGCCAGGTCGGCGCTCAAGATCTTCGGAAACCAGGCGCTCGCGAATCTGCGCGTCCATTTCGCGTTTCCATTCGATCGCTTTTTCCGTGTACGCTCCGGCCGGAAAATCATCGACGGCGCGTTGAAAGCTGCGCGCCGCTTCTTCCGTCCGACCCAGTTTTGCCAGAAGTATGCCCCGCTTGATTAACGCAGCCTGGTCGAAGCCGGCGCTTTGATTCTGGACGACCCGACTGTAGGTGCGCAGCGCGGAATCCGTCGAACCGTTCGCCGCATAACTTTCCGCCAACCAGAACAGGGCGCGTTCGGATTCCACGGCGCTCGCACCGGAGTTTAATACCCGGCGCAGGTAATTGATCGCTTCGCCGTAGCGGCCTTGCCGGTAAGCGGCGACGCCCTGGTTGTAGGCGTGTTCAAGGTTTTCGTTCGCCGTCGCGCGCTGTTCGGCCGGTTCGAGATTGGCATTGCCCAGCAGGTATTCATCGTAGTAGGCGTAGGCCGCCCAGTCGCGTCCCTGACGTCGCGCCGCCAGAGCGCGGCCGCGTTCCGCCTGAAGATTCTCCGGTTCGTATTTTAATGCAACGCGAAAGTTGTCCTCGGCGCGACGGTGCTCGTTTTTACGGAGATAAAAATAGCCAAAAGCCGCGTGCACCCGCGAGCGCAACTGGGGATCGATATTTCTGGCGAGCAGGGATTCGAGGAGCGAACGCCCCTCCTCTTCGTGATTAATAAAGAGCAAAAGTTTGCCCAGACTGTAGTCGACCTTGTCGGCCAGCAATGGATCCCGCACGGAATCGCGTTTCAAGGCTCGGTAATACTGCAGGGCTGCGGCGCCGTCGCCCGTTTTTTCCAGAGCCGCTGCGAGGCCGTAGGTCGCCAGTTGATTTATGCGCGGATTAAGATTTCGGGAGAGCGTGCGATTGAAGAGCGTGGCCGCCGTGCGCGCCGCCTCGTCGGAGTTCTGGCGCAAGAGTTCATCGGCCTCGCGCAGGGTTGCGTAGGCTTCGCGTTCCTCCTGCGCCTGCGGATTATCCGAGCCCAACAGATTCCAGGTCTGACCGGCGAGGATCAGTACGCCGCCGGAGAGCAGCATCACTCCCGAGGCCAGTATCAATATTTGACGAGCGTTCATAATGATTCTCTACGATCGGCGTTCTCTTTCATCGCGCGCGTTCCAGCGAACGATTATACCAGAAACGCGAGCGTTCCGGGTATTCCCGTTGCACGGACTCATGCAGAAAGAATTCCATGGCCCGACGGTACTGACGCATCTGATAATACGCCATGCCTGTGTAAAGCATGGCTTTGGCGCGCACCTGAGACGGAACCCGCCGGCTCATAACATACGGCGCCAGCCGGCGCACGGCCTCCCCGTAGTCGCGGCGGAAGTAGGTTGCGGCCAGAATCCGATTCAGGGCGACCATCGACGGCCCGCCGGGTATCTCGTCCAGGGCGCCTTCCGAGGCGTCCGGACGCACCCGGTCTTCGCCGGGGCGCTCACCAGCGTCAGCAGCGGGCTTCTGCGGCCCGCTTACGAGCGCCGGTTCGGCCAGAAAGTTCCTGCCTACGCTCAGGTTGGGATCGCTGCGCCCGTCGGCCGTCAAGGCCAGGGCGTAATAATAGCGCCCTGGTCGGAGTCCGCCGTCGACATAAGTGTGCACCCCGCGCGGCAGTTCAGTTAATAGTTCGCCCTGGCGTTGCAGATCCTCAAAGTTGCGCAGAGGCGTCGCGGCGCGGTATACGGCCACGCGATAGTCGCGACTCAATTCGGCGCGCAAAACATCCCACTCGAGTTGCACAAAGTCGGCGCCAGCCGTCTGGCGCAGGTTGTTC
>JAVHPJ010000178.1:0-4463 GCA_036170535.1 Leptospirales bacterium | reverse complement strand
GGTTGTTCAGACGGGTGCGGCTGCGCTCATCGGCGTTTTCTTGCGCCGGTTTTTCTTCCGGTTTCTTTTCTTCGGGTTTTTTCTCTTCGCCCGCGGCGATGTTGATGCGCATCGCGATGCCGGTGAAGGTGCGGCCTTCAGCGAAAGTGCGCACCTCGGACAGCGCGGGATCGCGCGGAATCAGGGCGTAATAGTATACGCCGGCGGGCAGATTGGCGTCGCGGTATTCGTTCACGCCCTTGCGCACCTCGCCCAGGAGTTCGGCGCGTTCAAGCGCTTGGGCGTTGGCGATCGGTCGGGCCGAGCGATAGACGCGCAGTCCGGCCAGCGGGGCTTCGGGGTCGACCCAGAGCAATTTGATCGTATTGCGATTTTCGAGAAAGGCGGTCAGGGCTTCCGGCAACAGGCGGCCGCGATCCTCCGCGATGCGCGTTGGTTGAAATACGTTCTGCACAAAGGATCGATTCAGCGTCAGCGTCAGGTACTCGCGTCCCGTACGGTTGTCGGTTACCGTAACGCCATAATAGGTTACGCGCCCGGTGAGCGGTTCCAGATCTTCATAGTACAGCCTTGACGCGGGCGCCTGCGCCAGCCGAGAAGCGACCTTGAGCGCGTTCTCGTTGCCCATTGGCTCGACGCTGCGATAAATGTTGTAGGTGACATCCCGGGCGTCCGGCGGCCCCCAGTTGAGTTTGACCGAGCTCTGCGCGTTTACAGCGGTAAGTCCGCGCACTTCGTAGGGCGATTCCTGCGCATGGCCGGGCTTGTCCGGCGATTGCTCGCCCGCTTGCGGCTGTGTTCCAGGCGTGGTGCGGTAAATGATGATGGGATCCACAGTATGATTGCCGTTCGCCTGGAGCCGCAGGCGGTCGCGTGCGCTCATTTCGTAAACGGTAACAACCACATAGTAATAAGCGCCGTCGGGAATATTGCGATCCAGAAAGGTCGTTTCTTTGGGGCCCAGGGGCGGCGTGCTGATGTTCTCAGCTTCGAGCACCAGCTCGCGCGAAGTCGTGGGTCGCACGTAACGACCCACATAGATGGCCGTGTCATTCGCCGGATCGACTTCCCAGGTCAGCCGCACCGAGGTGGGATCGTCGGCGACCTTTTCGGCGCGCAGGTTGCGTATCACCGGCGACTGCAGCCGGGCGGGCTCGCCCTCGGCCGCTTTTTCTTCGCCGGGCTTGCGGGAGTCGCCCGCTGGAATGTTCGCGTCGGTCGCCGGGGCGGTCTCGCCGGGTTTTTGCTCGGCGCCGGACGGAGGTTTGCGCTCTTCGGCGCTCGCCCGCGGCAGCGGGTCAATGCCCGGAATCCCCTGAGCCGTGACCGCGCCTGTCAAAAAAAGCGCTATCAGCAGGCTGGCTGTCCTGAAAGGATTTGACATAATCCGAGAGCCCCTGGTTGTCCTTATCGGTCGCCGGAGGCCGGAAATCCAGCGGAGTTGTTTCGCTTTCCGACCCATTCGGCTTAGACGGGACGAAGCTTCCCTGAGATCACGGTACATAATGCGCGGAACCGCATACTACGAAGAACCCGAGTATCACGCCTACCTGCTTTCGCGGGAGCGGCGCGATCTTTTTCCGCCGGCCGCACTGCTGGCCCAGATCAAATGGGACGCGGTCCGCGAACTGCTCGACTTCGGCATGGGCAATGGGTATTATACGCCTCATTTTTACAAATACGTTCCAGCGGAATGCAATGTGTGGGGCGCCGAATGCCAGGAGGCGCTCATCGATCAAGTGCTCCAATTGAAGGTTAAGGAAGGGCTTGAACGCTTGATTCCCTTCTTTCTCGAGCGCACCGAGCATCCTCTGCTGCCGGACTGGATCCCGGACATGGACATGATCTTCTGTTCGTGCGTATTGTCGACCTTTGCCGACCCGGCGCTGGCGATCAAAGGCATCGGGCGCGCCATGAAAAACGAGGGTCGTCTGATTCTGGTCGATTGGGAGAAAGTCGAAGCGCCGTCGGGACCCGAGTTGCAGCAAAAGGTCTCGCGGGACCGGATGTTGTTTTTTGTGGAAGACGCCGGATACCGCGTGGTGCGTCAGTTTAAGACGAATCCCTACTACTATGCGCTCGAACTGGAGAAGGGCGAAGCCGCCCGGGAAGAGCGCGACCGATTGGCGCGCCTGGAACAGGGACCCCAGTCTTACTGAGCCGGATTGCCGCCGTCGGAATTTCTCGGCTCAGGACGAGTTCGACCGCTTGCCGATGAGGGCGCCCGGATTTTCAAGCGCGAGCAACTGCACGGCCGCCACGTCGCCCCTCTGCAGCGCAGCCGCGTGCGCCGGTTCCCGCCAGCGCACGCGCAGAAAATTGTCGGTCAGTCCCTCGTAGATCGGGCCGTCGGCATCGCGCTCGATCTTTTCGATGACGGCGCCGCGCGTTTCGCCCACTCGCGCTTCTGCGTAGCGCGTCCAGCCGAGTTCTTTGAGTCCCGCCAGGCGCTGCATCCGCTCGCGCACAACCTCGCTATTCGGCCGATCGCTGCGCCGGGCGGCCGGCGTGCCAGCGCGGGGCGAAAACCGAAAAGCGTGAATGTTGGCCATGCCCAGGTCGGCGCACAGATTGTAACTATCGAGAAAATCCGCCTCAGTTTCGCCTGGAAAACCGGCGATCACATCCGTGCCCAAAAACAGGCGCGGATTTATACGCCGCACCGTTTCAATTCGACGACGAAAACTCTCTGCGCTGTAGGTGCGGCGCATTTCGCGCAGTATGCGCGTGGACCCGCTTTGCAGGGGCACATGTAAAAAATCGCAAAAACGCGGGTGCAAACTCAGGCGAGCCAGCGGCTCATCCACGTCGCAGGGTTCGATGGAAGACAGCCGCAGTCGCGCATAGCTCAGTGACTCAAGCATTCGCTCGACCAGACTTACAAACCGCAGACCCGCGTCGCGATCGCGATACCAGCCGAGGTTCACTCCGGTCAGGACGATTTCCGCCACGCGCTCCTCATCCAGGCGGCGCACATGTTCGAGAATCTCGGCCGCCGAGCGGGACACGCCGCGTCCGCGCGCCTGCGGAATCTTACAATAGGTGCATTTGCGATCGCAGCCTTCCTGGATCTTCAAATACGCGCGCGTATGGCCGACGGGCCGCACGGTTCCATACGCGAAAGGATCGTGCAAAATCGGACGCGCGCCGTAGTCCGCCGCGAGGGCGTCGCGCGCAGCTTCGGCGTAGTACTGCGGAACGTACGCGTCCGCCAGAGCGGCGGAGGATTGCAACCACTCGTCCACCAGATCAAACAGCGCCGATTTACGATCGTTGCCGACTACCAGCCCGACTCCCGGCAACGCACGCGCCTTTTCGGGATCGGTCTGCGCCATGCAACCGGTGAATACTACGCGTGCGGCCGGATTTCGTTTGAGGATCGAGCGCACCAGACTGCGATTACGCGAATCGGCCTGGTCGGTTACGGTGCAAGAATTGACGATGGCAATATCGCCGCATTCTTCCGGGGCCGCGGCGGCATACCGTCCGCTCTCAATAAAGCGGCGGATGATCCCGTCCGACTCATACTGGTTCAGTCGACAGCCCAGCGTTTCAATCGAAACGGTCAGCTTGCGCGCGGACACGGATCTCATTTTCCGCCCGGCCGACGGGATCAGCCGACCTTGCCCTGCACGCGTTCGCGATTCTGGCGCGCGAGCGCGCTCGAAGAATCCGTTTCGATGGCAAAGTCGTAAAATTCCATAGCCTCGCGATAACGTCCGATCGCTTCCGCCGCTTTGCCGGCGCGTTGCAGCGCGTCGGCCTGGTTCTCAATCGCGAAACCGAGATTAATATAAGCGTTCGCGAGATCGCGGCGCACGCGCGGCCGCGCGGTGAGCGCATTGCGCAGGCGAAACTCGGCGTTTTCAAAATTGCCCTGGCGCAAGAAGATCAGACCGTCCAGATACAGCGCCGGAAAATTGTTTTGGTCCTGGGCGATTACCTTTTCGACGTGCCGGCGCGCCGCGTCGTACCGTCCGGCGGCGTAACTGGCGCTCGCGGCTTCCAGACGCAAGGCGATGTTCTCGCCGGTGGCGCGCAGACCGGCCTCCGCAGCCGCAACAGCGTCGCCGTAGCGACCGGCGCGACGCAAAGCCGCCGCCCGCGCCGCACGGCATTCAAAGCGCGTCGGATTCGCCTCGGCGCAATAACGCGAGTGAGCGATAGCGGGTTCCAGTTGGCCCAGTCCCGCATAGTTCATGGCTGCCAGCGTGCGCAGTTCGACCGAGCCGGCGTTCGAATCAAAAACCGCGCGAATTACGGCCAGCGAGTCATCGTAATTGCCGGCCTGATACAACTTGAGCGCTTCGTCGTAGCGCGCAGGGGTCTGGGCGTGCACAGCGCCCGCGACGAAAACAATGAGCGACAAGACTCGGCGAACCCAACTATACGACATGCGAACCTCTGCCGCAGTTAATGCGGCTAAGCGCATCGTTGCCGCAGTGGAATCAAAACCTGTCGCC
>JAVHPJ010000177.1:0-1660 GCA_036170535.1 Leptospirales bacterium | reverse complement strand
CGGAGGGCGCCCACGACGCGGTCGATTTTGGCGCGGGTTACGGCACATTTTCGATTCCGACGGCAAAGCTGATCCATGGAGTAGTGCACGCCCTGGAAATTGACCCGACGTCCATCAGGCGCCTGCAGGAGCGTGCAAGCATCGCGGGGATTTCCAACCTGCGTATTGCGGCGCGTGATTTTGTGACGACGGGCTCGGGTCTGCCCGACGCCTCCGTGGATTATGTGATGTTATTTAATATTCTGCACCATGCCGAACCGCTCGCGTTGACGCGTGAAGCCGCCCGCATCCTGGCGCCGTCCGGGCGACTTGCCACCCTGCACTGGCGCACGGACATTGTTACGCCGCGCGGCCCGGACCTCAGCATTCGGCCGGAACCATCGCAGATTCGCAACTGGCTGGAAGCGGCCGGATTGTCCGTAGACCAGACCGAACCGATTATTCTGGAACCGTATCACTTTGGGTTCACCGCGCGTAAGCCAGCCGCGCCGCCCGATTAATAAAGCGCGATGCCGAAGCGCCGTAAAACCAGGGCGAGTCCGACGAAGAGCGCAAGCGTCATGGCCGCGCCGCTGGCGAGCGCGATCCAGAAGCCCAACCGCGCGGCAAGCCAGGGAAAACACAGAAACATCGGCAGCGTCGGCAATACGTACCAGAATGTATAATAGGCGTGATTCTGAATTTTTTCGAGACTCTGATTTTCGAACTTCATCCAGAGCAGGGTCAAAACCGTCACCAGCGGGAGGGCCGCAATGAGCGCGCCCGCGCGATCCGAACGTTTTGCAATTTCGGAAACGGCCACGACGATGGCTGCGGTGATAAGATACTTTATCACGGTGTAAGTCATAGGCGTCCCTGGCTCGATGCCATAGAGCGGCGCGCCGCAGCGCCTGCTATTACAATTTCTCTCGTGGTCACAACATAACAGACCTACTGCAACGCCGGAATAACTTTCGTTGCACGTCCGACGCCCGGCTATCGCCACTCCTCAAGCAGGCCGGCCACGTCGCCAAGCGCCGCAGCCACGTCCGGAGCGATGCGGGCGAATGCGGGTTGTTCCGGATAGCGCGTGGCAAGCTCACGGCCCAGCTCCTGCAGGCGTGCGCCAAACAGCGCCAGGCTGCGGGACGCCGCACCGACTTCGAAGCGCGCGCTGCGCGACGATAGCGTGTAAGCGAAACCTGCGAGCGTCTGGCTCATTTGATGGGCGCGTGCGAAACTGGTCTGAAACTCGCGGCTGATCGGTCCGGCTCCGAGGGCTTCGAGGGCGGGCAGTGTTTTGTGAAACGGGCTGCTGGTCAGCGCCGGATTCAAGACGCCCTCAACAAAAAACACGCAGCTCTCGACGGTTTCATCCAGACCGGGAAACCGCACGAGCGCGAGTCGCTCCAGGTAAGCGAGTTGCAACTGGCCCGCGGCAAGCAGCTCCTCGATCTCAGCTCGGATGTCACTCAGTTCTGAGTTCTTTGGTTCAAACATGGGGAATACCTCGCGGCGCGCGTAGCAGAGCGTTCGCGGACGCCTGGAAGCATTTTTTGCAAAAGGGAAAGCGCCATACGGTCTGCAAGACAGGACCAGGCACTCTGCCAGCTAAAGGCTACTTCACGACCCCACCCGACCCGCAGGGCGGCAGCCGCGATTAGCTCGCCGCCCTGCCAGG
>JAVHPJ010000176.1:0-33844 GCA_036170535.1 Leptospirales bacterium | reverse complement strand
GGCGCCGGCGGCGCGTTTCCAGGCGAGGACGCCGCTCAGGTTAAGTCCTGCGTGCGATGGTGTAATAAAGCGATCGGTAAAACCGTCCCCGGCTCCGTCGCCGTACGCATTCAAATTTACGCCCACGATATTTTCGGTTGGCGCCGTCAGGCCGCTCCCGGCGTTGTAGTCGGTCGCTGACGCGGCCGCAAAACCGGCGAGGCTGTCGATTGAACTGAGCATAATGCCCAGACGGGTTTGGTCGGCCAGAGCGGCCAGTGCGAGCAGAGTCAGGCCGGCATTGTCGTCTCCCTTATCCGTGCAGCGGGCCAGGCCTGCAAAACTCAAGAGCGTCGGCAAAACGCACAGAACAATCATTCGTTTCATCAGGTGTATCCCCGGGCGTCGTGCAGGCCCTTGCTCGGAACAACACGCGTCATCGTTGCCGGCGCCGCAAACAAGGTCAGTAAACTCGGGGCGCACGCTGGATTGTGCGAAACCTTGCGTGTCTGGAAGCTTCGGCCGGCCCGCCTTGCGGCCGACCCGGCGGCATCGGAAAGCAAAGACGCCGGCCGGAGCGAGTTCCAGCCGGCGAAAAATCGAAAGTGGCGGCGCGCAAAGCGCCGCCAGTGAAAATCAACCCTTCGTGCAACGTATGCGAAAGGAAACCGTCGTCGTTGCGGGAGTCGGAGTTCCAAACTGCGTAGTCAGTGCGCAGTCTTTCACCTGGAGATCGTATACGGTCGCCGAATTCTCCATGATTTTTGCAGGGCAGACGGACGCTGCGCCGTAAACGCCGCCGGTTACATCAATATCAAGCTGGCTCCCGCCGGCGCCGACATTTACGCTGCCGGCTGCGAAATCGATGTTGTGCACAAACAAGGTCGGCACGCCGCCGCCGGCCATGGAGAACCCGAGGCCGCCTGCGCCGCTTACGCAGGTAAACTTGTTCGTTAGCGTAAAATCCGTTCCAGCGAGATTCATATTTGCGCTATCGAGTACCGGTTGCGGAAGATCTGCGGCGCCGCCGCCTGCCGCCGCCAACAACGCCAACAGGGCGATATTGTCATCGCTTGAGGAGCCCGAATCAGAACAGGCTGCGAATGTCGACGCCGCCAGCAAAATGGAAGCGATAGTAATCATTGTGGATTTCATTTGTGATCACCCTCCTTGTGAGTGATTCCACCAACAACAAGCGCACGCGCTGGTTGTCGCAGATTTTGCATCTTTGTTGCAAATAACGGATTCAGGTCTGCCGCTCTGGATTGTAAGTAGAGTTTACCGTTAGCGTTTCAGGGTTTTGCGGAGGGTTTTCATTCGCCTTATGAAATGCTTCTTCCTTCAGGGAGGGTTTTGCGCTGCGGAGCGGTCTTCACGGTACGCAAAAACGCCGGCCGGAGCGAACTTCAGCCGGCGCGATAATTTGTCTTCGAAAGACGTGAAGGGAGCGAAACTGCTTCAGCCTTTCGTGCAACGAACGCGGAAGGAAACCGTATTAGTCGCGGGAGTCGGCGCTCCAAACTGCGTGTTCAGCGCGCAGTCTTTGACCTGCAGGTCGTAAACTGTAGCGGAATTTTCCATGATTTTCGCAGCGCAACTGGAAGCGGCGCCGTAAACGCCGCCGGTAACATCGATATCGAGCTGACTTCCGCCGGCGCCGACGCTTACGCTGCTCGCCGCGAAATCGATGTTGTGTACAAACAAGGTCGGCACTCCGCCGCCTGTCAGGGAGAAGCCGAGGCCTCCCGCGCCGCTCACACAGGTGAACTTATTCGTGAGCGTAAACGCGTCTGCGCCCAGGGTCATGTTGGCCGAGTCCAGCGCCGGTTGCGGAAGATCCGCCGGAGCGCTGGCGAGTGCGAGTAATCCCAGCAACGCATAGCTGTCGTCGCTTTCGTAGCCGGAGTCCGAGCAGGCTGCGAAACTCAGCGTTGCAAGTAGAATGGATGCGATCGATGTAAGTTTCGATTTCATTGTGTCATCACCCTCCTATGAGTGATCGCACTTACAACAAGCGTGCATTACATATGTCGCGAATTTTGCATCCCGTATGTCATGAACGCAGAGAAGTCTGCCGTTGCAGACTTTAGTTGGAGTTTCTTTCTAGCGGGGACTTGTTTTCGGGAGAGAATCCAGGATTCCCTCGTAAAGAACGTGATCCAGCGGGGAGGGTTTTTCCGCGCCGACGGATGCGTGCGCGTTGTGCGACTCAGAGTTCAAGCGTGGGATGCGAATTATCTCTACGCGGAGGGAGTCTTTGCAGCGTCTGATACAAGAGCGGGTCCGGCGCAATCCAGTTGCGCGCCGCGGCGCCGCCATTCAAATCGATAAAGCGCTGACGTACGCCGCGCAAACGCCGCGCACGAAATTCAAATTCGACCTCGCAAACCGTGCGGCCCTGCACGCGGCACAGATGCGGACCTTCCGGCAAGCGACGAAATACGTTTGCCGCCCCGTTCTGCACAATCAGCCACTGCTGCGTAAGTCGATCGCGCGCATCCGGCCGGTAAGGATTTAATTCGTTCGGGCGCAACGGGAAAATTGCATTCCAGAAGGACTCTTCGCGCAGCAACTGCGCGGGCCGCCGCCACGCGCGGCTTTCGTCTACCGGCGCAGCGGAGTCATCCATCAGCAAGATATACAGCTCTGCGCCGTCGTTGCGCCGCATTTCGCGGACCAGCCGTTCGGTCGGCTCAGAATCAAAATCCGGTTCCGCGCCCGATGTCAGTCCGCTGATCCAGACGGTGAGGTCATTGCGTTCCGCCAGGCGAAAGGATGCTGGCGTATTGCGCGAGGCTGGCGTCGGGTTCGCGTTTGCGCCTGAGCGCGGACGCATATTCAAGCTTACGAGCGGCGCGCGCTCGGCGTCCGGCGCCGCGGCGGCAAAAAGCGCCAGTTCGCGCGCTGCGGGCGCAAGCGCGTCAAAGCGCATATAGCGAAATAGATTGAGCTCCGGAAAGACTGTGCGCGCCCGCAGCTCTTCTGCGGCGCTCGCTCCGGTGAAGTCCCCGGCCTGTACTAAGAGTACGCCGTCGTGGTTGGCGGCGGCGAGTTTGCGGCGCTCCTCAAGCAGCGCATGCAGGGCCGCGAGGCCGCCGCGCCCGTACTCGTCCGTGCCAAAGTCGCCGGCCCACGCGCCTATGCCGTAGACTGTCAGACGGTAATCGTCGGCCAGCGCGGGGCTCGCGTAGCGTCCGTGCGCGGCCGGGCGCGGCGCGAGCGGTTGCGCCAGAAGCGCCAGAGCGACAAACAGTGCGAGGGTCAGTGTCAGCGGACGTTGCATGGCAGGGCGGCGTGGAATTCTTCTATATATATCGGCCGGTAGATCCGATCGGGATAACTGTTGACGGGTCCGCCTGGCGGCCGAGACCCACCAGAGATGGGCTTGGGTCACTCACACGGTCCGGGCGACGGTCGCCACGCCCATCACGCGCACGATGCCCCGGCGAGCGACCGGTCCGCCGCCCGGGCCCGCAGCGCCCGCAATCTCTGGATCGCATTCCTCCTCAACCTGGCCTTTTCGATACTCGAGGTTTTTGGCGGCTTATGGACCAACAGCGTCGCGATTCTTGCCGACGCCCTGCACGACTTCGGGGACTGCATGACTCTGGGTCTCGCGTTGTTGATGCAGCGCCTGGCCGCGCGCGGCGGCGATGCTAAGTTCTCCTACGGTTATCAGCGCTTTTCGCTGCTCGCCGCGTTCTTAAACGGCGTCATTCTGGCGGTCGGCGCAACCTGGATCTTTTTCGAGGCGATTCCGCGTCTGCTTGCGCCGGAGCCGGTGTATGCGCCCGGCATGCTGGCGATGGCCGCCCTGGGCGTGCTGTTTAACGGCGCCGCGGCGCTGAGGCTGCACGGCGGCGCTTCTTTAAACGAACGACTGGCCAGCTGGCATTTGTGGGAAGACGTGTTGGGCTGGATTGCGGTGCTCGTGGCGGCCGCGTTTGTGCATTTCACGGGGCTCCACGTCGTGGATCCGTTATTATCCATCGTTTTTAATTTGTTCATTCTGTATAACGTCATCAGACTTTTGTATTCCGTGACGCGCGTGTTCTTGCAGAGCGTGCCGGATTCGGTCGAACTTGCCCATATTGAAACTGAAATGCGCGCACTCCCGCACGTTGAAGCGGTGCACGACACGCGTTTGTGGTCGCTGGACGGCGAGTCGCATGTGTTGAGCGCGCACGTCGTGGTTGGCGCCGATCGCAGCGCAGACGAAATTTTCGCGGTAAAAAAATCCATCAAGCGGATGCTGCGTGCGCATGCGATTGAACACGCCACCATTGAAATCGAACGGCCGGAGGAAGATTGCCGGCCGGATTCCGCTCCTACTCATTAACCAGGCAGGGAATCTCGCGGTCCATTCCGGCGGCGAGAGCGGCGCGCAGGTTTTCCAGCGCTGCGTCCAGATCGGCGCCGCTCTGCGCGCAAACGACCTCCGACGCTCGCCCGGCGCGTTCCAGAAATACGAGCGCGTCGCCGTCGCCCGGGCCGGGAAACTGCAGGATCTCCGACGCGCCTCCGTTCAACGTCTCGGCCTCGAACCATCCGCCGCGCCGAAAGATGCGTATCCGCGCCGGCGCAGCCGCTTGAAAAAACCAGATCCAGCCTTCTTCAAGCGATATGCGTCTGGCGCTTGCAACGCGACAGGCGTCTGGAATTTCGCAGGGCAGCGCTTCAACGCCCGGCTGCGCGAAGTGGCCGGCGCCGCGATCCACGCTGACCGCGAAGCTTTCGGTCTGCGGCGCCAGCGCGTATTCCCCCGCGCCCGCGCCGCCCGCGAAACGGCGGGCCCGCGCGTACGTCAGGTTCGACCCGGTCTGCGTGCGATCGAAGTGAAAGGCGCGCAGCCAGGGTCCGACTCCGGCGAATAAAGTGAGCCGTTGCGCGGGATGTTCTGCGGCCAGCGGCAGTTCGCTCGGGTGCATCAGGTTCGGCGGTTCCAGCTCGCCAACACAGCAATCGAAGGGCGCGCGCGGCAGGAGCGCGGCTGAGTTGCGAATACGTTCAAACTCGGCCCGGAACAGCGCGGCAATGGCAGGATCATCAAACTCGAAGTAGATCTCGCGATTCGCGTCGCGTGCGTTGTAAGACCAATTATACGAGCCAGTGAGCGTGCGGGTCTCGTCGATGAGCAGCGTCTTGTGGTGCAAATGGCCGCCGTGTTCTATGCCATGCTCGTAAAATACGTTCCGATTGCCCTCCTGGTAGAGACGCGCGGTCGCAAGACCCAGGCTCGAATTCAGGCGCAGGGCTTCGCTGTCCGGCGCGAGTCGGCCGTCGTCGCCCTCGTCATCGTAAACGCCCTCCACCAGAACGCCGCGGCGCGCCTGCAGGCGCAGCGCATCGCTCAAAATCGGATCGGAAAAGCTGAAGATCAAATAGCGCAGGCTGCTTTGCGCCGAAAGCATGCCGGCGAGCAGTCTCTGCTGGATCAAGCGGCCGTTGGCGGGCGCCACCCACGCGCGCGCCGGTCCGGCGCGCAAAGCGGGCCGCGCAGCCGCGGAGTCGTCGTCCGCCAGTGCTGCGCGCAGCCGCGCGGCCTCGCCGGGGCGCAGGGGCAGCGTGAAGTAGACATTGTGGTTATGCAGATAGTCGCTCTGTGTAAAATTGCCGGTGCCGGCCAGCAGCGTCGCATCATCCGCCAGGATGACTTTTGCGTGAGCCAGCGCCGCGCCGGCGCGAATCTCGAGAGAAAAACCGCGCGCCTCCAGATCGGCATAGTATTGATCGGGCGATCCGGAGATTCGTATGGAAACGCCGCGCGCCCGGGCGCGCTCCAGTGCGTCGATCAGATCGCGTTGATTAAAGCCGTAGACGAATAGATCCAGGCGTGCGTGCGCGCTGTCAATGAGCTGTACGCTGCGGTGCAGCGCTGCGTAGCGTATTCGCCGATCGGTCGCCGGATCGGGATAAGTGAAGTAGAATTCGCTCGTCGCCGCGCCAGGCGCGGCTGAAAGCCAGACCGCCGCGGGATCCGCTCCGCTTTCACTGCAACCTGCGCCGCAGAAGGCGCAGGCCCAGACGACAAGCGCGCGCAGTCGCTGCGCGATGGGAAAGTCGCATTGTTTTATCATTGTTCCGCCTCCAGGGGCAATTGGATCTCCACGTTCAGTTGTTCCGCCGCAGTTTCGCTGTGTTGGCCCGGACGCTTGCGATACAGCCGCGAGTATTGCAGCGCGATTGTGCTGCGACCTACGCTGCGCGACAATTGCGCGCTCGCTTCGAAGTAGCGCGCCTGTTCGGGATCGCGGCGCAGCGTGCGAAAGGGCGAGCCGCCGAAACTTGTGCGGTCGGCCAGGGGATGCAGCCAGGTCGCCTGTAGTTCCAGAGAGTTGCGCTGTCCTGCGAAGCCCAGACGAGCGGCAAGCGCGCCGGCCGGATTGCGAAACTCCCATTCGCCCGAATATGCGTCCGTGGCCGTTCCCCGCGCATCGCGGCGCGGCAAATGCGGGGCTGGCGATGCGAACAGCGCGTGCGTGAGGATCGGCGCAGCAATGGCCGGCTGTCCATAGCTCAGATACCCGGAAGTTTCGCGCACGCGAGTCGCCGAGCCGCGCCTCTGGACGGGCGGTTCCGGCAGAAAAAAGTCAGCCGCGAGAAACCATTCGTGCAGTCGAATGTGCGTTCCGGCGAAGAGGGCGTGGCCGGCGATGCGCGTTTCCGGTCGGCTCTGGTCGTTAAATAAGAGAGCGCGCCGTTCGCCCTGTACGCGTTCGATCGTCAGATACGCTTCAAAGGCGAAATCCGCGCTGCGCCGCGCATAACCCGCGCCCAAACTCGCGCGTTCAATGCGATCATACGCGCCCGGCTGGTATTCTTCGGCTACGCCCTCCGGCGCCGGCAGCCGGCTATACTCGTAGCTGAGCGCTGCGCGAAAGTCGCCTGGCCTGAGTATTGCGCTCAGTCGGTGGGCTGCGTCATGTCGGCGCTCGCTGGCCTCGGCCAACTTGCGGCGCCAGAGTGCGTCGGCGCTTGCCGCTGTTGCACGAGCGGCGCCAGTCGCCGCTCCGCCGGCGAGCGAGGGACGATGCAGCGGAGTGAAGACCAGCTCGCCCCGGTCGGCGTCTTCCACGCGCAATTGCCCGCCAACGAGCGCGCCGTGCGCGCCCAGCAGTCGATCGTCGAACCGATCGCGCGGCGCAAAGCGCCCGATCAGTGCGGAAGCGCGCGTGGTTTCGCTGAAGCTGCGCGTCACGCCGGCGTAAAAGTTATCGCCGGGCGCAAATAAAAAGCGGGCTGTTTGCACAGCGGCCCTGTCTTCCGACCCGTCGAAATCGCGCGGCGCCGACCGGTCCGCGTAGAGATCGCCTTCCGGATTCAGTGCGACGCGCCCCAGACTTACCCCCGCCAGAGCTTCTATGTAATACGTAAAATCCAGACTCTGGCGCGGCGGCCGCTCGCCTGCAAGCTGCAAGGCCAGACCGAGCTGGTGCGCGCCTTCGCTCGACCTGGCGGACGGCGCACGATAACGCAGGCCGCCGACGAAGCCCAGCAGATCGACGTTCCACGGCAGTGCGCCGCTTTGGTCGGGCGGATCGTAAGGCGGCTTGGCGGCCAGTTGCGCGCCGCATGCGCCCGGCCAGGCGATCAGAACAAGACCCAGCGCGGTCGCCAGATTGCGCTGCGCGCTCATGGGACGATCTCCCAGTTTTCGATTTCGTCGGCGAGGGTGCCCGCGCGTCGGCGAACGTATTCGCCGCTGCGCGTTGGCAGACCGGCGCCCTCAAACTCCGGCCGACCGTACGATGCGAGCGGTTGAACCTGGCCCGTCTCGCGCAAGCGCACCAGGCGCAGGGCTTCGCTCGAAGCCAGGCCGTCGCCCAGACTTGCGCCGCTCGCCGCCGTCCAGAGGGCGCGATCTTCGGATGTAAGCGGCGGCGCGCCGCTTCGAAAATCGGGGTCTACGATCAGCGCGCATTCGCCGGGCAAAAGACGCGTGCGCGCCGGATCCAGACCGGGCGGCGCAGGCAGGCCAGGCGCGCGCACGGCCATTGGAACCACGGCGTCTCGTTCACGCCGATCCTCGAGGAAGAGCCCGCGCGTTTCCGCCGCCAGATCGTAACCGTCCGGCGAGCAGACGCGCAGCCACTCGTGTTCGCCCTGCATCGGCGTCGGCGCGACGGCGGCGATAATCAGCGGAACTTGCGCGGCGAATAATTCGCCGCCCGCGCGCAGCTCGCAAACTCCCGATTCGCAATCCGTGAGGCGATACAGTATGCGCGGGGCGTCGGCGTCGCCGTTCCACTGGACGGCATGGCTCTGATCGTGCAGCAGGCGCAGCAAAGGCGCGGTCTGCGCTGCAAATGCGTCTGAGGCGAATTCAAGTCGCCACAGCGCCTCGCTTGCTTCGCCCAGTAGCCGTAGATTTTGCGTAAACGCGGCGCGCTCTTCTTGCAGCACAAAAGGCGCAAAGCTCTCCGGCGCGCCTGGCGTGGCGCGCGTCGCGTCCTGACAGAGCGGACTGCGGGCGCCGACTCCGTCGCTTGGCCGCCACAGCGCGCCGCGCGCATAGTCGAGTCGGGCGTAGCTCGCGCGCGTCGGACTGCGATCGATGGCCGCGTAGGCCGCTCGATCAATCCGCACAAAGTCCAGCGTTTCGCCGGCGGCGTTTGCGAGACGATAACTCGCAGCACGGTTGGGCAAACTGAGCTCCGGCAGCACCGCCCGCTCGTCCGGCGCAAAACACGCCGAGGGCGCGCGTCCCAGCGCGGCGTGTTCGCCCGGACCCAGCGCGGGCGGCGGGATGCGATAGCGATTGGCCAGCGCGCCGTCTTCTTCATAGATTTCGAGAATCAGCGTATCGTCCGAGTCGCTCGACCGGCTGCGGCCGGCGACTTCCAGAAATTCCTCGCTCGCCAGCGCGCCGCCGTCCGCGGTTCGTCCGCCTTGCGGCAATATTTCGCTGAGTTGCAGGGCCAGCGGCGCATGCAGCAGCGGCGCCGCGCGGCCCGGACTCATCGCGTTGGATGCGCGCAAGTCGGGGCGCAGTCCGCTGACGCTGGCGCTGGCATGGTGACGTTCCTCCGGGGTAAAACGCAACGAGTGTAATCTTGCAAAGCCTCGCGTTGCGCCGGGGGCCGGATACAGGTCGGCGGTGGCCGCCCGCAACGGGCGGCGTTCGCCGGTCGCAATGTCGATGACTTCGACGGCGTGTTGGGCGTGCAGATAGCGCAGATCCGGCGCAAGACGAATCGGTTCTTCAAAATATGCGGCGCTTCCAGCAAAAACGATCAGCTCTTGCGGACGGACGCTTGCGTGTCCTGGATCCAGCCAGGTCTCGCCTGCGCGAAAGACGATGCGGCCGAAATCGCAGGCGGCGCGGGCCTCGAACTCGACAAATTTCCCGTCCGCCGCGAGCGCGTCGTTCGCCAGCCGCACGCCGTACGGATTCATTTCACTCAGCGAAAAATCGGCCGCCGTGCACGCCGCGCGGATCGCCGAGATGCGCGGGAGCGCCCCCGGCGCAATTCCGGGACTGCCGCACCAGGCGTTGTGCGAAAGTACGCAGCGCTCCGCAGGTCGCAGACGCATCGGATCAGGGTCTTGCGGAAATTGCGCGAGAGACTCTTCCGGCCAGACGAGTGCGCGCTGCGGCGCATAAACGCTGAGCGCTCTTTTCTCCAGGAAAAAATCGACCGCGCCGGTGAGTGCAACGGAGTCCTTCATACGAAAACTTGCGTCGCCGACGCCGTCGTAGAGCGCCGCAGAATGCGCAAAGAAGTAGCGTTGCTCCGTATGTCGCCACGCTCCGCCGTCCGTTTCGATCGTGAGTTGTGCGAGCGTCGGCTGCGCGCCGCTTGCGACCTCAAGGGCGGGCGCGCCGGAGGCGAGATCAAAGTACGCTTCGCTGACCGTGATTGCGTTTGCGGGGCGCGACGCCTGTGCAAGCAACTCCGTGTTGACGCCGGGCACTTGATCCAGCGCCGCGCGCGCGACTTGCGCCGCCTCAGTCGACTGCAGGCGCAAGAGCAGTAAACGACCCGGATCGTTGGGCAAAGGATACAGCCACACAAGTTCCTGCGCACGGACGGCCAGCGATACGCCAGCGCGGGGAAAGCGGGCGGGCAGAGCGCGCCGGGTCGTATCGGGATTCAACGGCGTGCGTGCAACGAGCTGCAACTGCGCAGCGGCGAAGGCGGCGTGCTCAAACAAACCCGGCGCCGAAGGCGAAGCGTCGATCAGATGCGTGGCGTCGGCCAGTTCGGTCTTGAGCTCGCTTTTGCGTCGCGTTTCAAGCGTCCAGGCGCCGGCCACGGCGCGCGGATATGCGGACGGCGCTTCCCGCTCGCGCGCGCCAGCCGCAATGAGCGCGAGGCTGTCCGTAAAGCGTGCGGCGGCGGTTTCATCATCTATGGTATGCGCCTGCAGGCGCAGGCCGATTTCATTCTCAAACCAGAAGCCGGTCGCCGAGTTGAGCTGCAAGCGGCCGCCGCTACGCAATACTGCGGGCCAGGCGGCCGGCAAGGACGGCGCGGCGTCCCCGGATGCGGGCCCCTGAATTACGGCGCAATCGCTCAGCTTGCGAGCGGCGAATTCGACGCAGAGCGGCGCCAGGGGCGCGTCATTTGCGAGCCAGAAGAGCGGCTCCGGATCGCCGGGCATGCAGGCGCAGGCCGCGCTGCACGCTAAGACGAGTCCCAGTCGCGTCCGCCAGGTTTTGGACTTGCCCGGCTTCGATAGCGACGATTTACAGGTCAGGATCGTATTCGTGACTTTCACGCAGGCAAGGGTCTTTTGCGGCGCGATCGTTCCGTGTTTTTATGAAGCGCGTGCTGCTGGTTACGGATTTTTTTCGGCCCGAGCCTGGCGGCATCGAGGGGCTGTTCACGGGCATCGCCCGGCACTGGACGCCCGAGGACATCGAAGTCATCGTAACGCAGGATCGTCAGCATGCGATCAGCGCTGACGAAGCCGTGCGCGCCTTTGATGCGAACGAGGACTACGTGGTGCGGCGCGAGGTCGTGCGCCCGGGCAGCTTTTTGCGTCGGGACAGCGGCGCGCCGCGCTTTACGGACGTCGCCCGCGGGCGCATCGAGGCCTTTTCTCCAGATCACATATTGATTGCGGACTTCAACCGTTCTGCGCGCGTCTACGCCCACGCCGGATCGCAGATGGGCCTGCCTTATTCGGTGTTCCTCAACGGCGGCGATCTCAAAACCAAGCTGGGCTTTTTGAATTTTGGCGAACGCCGAATGGCGCTCGGCGCGCGAAACATCTTCGCCGTGTCTCGTTATATCGCGCGGGACGCGCGCGGCTACGGCATACCCGAAGACCGCATTGCTGTAATACCGCCGGGCTTTGAATCGCGCTGGTCGCCGCGCAATCGCGAAAAAATTCCGGAAGAAATCGCCGCCCGCATCAAGGACCGCACGCTGTTTGTGGGTTTGGGCCCGCTGGTTCCGCGCAAGGGTTTTGAATACGCGCTGGAGGCGATGAATCGTCTGCGCGGTCTCGCGGGACGCATACATCTGTTGATCGTCGGTTCCGGGCCGGAGTTTTTTTACCTGCAACAGCTGGTGCGGATTCACAACCTCGAATCCCTGGTGACGATGACCGGCTTTGTAAGCGATGCGTTACTCTACACGCTGTTGCAGCAGGCGGATGTCATGCTGCAACCCGGCAAGGCGATGGACGACGACGTGGAAACCCTGGGCATGGCTTACATGGAAGCCGCCTGGCTGGGCATACCGGTGATCGCCGGCAAGCTTGGCGGGGCGGAAGAAATCGTCCGTCATGGAGTTTCGGGTTTTGTCATAGAACCGGGCGATGTAAGCGAACTGGCGAACCGCATCCAGGAGCTGGCGGAGTCCGAAAAGCTGCGTTATCGTTTGGGCAAAACAGCGCGCGACATTGCGCGGCGCGAGTTTGACATGGAACGCACCTGTTTCGCAATTGCGTCGCGCATTTAACAGTCAGCGGCGCTGGGGATTGCCGCGCACTTTATACCGAGGAAGATCATGCAAGCGAATACAGCAAAGCTGAGCGTTCTGCCGCTTCTGGTATGCGCCCTGCTGGCGTCGGCGTGCAAGCCGGCCGGCGAAAGCGGCGCCGGCGGCCCGGAGGAGCGGCTCTATGTTACGGCCGCCTCGGGACTGCGACTGCGCGCCGAGCCCAACACCCAGGCGGCGCGACTCGCACTGGTGCCCGTTAACGAGCCCGTGCTGGTCCTGGAGCGCTCGCCGCAAAAGACATCGATCGACGGCGTCGAGGCGCCCTGGATCAAGGTGCGCTACGGCGATGTTAGCGGCTGGGTTTTTGGCGGATATCTGGCGGCCGAGAAAAAAACGGAAGATCCCAATCGAGCGCGCGACTTGTATGTCGGGGTCTGGAAGGGACGCAACACCTGCGAGGGACGCCGAACGCAGGTTGAAATTAAGTCCGACAACTCGTGGCGCGGTTGGTTCTTTGGCGGCTGCGATGTAAGCGGCTGCTTTTGCGGCGCGGTCGAAGGCGAATGGAGCGCGGAGGCCGGGCGGATTTGTTTCAGCTCGGCCGGGGCCGATTTTCAGGCCACGCCGGAAGGCCGCGATGCATGTTATCGACGCAGCGGGGGCAAGCTGGTGCCGAGCGGCGTCGCGTTTGTAGAGAATTTTGGCAGCGAGCCGCTGGCAAGCTTGCTAAAAGGCGATGCCAATTGAGAGGATCGCAAATAGATAAAGCAGCGCGCCCAGCGCGATTATCAAGATATTGAACAGATTGTAGCGTGCGTTGAGCGCGCCATCCGGATCGTTGTTCAGAAGATTCGCCGTGCGTTGCACGGCGGCCAGCGGAAAATATTGAGCCGCGAGAAAGAAAATCTGGATATAGCTCAGCCACTCGTAGCCCTCGAACCTTTCGCTGGCGCGTCCGACGACGCGACTGAATATTTCCACCAGTATAAAGACCGTGGCGAGAATCTCGGGATTCCAGTCTGCGGGCAGGTTGTGCGCGCCGGCGCGGCGGTGGATTTCGCGGAAGAGTTCGTGGGTGAAAAAGATAAAGAAAACCGCTCGCCAGAAGGGTCGAATTTGCGCCGGCCAGCCGGGCTGCAGTCGTTTCCAGTTCTGATACATCCAGTAAAACGAATAAAAACCAAAACTGCAAAAGAATAGCAGCGCCAGCTTGCGTCCCGAACTCGGATAAAATTCCGCCGTGGCGCCGGCGGGCGCCTCTACGGCGGGCGAGATATCCGCGGTCGGCGGCTGGTAGGCGTTTGATTCCGGTTCGGCGCTCATGTGCTTTGCATTCCAGCGACTGCTGACGGCGGTTGATCGTCTACTACGCCGCGACGACGCGAGACGAATAGCGAATTATGACGTCTGCTTTCAACATGGATCGCACGGAACAATACTTGTCCATCGACAGTTGCACGGCCGACTCGAGTTTGGCCGGGTCGACCGCTCCGCTCGCTTCAAATACCAGCTCAATCTCCTCGTAAACGGCCGGCACGGCGTCGGCGCGTACGCCGGTGACGCGGATGCGCAAATCTTTTAAGTCCTGCCGCTGTTTTTTCATAATATGGATTACATCCATCGCGCTGCAACCGGCGAGACTCGCCAGAAACAACTCCATAGGCCGCATGCCCCGGTTTTCGCCGCCGAGATCGGGCGGGCCGTCCAGATGCGCCACGCCGCCGCTGCCGCCAGCTTTCGCTTCGAGATAACTTTCGCCCAGGCGATTCATTTCGAGGGTCATTGTTTGTCTGGCCATGCCGGGTTCCTTGTGCAAGTGTTGCAGCGTGAATGGCGCCGCGGATTGCGGTCGTCTGAATTTAATCGTCGGGCTGCGCTTCAAAAAGATCCGACGAAAGATACCGATCGCCGCGATCACATATGATCGTTACAATTACGCCGCTTTCGAGTGTTTCGGCGAGTTTTGTCGCGGCAAAAACGGCGCCGCCCGCGCTCATGCCGCAAAACACGCCTTCCAGGCGCGCGAGTTTGCGCGTCATGCGTTCCGCGTCGCGTTGATCGACGTCGATTACGGAATCGACGCGCTCGCGTTCGAAGATTTTTGGGAGATAGGCGATGGGCCAGCGGCGAATGCCCGGGATTTTAGAACCATCGGTCGGTTGCACGCCGACGATCTGCACATGGGGCGCGATTTCTTTCATGTAGCGCGAGACGCCCATAATGGTGCCGGTGGTGCCCATCGACGAAACAAAGTGCGTCACGCGGCCTGCGGTATCTTTCCAGATCTCCGGACCGGTTGTGTGGTAATGCGCGCTGTAGTTGTCCGGATTGGCGAACTGATTGGGCATCCAGTAGCCGCCGCCCGCGTGTTTTTCATGCGCATAGTCGATGGCGCCTTCCATGGATTTTTCCTGGGGCGTGAGGGTGACCGTTGCGCCATACGCTTGCATGGCAAGGGTGCGTTCGCGGGTGGAGCCTTCCGGCATCACGAGCTCAATCGGATAACCCTTCACGCTTGCGATCATGGCCAGCGCGATGCCGGTGTTGCCGCTCGTCGCCTCGATGATCTTCATGCCGGGTCGTAGTTCGCCGCGTTTTTCCGCTTCGTGAATCATCCAGTAGGCCGGTCGATCTTTCACGCTGCCCGCGGGATTGTTGCCTTCCATTTTGCCGTAGATCGTAACGCGCGGATTGGGCGTGATGCGCGCAAGTTCGACCAGCGGCGTATTGCCAATGAGTTCGCTCAGTCGTGCAGCGGGTTGCATGGGGTCAGGGAAGCGGGGCGGAGGATCTGCGCCAACTCAATTTTGACTGAAATAGTAGGAATCGGGCCGGTCGGCGGATCGGCGGCGGAAGACCGGATCAGTACAGCGCTGCGCCGTATTTTTTGAAGATCCCATCGTCGCTGAGCAGCGGCAGATTTTCTTCTATGCATTGCGCCGCGAGGGCGCGGTCAAAGGGATCGCGGTGCAAAAGCGGCAGCACGCTCAAACGCTTGAGGTGCGCATAGCGCAAGGGCAGGTGTTGCGCGCCCAGCAGTTGCAAGCCGCGCTCAAGGACGCTTTCGAGCGACGTGGTGAAGCGTAACTTCCCGATCGAAGCCTTACTAATCATTTCCCAGACCGAGACATGACTCAGGTAGAGCGCTGCGGGCGGCTTCTCCAGTAGCTGGCGCGTGCGCGCGCTGAGTCGTTCCGGTTCCCTGAGCGCCCACAAAAAAATGTGCGTATCCAGCAAATAGCCGGCTGATGCGCGCGTCGGCGGCGCGCTGCCGCGCTTTTTAGCGACCACGCGCCTTGCCTCGCGGACGCGGCAGCGCCCCTTCAAAATCGGCGAGGGCGTCCGCGTCGAGCGGCGCGGCGAAATCCGCGCTCATTTCGATTTCGTCGCGCAGCGCCCCGAGGCTGCGGCGCACGGCCAGGGAATCCGGCAACACGGGCATAAGGCGAATGAGGGGCCTTCCGGCTTTTGCGATGATAATCTCTTCGCCCGCCAGGGCGCGTTCAATCAAGCGCGAAAACTGGGTTTTGGCTTCGTGCACGTTGATGAGGGCGGCGGACATACGCATAGCTTAGTCCAGTCGACTTAGTCATACAAACCCTTTTTCAGAGCGGGCGTCAAAAAAGGCGCGGATTTTTTTCGCCAGCTCGGGTCCGATTCCTGAGACCTCAAGCAACTGCGTTTCCGTCGCGTCTTCGATGCGCACGTCCGTGAAATGTTTTAGAAGCGCAGCCTTGCGCGCCGGACCAATGTCTTTTACATCGTCGAGCAAATGGCGCAACGCCGCGCGATTGCGATTCTGCCGATGGCGCGTAATGGCGAAGCGATGCGCCTCGTCGCGCGCGTGGCGCAGCAGCCGCATCGCCGGACTGTTCGGATCAAATTGTTTTGGCAAGGGATCGCCGGGAACGTAGATCTCTTCGCGCTCTTTGGCCAGGCTGACAATCGGCAGGTCCGTTGCGCCGAGCGCCGTCGCCGCCTCGCAGGCTGCGCTGAGCTGCGTGAAGCCGCCGTCGATGACCATTAAGTCCGGCAGCGCGCGATCTTCATTAAGCAGGCGTTGCAGCCGCCGCGCGACCACTTCGCGAATCGAGGCCGGATCGTTAATGCCTTCGACGCTTTTGATTTTATATTGACGATAGCCCGCGCTGTGCGGCGCGCCGTCGATGAACATAATGCCGGAGGCGACAGTCGACGCGCCCTGGAAATGCGAAATATCGTAACACTCGATGACGCTCGGCGGCTCCGGCAGATTGAACATGCTTTGCAATTCCGTCAGGGCGCTTTCGCGATCGCGCAGTCGCGTGGCCAGTAAACGCTCCGAGAGCAACAGCTCGGCATTGCGTTCCGCAATGCGCAAAAGGGCCTTCATCTCCGGCGTGCGCCCGGGACGGATTTTTACGCTGCGTTCGGCGCTGGCGCTCAGGGCGGTCTCCAACGCGCGGGCCCCCTCGATGGCGACCGGCAGCATAATCCGCGCCGGCAGGCGCGCGTGGGCCAGATAATAATCGCGCAAAAAACTCTCGAGGGCCTCGGCCTGGTCGGCCGTGGCGACGCCTTCCAGGGGAAAGGTGCGTCGATCCAGGAGCCGCCCGCCGCGCACCTCGAGCACCACGATCTGGCCGCGGTCGTCGCGCCGCGCAAAGCCCAGGGCGTCCGCATCGGCCACGCCGGTTTGCACCACGCTCTGGCGTTCATTGGTACGACGGACGTTCATGAGCACGTCGCGATAGATGCCGGCTTTTTCGTACTCCAGTTTTTCCGCGTACTCGTTCATCCGCTTGACGACGATGTTTTCCAGGATATCCGCGCGGCCTTCCAGAAAGAGCAGGATCTCGTTTACAATCTTGCGATACTCCTCCACGGCGACCTGGCCCGTGCAGGGCGCAAGGCAGCGCTTGATGTGAAAGTTCATGCAGGGCTGGCCGGGTTTTTTTAACGGCAACTTCTGACGAACCTTGCGAATCGGAAAGATCTTGTGAATCAGCGCGATCGTATTGCGCGCGGCGCGCACGTCGGTAAAGGGGCCAAAGTAGGCGTTGCCGTCGTCACGCACGCTGCGCGTGAGAAAAATCTGCGGAAAGGGTTCCGCCGTGGAGACGCAGATCAGCGGGTAGCGCTTGTCGTCTTTCAGGCGCACGTTGAAGCGCGGCTGGTGGCGCTTGACCAGCGTCGCTTCCAGTATCAGCGCCTCGGCCTCCGTTTCCGTGGCGATCCACTCCAGGCTTTCGGCCTGTTCCATGAGCGCTTCGGTTTTGACGCTATCGTGGCGGGCCGCCACGTAGTTCTTCAAGCGCGCCCGCAGGCTGCGCGCCTTGCCCACGTAAAGTATTTCACCGTCGTTACGTTTCCACAGATAACAGCCCGGCGCGGAGGGCGCCCGTGCAACGGCCGCTTTCAACAGTTTAAAAATATCCGTGGACATGGGCGCCTGGCCTGCGACTCCGTTCTCGAGTCGAGTAAGCGTCATGTCCCGATCTTATGTAGATGCGGAAAAATACTTTTCTCCGGACTACGCGTCCGCGCGGCGTCGATTTCGATCGGCGGCCGAACGCGCCGGCGCCCGTTTGACTGCGCTGGAACTCTCCGTGCGCGGACCGTCCAATGAGCCGCTGGCCATTGACCTGGCGTGGCTGGGCGCCGGCCGGGCAAAGCGCGTCTTGCTGCATATTTCCGGGGTTCATGGCGTCGAGGGTTTCGCCGGCTCGGCCATTCAGGCGCGGCTCCTCGAACGCAAGTTTCCCCTGCCGGCGGACGGCGCCCTGGTTCTGGTTCACTGCGTGAATCCCGCCGGCATGGCGTGGCTGCGGCGCACCAACGAAAACAACGTCGACCTGAATCGGAACTTTCTGGCGCATCCCGGCGAGTACCGCGGCGCGCCCGACGGTTATGCGGAACTGCATCCGCTCTACAATCCGAGCGGTCCCGCGCGGGCCGACTTTTTTCGCCTGCGACTGGGGCTCTTGATGCTCCGGCGCGGCGTTAAAAAAATGCAGCAGGCGGGCGCGGAAGGCCAGTATGAATATCCAGAGGGGCTTTTTTACGGAGGCCAGGGACTGGAAGAGGGGCCGCGGCTCTTGCTGGCGTTGTTAAAGAAGAAGCTCGCCCCGGCGCGCCGGATCTGCGCCATCGACGTGCACACCGGCCTCGGGGCTTTCGCTGACGAGATCGTTATTCTCGAGCGTAATCAGGGCGGGCCCTTTCAGCAATATCTGCAGCCGCTGTATGGCGCCAGGCTGGACAACACGACGCCGGAGCGCGCGCAGGTTTATCACGTGCGCGGGGGCATTGAGTCCGGCGTGCCGCGTCTCTTTCCGGACTGTTATGTCGATTGGCTCACGCAGGAGTTCGGCACCGTCAGCGGCCTGCGCGTCCTCTCGGCCTTACGCGCTGAAAATCGCGCGGTTCGGGAGCGTCCCTTGCCTCCGGGGCACCCGATCAAGCTGGCGTTAAAAGCCTGTTTCGCTCCCGCCGACAGTCGTTGGAAGACCTCGATTCTGGAAAAGGGCGAGTCCCTGACGGAACGGGCGGCTCGTTATCTTTTTGGGGCCTGAGCGGGGCGTTTTCTCCAGCCGCCGCCGCCGCGCGCTTGCGCGAATTCGGCTTGCTCAATTCTAACAAAGTTCAGAACTCAGCGCATGCGCAAGTTTCCCGTGCGATTGTCGCTATGCCGGACGGGCGTCGTCGTCGGCCTTGCGCTCTCCTCCGTTTCGCTCCATGCGGAGCTGGTGTTTCTGAAAAACGGCGATGTGTTACAGGGGCGCATAGTTTCGCAGACTGCGGACAACGTGCGCGTGCAAACGGCGGGCTCAAGCCAGCTCATCAGCAAAAGCGACATCGCGCGCATTTCGTACGATGCGGAGGAAGAACGGCTCTGGCTGGAAGGCCAGGAACGCGAAAAACGCGAGCGTGCGGAAATGGAGCGCCTGCGCGCGGAAGCCGAGCAAATGCGCGCCGAGAGCCTTCGTCGCGAGCAGGAGCTCAAAGCGCGCGAAGAGCAATTGGGCGAATATCAAACGCGTCTGGCCGGGGCCTGGTGGCGCAGTTTGCTCTGGCCCGGATGGGGTCAGTATTATCGCGGCGAGACCGTGAAAGGCGCGTTGGTCGCCGGCGCCGCGGGCCTGATGCTCATCCAGTTGTACCGCGCAGACCAGGACTATCGCAACGCCAGCGCAGCCTTCGATGAAGCGAGCGTGTTATCCCTGGCGTCGGCAGCCGGCGGGAACGCCGGCGGAATCGCCGGGGCCTACGCTTTCGCAAACGAGGCGCGCAATACCAAGCAGACCGCGGCCGCCCGCGGCAATCTGATGCTCGGACTCTTCGCCGCCTGGTATGTTTACAATGTGATCGACGCATATTTTGCGGACAATCGCTATCTGCAGCCGGCCTCCAGCGCGCCGATCCCTGCGCCGACGCGCAGCGAGCCCTCCGACGAGAGCGGCGAATCCGACGAGGTTGCGCCGGAGGCGAGCGAAGGCGCGCCGTCGGAGTCGACGCCGCCCGCGACGCCGGGCTCGGAAGCGGCGCCCGGGGCGCATTTGTTTCGCGCCGCCGAGCAAGAAGCCGCCGCCAGCCTGTTCGCTCGCTCGCTTGATCGGGACCGCGCCGACCTGCCGCTGGCCTTGGCCTGGACCTTTAGCTTCTAAACTCAGCCAGATCTGGAATTAACGCCGATGAATCCCGCCCGCATTGTTTTTTTCGAACATGTCGAAGTCGCCCTGGAGTACATGAAGGGGCTGCTCTTTCGCCCGTTTAATGCGCACGTCTGGTTCACGCTGGGCGTCAGCGCCTGGCTGTCCATGATCGGACAATCAGGCTTCGGTTCAAACCTGCCGACTAACTTTTTGTCCGGCAATGAGGATTTTTCCGATCTGGCCGGCGTGGGCGACTATGTTCTGGAAAACCTCTCGTTGATCGTCACAATCGCCGGGATCGCCGGCGTGTTCATACTCGCGCTGTCCGCCGTGCTGGCCTGGCTCAGCGCCCGCGGCAAATTCATGTTTCTGGATAATCTCGTATATCGGCGCAGTCTCGTGAGCGAACCCTGGCGCGATTTTCAGGCCGAAGGCGACTCGTTCTTCATCTGGAGTTTTGTATTCGGTCTTGTCTCTCTTACGATTACATTTGCGCTGATCGGCGGCGGGTTTATCGCCGGCTGGAGCTTGTTTCGCGGGTACGCGCCCGGGGACTTTCTGTTTCTCGACGATTTGCTGCCGCTGTTGCCGATCGACGTCGCGCAGGCGGTCTTCGCCGCGACGATCCTGCTATTTGTAATCTGGCTCGCTGTGGCCGGATTTGTAAACATGTCTCTGGACGATTTTATTGTTCCGATCATGTACAAACGCCGCATCCGCGCCGGCGAAGCATGGCGCGTGTATCTGCCGCTGGTGCAAACCCATTCCGGCGCGCTTTTGCTGTACTGGTTTGGCAAAGGCTTGCTTGGCATAGCGGCCTCGTTTGTCATCCTGCTCGCGGTGGTCGGCACTTGCTGCATTTACGGCTGTCTGCTGGCCTTCCCGTACCTGAATGGCGTGGCGATGCTGCCGATTCTCGTCGCGTTTCGCTGGTTCAGTCTGCTGTACCTGCGTCAGTTTGGCGCGGAATTTGACGCGCTGAGCGGCCCCAACTCGGCGCCCGCGCCGCCCGCGCCGGTCTTTGAGCGGCCGGGCGAATCCGGCGCGGGCGATCCGGACAACCCGTACAATCCGTACCGCTGATCGAGCGCCGGCCGCCGCGCCGGGTGATGCCGCCGGATCAGCGCCGGCGGCGGCCGCCTATGCCGAATACGCCGAGGATGCCGCGCGTGAGTTCCTTCGCCACCGCCTTGCCTACATCGCGCACGACCTTGCTTTCGGCGACTTTTTCGAGCGTGGATTTTTCGACGCGCCCGCGCGCGGCGGGTTTACGTTCCGCCGGCGGAGCTTTGCCAAAACCGGCGACTTTTTTGTTCAGCATTTCGTAGGCGCTTTCGCGATCGAGCGCTGCGCTGTATTTTTTCGCCAGCGCCGAGGCCTGAACAATTTTATTGAGCTCCGCCTCCGTGAGCGGGCCCATGCGCGAGGCGGGCGGCGCCAGCAGCGTGTGCGCAAGCGGAGTGGGGCGGCCCTTTTCGCCAAGACCCGTCACCAGCGCTTCGCCAATGCCCATTTCGTTGAGCAGCGCATCGACCTGGTAATATTCGCTCTCGGGAAAGTTCTCCGCCGCGGATTTGATCGCTTTGCGATCTTTCGCGGTAAAGGCGCGGAGCGCGTGTTGCACCTTAAAACCCAGTTGGGCGAGCACCGCCGCCGGCACATCGGTCGGACTCTGCGTACAGAATACCACGCCCACGCCTTTCGAGCGAATCAGGCGCACAATCATTTCGATTTGTTCCTGCAGCGCCTGGGTTGCGGAGTTAAACACCAGATGCGCCTCGTCGATGAAGATCGCCAGTTTGGGTTTTTCCGGATCGCCGATCTCCGGCAGGCGTTCGTAGACCTCGGCGAGCAGTTGCAGCATAAAGGTGCTGAATAGCGCCGGCTTGCTCTGGATGTCGGTGAGCCGCACCACGGACACTATGCCCCGGCCATTTGAATCCGTGCGCAGAAGATCCTGTACGTCAAAGCTTGCTTCGCCAAAAAATATTTCTGCGCCCTGCTGCTCCAACGCGACGATCTTTCGTAAAATCGTGCCGGCCGAAGCGCCGCTCACAGCGCCGTAATCCGAAGAAAACTCGGCTTTGCCTTCGCCGGAGGCGAAGTCCAGGATCTTCTTCAGATCTTTCAAATCGAGCAGCAAAAGTCCCTTGTCGTCGCAGTACTTAAAAATCGCCGCAAGCACGCCCGTCTGGGTGTCGTTCAGATCCAGCAGGCGCGCCATCAGCAGCGGACCGAATTCGCTGACGGTCGCGCGCAGTCGCACCCCCGGTTCGTCCGACAGGCTTAAAAACTCGACCGGAAACGCTTCCGGCGTAAATGCGCGCCCCAGAGCCCTGGCGCGTTTTGTAGCGGCGTCGCTGCTTTCGCCCGGCGCGGCGATTCCGGAGAGGTCGCCTTTAATATCCATAACAATGGATGGTACGCCGTTACGGGAAAGCTCGCCGGCGATATGCTGCAGGGTCTTGGTCTTGCCGGTGCCGGTTGCGCCGGCGATCAGGCCGTGACGATTTATAGTCTTCAGCGGCAGCGATATGACTGCGCCGCTGACGGCTTCGCCGTTCAGCATGCCGACGCCCAATATGAGTGCGGGGCCCTGCCACGCGTATGCGCCGGTGATTACATCCTTGAAGTCGCCGCCTTTCCGTTTCGCCATACGACTACCGGTTGCACTGGCTCGCCCGGGTCAAGCGCGCTCAGGGGGCGGGGGCGGATTTGCGCAGTCCAAGCATGAGGCTGGTAATGCCCGGCTCGCCCGCCAGGGGCGCCGCGGCCTCCTCGTCGCGGAAGCGATCGCTCATAGTCCAGCAACTGTTGCGCATGACCCGGTCGCGCAGCCACCACTGTTGTACGGCGGCGCTGCGTTCATCGAGGGGCGCCGCGTCGGGCGCGTGGCGTTCTTCGTTCCAGCGTTCGGGAATCTGGCGACTTTTCAGTTCGTATCCCAGGGCGGAAACAAAGTTGTCAGCGGCATGAAACAACAGTTGTTCGATGCGCAAACAACCCAGGCCGGGCGTTCCGATGGCGCCGCGCAGGGCCTTCTCCAGGGCCGGTCGGTTTAAACGCACGCCGGTCAGGAATGCATAATTCTGGATGGCGCCCGGGCAGGTGGCGAAAGGAATGCGACGTTCTTCCACTTCAACTTCGGAGATCATCTGAGTCGAGAGGTCGACGCCGAGCAAGAGACTCACATCGTGATAGCGATCGTGGATGCGCGATTCGACGACCGCGCGCGCCGGTTTTTCGTTGAAGAACCACCAGAACGCGAGATCGACGCTGCGTTCGAGGCCCACGGGCACGGTGGCGATTAATTTGCGTAAAGACATGTCTGGCATTTCCTGCAAAGGAGGGATCGACGCGCGGGCAATTGACAGTGCGATAGTAACAATTCCAGCGAATTTCTCAGGCCATTGCGCGAGCGGTAGACCGTAATGTCTACCCAATCACGCGCCGCTGTGCAACCGATCGTCAGCGCGACGGGTAAAGCAATTGATTGAAAAACGGGGCCGGCCGATATCGCGTTTATGCGTTTTTTCTCTGCGCGGATTTCCGCGGCGCGTCTGCAGCTCCCGATCATTTGCGCGCTGGCGTCGCTGGCTGCATGTTACAGTCCGGAGCGCATGATTGTCCTCGACGGGACCTGGCGCTGGCGCACCGGATTTGACGCGGCCTGGCTTGCCTCAACGGAACGCAGCGCGCCGTGGCGGAGCGCCGCCCTGGCGGATTTGAAGCTGGGCGCCGCGCCGGAGCTCAAGCAGCGCGCGGGCTGGGTTGTTCTTGAAATGGATTTGCCGCCAGCGTTGGATGAGCTCGCACGCGACCAGAGGGCGCTCACGCTTTACTCCGGACTTGTTTCGGATGTCAGCATATTTTACCTGAACGGCGTCGAGATCGGTCGTCTAGGCTCCGTTGCGCCGTATCGCAGCGGCTCGTACAACCGACTGCTCGCCGACGTTCCGCCGGAGGCCTGGAAAAACGACCAGCCCGATCGTCTGGCGGTCGCACTGTATTCCAACGGCGTGTATCCGTACTTTTTCGCCGACAGCGACATCCGCATCGGCGTCGCGGGCGACGTGTACGCCTGGTATTATCGCGCGGAGATCATCAGCATCGCGCTTTTGTCGGTGTACTTTGTAGTCGGACTGTACCACCTGCTGCTTTTTGTCCGCCGCCGCAGCGACTTGCATAACCTGTATTTCGGGCTATTCTGCACGGTGGTTTCGGGTTACTGGTTCTTTCGCACGGGCTCGCGCGATCTCGTCTTTGCGGATTATATTGATCTGCGCATTCGCATGGAGTACATCGCGCTGTTTGCGCTGGGCCCGCTTTTGATCCAGTTTCTGGCGCAGTTTTTTTATCAGCGACACTCGCGCTTCGGCCTGGGCTACGGGGCCTTCTGCGCTTTGCTTACGCTGGTCGTCCTTTTTGGCGGCTACGAATTGAATCAAACCGCGCTTACCGTTTGGCAGCTGTCGGCGGCGCCCCTGTTGATCGCTTTTGTAGTTTATATCATCGTCGCGATTTATCGCGGTCGCAGCGAAGGCTGGTACATTCTGGGCGGCATGCTGCTTTTGACTGCGGCCGGCATCCACGATGTGCTGGCCGCCAGAGGCGTGCTCGACGGCCCGCATATCGCGCGCTTTACGTTCGTGGCTTTTATCCTGGGCATCGCCGGGCTGCTCGCCGCTCGCTTTATGCGCGTGCATAACGAGGTGGAGGAGCTGAATAGTTCACTGGAGCGCAAAGTGGAAGAACGCACGCGTCAGTTGCAGCACAGTCTGAACGAAGTGCGCGCTCTCAAGGTGCAGCAGGACGGCGACTACTTTCTGACTTCGCTGCTCATCAAGCCGCTCGGCGGCAACTTTGTAAAGAGCGAGCGCGTTGACATTGATATGCTGGTGCGCCAGAAAAAGCGGTTTCAGTTTCGTCATTGGGAAGCGGAAATCGGCGGGGATCTGTGCACGGCCCATTCGATCCGACTTAATGGTCGCAACTACTCGGCATTTTTGAACGGCGACGCGATGGGCAAATCCATTCAGGGCGCCGGCGGGGCGCTGGTGCTGGGCACTGTATTCAAGTCCGTCGTCTCGCGCACTCAGTATGCGCCGCAGAACGAGTCGCCGGAGTTGTGGCTTAAGAACTGCTTTGTGGAGCTGCAGAATATATTCGTGTCATTCGACGGCAGTATGTTGATTTCCGCAGTGCTCGGCTTGATCGACGACGAATCAGGCATGCTCTACTTTATCAACGCCGAGCATCCATGGATCGTGTTGTACCGCGAGGGGCGAGCGAGCTTTATTGAAGATCGCTTGATCCTGCGCAAAATTGGAATCGAAGCGCTTTCCGGCCGCATGCATATTTCCGCATTTGCTCTGGAACCGGGCGATGTCGTAATCGTCGGATCGGACGGTCGCGATGACATTCAGTTGGGCGTCGACGCAAAGGGTAATCGCATCATCAATGAAGACGAATATGAGTTTTTGCGTCACGTCGAAAGCGGCGCCGGCGATCTGGAGAAGATCGAGGCCTCTATACTCGCCCGCGGCGATCTCACGGACGATTTCACTTTAATCCGGGCCGGTTATCGAATCGACGAATCGCTCGAGTTTTTGCGGGGGCGAACGGCGGAGCGCGAGCGCCTGGCCGGACTGATCGGCTCCGCGCTCGAAGCGGGCGCGGCCGGGCCGGGACTGGCCGCGCTCGAAAAGTACTTTCAGCGCTACCCGGAATCCAGCGAGCATCTGTTTGCAGCGGCGCGTCTGGCGCGGGCCAGCGGTCGTCTCGCCGTCGCCCGCGACTATGCCGAACGTCTGCGGCTGCGCGAGCCGCAGCATATCGAAAACCTGATTCTGCTCGCCGAGCTGTGCCTGGCGCTCAGCGAATTGGAACGAGCGGGAAAAATCGCCGGCGAAGCCCTTGAGATCGACCCCGCCAACGCACGCGCGCGCGAGCTGGCCGCCCGCCGCCAGCCCGGATGATTCATGAAGCTCCCGCCGTGCGCCGGGTCGGCCGCGCGTCGGTCCGGGGCGGACGTGCGGGCCGCCCGGCCCTGGCGGAATTGCCTTGAGTCGCGCGCCGCGGCGCGCGTGCCTGCCCTATGGCCAGTCGTCCCAAAAACACCGCACGCAATCGCGTGGCGGCGAGCGCAAAGAGTCCGCGGCCGCGCGCGAGCGCCCGCAACACGGAGCCGCCCGAGTCTGCGTCGGAAGCCGGCGAGACCGGCGACGGCTCCGCTGCGCTGAGCCATCGCCTGAGTCTGCGACTGCTGCGCATGGAAGACTACGACGATTTGCGGGCGATCATGGATCATGTGTACCCGCAGTTTCAAGGCGCCTGGAGCAAGCGCTCCGTGCGCGCGCTGCTGTCGCGCTTTCCGGAGGGGCAGTTGTGCATTGAAGATCGGGGACGCGTTGTGGCGGTGGCGCTGAGCCTGATTGTCGTGTATGCGCGCTTTGGCGACGCCCACACGTATGAGCAAATCACGGACAACGAAACGTTCGGCTCCCATGATCCGGGCGGCGAGACCCTGTACGGCGTCGACGTCTTCGTGCATCCCGAGTATCGCGGCTTGCGCCTGGGGCGTCGACTCTACGATGCGCGCAAACAACTCTGTGAACAGCTGAATCTGCGGCGCATAATCGCCGGCGGGCGCATTCCCGGATTCGCGAGCCACGCCGACGCGATGAGCGTGAAGGACTATATTCAGCGCGTCAAAAGCGCCGAAATCTACGATCCGGTGCTCAGTTTTCAGCTCGCGAATGATTTTCACGTTCGCAAGATTATACGCAATTACAATCCCGACGACCGGGAGTCGCGCAGCTACGCCACCTTGCTTGAGTGGATTAACATCTACTACGAAGACAAAAGCGAGCCGCGCGCCTTTAACACGCGCAAAAGCGTGGTGCGCGTGGGCGCTGTTCAATGGCAAATGCGCCGCGTGGCGACCGTTCAGGATATCATCGATCAGCTCGAGTACTTTGTAGACGCTGTGGCGGGCTACAACGCGGACTTTGTCGTTCTCCCGGAGTTTTTTGTGGGGCCGCTCATGGCCGAGTCTAACGATCGTTCGCCGGCGGCCGCAATTCGTCATTTAACCGGCTATACCGAGCGACTGCGCAGCGCGCTGGTGGATCTCGCCGTCGCCTACAATATCAATATAGTCGCCGGCAGCATGCCCGTGATGCGCGACGATCGCATTCACAACGTCTGTTATGTTTGCCACCGCAACGGCGCCTGGGACGCGCAGGAGAAGTTGCACATTACGCCGGACGAAACGAACTACTGGGGGCTGTCCGGCGGCGACCGACTGCAGGTGTTTGAGACAGACGTCGGCAAAATCGGGATTCTGATATGTTACGACGTGGAGTTTCCCGAGCTTTCGCGCCTGCTGGCGGAGCAGGGCATGAAGATTCTGTTTGTGCCGTACTGGACGGATACAAAAAACGCCTACTTGCGCGTGCGGCGTTGCGCGCAGGCCCGCGCGATCGAAAATGAGTGTTATGTAGTAATGACCGGCAGCGTCGGCAATCTGCCGAACGTAGAGAATATGGACATTCAGTATTCCCAGGCGGCCATGTTCTCGCCGGCCGATTTTGCCTTTCCGCACGACGCCATCATCTCGGAGGCGACGCCCAATACGGAGATGACGCTGGTGTCGGACCTGGATCTGGACCTGTTAAAGGACCTGCGCTACCAGGGCAGCGTGCGCAACTTTCGCGATCGGCGATTGGATTTGTATCGGGTGGAGTGGCTGAAATGAACGGGCCGCATGGCTCAGGACACTTCGCTGGCTGAGAGAAAAAGCGCTGGACCTGATTCGATAGATACTGAGACTCAGTCTCAGTATGGGCTTTGCACCTTCTGGCTTCGAGTCTCCTTGCGCCCTGGCCTTTGTGGATGGGGCGCCAGGCTGGATTTCCACCCGCGAATGTCTGCGTGAACTGTTTACGCCGGACCCGGGCTCGCGCGCGCCCGAGGCCCCAGCGTCCGGCGAGACGCGGGACTCTTCATAAATTTCTGATTTACACGGACGCTTCGCGGCGATTTCTTCCATAAGAATGAACGGCGTGGACTACTCCCTGACTGTCCTCAAGCGCGAAGGCCTGCGGATTACGCCGCAGCGGACGGACATTGTGAAGCTCCTGGCCGGCGAGAAACGCAAACTCTCCGTGCAGCAAGTGTATCGCGCCATAGTGAAGCGCCATCCGGGCATCAGCCTTGACACGGTTTATCGGACGCTCGCAACGCTCGCCCAGCTGGGTCTGGTCAGCCAGATTAACATGCAGGGCGGGGACCATCTCTACGAGTTCCAGGGCGTGAATCATCACCACCACGCCGTCTGTCTGAGTTGCGGCGAAAGCGTTTGCATGGATGAGTGCCCTTTTCCTCAGGCGTTTTTCAAATCTCTGGAACAAAAGCGGTTTCGCGTACAAAGTCATGCCTTCGAAGTCTACGGTTACTGCGCAAAGTGTCAGGGGCCAGGGGAGTAATTCGCTGAAGGCGCACGGGCGAAGTACGGCGCAGAGCCTGTTGCGCGGACTGCTGCGCGGCGGGATCGTTGCGCTTCCGGCGCTGGCAATGACGGCGTCGGCCTCCTGTAATGACGCGCCGACGGATTCGCGTCCGCTGCTGGCTACAGCCATTCCGCCGCAGCAGTATTTTCTGGAACGCGTCGCCGGCCGGGAGTTCGCGGTGATCGCCATGACGCCGCCGGGCGTCGATCCCCACACCTATGAGCCGCGCGCCGACCGTTTGCGCGAACTGAGTCGCGCGCGGGCTTACTTTAAAAGCGGGCTGGAGTTTGAACAGGCCTGGCTGGCGCGCTTTTTGTCCGCCAGTCCCGAGCTCAAAGTTTACGATCCCAGCAGCGCGCTCATGGAGGCCGGATCCCGCGCTGAGCGCGCCCCCGAGACGCATGTCGACGGACGCGGCGCGGGCGAGCGCGGCCACGACCACGCTGAGGACCACGCGCACGACCACGCTGGACGTAATCCGCATGTGTGGCTTTCTCCGCGCCTGGTGAAGCTTCAGGCGCAGGCGATGGAAGCTGCGCTGGCGGAGCTTTATCCGGATCAACGCGAAATCTTCGCCGCCAACCGCGCGGCGTTCGATCGCGACATCGACGCGCTCGACGGACAGATTCGATTGAAAACGCGCGCACTTTCGCGGCGCGCCTTCTTATCGTATCACCCTTCCTGGGATTATTTTGCACGGGATTACGATCTGAGGGCGCTGAGCATCGAGTCGGAGGGGCGCGAGCCGGGTCCGGCGGAGATGGCCGCGTTAATTCGCGAATCGCGTTCCTTACAGGTGCGCGTCGTATTCACCGAACCGGAGCTTTCCGCCCGCGCGGCCAATATTGTGGCGCGCGATCTGGGCGCGAAGGTGGAGAGCGTCAGTCCCCTGGCCTACGAGTGGGAAAGCAATCTGCGGCGCTTTACAGATTTGCTCGTTCAATACGACCGCTGAAGCGCGGCGGATTCCGGCATTCATGCAGCCAATTGTAGAAGTTACCGGTATCAGCGCGGCCTACGGCGAAACAATCGCTCTGCGCGACGTTTCCTTAACCATCAACGAGCTGGACTTTATTGCGCTGATCGGGCCGAACGGCGGCGGAAAAACCACGCTGCTCAAGGCCATGCTGGGTCTCACGCCCATTCGCTCCGGCGAGATTCGTCTTTTTGGTCGGACGCCGCGCGAGGGTCGCATTTACGCCGGGTACTGTCCGCAGCGCCTGACCTTTGATCCGGCGTTCCCCGTTTCCGTTCGCGAGGTTGTGCGCATGGGTCGGCTTTCGCCGCGCCGATTGTGGCGGCGCTATTCGCGCGAGGACGAGGCTGCCGTGGATCGCGCGCTTGAGACCGTCGAAATCGCGGCGCTGGCGCATCGCGGTCTGGCCGAGCTTTCGGGCGGGCAGGTACAGCGGGTCTTTATCGCGCGCGCGCTGGTTTCCGAACCGCGCCTGTTGGTGCTCGACGAACCGGCCGCTCATCTTGATCCGCGCATCAGCGGCAGTCTCTTTGAATTGCTGCGCCGGCTCAATGAAACTCTTACGATTCTGATTACAACGCACGATGTGGGCGCAATTTCGAGCTACATCAAAACCGTCGGGTGCGTGAATCAGACCCTGCACTATCACGGCGACAAACAGCTTACCGCGGAAATGATTCACGATGCGTACCACAATCACGGCCCGGTCGACGTGATCGTGCATGATGTGCGCAGCCGGACGCTCAAATGACTTTCTGGAATTATGAATTTATGCAGAATGCCCTGGCGGCGGCGGCTCTGGCCAGCGTGGCGACCGGCGTCATCGGGGCCTTTGTCGTAGCCAATCGCATGGTATTCATCAGCGGCGCCGTGGCGCATGCGGCGTACGGCGGCGTAGGCCTGGCCTATTTTTTCGGGTTTCCGCCCGCGCTCGGCGCCGTCCTTTTCAGCGCGCTTTCGGCGCTCGGCATGGGCGCCGTGCAGCGCAAGGCGGGCGAGCGCGCCGATACCGTAATTGGCGCGTTGTGGGCCATCGGCATGGCGATTGGCGTGTTGTTTCTGGATTTTTCGCCGGGCTATAAATCGGATCTGATGAGCTATTTGTTCGGCAGCATCCTGACCGTGCCGCGCGAACTCCTGTGGCTGATGCTGGCGCTGGACGCGGCGATACTGGCGCTGACCGCGCTTTTTTACAAAGAGCTGGTAGCGGTGTCCTTCGACGAGAGTTTCGCCACGGTACGTAATCTTCCGGTGGGATTTTTCGCCCTGCTGCTTATCACGCTCGCTTCGTTGGCCGTGGTGGCGGTGATGCAGGCCGTGGGCCTGATTCTGGTGATTGCGCTCCTGTCCATCCCGGCGGCAATTGCGGGGCGCCATACGCGCAGCATGAAGGGCATGATGGCGCTCGCGGCCGCGCTCGGATTCGTGTTCATGGCGATCGGCCTGGTCGCCGCCTACCTGTTTAATGTGACCTCCGGGGCGGCGATTATTCTCGCCGCCGGCGCGGCGTATCTGCTGAGTCTGCTCCTCCCGCGTCGTCGCCGTGCGGAAGCGCCCCCGGTAAGTTCCGGAAATTCGGCCTGAATCGGAAAATCGACTTTACAGGTGTCGAGAATCGCCCTCAATCAGGCTGCGAGGCGAACATGCAAACCGAACGTCAAAACCTCAATGCGCCCGAAGTCCAGGAAAACGCAGGCCGCGCTCTCGCGCGCGTGGTGGAAGAAGTGCGCCGCGACGCCGCCGATGAGCCGGCGCGCTATCTGGAAGAAACCCGCGTTCCCGCCGGCGGCGAATAGGCCGATCCGTGTCGTCGCGCTGGCTCGGTCAGGAGACGGAGTATGCGCTGCGCTTTTCGCCAGCCGGCGCGGCTTCGCCCGGAAATATACGCATTTACGGCGCCTTTGAGCGCGCCATTCAATCGCTCGTCAAAACGCGCCCGGCGGACTGGAGCTTCTACAAGCGCAGTTTTTTTACCGAAAACGGCGGTTCCTTCAACTACGAACATCAGCCCAGCGCTCCGGATCATGGCTTGCTGGAAGGCGCGACGCCGGAGTGTTGCAGCGCTGGCGAGCTTTTGCTTTATCAGCGCGCCCAGGAGGAATTACTCAAGCGCGCCCTGCCTCTGGCGGAGCGGGATCTGCGCGAAAGCGGCTATCCTGGCTCGTTGGGTCTGCTGAAAAATTGCCGCGACGCCGGGGGCGCCCTCTACGGCGCTCAGGAAAACTATTCCGCGATTGTCGCCAGCGGAGCGCGTTTGTGGATCTATCGCATCGTCGGCCTGGGTTTGTTTCCCGTGGTCTACGGCGCCATGGTCCTGTACTGGAGTGCGATGATGGCGTTTATCTTCGTCGGCCTCGTGCTGCGCGGCGCCGGCGCGCTCTGCGGCCTGGGTTTGCGCGCGGCCGTCGCCCTGGCGGCCCTGCTGCTGCCGTTCGAAGGCTTGCGCCGCGCAAGCGCCCGCATGGCCGCCGCCGAGCGTCGCCTGTGGACGCGCCTGGATCGCGCATTGGAAAGCCCGGAGTTCGCCGCGCGCGCGGCCCGGATTGAGACGGCGGTATTTTTTCCCTTGCTGGCCGTCGCCATGGCGCCGGTGGCGCTGCTCTTACGGCTCACTGCGTTTCGTCCGGCCGTGCGTCTGCTCACGGCGTATTTCGCGTCAAGGCCCGTGTTCAGCGGCGCGGGCGCGCTCCTGGATGACGGCGTCTTCGCCCTTTCGGAGAAGGGGGCGCACCTGAAGCGCCTGACGCGCTGGAGCGTGGGCGCCAACGATCGTGCGCTGTTTGATTCGGCCAACCTGATGAAGGCTTTTCTGTTCGCCGCGCCAAATCCGCTCAATCTTCGTCCGCGGCTGCTGGCGGGCGCATTCGCCCGGCAGGGCCGTTTGCAGATCGGCATGTCGGACTCCAATCGTGCGCAGTATGCGGAGCACTTAAAGTTCGCGGTTACGCAGTTATTGCTGGATGCATTAGAAGCCGGGTACCTGGAATCCGCGCCGCGGCTCAAACATCCGGTGCGCGCAGCGCGCGCGCTGATTCACGATTCTTCGCTCACGTGTCGCGTAGAGCTGTGCGGCGGCGGCGAAGCCAGCGCGCTGGATTTACAGCGCGCCTACTTAAGCGCGGCCCGACGCTTTGTTTCGGAGAGTAAGTCGCCATCGGTTGAACGACTGGAAGTTTTAAAAGTCTGGCAGTCTACGCTGGAGCTCCTGGAGCGGAATCCGGCGGAACTGATCGGTCGCGTGGACTGGATCACCAAGCGCTATCTGATCGAAAACGCCGGTCGAACGCTCAGCTTCCATGCAATGAAGAAGATCGATTTGCGCTATCATGAGCTCGGCGCGGGCTATTTTGACGCGCTGGAGCGCGCGGGGCTGGCCTTGCAACTGGTGTCCGCCGAAGACGCCGCAGCCGCCATCAAGCGTCCGTCTTCCGTTCCGCGCGCCAGGCTGCGCTCGCGCTTGATTCGGAGCGCCGCTTTCAAAGGCGCAAATGTCACCGTGTCGTGGACCAGCGCGCGAATCGGCGGACTGTTTGAACGCCGCGTGATTCGTCTGGACGAGCGCCGCAAACGTTTCAACGGCGCGCCCGGCGGCTCAGTCAAAGGCTGACATTTCGCTCAGGATGGCCGCGGTAACGTCTTCGCCGCCGGCCAGATCGATGGCCACGCATTGCACTGTGTAGACGGGTCCCCACGGCAGTCCCCAGGGGCCGCAGAGCAGGGAGAGCAGGGCGAAGCCGAATCGTTTGCCCCAGGCGCGTTCGCCGGGTCGCAGATAGTAAACGACTGAAGCGCGCTTCGATGTGAACAAGAAAAACGATACGCAATAGCGAAAGACGACAAAGCGCGCCCCGCGCTTGAGTTCCGCGCGAATATCGTCTTCCGTCGCAGCCGGCGCGCGACCTACGGCGTCCATTTGCGGATTATTCCCCTCGGCGCAGCGCGCGCAAGCAGAATCTGGCCGGATCAACTGCAGCGAGCGTTGCGTTGCGGGCGGGCGGCACTTCGCCGCTTATCTGCGCGGCAAGCACCTCCGCCGCCCAGGCGCTGCTGATCAATCCGTAGGAGCCGTGCGCCAGACTCAAATAGAGATTCGGGAGGCGAAGCGAAGCTTCCAGATCATGTAGTTCCACGCGCCGTCCGCGAATGCTGCGCATCAACTGCGGATAAACCGCCCGGATTCGGTCGACATCCGGCGCCGCGCCAATCAGCGGCAGGTGATCCGGAGCGGCGGCGCGAAATGCGGTGCGCGTCGGCAGGTACTGTACATTCAGGTTTTCGAAACAGCGCGCGAGGTTCGGCGCAATGTCGCGCAGCGCGGCGAAAAGGGTTTCGTTCTGCTGCGGTTCGTTTTCGGGATTCTCGTTGTCCTGTTCGAAGGTGGCGCCCACGATATGTTCGCCGCCAAGTTCGGGCGTGATGTAGCCGTCGTAGCTGAGCGCCGCCGTCAGCGTGCGACTGGCTTCGTTGGCCGGCGCACGAAACAGCTGACCGCGCACCCGGCGCAGGGGCAGGCTGGCGAGCCCGGCAAAACGCACGGCGTCGGCCGCGTTAGCGCATATCGCGGTGCACGCGCGGGCCAGCAGAGCGCCGTCCGCGTCGCGCGCTTCCCAATGCTCGCCCGCGCGTTCCAGGCGGGCCACAGCGCTGTTGTAGCGCATCTGAATATCGGGAAAGCTGGCGAGTTGGGCGGCCACGTATTCGCGCGGCGCCAGGGTCAATGCGTCGGGAAAATATACGCCCCGTTCCGCGATTTCGAAACCCAGGGCGGCGCGCGTTTCCCTCTGGTCGACAGACTGCGCGCAGTCTTCCGGCAATTCCTGGCTGGCCAATCCGCGCGCATAACGCTCC
>JAVHPJ010000175.1:73014-96916 GCA_036170535.1 Leptospirales bacterium | reverse complement strand
GTCTTCCAAGCTGCAATTTGGTTTGGCGATGGTCGCCGCGAATGGGTACAGATTTACAACCAGCAGATCAATGCTGCCAATATCGTGTTTCTGCATTGCGTCGCGGTGTTCTTCGTTATCGAGCAGCGCGAGCAGGCCGCCATGAATTTTCGGATGCAGCGTTTTCACGCGACCGTCCATTATTTCGGGAAAGCCGGTGTACTGCTCAATCGGCGCGGCGTGTATGCCGGCGTCGCTCAAAGCCCGCAGCGTGCCGCCGGTAGAAAGCAGCTCGACGCCGCGCTCCGCAAGGAAGCGCGCGAGTTCCGCCAGGCCGGTCTTATCCGAAACGGAAAGCAATGCGCGTTTAATTTGAATCATGGCAATATCCTGACAATGCGTCCTTCGATTTTCAATTTCTGCTGACAGAACAATTCCACCGCATCAAGGAGTATGCGATGTTCTTCGACCAGAATGCGATCCGCCAGACGCGACTCGTCGTCGTCGGGCAGCACCGGCACGGCCGCCTGAAAAATAATCGGTCCCGAATCCACGCCCTCATCGACGAAATGCGCGGTGCAACCGGCGATGCGCACGCCGTACTCAAGCGCGGCGCGCGGCGAACGCATGCCGGGAAAGGCCGGCAGGAGCGAGGGATGAATATTGATTATGCGGCCGGCGAGCGGACGCACCAGGTCGCCCGGTAAAATCCGCATAAAGCCGAGCGTGAGAAGCAAGTCCGGCGCTTCGGTAAGAACGGCGGCGGTGAGCGCCGCCTGAAATTCCGTTCGCCCGGGATAAGTCCCGTATTCAAGCACCGTAACCGGCAGTCCGCGCTCGCGAGCCAGACGCTCGGCGCCGGTATTCTCGCGGTCGACGATCAAGCGCGTCAGTTCCAGGTCCGTGAGCCGATCCGCCGCCCGGGCGGCGAGCACTGCGGCGAAGTTTGAACCGCGCCCGGAGGCCAGCACGGTCGCCCGCACGCGACTCACGCCGCCTCCGTAATGCGCAGCGTGGCCTTGACGTGGTTCAGGCGCCCGCGCAGTTCCGCATCCGGCTGCTCGTCGGCGTTATATAAAACGACGACCAGCAAGGGCCCGCGCGAAACTACCTGCACGGACCAGTAGCGACCGCCCTGCAAGAACTCGCAGCCCGCGCCGATCGAACCGTCCGCCTGCGCAAACGTTACGACGCGATCGGCGGCCAGCTCAAAACCGTTGCGGTCGAGATACGCGATCAGCTCGGCCGGCGCATAGTAGTCGCGCTCGGTCGGGCTGCGCGCCGCCGCCAGCTGCAGGGCGCCCGCGCCCTCAGGATCAAAAAAACAAGGAATGTCCTCAATGATTTCCTGTTCCCAGTCGGAGGGGATCTCCGCTTCAAAAAAGACGCCTTCGAATTTGCGGTAGTTATCGGCCGGAACCATGCGAATGTCGGGGCGCCGCGCCCGATTGGGGACGGCGACGCTCCTCCAATCACCGCGCCGCGGGGGGCCATGTGCGTCAAGCAGGACGAGCGCAGCGCAGCTCGCCGGGACGCCTGCAGGAGCTCCGCAAAGCGCCGGGAACGACTTGACCCGACCGCGGCGGGGGCGCTCACTGCCATCGCTTTGTACTTGCTCGGCCCGCAGAGAAAACGCAAAAGCCCGATCTATATCTTCACCTCGATCGTCGCGATCAGTTTGTTGGCGGTCATGATCGGCGGCGTCGCCATTCTGGCGGCGGCCGTGCTGTTGCTCATGGCGCTCTTCTACCCGCTGTTTCTGTCCCTGTGGGATCGCATCTATGGCGCGGAAGACATCGCCGACCAGGTCTTCTACGCCCACACAGAAGACGGCTGGAATATCTCTTTGCATTTCCATCGCCCGGAGAATCCGAAACCCGGCGCATATCCGGTGATTGTCGCGCACGGTATCGCCGCGAACAAATACAGCGTGGACATGGACCGCGCGCACAGCATCGCGTATTTCCTCAAGCAGCACGGATATCCGGTGTTTGTCATCAATCTGCGCGGCGTAGGCAAGTCGTACCACCAATCGCGGACGCGCTTTCGCGACTTCAGTTTCGACAACATTGTCGAACAGGACGTCCCGGCCGTAATCCGCACCGTGCGCCGCCTTACCGGCGCGCCCAAAGTGAACTGGATCGGCCACAGCATGGGCGGGATGATCATGTACGGCTTTCTGGGTCGACAGCTCTCGGGCTCGGAAGACGTGGCGGCCTTTGTCGCGCTGGGCAGTCCCGGCCGGATTGATCATGCGCGCCGTACGCTCTGGGGCATGATCACGCGCTATCCCTGGATGAACGACATTCTCGACTTTCGTTTTGGCGCCCAGGTAATCTCTCCGCTCAGCGGCCGCTTTGGCACGCCGGTGGAAGAATTGATCTTCAGCAAAGAAAACATGTCGAGCCTGACCATCCGGCGGATGATGAAAAACGGCGTGGAGAATATCTCGCGCGGACTCGCGCGGCAGTTTATTCAATGGATTCGCACCGGCAGCGAACTCACCGTAGACGGCTCGTTTAATTACCGCGAAGGTCTCAAAAACATAACCGCGCCTGCATTGTTCATATCCGGATCGCGCGACCACATCGCAATTCCGGAATCCGTGCGTTATGCGTACGAACGCGCTGCGTCGCCGCACAAACGGTACGTAGAGCTGGGTCGCGAGCTGGGGCTGCCCGCCGATTATTGTCATCTGGGACTCGCCCTGGGCGATCGCGCGGTGCAGGAAGTGTATCCGCTGGCCCTCGAGTGGCTGGACGAGCACGGCCGCGAGCATCGCAAGCGCGGCGCTCTGGCGAAATTCATGCGTAAACTGCAAAAGCTCCGTAAGAAGCGCGATGAGAAAAAGCAGAAGGGCCGGCGTTTCCGCCCCTCGCGCGACATCAGTCGACCGTCCGATGTAATTCAAGCCTGACGAGGACCCATGCTACGCAAAGTGCCGTTTCTGTTAGTCGCACTGGCCGTCGTCCTGAACGGCTGCACTTCGCTCCCCGCTCTGAGCTTTGGATCTGACCGGGAACGCGCGGTGGGGCAGGACTATTTTCGATCCGCCTTCGCCTGTCGCGAGGATTTGCCGGACCAGGAAGAAAACGCAACCATTCGCCAATTGCGCATGATTCAGTTCCAGGCGCCCTTCGCGCAGGACACTCTTCAGCGCCGCCGCGCATTCGCCGTCGTAACAGGCGATTCAATCGCCGCGCTGTTTACGCCGGATCAGCTCCAGGCGCAGTTGGGGGAATTTGACATTGCAAATCGCGGCATCCCGGGCGATACGACGCGCGGGCTCTTGCAGCGCCTCGACCAGGACGTGGTATTGCTTACTCCGCGCGTCGTCATCATCAGCATTGGCGGCAACGATGTGCTGATGGGCCGCTGCTTCTCGACTTCCCTGGATTATACGGCGAAGATTGTGGCGCACATTCGCAGTCGCCTCCCGGAAACGCACATCGTGCTGACCAGCGTGCCGCCCACGCGCACGTGGAAAGCGAACAGCGTGGTCCCTTTTTACAATCAGCAGCTGCGCCGGCTGATCGAAGGCGATCCGCGGACGCACTTTGTCGATCTGTGGCCGGAACTCTCGGAACGGGATGCGCCGCGCTTAAAAGACGAATTTGTAATTGAAGCCGGCGGACGGCAGGACGCCGTCCATTTTAATCACCGCGGCTACGCCGTCTGGGCGAAGTTGATTCGTCCGGTGCTGGTTGGCGCAGCGCAGTAGTCGCCGGTAGTTGCGAAACGCCTGAAGGCGCGCGACCCGGCGGCCGCGCACTCAAAACGCGCATTCAGAACTCGATGCGCACCGCCGCGGTTGCGCCGTAGTCGCGCCGCGTTTTCAACGCCTCCACGCCGATTTTGAGCGCGAGAATGTTGAACTCCACTCCGGCCCGCACATAATAAAGATCGCTCGGAACCTCTGCACGGCGGTAGACCGACATGCCCAAATTGGCGCTGGCGGAGACGCCCGGGATTACAAATTCCGTCTCCGGAGTGAACGAACCCGTCCGCAGCAGATAGCCTTCGAAAAATCCGCGATTGCGCGAAATGCCAAAGCCGGTTGTGAGGTTCAGAAAATACAACACTTGAATGCCGGTGCGTATTTCCAGCGGAATGGACTCGACCTCGCTGGTAAAAGTCGCCACATCAATGCTCGACCATTTCAGGTTGGCTCCGTTTTCCAAACGCAGGGTCGCCGTTTCCGGAGCGCCGGATGCGTAGCTGATGCGAAACTTTGTCTCGTAATATCCTACCCCGACGGACACGCCTAACCAGCGCAGCATGGGACCGCCGTAAATGTCCGTCGACTCCACCAGATGGTAGCGAACCTCGCCGCCGCGGTTTTCCACGGTCGCGCGCAGAGTTCCGTCGATGCCGCCTTCGTCCTCAAGGGTTTCCGTGTGCCGCATGCCGCTCACATAGATATCAAAACGCGAAAGTGAAAAAAAGCCGGGCGAGCTTTCGCGCGTTTCGTCGTGGGGATCGTAGCGCCGCCCCAGCAACGCGCCCAGGTTAAAGCCGCCAAAGGCGCGGAGGTTCGCGGCTGCGCCGGCGCTCGGAACCTTATCAAACGTACCGACGCCGGGCGACGTGATGGTCTTTTCTTCCAATTCGTGATAGCCGGCGCCGACGTTGACGCCGCCGGTAAAGCCGTAAAGGTTCACCGTGCCAATCGGCGGGGACATCAGATTGGCGACGACCGCCGCGTGGGCGTTGCGATCAAATAGATCGATCACATATTGATTGTAAAAGTCGGAGTACAGGCGATCATACTGCGCCTGCGAAACGGGCAGCAGGGCGCAACCGGGCCCGGTGCAGGCGATCTGCGCCGAGAGTCCGCCGGCCGGCCAGAGCAGGCCGAGGGCGCTCAGACAGCTGAGCATCGCCAGTGAGGAATTTCGAAAAAATCTGTACGGCATGATCTACCCCGCAGCGCTGGTCGGGCGCCTGCGGCCCGGTCGCTGGTATTGCTACCCCTGTACCACGCTTTGCGCGCCACATATTTCCAGATTTTTGCAGGCCTGGCCCGATTAATTTCCGTTAGTTTCCAGCCGGGGAACCGGAGAGAAGCCAGCCCGGTCTGCCTGGAATTGCTGGCCTCCGCTGGCCGCGTCGGAACTATTGCGCTCGGGGCGGTTCGCCCGGCCGACCGCGACCGGCGGCCCGCAGGCCCAGTTGCGGAGCGCAAACAGGGCCGCTCGGTCGGGCTGCGAAATCGAAAGCGGAAAGGAGAATTGGTGAGTCTCTGGAAAAAAACCCTCTTCACGGCCGTATTCACGATCTACAGCCTCATCTTCTACGGGCTGATCTATCTGGTCCTGAGCTACGCCCGTCCCGAGCTGCTCGACATACCCTCGCGCCTGGACGAAAGTTACGTGGCCTGGGCCATCGGTTTGTTCTCGCTGATCGTATTTTTATCGTACACCGGCGCGGCGTATGTGACCGGCGCTCCAGGGCCGGCGCGGCGCACGCGCGCGCCCGGGTTTCGCCGACGGCCGCCAGTCATTATCGACGCGGAGTTTGAAGAGGAGCCGCCCGAATCCGACGACTCCGAACCGTATCGTCCGAGCGCGCCGCGCCGGCGACGCCGGCGGCGTCCGCGCGCGAGGGATGAAGACCGGTGAGTTCGAGGTCGGGCGCGCCGCTGGAAAGCGCAGTGTCCGGGTCGCCCGCGGAGACTGCCCGGGCCGCAGAACTTTTCTGGACCCGCTATTTTGCGCACGAGACCCGGGCCTTACTGCTGCTCGAAGGCGAACTCGGCGCCGGCAAGACCGCCTTTGTCCGCGGATTGGGCGCAGCCATGGGCGTGGACGAAATCGTAAACAGTCCGACCTTCAACCTGTTGCATATACACCGGGGACGGGACGCGGTCCTGTTGCACTACGATCTGTATCGACTGCGTTCGCCGCAGGAACTGGAAGGTCTCGACTTTCTGGAACGCTGGTCCGCAAACACGGAGGGCGAGCGCGAATTACACGCCATCGAATGGCCCTCGCGCGCCGCGCACGGCTTTCCGTCGGGCGTCGCCATCTTTCGGCTCCAGATCGAAACCCGGGACGAGGCCGAAGACGAGCGCCGCCTGACGTTGTATCGCGATGCGTAGAGTTGCCGACACTCGAATCATGCCGGACGAAGAAACCGCGCTCGTCATCGACGCGACCAACCGCTGGATCATCGTCGGCCTTTTTGGTTGCGGCGTGGAACTGTCGACGACGCTGGAGGCGCCGCGCGAATCCTTTCAACGACTGGTCCCCTTAATTCAGGACGTGTTGCGCCAGGCCGGTCTGCGGCGCCCGGATTGGATTCTGACCGCGATCGGGCCGGGCTCCTTTACCGGAATTCGCATCAGCTTGAGCGCCGCGCGCGATCTCGCGCAACTCTGGGACATCCCGGCGCTCGGGGTGGCGTCGCCCAAGCTGTATCTGGCGGAACTTCAGGAGCGATACGGCGCCCATGTTCCACTGGCGGTTTTGCTTGACGGGAAACAGCAGCGCGTCTATGCTGCCTTTGCAGACGCTCCGCTCTCGATCGATTCCGATCCTGTCATCCTCGACGTCCCGCCGGCTGATTTTCTGAAACAGGCCCCGCCTGAAACTCGCTTCTTTGCCGACGTTCCAACGAGTATTGCGCAATATTTTCCGGCCGGAACTCCCGAAGCGGAAGCCGCGCGATTGGAGATCCTGCCGCCCGCAAGCGCCGGCGCCTTCTATCGTTTTGCACAGCAAACGCGCGCCCGGCGGTACGCCGAAAGTTATGCCGCGCTGCTGCCGCAGTACATGCGATCGGACTACGCGCATGCAAAGTACCCGGACGGTCTTATGCGTCCGACTCCCAGAGATACAGAATGAAACTTGCACCTAAACTGCTCCGCCTGCTGGAGAAAAGCGGCGGAACATTAATCAAAATGCGCGCTCTGCGCAACGAATTGCTCGCGCCCTCCGAAGGCGCTAAAGGCAAAGAACGTCACGGAAAAGACCGTAAATCTAAAGGGCGACCGCGCGCCGCCGCCAGCAGCCCCGCGGAAATTTCTCAGGAACTTGAGGCCGCAATTGCGGAGCTGGTGGAACTCGGCGGCGTGCACCTCGCCTCCGGCGGCGTAATTGCCAGAACGCCGCTGCTCTTTCGCGGTAAAGCCTCGCTCTCGCCGCGCGGCCTGGTCTTTGTGCTGGTGCGCGGCGCCTCCGCAACGGCGCGCGAGATCTTCGTCGCTCCGCAGGATGCGCACGGCGCGTTGCCGGGCGACGATGTCCTGGTCCGTCTGACCGACCGCACGCGCGATCGCTTTGAAGGCGTCGTCGTGGAGATCCTGAGCCGGGCGCGCAGTTTTTACCGCATGCGCCTGCTGGGTCCGCCGCGCAACGGCGTGGCGCCGGGCACAGTGCTCGACGCGCCGGGCCAGATCACGGCCGCCGTCGACGTTCGGCGTCTTCCAGCGGATACCATCGAGCGGCTGAAAGCCGATCAGATTCTGATCGTCCGGCTCAGCGGAGAGACGGTGCGCTTCCAGGGCGCCTTTTTTCACGAGGCGATTTTCGAACGTTTCGAAAGCGAGTCCGACCTCGATCTGGATTTCGCACGCGTGCTTTTAAAATATGACCTCGTTGTAAACTATCCGACTTCGATTCCGCTGCCGGACGTTTCCCGGGAACCCGGCCGGGATAACGTCAAAGATTGGGACGATCGCAAGGATTTGCGCGGAATTTATACGATCACTATCGACGGGGCCGATTCCAAGGACTTTGACGACGCTCTTTCGCTGGAACGACTCCGCAATGGCCGCTATCGGCTGTATGTGCACATTGCCGACGTGAGCCACTACGTGAAACGGCGCACCCCGCTCGACGACGAGGCGATGTACCGCGCGACGTCGTATTACCTGACCAATCGCGTTGTGCCTATGCTGCCGCCCGCGCTGTCCGAAAATATCTGCTCGTTGATCGCCAACCAGAACCGTCTGGCATTTACAGCCGAGATGGAGATTCATCCGAAGACGGGCAAAATCGAAAAATCGCGCTTTTATAAAAGCGTGATTCGGGTCGATCGTCGGCTTACATACGACATCGCCGAACAGGAAATCGATGCGGAACTGGCGGGGAAGGTTCCGGCCGGAAAATCCGGCGCGGGCGGCGTCCCGGCGGACCAAACCGGCGCCGGCGAAAAATCCCTGCTGGGTCAACTGTGGGATCTCGCGCAGGTACAGCGCACAAAGCGATTGGCCGCAGGACGCATCGACTTCGACATGCCGGAAGTGAAAATCAAAATCGGCGCGGACGACCGGGTGCAGGGCATTGAGTACCGCGAACGCCTGAAGTCCAGCATGCTGATCGAGGAGTGCATGCTTTCGGCGAATATCGCGGTCGCAGCATTCTTACGATCGAAAAAAATCAACACGCTCTATCGCATCCATGATCCCATGGACGAGACGCGTCTGGTCGCATTAAACGCCTTCTTTGGCCAGTATAACATCCCCTTCAAACTGCGCGACTCCGGGCACAAAAGCCTCCAGAAAGCGCTGGCGCTGGTGAAAAATCACATTGGCGGCGAACAAACCGCGCGCATCTTTAATATGATGCTACTGCGCAGTTTTATGCAGGCGCAGTACCGTGCAGAACCGCGCGGCCACTGGGGCCTGGGCTTCGCGGACTATTGTCACTTTACTTCGCCCATCCGGCGTTATCCGGATCTGGTGGTGCATCGCGCGCTGGAAAACGCCCTCGCCAAAAAGAAGCACGCCTACACCGCGGACGAGGTCGAAGAGCTGGGCTTTCACACCAGCGAACAGGAACGCAAGGCGATGGAAGCCGAGCGCGACATGTCGCGCCTGAAAACCCTGCGCTATATCGAACAACGGGGCTTAAAGACGTTTCGCGGTCATATCACCGGCTTCAAGCCGGATCGCATATTTGTGGAACTGGCGGACACCCCGATCGAAGCCGTAGTAGAAGCGAAGTTCCTTACTCACGAACGCGAACTGCCGCTGCCGGACCGCTTCTCGGTGTATCTCAAGAAGCTCGGTCGACCGGCCCTGCTCGGCGAAGAGTGGCGCCTGGAACTGGATCGTCTGGATTTTGAAGAAATGAAGCTCTACTGCCGGCCGATCTTCGACTGAGGCGAATCGCAGCATTCGCGGACGACCGTTGAACGCGGTCTTTCACGAACCGAAAATCGCCCGCCACTTTGCAGCAATATCCGGCGCAGTAAGCAGACCCGCGCCGATCAGCACAGCGTCCGTGTGGGGCGCAACCTGCGCGAGGCCTTGCGGATTCTCCACGCCTGATTCGCCCACAAGCACCAGTTCCGGCCGCGCAGCGCGCAGCCGCGGGGCGATACGCCCGGTGAGGGCCAGGTCCATCTGGAGCGTATCCAGATCGCGATGGTTTACGCCGATGATGCGCGCACCGGCGGCCAGCGCGAGTTCGGCCTCCGCTTCGTTATGCACCTCGACCAGAGCCGCCAGCCCCGCGCGGTCGCATTCGCCCAACAGTTCGCGCAGGAGTTCCGGAGTCAGAATGCGCACGATCAACAACGCCGCATCCGCGCCGGCCTGATAGGCTTCTTCGATCTGTTCGGCGGAGAGGATGAAGTCTTTGCGCAAGGCCGGCAGGCCGCTGGCGGCCCGGGCGCGGTTCACATCGGCAAGTTCGCCCTGAAAAAAGGTTCGATCGGTCAGAACCGACAGGGCGCGCGCGCCGCAGTCACGATAAGTTCGGGCCAGCGCCGCCGGATCGTAGTCCGGACGGATTAAGCCATGGGAGGGACTGGCTTTTTTACACTCGGCGATGACGCGCACTGGCTCGCCAGGCGGGCGGCGCAGGGCCGACTCAAAACGAAGCCGGCGCTCCGGATTGCGCGCGGCAGCCGGCGGCGGCGCCGCGCCTTGAGCGCGCAGGGTTGCGATCTCAACGCGCTTGGCCTGGACAATTTGTTCGAGGAGCGAAGCCCCGGGGGCGGGCGCAGCGGAACCGGCCATGACGACCGGGCTTCAGGCGCCGAGGGCTTCGGCTTCCGACTCGTAAATGTCGAAAAGCGAGGTGAGCTCGATTACATCAAAGATGCGTTTCACCGAGGGACGAATGCTGCAGAGCTTTAAGGCGCCTTCGCGGGCGTTGAGCTTGCGCAAAGTCGCAATGCAGGCGCGGAAACCGGAGGAGCTCATGTACTCCACTTTTTCCATGTTCAGGATGATGTGGTGGTTGTTTTCGTCGATCAGCTTGCCCAGCTCTTCCTCGACCTCATTTGCGACGGAGACGTCCAAACGACCTTCGAGGTATACTACCAGCTTATCGCCGACTTTCTTCGTGTTCAGCAAGACCCGACTCCCCCGCGACCGATCGTTTCGTGCATCCAACACGAATTCCCCTGGCCGGGGCGTGTCAATAAAATATGGGTGCAGCGCGCCTAAAATTCAGCGAAGGCATTGACTCAGAACCTTAATGCGGGACGATTTTCCCGTGTCAGAGAGCAAAGTCGGACTGATCATTATAGACGCACACGCCATGGCCTATCGCGCCTATTACGCGCTCCAGGGCCAGAATCTGACGCATCCCGTCACCGGGCAGCCCATTCACGCGATATTCGGCTTTTTGCGCATGTTCGTCCGCACCCTGCTGGATTACCGGCCGGAACGCACCGCGGTCGTCTGGGATTCGCCGGGCAAGAGCTTTCGAGGCGATCTTTACGGCGATTACAAGGCCACCCGGAAGCCCATGCCGGAGGATTTGCGTCCGCAGATTGATGAAATCAAGGAACTGCTCGATTCCGCTGGCTTCGCAAATCTTGAGGCGCCAAACTTCGAGGCCGACGACCTCATTGGCGCCCTGGCCGCGCGCTTTGGCAAGAAGAGCCGCGTGCTTCTGATTACCGGCGACAAGGACTGTTACCAGCTCTTGAACAAAAACGTTACAATGCTCCGCGGAGCAAAAGGCGTCACCGAGTTCATAGAAATCACGCCAGACTGGGTGCAAACGGAGCTGGGCGTGTCGGTTAAACAAATTCCCGACTATATGGGCCTGGTCGGCGATTCAAGCGACAATATACCAGGCGCAAAAGGGGTCGGGCCAAAAAGCGCAACAAAACTGCTGGAAGACTATAAGAGCCTGGAAGGCATCTACAAGCGCATCAGCTCGGTCAAGCCGGATGGACTGCGCAAAAAACTCGAAGAATCACGCGATCTGGTCTTTCTTTCGCGCGACCTGGCGACGATTCGCTGCGACGTTAAGGAGGCGCTTGAATATGCGGACGAAAAACTGCATACGCCGGATCTATTCGCTGCGCAAACGCTGCAGGCTTTCCGACGCGAGGGCTACAACGCAGTTTACAATGAGCTCCTGAAGGCCAAAAACAAAGCCGAAGAAGCGGCGAGCGCTCCGGCGTCCGGCAAAAAGAAAAAAGGCGCCGCAGCCGCCGCTCCCTCAAAACCACAGCGAATCAATGTTAGCGACGCGGCGAATTTCGCGGAGGCTCAGGCGGCGGGCGCGCTGCAGTACGAACTGGTCGCAGATCTGGCCAGTCTCAAGGCCTGCTTGAAGGCTCTTGAGGCGGCGCTCGGCAAAGATCGCAGGCTCGCCGTCGATACGGAAACCACCAGCGAAGAACCCGTACGCGCGCGACTCGTGGGGATATCCCTCGCCGCTCAAGCGGGACAAGCCTGGTATATCAGTCTGCCGCCGGGCGACGGCCTTTTTGCGAGCGCCGGGCTGACGCTTGACGAAGCGCGACCGCTGCTCAAAGCATTTCTGGAGCGAGCGGATCTCAAGATTATCGGCCAGAACATCAAGTACGATATGATTGTTCTGCGACGCCACGGGATTGAACTCGTCAACCTGCACTTTGACACGATGATCGCCTCGTACTTATGCAACCCGAACGTCCGGCGCCACAACCTGGACGACATGGCGCTGGATATCCTGGGTTACGACACGATCAAGTTCGAGGACGTGGTCGGGTCGGGTCGCAACAAAAAAACGATGGATCAGGTTCCGCCCGAGTCCGTGCGCGATTACGCCTGCGAAGACGCCGACGTTGTGCTGCGACTGCATGCAAAGCTGGCGCCTCTGCTCGCTGAGAAAAAACTCGAAACGGTCAATGTCGACATTGAGCTCGCCTTGATTCCGACGCTGGTCGACATGGAACTCGCCGGAGTCGCGATTGACGAAAAGTATTTCGCAAAGCTCTCAATGGAATACGCAGAAAACATCGAGAGCCTCGAAACGAAAATATATAAAGCGGTTGGATACGAGTTCAACATTAACTCCACGCGCGAACTCCAAAAAATACTCTTTGAAGACCTGCAACTTCCGCGCGGACGAAAAACCAAGACCGGCTACTCCACGGATCAAAACGTCCTCGAGGAACTGCGCGGCCTGCATCCGTTGGTGGACGACCTGCTGGAACATCGCAAATACTCCAAGCTGCGCTCCACCTACATTGACGCATTGCCGGCGCTCGTGCACGCGGAAACAGGGCGGATCCACACGAGCTTTAACCAGACAATCGCCGCGACCGGTCGCCTTTCATCCAACGAGCCCAATCTACAGAATATTCCGATTCGCGAGGACGCCGGCCGCGCAATTCGCCGCGGCTTTACTCCGGAGCCGGGGGCGGAGCTTTTATCGCTGGACTACAGCCAGATTGAACTGCGCATCATGGCGCACTATTCCGGCGACCCGGCGCTCATTGAAACCTTCACCCGATCCGACATCGACGTTCACGCCCGAACGGCTTCCTCCCTCTTCGGCGTCAAAGAGGCCGATGTCACTCCCGATATGCGCGCCCGGGCGAAAGCGGTGAACTTTTCGATTATTTACGGCGTCACGGAGTTCGGCCTGGGGCGAAACTTGAATATCAGTCGGGAAGAAGCGCGCGGCTACATTGAACGCTTCTTCGCTCAGTATCCGGGCGTGCGGCGATACATGGACGAAACGATCGCGTTTGCCGAAAAACACGGCTACGTGCAAACGCTAACCGGTCGCCAGCGCCAGATTCCTGAAATCAATTCGTCAAATCGTTTTCGTCGCGAAGGCGCTCAGCGCACCGCAATCAACACGCCGATCCAGGGCGCCAGCGCCGACATCATCAAAATCGCGATGATTCGCATCCACGCGGACATGCAAAAAAGGAAGCTGCGTTCAAGAATGATTCTCCAGGTGCATGACGAGTTGCTGTTCGACGTTTACCCCGAAGAAAAAGATGCGACGCTCCAAATCGCACGCGATCGCATGGAGCATGCGATGGAACTGCGCACGCCGCTGCGCGTGGACTATCGTTTCGGAAAAAACTGGGACGAAGCTCACTGAGACATAAGCCCGAACGCTCCGTTTCTGGAGCGGCGGGCCAGGCTGAATTCGAACGCGCAGCGACATTTCCGGAAAAAGTATAGCGCTTTTACCGCAAAGCTTCTATACCTGCAGCGCTATTGTATTTTTGCACCAGCTGGTTATACTGGCGGTGCCAGGAGTTCTATGAGCGCCGCACCCGAGTTTAAACGTTCACGCTTCAGCATTCGGGTCAAACTGCTGTTATTGATTTCAAGCCTGCTGGCCGTTGCCCTGGGCTCCATGATCTTCCTGGCGTCGTATCTTTTTCGGCGACACAGCGAAACTTTGATCCAGGAATACAATCTCACGCTCGCCCGACTGATTGGCGTGAAAATCGAGTCCGAATTGCGCGATATGGCGATGCGTACGGAACTCCTGGCGGCGGTCGCCGAAGGCGAGGGAGCCGGCGCGGCGCGCGGTCGGGCCTACGCGGATCGCTTCTTCGCCGCCAATCCTGGCTATATTTTCGTAGGCGTTGCGGAACCGGCGCCGGATGGTTTCACGCTGGAAAGCGCGCTGTACAACGCGGATTTTCTACGACGCGCGGAAGTGGACGCCGCGCTGATCGAAAAACTCCTCTTTGACAATCGGGCGAGCCTCGCACGCGCCATGTCGGGGGCGATTGTTGTGCAGAATCTTTCGCCGGGCTTTGTAACGCCGGCTCTGGTAATTGCCGCCCCGCGCACCGAAGGCGCCGACGGAGCCCTGATCGCATTGATCGACTCGGCGCAACTCCTGCGGACCTTTCGTTCCGCAGGACAAACGCAGATTTTTGACATATTCCTGGTCAATGACGCCGGTTCGATCATCGCTCACTCGGACCCGGAACGAGCGCGCGAGGGGACCGCCGGCGAAGATATGCCGATCGTCAAAAGCCTGTTGGAAAGCGAAGCGGACAATCGCTCCCTGCGTTACGAACACGGCGACCAATCTTACCTGGGATCGTATCAGCTGATCAACTTCGGTCGTCTGGCAGTCGTTTCCACCGTAGCTTCGGATCGCGCTTTTGAAGCCGTCTATGAGATTCAGAGCCAGAACCTGCGTATCATGCTGATTGTGCTCGCCCTCGCCTTCGTCTGCATCTACTTCTTCGCCCGGACTTTGACTGGACCGATCACTCGGCTGGTGCTCGCGACGCGTCAGGTGGAAGCCGGCGACTATCAACTCGAAATTCGTGCGGAGTCTCGCGACGAGATCGGCGTATTGACTAACAGTTTTTTACATATGGCGCGCGGCCTGGAGGAAAAAGAGCGCATCACCGCCGCCTTTGGTAAGTTCGTAAATCCTGCGATCGTAAACCGCGCGCGCTCCGGCGCAATCGAATTGGGCGGCGAGACGCGCAATGCGGCCGTCCTGTTCACCGATTTGCGAAACTTTACGGACATGTCGGAACGCATGGCGCCGCATGACGTGGTCGGATTTTTGAACGAATACTTCACCGAGATGGTTGAAGCGATTCACGCGGAAAACGGCGTGGTGGATAAGTTTATCGGCGACGCGGTTATGGCACATTGGGGCGCCATCGCGAATACCGAGAACGACGTGCGCAGCGCGGTGAATGCAGCGCTGGCGATGCGTCGCGCGCTGTTTCGCCTGAACGCAAAGTTGCAGGCGGAGCGCGGCATGCGCGTATCTTTCGGCGTGGGAGTGAACTTCGGACCGGTGCTGGCCGGACAGATCGGCTCCGCCCGCAGACTCGAATACACGGTCATTGGCGACACGGTCAACCTGGCGTCCAGAATCGAGTACCTGAACAAGCATTTTGGAACGGACATATTAATATCCGAATACGCCTGGCGCGAAGTTGAGGGCGAGTTTCGCGTGGTGCAGATGCCGCCGATCCGCATTAAGGGCAAGCAGCATCCCGAAGTCGTCTATGCCGTCCTCGGTCGGATGGACGATTCAACCGCCCCGCGTTCGCTCACGGATCTGCGCGCAGTCGCTGGAATCGATTACGACCTGCAACGCGCGCGCAAATTTATCGAAGCTTCCAGCGATTCGCTGATCGACGAAGGAGCGCTCACCCATGCGGACGCCTCTAACCAGAAATGATTGGCTCGTAACGCTGGGCGCGGCGACGCTGGTGACGGGCTGCGCCGTCTCGCTCTACCTGGATTCGGCGCGTAAGCTCGCGGCCGAAGGCGATCGAGTCGGCGCCGTTCAGCATCGCTTTGGCATCTCGGAAAGAAAATACGCCGGACGCGCAGTCTGGGAGCGTCTCGACGGCGGAGACGCTGTTTACAATTATAATACCATCCGAACGGGGCCGGACGCGGAAGCCATAATCCGTCTGGATGATCGCACCGGCATCGAACTGGATCAGGATAGCATGATCGTTCTGAATGTTACGGACGAGGCGGTTGAAATTGAACTGCGGCGCGGTCTGATGCGCCTTGAACGCAGCGGTCGCGAGTTTCAGCGCGGCGTCACGCTCAAGTCCGGCGATCGCACCCTGCGTTTTGCAGCCGGCGACATGCGCATGACCGGCGATGCCGGCGGCGACCTGGAAGTAGTTTCGGCTCTGGGCGACGTAAAGCTTGTGGACGACCCCGAAGAAACCATTCGGGCCGGCGAACGGGCGCACTGGGGTCCTGCCGGACCGGCGCGCATAGAAGAGATTCGCTACTTCACTCTCAGTCCGGAACGCGGAAGAACCTACGTCATTGACGGCGAATTGGCTCCGATTGAATTCACTTTTCAGCGTCCCGCCAATCCGGGACCGGCGCGCATACAAATCGCCGCCGATCCGGAGTTCCGCAGCCTGGAACGCAACGAAATCGTCGCAGGCGCGAGCATGCGGATCGCGCTCCCGCCGGGCCTGTATTATTGGAGGGCGATGCCGGAGGAAGGAATCGAAGGCGCCAGCGATAGCGCGCGTTTTCGCGTGATCCGGCGGCGTCCCATCCGGATTGTCACCCCGCGCAATGAAAGCGTCTTTCGTTACAGCGCGGGCGCGGCGATGGTCAGCTTCAACTGGGCAGGCGCTCCTGAAGTCAGCGAATTTTATCTTGAGCTCTTTCGCGATCCGGACCTGCGCGAGCGCATTTTGTACCGGCGCGTTCAGAGTCGCGGCGCCGCCCTGCCCCTGGCGGCTGGATCGTATTACTTTCGCATACGGTCCATTGGCGGCGCAACCGGCGGCGCGGATCTGAGCCCGGTCTATGGTTTTCGCGTCGAACAGACCGCAGCTCTCGCCGCGCCGGAACTGCGCCTGCCGTTGGACGGTCAGACGATGCCCGAAAATCGCTCTGGCGGCATTGGTTTTCTCTGGAGTCGCCTCGAAGCGGCCGGGGCGTATGAATTCCAGCTCGCGCGCACTCCTGACTTTTCCGACGTTGTCGAGCAAGCGCGCACATCCGCCAACGGATTGCGTCTGAGTCGCGCGCTGGCGCCTGGCGCATATTACTGGCGCGTGCGCGCCCTGGGCGCGGCGGAAACCGAGAGCGCCGTATCGACGGCGGCCAGTTTTCGAATAGAACTCGCAAATGCGAATACTGACGTTGCGGATGCGAATGCGGATTCGTCGGCCGCGAGGACGCCGGAAAAACCGGTGATCGTCGCTGGCGCCAACCCGACGACCGAGGCCTCAGGACGCCCCGCCCCGACGACGCCGAATACGCCGGGCGTCTTTCGCGGACCGCTGTTAAGAGAGCCGGCCCGCGGATCCGTTATCGACATGACCCAGGCGACGACGCTGCGCTTTCGTTGGAACGAGGCGCCCGGCGCCGACGTCTACGTACTGCGACTCGCCCGCGGCCGCACGCCCGCCGGTCCGGCTATTCATGAACAACGCGTGGCGTCCAATCGACTGGACTTCACGGAACTGCGCAAACTGGACGTGGGCGACTTTACCTGGACGGTTGAGGCGTTGGATGCTCGCGGCGCTGTCGTTGCGCGCGAGTCGGCGGCCTTTCGGATTACGTTATCTGAAGAGCTCGAAAGCCCGGAACTGATCATTAAAGAAGAGGGCCAGTAACATGTTTTGCTACGCGCATACTCCCGGCATACAGCTCCGCGCACCAGCGCTGTTAACAGGCCTGTGCATTGCGTTTCTCGCGCTTACGCCGACGGGCCTCGCGGCGGACGGCGAATCCCGGCGCCAGAGCATCGAGTGGCGCGCTGTTGCGGGAGGGCGCGGCTATCGCATCCAGATTCGCAGCGCAGGCGGCGCAACGCTCAAGGACGAAGATGTCAATGAGAGTCGGGTGAGTCTCGAGCTCGCGCCGGGAACTTATCAAATCCGCATCGCAGCCCTGAACGTGTTCGGCAATCCCGGTCGCTTCAGTCAGTGGTACGACTTTCGTGTGCGCACCCGCGCGGAAGAAATCGCAGCGGCGCAAAATCCTACGCCGACCGCCGGCGGCGGATTGGTGGTGCGCAGCGAGGACCCGGCGGACGCGACCGAGGTCTCGTGGAGACCGACGGCATTGCTGCCCGGTTACGTGCAACTGGAACGCAGTCAAATGTGGCGCGGCGTCGGCTGGATTGCAGGCTTGCTGGCGCTGAGCGGCTACGGCTATTCGCAAAAACTCGCCGGCGACCGCTTCGCCGACGACGCAAGCGGTCAACTTCCGCTGGCTCTCATTTCCGGCTTGAGCGGGCAGCCTCTCTTCGGCCTCTATTTGTTGCAGGAGCGCAGCCAATTGCGTTCCAACTACGACGCGGCGCAGAATCGACAGCGTGCGGCGGGCGGAGTCTTCGCGCTGCTGTATGCGCTGCAGATTTTGGACGCCGTTTATTTGAGCCCGCCCGGGGCGGAGCAAAGCGTAAAGCTGGAATCCTGGCTGACTTTTGAAAGCGCGGCAATCGTCTCCGCGGCGCGTGTTCCGGCCAATCAAAGCGTGCGCGGCGAAGTCCGCGTCCAATTCTCTTTTTAGGAGGGCGACTATGAACCATTGGAAAATCAACGCTGCGGTTCTGACTCTCTTCATCGGCGCGACCGCGTACTGCTCGAAACCGTTTCCCGACGACCTGCCCCTGCTTGTGTCGCTGGCGCTCGCGCAATATACGGCGGCCGAGGCGGCGCCAAAGCGCGTTTTTGTAACGACGGGCGCGATTGCCGGAAATGCCGGGGGCTTGAACGCATTCGACGCATTCTGCAATACGGAGGCGCAAACACGCGCGCCTGGCGGAAGTTACAAAGCGCTGGCGGTTGACGGCGTCAATCGCTTCGCCTGCGATAGCGCATTATGCAATTCATCCAGGGATTGGATTTTACGCGCAAATCGCGTATATTATGCGACCGACCAGACGACAATTCAATTCACAACAAATGCAAAGGCGATTGTAGACTTCAACTCCGGAGCCCGTCTCGCACGCAGCCTCGACGCTTCCGCTCTGGTCGAATGGTGGACCGGTCTGGACACCGACTGGCAGACTGTGACTCCGAGCAACAACGGTCATTGCACTGCATGGACGACCGGCGGCATCCAGACCGGCGGCTCCGGTCAGGGCGCGGCCATTGACTCAGCCTCGATCTCCAGCGGCATCTTTGACCCCTGCACCGCCAGCAAGCGACTCGTCTGCGTGGAGCAATAAAGAACCCTTTGACGCTACGTCATCTGCGGGGCTCCAACCCCGTCGCGACGATCAAAGCAGGCTGCAGCCAGCAGATATTGCGCCAGGTAGTACGTGCCCAAAACCAACAGGGCGCGGGCCGGAATCGGTTGGTAAAACATGTTTAACGCAATCAGGGAGTCCGAAACCACGAAGGACGCGGCGCCGGCAAAAAGGCGCCAGTCGGAAACGGTGCGACTGAACGCAGCGGCGACAGCCATTGTGGATATGGCGAATAGATACGCAAAAACCGGCCAGAACATGGCGCCAAGCTTCGGCAGCGAAATCCAGAAGACGCTCGCCGCATAAACGACCACCGCGGCGGCCAGCGCAAGGCGCAGGGGGCGAAACTGAAACTCGCGCAAAAAGCGCACCGCGTAGAGCGCGTTGCCGATCAAAAAAAGCCCGAGACCCAACGGAAACGAAAAGGATAAAAACGACAAATCAAGCGCGATGTCGCCCAGCGCGCCAATAAACAGCGCGGCGAAAATCAGGCGCTCCCCGGGCGCAAAAAGCAGCACGCGCCAGCATAGCAGCCAGATGGGCGCCGCTTTGAGCGCAAATCGTCCGGGAAACGGATCATAGAAGAAAGAGACGATCGACGCAATGGAGACAGCGACGAAAAGCCCCGTAAATGCGCGCACTGACAGGGATTTCATTCAGGCCTCGACCAGCCCGGTCTTGATCGCGTATTTTACAAGATCGGCGACTTTGTGCACATCCAACTTTTTCATAATGTTGGCGCGATGGACCTTGGCCGTGCGCGGGCTGATCCACAACGCTTTGGCGATTTGCTCGTTAGTCTTGCCTTCCGCGATCAACTTGAGAATTTCCCGTTCGCGATTGGTGAGCAATGAAAAGGGGCCGGCGCCCTCGCGCGGACGCGACGGCCGGCCATAGTCCGTCATCAATTTTTTTGTTATGCGCGGACTCAGATAGGTCTCGTTTTTTCGAATCGCCTCAAGCGCCCGAATCAGGTCGTCGCCTGCGTCGTCTTTAAGCACATATCCGTGGATTCCGTATTTCAGCAGCTGATCGACGTATTCTTCATTATCGTGCCGGGTAAGCATAATGATTTTGATTTCGGGATCGTATTTGCGAAGCTTGCGCGCCGCTTCGATGCCGGTCATGGATGGCATGCTGATATCCATAACGACGACGTCCGGCTTGAGCTGTTCGATTTTTTCGAACGCGCTCTGGCCATCCGCCGCCTCGCCGACCACTTCAACCGACGGATCAGCGTTGAGAATGTGCTTTAATCCTTCGCGCAAAATGGCATGATCATCCGCAAGAAACACTTTTATTTTATTCATGACGCCTCCGTTATCGGTATCTCGATGGCAAAGCGAACTCCGGCGCCGGGCTGCGAATCCAGCGACATGGTTCCGCCCAGGTCGTCTACGCGACGCTGTATCGTGTACAGGCCGAATCCGCGCGACTTGAGGCGCACTTTTTCCGGAGAGAAACCGGCGCCGTTATCCTGCACGGACAACAACACCAACGAATCCCGATCGGTCAGTTCGAGCTGCACCCGATCCGCGCGGGAGTGTTTTACAATATTGGTAAAAATTTCCTGAATTATGCGAAACAGGTTGGTCTGCGCTTCGCGCGAAAGCTTGCGACTCAGATTCATGTGCAGGTCGGTTTCGATTTCTTTGAGTTCGAGAAAGTTCTTAGCGTACCAGCGAACCGCCGCTTCCAGTCCAAGATCATTGAGAGCTTGCGGGAAAAGGTTCGTGTATATTTCGCGCAGTTCCTGGCTGGCTCGATCGATCAATTCCAGACCGACTTGAAAACGCTCGCGCGAACGCTCCGGATTTCGTTCATAAGCGGTGAAATTAAGTTTTGCCGCAAGAATCATCTGGCCTACGGAATCGTGCAGTTCGCTGGCGACGGCCTGCCGTTCGGTTTCCTGGGCTTCCAGCAGACGCGAATTGAGCGCGCTTACGCGACGTTCCAGCCGCTTGATCTGCGTTATGTCTTTCAGGATTAAGCCGACCTCTTCGCCAAAATGAAATACGGAGTATCCCACAATCCGCCGGCGATCATGGGTCAGTTCAGCATTGCCTGGCGAACGGTGATTTTCGATATTCTCAATCAGCTTGCGACGATCCGTGCGATTCAGCTTGAGCACGGCGAACAGGCTGCAACCCACGGGCTCTCGGTCCGGACTGAACTCTTTGCGAAACGGCTCGTTGACGTAGCGAATTGTTAACTGCGCATCAATAGTCGCAATCGGAGATATGCTGGAGACAATCCCGTTAAAGTAGGCGTACAGCTGGCGCAGCTTATTTTCGGTGTCTTTGAAACTGGTCAGGTCGGCCACGATGCACTGGACGTAAGGCGGAGCGTCAACCGAGACTTGAATCGGCGTAAGATAGTACCGGAGATAAATGTCATAACCGCCGTCAGTGAGGCACAGCCCTTCGCTCACCAGCGGCTGGTTTTTCGCGACGCACCGCTCAATGCACGCGGACAAACCGCAGACCTGCCAGGGCTTGTAGCGCAGGGCGTTCACCCGACGGGCGGCGTCGGCGGAATCGAAATCAAAAAGTGATACGAGAATCGGATTAATGTCGAGCACCCGTCCTGCGGCGTCGGCCAGCAAGATTCCCACGGGCGCCGAAGTAAAAAGAGTCCGATAGCTCAGTTGATCCAGGGCGGTATGCGTCGGCGCCGCCGGCGTCTGCGCAGCCGATACCGACGCCGGCTCGGTTGCGGAGCCCCGTTCAGGTTTTGTTTTGCGGCGCGAAACGGTCGACACGATCTTTCGGGCCGCAACAAAGCCGCCCCCTCCCACTGCCCCCCGGAGCCATCCGTGCTGAAAGAAAAAAACTGACGCGCCGACGCCGGCGCGCACCATTCTCGCGCCGCTCACGGTGTCACTGGAAACACGATGGATGCATTGGGAAAGCGGTACCAATCCAGATCCGCGGTTCCCGCCGAGGCATACCAATTCTGAAACCGATCGTAGGCCTGATGAATGTTGGTTCGCTCGCGCGGCCAGGCGAAGTCGCCCGGCACAAGCAAGGCCCACGGGAACCCGGATGCATCCACGTACAGATCAGCCCCGTTTGCATCGAATTGACGACGCGGAAAGCGGATATCTTTGCCCGTATTCAGAACGTGCACATAGAGATCGTAGGGCGCCCCGCCAATAGCGGTTTTTGCCAGCGGCGTTTCCAGAATCAGCTCAAACTCCGCCTGCCAGCCCGGCGCGAGGGATTGGCCCGCGTCGGTATTAGACTGGGTGATGGTCTGATCGCTGCGCCCCAGCAGTTCGAGATGCGCTGCATACTCGACCACGTTTTGCGTAACGCTTTGCTCTTCGCCGGCCGCGTTCATGCGGCGCAGATGGAATTGTGCGCGACCTGCGCCCGGCGCGGTCAAACGCAGCAGATGGTTGTAGCCTGCGCCTTTGGCAACATGTTGCAACCATCCGCGAACTCGAACCACATCGCCGGCGGCGTTCCGATCTTCGCTGAATCGCGCACGCACCACATAATCATTAAAGTCCGCGTCGCCCTGATCGGGATAAAGGTCTTCATAGGCGATCGTATAATATTCGTTCGGGCCCGGGTAATGCGCGGCAAACGCGCGCAGGGGATCGAGCGGATACGCATCTTCCGAATCCGGGGCGCCGTCCTGATCCTGATCGGCGACGACGATCGGACCGCGCACGCCAAGAATGTTGATCGTCCGACGAATCTCCTGGATCGACGCCAGTTCAAGCTGCATCGAAATCGCCTGACCGTTGTAGTTGGCTTCTATGATAATCGCCGCCGTTGTACGATTCAGGGTCAGTACGCCTTCGCAATTGCCTTCGCCCTGGGTGACAGCGTAGAACAACGCGTTTTCGGTAGGCGACGCCGCGCCGTCCACGAGTTCGTAGACGCGCACGCGCGTGCCCTGAATCGGCGCACCCACGGCGTCGACCACATTGATGTAGACGGGTATGTTGCGGGTCGTGTCGAGAATGAAGTCCGTCTCGCCGCTTACATCGCGAATGTCGATTTCGAAGGGCACCTCTTCCTGCGGATCCGGAATCGGCTGCGGATCGTCCAGATTCGCTGGATCGGGAACAGCGGGCAGGATGGCCGCAAGTCCGATAAACCACGCGAAATTCGGATCTTCGCGGTTTTCGCAGGCTGTCGCGCCGGCCAACAGGTTGAACACAAGAGCCAGGCCACTCAATCGAAGACTGATACGACTCATACGACCCACCCCGTTCGCGCCGCGGCGTACGGGCCCGGCTGAACTATTGCTATGTAATCGTAAATAAATCGTTAGCGCAATAGGACGGGCGCAGTAGAAGCCCTAATACATTCGCATTAGTTTACGCAGTTCTACTGCCTGGAAGGCTCGTAATGCATGCGTTCGAAGGGAATCCAGTCAGGGTCGCGCTGAATTTCGTATTTTTGTTGAGCTGGATCAAAATATAGACTGATTCCAGCGCTGTTTATCGGGCCGCCCTGATCAGAGGCCGGGCTCCAACGGGCTGGCCGGAGGTTCGACGCCTGAATGGCGCCGGCTCGATTTACAGCAAAATAGCCCTCGCGGGATTCAAAATAGAGCGTCCGGCCGTCTCGGCTCCAGGCGGGACCGCTTTGAATGTGTTCGCGCAGTATCGATGCCGTGGTCCGGATCCGCAACTCCGGCGCATCACACGGGCCGGACTCCAGCATGACCAGGCGCACGCCCTCGGGCGCGGAGGCCAGGCGGAGAGCGAAGGCGGCGCGATCGGGCGACAGAAGCAGGCTTTCGATCGCCGCCGTCTCGGAAGTATACAACACCTCCGCTGCGCTTGCGCCCGGCCGGACGCGATAAACGCTCGCGGGAGGGACGCCCGGTCCCTCGCGTTCTCCGCCGACAAAAAACACATAGTCGCCGCAGCTTACGCTGAACTCCGGGAGAATCCACCCGCGAAAGCGCGCAGGCTCGCCGAATTCCACCGCGCGTCCGTCCTGAATGCGCAAGCGGCGAAACTCGGCGCGATAATCGCTCTTCAAAGTGGTTCCCGACAGGGGATCAAAGGACCGCCGGGCGCGCCTAGG
>JAVHPJ010000175.1:0-73004 GCA_036170535.1 Leptospirales bacterium | reverse complement strand
CGCGGCGCGCGCTTCCAGAAACTCATCCGGACCGACTGCCACAGCGCTGCGCGACTCTTCCACGCCGCCCAACAACCATGCCGTGCAGGAAAGGCAGAGCAGCGCGCCGAGCGTCGCCGCACGGCTTGCTGCAGCCCGCACGCGCCGGCCGCAGCGGCCGACGGCGCCAACGCGAGCGGCGTTATAACGAGCTGTCGGCATCGGCGCGCAACTGCTGCAGGCGACGGTCCTTGTCCGGCGACGACCACTCGTCTTTGCTGAATTCGTCTAAACGATACGAACGCGTGGCGAACTTCGCATTGGTGTACGGCATAAACAGCACAACCGGCTCGTTATTCGGCGGAATCTGTTCGATCTGACGCACCTTTGACGGATCGCCAATCCACGAAGCGGGAAAGGGAATGTTTTCGCAAGTTCCGCGTAAGTCGCGCAACTCAAACCGTCCTTCGTAGCCGCCGTCGTGAAAGACTTTGCCAAAAAAGGTCAGCGTCACGACCTGCGCGCCGGGTTTCAGAATGACTTCGGCGGCCGCCCAGTGCGTCGGCTCGTTGTCATCCAGGGAATAAAGATTTCCGTGAATCTGATAGCTGCACTCGCGCGCAACGTCGACGCCCACGTCGATCAATAGCGATCCATTTTCCAGACGCTCGCTGAACTGCCCGGTAAAGCGGGCCGGCGCCGTAGGGCTGGAAAAAAACGACTCGATGATCTGCGCCTCGTCCTGCAGGCCCGGTATGCGCGCCCGCACCTTAAGGGTCAGCGTGCCCCAGTATTGCTTGTCTGCCGAAGGCGGCTTCCAATTGAACTGATAACGTCCGGCGCCCGCTTCCTTGTATTCCGCCGATCCCAGGCCGCGCGACCCAAAGTTGACATCGCCGATAATTTCTGCGCCAAGGATCGTAACGCCCGCGAGCGGAGAACCGCCGGCGTCAGTGACATTGAGAAACGCGGTGAGAGTTTCGTTTTCCGTAATTGTATGGCGCGGCAGGTCGAACTTGTAACGGGGCGCATTTTTTGCGCGACGCTCCAGCTCCGCCAGGATCTCTTCCCGGCTTTTGCCCTGCGCCTCAAGCTTCTGCGCCCATTCGCGCATGGCGGCTTCCGTCCGGAATTGCGGATCCGTCATGACCGGCAGCGGCTGGTTCTGAATGCTCCAGGGCTCGAGCATGTCGCTCATTTCGCGCGTCAGCGGTCGCGAGTTCGGCGGATACTGCGCATAGCTTCGATACGCCTCATACAGCGCTTTTGGCGTGGGTCCCTCGCTCATCAGGTCTTCGAGTTCACTCGGACTCATAAAGCCTTCCGAGCCTTCTTCGCCAAAAAGGCGGCGTTCCAGTCCGCCGGGATCATTATCATCGCCGCCGCCTCCGCCCAGAGCGCCAGGGTCGGAACTGATATAAAAGATTATTGCGAGCAGCGCCGCCGCTACTGCGCCAAGTATGATCCAATATTGTTTTTTCATAGGAGTGGTTTATATAGGAGAAAGTCCGTGTATGCCGCCACGGCTCGGGCCGCGCAATAAAAAAGCCCCCGGAAACCGAGGGCTTTTCAGAGGCAGCGCGGCGTTGTACGACGCGCTGTCAGTTATCTTTGTTACTGGCAACCCAGGCCGCTGCTGCGGCAGCGATTGTATTCAAGACGCGTGGCGTCGTTGATCGAATCGCTTCCGTCGCCTACGTGGCGGCGATAGTAACCGGCCTGGCTGGAGCCGTAGCTCGAGGCCGAAGTGCCGGTCCAGATGTAGTGTCCCGTGTAGCGTGCAGAAGCCGTGCACTTCGAAAAGCTGCCCGTCTTTGCAATGCCGCAGGTGCTGTGAAACGATACAGCGCCGTCGTCTTCGCCCGGCAGATACCAGGCGGAGTAGAAGTCGCCTTTGTAACCAGCCAGATGATGGATGGACACGCCTTTGTTATCGTTCTGGTTGAAGAGGCTGGAATTGCGCGCTTCGCCCGTTTTCAGGGCTGCATCCATTCCGCCGGTCGCCCAGAAGGCCAGATTCGCCAGTTCCGAGCCGCCTGCGGCGCTCGAGCTTGCGAAAACAGCGTCGATGTTAAAGGTGTTGCTGGAGAGTTTGTCGAGGAAATAGCCCGTTGCATAGCAGCCCGCGCTGTGGCAGATAATGCGGCAACGCTTGGAGCCCGTGCAATTGTTCGTCAGAACCGTATTCAGGTTGGTCTGAGCGCGGCAGCTTCCCCAGGTGCGCGGGTCGGTGGATCCGTCATAACCGACGAAATAACGAGTAAGGCTGGTGCTGATGTTTTTCGCATTGCCCCAGTAGTTGTTCACGTCGGTTGTGCTGGTTCCACAGTGGTTCGAACCCGAACGACCATGAATAAAGATAACGGCGTTCTGCGCAGCCAGCTCCGTAGCGCTAACGGCTACCAGAGCGGCGGCGAAGACGAGACCGTGTTTCCAGCTGATTCGCTTGTTCCGCATCATTTTGTTTGTTACTCCTTCCTGTCCCCGAAATAATCCAGGCATCTGTGTAGGGAGACTATTGCAGACTTCGTGCCTGAACGGGACGCCCTCGGCCTGAATTGCGGATAAATTCATCGCCACCGGCGAGTTTTTTGCAGATTCTCGCGGGATTTCGCTCTCAGGCGATATCTTCCATATATTGGCTCCTGTGTTTCTCCTCCGTATTTGCCCGCGGGGGCCCCGGATCGGTCCGGCCGGACGGGGACTGCGGCTCGGTACCCGTTGGCTTCACGACCGACGATGCCATTACGGAGAAAAAGCACCAAAGAGGTTCACAATGCTGGCAAAGTCCATCGGCCTGGACTTAATCTTTGCACTTTTTCAGTGCATGTCGAGGCTTGGTGGTAGCCTGGCGTGGATGCTGGATTCCCCGAGATAGCGCCCGGACGCTCCGGCGTGGATTCACGTGACCGCGGGCGCGGGTCTGCGTCGGAACTATTACAGAAATCGGCCTGAGGGCCCGGCGAACACGGCGGCATCGCCAGAACCGGAACGCGGGTCTAGATTTATCAAGGAGAGAAACGTAAATGAAAAAATGGCTTACCCTGGCTGCGCGGATCCTGATGGGTCTCTTGTATTTTGTATTCGGCTTGAACGGCCTTGTGATGCTCATCACGGGCAACCCGTTTATCACCCCGCCGCCGAACGAGGGCGTCGCAGCCGCTTTCATGGGGGCGTTATTCGCTTCCGGCTACATGTTCTGGGCTGTCAAATTGGTGGAAACCCTCAGCGGATTGCTGCTCCTGGCGGGGCGATACGTGCCGCTGGCCCTGACTATGCTCGGCGGCGTTACTTTGAATATCTTCCTGTTCCACGCCTTCCTCGCGCCGGCGGGTCTGGCTGTGGGGCTATTCCTGCTTGTCGCGCATCTGTATCTGATTTACGCTTACCGTCAGAACTTTCGCGCTCTCTTTGAATCCCGGCCGCTCCCGGTCTGAGTCCGGGAAGACCCGGGAGACCCGGGGGCGCCTCCTCTGCAGCCTTTGCTATGAAAGCGTTCCCCATTGAATTTCGCGGCGCCGTCGCCCGGCGCTGCGCTCTCCGCCTGAGTTCGACGCTCGCGGCGGCGTTGGTCGCCGGCGGCGTCCTGCACTGCGGATTAACCCGGGCGCTGCGCTCCGGGGTCGATGACGCGGCGATTTCGGCCAGTATTCGCGCGCGCGTCCTGCAAGACGGCGAGCTGAATCCACTGCTCGTTTTTGTCGCCACCGACGAGGGCGAGGCCTATCTCATCGGCCGGGCGCCGACCGAAGAAGCGATCCTGCGCGCGGAGGATTATGCGCGCGCCGTCAGCGGAGTATGGAGCGTCATAAATCACCTGCGCATCGGCGAACGCAGCGAGAGCACCGCCCAGGAAGACGCCGCAATGCAGGCGGAGATTGAGCAAGATCTGCGGCGTAATCCGGACGTATCCAGTCTGGCTGTGAAGGCGATCGTGTATGAACGCAGCGTCTACTTGATCGGCCGTGTAAAAGATGAAATTCAGCGCAACGAAGCGAATTCGACAGCATTCGCCGTCGACGGGGTGCGTCGCGTCTTCAACTACCTGAAGGCCGGCCCCTTGCCGGAGTCGTGAGACCGGCGATTTCGCGCGCCTCAAACTATGCCCGGCGTTTATCTGCATTGCAGCGCGCGTCTCGAATCGCTGCTCGAGGGCGTCCTCGAAATCACGGCGCGCGCGCCCGTCGAAGCGTTACGACCCGAAACCTTTGTTGTGCAGGCCAGCGGACTGGAACGCTACCTGGCTCTTGAAATCGCCCGCCGCACGGGCATCGCGGCCAATATCCGATTTCTTTCGCCGCAGTCCCTGCTCGAGCGCCTGCTCCACTACTCAAAACTGGAACGTTTTCCTTTCGATCGCGACCGGGCGACTTTTGCGCTCTACCACGCGCTCGCCGATCCGCCGACAGAAGCCATCCGACGTTACCTTCATGCGGGCAAAGTCGACGAACCACTGCGACGCTATCGCCTGAGCGTGCAGCTTTCGCGCGTTTTCGCCGACTATTTGATTCATCGACCGGAACTGGTCGCAAAATGGGAGGCCGGCTCGGTCGACGCAAGCAACGCGGACGAAGCCTGGCAGGCTGATCTATGGCGCGCCGTCTCGCGTCCGGATCGAACCGCAACGCGGTCCAATTCAACCGTGGCGGGCGTCGTTCCGTCGGCTTCCTTGCCGGAACGCCTGCAGATTTTTCGCGATCGAATACGCAACGCTTCCGCCGCCCTGCTGGCCGAGGCTGAACTCAACGAGCGTCTCCTGGTTTTTGGCGCGTCGACTCTGGCCGCCCTGCACCGGGAAACGTTGCTTGAACTTGCCCGGATCGTCGACGTGCACATCTTCTGCCTGACTCCGTCGCGAGCGGTCGCCGAACGGCTGCTCGGCGGCGATTCGCCAAAAGACGCCGCTCGCAGCGCATTGCTGCGACAATCGGCGCACGCCTCCTTTGAATTTATTCACGTCCTGCAGCGCGAAATCGCGGCGCGCGGTTTGACTCTGACTTATGCTGATCGCTTTGCTGCGCCGGTTTCAACAGGCTTTCTCGGGGAGCTGCACCGCGCCCTGGCCGACGATGAATCGCCCCGACTCCTCGCCGACGTGCGCCCCGCAGAACTTCAGATCCACTCGTGTCACTCGCCGCTGCGCGAAGTCGAAGCGCTGCGCGAATGGATGTTGGAGCGTTTCGCAACGGAACCCGGCCTGGCGGCCAGCGACATTGTCGTAATGACGCCGGATATCGAAACGTACGCTCCGCTCATTGAGGCGACTTTTGGATCGCCTGAGTCGCAGGAGCTGCATATTCCGTATTCCATAGCCGACGCAGCCCCGGCCGCAGAGCGAGAGCGCAGCGCGGCATTTCTCGCGGCGCTGGACCTCAAGGAACAACGCTTTCGCGCAAGCCGGGTCATCGCTCTTCTGGAAAGCGCGCCGGTGCGTGAAAATTTCGGACTCGAACCGGGCGCGGTCCGCCGGTTCATCGAAGCCGCATCTATTCGCTGGGGTCGGGACGAAGCCGATCGCGCGGCCGCAGACCTGCCGGTGGGCGCCGCCAATTCATGGCGACGCGGCGTGGACCGCCTGCTGCTCAGCGCCATCCTCCCCGCCAACGCAGCCGACGAATTCGCCGGCCTCGCGCCCTGTATTGAAGCGGACGGTGATGTCGCCGATTCGATCGGGCGACTCGCCTCCGTATTTCGCAGACTGGACCAGCTCGCATGCGATGTGGAGACGCCGCGCACCGCGCGCGCGTGGCGGGAATACCTGGCCGATTTTGCCGCTGGCTTTTTCAGTACGGATGGCAGCGGCTCGCGCCAGCTGGAAACGGCGCTCGAAGCCCTCGCCACCGCCGGCCCGGAAGCGCCGGGCGGAGAACTTGAAGCAAATGCGAAACTGCTGCCGTTCGCTCCGGTGCGCGCCTTTCTGGAAGACCATATGCGGGAGCGGCGGTCCGGTCGCGGGTTCTTGAATGGCACAGTCACTTTTTGCGCGTTGCTGCCGATGCGCAGCGTGCCCTTTCACTACGTTTGCCTGCTCGGCATGAACGAAACAAACTTCCCCGGGCGGGATCGCGATCCGTCATTTCACCTGATGCGCGCGACGCCGCGCCCGGGCGATCCGCGTCGCGCGGAAGAGAATCGACTGCTATTCCTGGAAACTCTGCTCGCAGCCAACTGCGGACTTTACATCAGCTATACCGGCCAAAGTCTGCGCAGCGGAAAACGCAAACTGCCGCCGTCCGCCGTAGTTTCCGAGCTTAAGTCGTTTTTTGGAAAAACCACGACCGCATTGATGAACGAACGCGAACATCCTTTGCAGGCTTTCCATCCGGCTTATTTTGTAGAGGATGCGCAATCCCTGGAAGGCGGTCGTTTTGGAGCACGAGCAAAAAGCGCATTGCATAGTTACTCGCGCCGGCTCCGCATCGCGTCTGAAGCGTTGCTCTCTGCGGCGGAACCCGCGCCTCCATTTATACCAGCGCAGACTCGCTTCGACGTTCCGCTGGAAACGGAAATCGCCCTGTCGGACCTGCTCGATTTCTATCGCAAGCCCGCGCGGAGTTATTGCACGCGCACATTGAACGTGAGCCCCGGTTTTGACCAGGAAGACGCAGCCGACGACGAGCCGATCGCCTGGAACGCGCTGGAATCGTATCTGGCGCGCGAACTTTTTCTCGAATCGGCGCTTTCCGGACTGGCTCTGGATCCGGCTGCACGGAGACTGAGGCTTGAAGATCGACTGCCGGGCGGCGGCGCCGGCGAGCTGGAACTGCGACTCGCGCAATCGCAAGCCGAGCAAGCGCTGCGGGAAATGCGCGGTCGCGCGCAGTCCGGCGAGCCGGTGCAAACGGAACTCATGGCGGATGCGCTCGTGGATGGGCAACGCGTATCCGGCGCGCTCACGGAATTGTGCGCCGGGGACAGTCTCTATATTCTGCGCGCCGGCCGGCTGCGCGGTGAACACATGCTGGCCGCCTTCCTCAAGATGGTATTCCTGGAAAATATCCAATCGGTTTCACTTTTCGCACCGGATGAGTTCTTCGAGCTTCGGCGGCCGGGCAATATCCCGGAATTGCGTCGCCACTACGTGGCATATTACAATGAATCTCGAGCGCGGCCGCCGATTTTGTTGCTCGAATCCGCCTGGAACCTTGCACAGCTTCTGGCGAAAGGCGCGCCCGAGGCGGAAGCCCTCCGACGAACAGATGCTGCGCTGACTTCCGGCTTCGGCGGCCCGCGCCTGGACGAATACGAGCAGCTGCTGCTGCGCGGCCGCAATCCACTGCGCGAGGAACCCGCCGCCTTTGTGCGCGTGTGCCGCCTTGTTTTTGAACCGCTCCTTACCGCAGTCGTAACGTAATTGCGTGATGTATTCGGAACTTGATTTTAAATCCTGCCCCTTGCAGGGACGCAGTCTGATCGAAGCCTCAGCGGGGTCCGGCAAAACCTTCACCGTTACCCGATTGTATCTGCGACTGCTGATTGAGGGCGACGGCCTTGGAGTAGGCAACATTCTGGCGGTTACATTCACAAACGCCGCTGCCGAAGAGCTGCGCGAACGACTGCGAGTAACGCTGAACGAGGCGCTGCAATTGATTCGAGGCGAAACTCCGGCAGGCAAGGTCGATGCCGACATGGCCGCGCTGCTCGCCGGCCCCAATTCCGCTGCAGAAACGGAAGAGCGACTGAGCGCTGCCATCGCCGATTTCGACGACGCCGCCATTTACACAATTCATGGATTTTGCGCGCGCGCGTTGCAGGAATGGGCCTTCGAAAGCGGAGCGCCGACAGGAGCCGGGCTTATAACGGACGAGTCGGAGCTCATCCATGACGCGGCGCTGGATTTCTGGCGACGCCGATTTGCTCCGGCCGATATCGACTCGCACCGCGCCCTTCGTTCTCTGCGGTTTGGTCCGGAGGATCTCGAAAGCCTGCTCTACGCTGTATTGCAACGCCCGGGACTGCAGCTGTGCGGCGCCCCGAACATTCTCAAAATGCAGTCGATGCTGGACAATCCGTCAGGCGCGTCTGCGGCGGTTCCGGATTTCTCCGGCGGGTCCGCGCGAAATCGGATGGAAGCCGCATTTCACCAACTCACGAGTTACCTGGAAACCATGCCTGCGGAGGCGGCCGGCGATTTACGGGATGAGGCGCTGACGCTGAAGCGCTTCGCACAGCGGGGCCTGGAGGACTGGAACGTTCCCGCGGAGGCGTTCAGCATGAGCTCTGAACGCTCACGCAAAGCGAAGAGTGCGGATCCGGCCTTGATCGAAGCGGCCCGCGAATTTCGCGACGCGTGGTTGGAAGCGCATGGTCGGGTCAGCGACGCTGTCGCCGTAGAATGCCTGAAGTTTTTGAATGAGGGGCCGGAACAACTGGCCGAAGTTAAGCGGCGACGCCAACTGCTTTCTTATCAGGATCTGCTGATTGCAGTCCGCAGCGCCCTGGAAACGCAAGAATTCCAATCCTGCCTTAAGCGACGCTTTCGAGCAGGTTTGATCGATGAATTCCAGGATACGGATCCTGTGCAGTGGGCCATTTTTCAGCGGATTTTCAGCGATCCGGATCAATCGCTTTTTCTCATTGGAGATCCCAAGCAGTCCATATATCGTTTTAGGGGCGCGGAAATACGCGCCTATTTGAAAGCGCGCAAAGAAACGGATCGCGCCTGGACTCTTTCTCGCAGCTATCGATCCACTGAAATCATCGCACGCGGTATTAACGCCATATTCACGCCGCCAAACGGTCAGGCGCCGTTCCTCTCCGCCGAAATCGAATACCCGCCCATGGTTTCGGCCCGCACAAAAGATGCGCCGCCAGGTCGCGTGGAAATCGCTTTCGCACCGGCGCCGGAATCGCGCGGTTGGAGCGCAGAAGGCTTGAGCGACCTGGCGGTCCGCTTCACTGCCGCACGAATCGCGGAGCAACTTTCGCAAGTGGAAAAGTCCGGCCCAGCTTCGATTGCCGTGCTGGTTCGCACCCATGCCGAGGCGGACGCGATGCGCACCGGCCTCGCCGCTGTCGGAGTGCGCAGCGCTCTGCGCAGCGATCGCAGCGTATTTCAGGCGCCTGAAGCGTTTGACCTGGAAATCATATTACAGGCCGTAGACTCCGGCGGCGATCGGCGATGGCTGAAGCGCGCTCTGACCACTGCGCTGTGGGGCTGCACTGCAGTGCGCGTTACCGAAATTTTTGACTCGCCTGCGGAGTTAGAACGCGTCTCGCTACAGTTTCAAGAACATGCCCGCCTCTGGCGTCGGCGCGGTTTTATGGCGATGTTTCAACGCCTGCTCAACGAAGAATATGAGCCAGGATTCGATTTGCGCACTTCGCTATTGCGGCGCGTCGGCGGAGATCGAAGCCTCACTAACATATTGCATATCGCAGAACTCATTCATGCTGCGGCGAACTCCGGACCGGACGCTGACATTCGTTGGCTGCGGCGGCAGCGACGGACCGGTGCGACGCGCGACGATTCCAGCCAGCTGCGGCTCGAAAGCGACGAGGACGCAGTCCAGATCATGACCGTGCATGTCAGCAAGGGTCTGGAGTTCGAGACAGTGTATTGCCCATTCCTCTGGCGCGCGCGCGCAATTCGCCCGGATCAAAACGTTATCTACCACGAGGCCGCTGACCACGGCGAGACCTTGCTGCCCGCCGTCTTTGCGCGGCTGCTTGCCTCCCGTGATCGCCCGACGCCGGAAGGTTTTACTGCAGCCGGCATTACGGCCGAAGATGTGCAAAATGCACGCGCACTTGCGGCGCGAGAAAATTTGGAAGAAGACCTGCGCCTGTTTTACGTCGCTGTCACGCGCGCCGCAAGCAAGCTGGTTATATTCGTTGGACGAACTGGTTCGCGCAGTACCGTAAGCGCCGCCGATTACGCGCTCTTTCGACTGCATGCGGGATCGGACGCGGCGGATGACGACGAAACGAGGATCAAGACCCTCGAGAACCTCGCAAATCGAGCTGGTTCGGATGCGCTGCAGATAACAACCGTAGACCGCCGTCTGGAGGCGCATCCGCTTGATCGGCAGGAGCAAGCGCTACAACTGAGCGAACGTATGCTGCCAGGCGGGGTGCGCGCCCGGCCCGGCTTTTCGCTCAAGAGTTTTACCGCGTACGCTCGTGCGGCGCTGGAGGCCGGCGCGGGAGACGGCAGTTTTGATGACGCGCGCGACTACGATCAATCGTCGCGCCCTGCTTCGCTGGAACAGCCGCAAGCGGACGCGTGGAGCATCTTTAATTTTCCGCGCGGAGCCGAGCCGGGGATCTTCCTGCACAGCCTGTTCGAGGAGTTATTCCGCTCCCCGGACTGCCTGTATCGGGCGGCGCCGGAGCGACGCAGGGACTTGATCGCGTCGGAACTATTACGCGGCGGCTACGATCCGCGATGGCGGCCGGCGATCGCCGGGATGATTGAAGCGGTTCTGGATGCGCCCTTGCCCGGCGGGCGACGCCTGCAGCAGGTAGAGCCCGGGGAGGCCCTGCCCGAGCTGGCGTTTTATTATCCGATGCCGCGCGAGCCCGAGCTTCTTGTCGTTGGTCCCGGGGGACGCCCATCGGCCGGCGCAGATCCCGCGCGTGCACTGACGGACCGACCGGCCGGCTTTATGATGGGCTTTATTGATCTCGTTTTCGCACTGGGACCCGAGGTCGGCAATAGTTCCGACAGCTCCGCATTGACCGATCGGCGCTATTTCTTGCTGGATTGGAAATCCAACTTCCTCGGAAACGACCGTCGGAACTATGACGGTCCCTCCTTGCGGCGGTCCATGCGGGAAGCGCGCTATCCGCTGCAGTATTACGTCTATGTCGACGCCCTGGATCGCTATCTGGCCCAGAGGGTCCGCGGCTACAGCTATGAGAGAAATTTTGGCGGTGTAATCTACGCCTTCCTCCGCGGCGTCGGCGAGCTGGACGGCCGGCGCTACGGTATGTTCTGCGCCCGACCATCAGAACGTCGGCTGGCCATTTTCCGGACTCAGTATGCCGGCGCCGGGGATTCATGACACGGTCCTTAAAATTGCGCGCACTGGACGCGGAGCTGGCCGACCTGCTCCTTCGACTGGAACCGATCGTTGATCCCATAGAACGCAAACGGCGCCGCGCCCTTTATCAGCTGATCGGCCTCCAGCTTGCCGAAGGCCATTTATGCCTTGACCTCGACGCGCCGCCAGAATGGATCGACTGGCCCGCGGAGATGGACCTGGAAGAAGATGAGCGTCGGGCCACGTTCGCCTGGCTCAAGGACGGTCGCGCGCGACTGGAGTTGGCGGCATCGCGACTCACATCGGTCGAACCTGAGAAAACCGCACGACCCATTGCACTGGCCGGCAACCGCGTCTACTGGCATCGCTACTGGAGCTACGAATATTCCATCGCCAGGCGGCTGACCGAATTGGCGCTAAACGCGCACAGCCCGCCGGGCCCGGATTTTTCTTCCCGCTTCGCGCGCTTGTTTCCCGACGCTGACCCGGAGGACAAACAGGCGCTGGCCGCGCGTCGATCGTTTGAGAGCGCTCTATTGATTGTTAGCGGCGGACCGGGCTCGGGAAAAACGGCGACTGTGGCTCGCATCCTGGCGCTTCACCGGGCGGAACGCCCCGAGCTGCGCGCCGCACTGGCCGCGCCTACGGGCAAAGCGGCTGCGCGCCTGAAGGATTCGATCGCATCCGCATTTGCAAAGCTTCCGCAAGATGTTATAAGCGACCTCGTCCCGCCGGAAGTCGCCACGCTGCATCGACTGCTCGAACCCCTCGCATATACCAGCGAGTTTCGACGCAACGCACGAAACCCGTTGAATATTGATTTGCTCATCATCGATGAGGCCTCAATGATCGACCTGCCGTTGCTGGCCCGCACCCTGGATGCTTTGCCTCGCCGCGCAAGTCTGATAGTGCTGGGAGATCGCGACCAGCTGGCATCCGTGGAAGCCGGCGCCGCATTTGCAGAGATTGCCGCTTCTGCTGCTTTACGCGACAGCATCACTACGTTCACGCGCAACTACCGCTTTGGAGAGAAAAGCGGCATCGCAGCGCTCGCTCGGGCGATTCGGGCCGGTGACGCGCAAGATGCCTTACGGATTATCAATGACGGCGAGAATGCCGACCTTGAGCGCCTTCCGCTGGACGACCGGGCGCTCAAACGTTGCATACTTGAAGGATACAGAGCCTTCGCAGGCGCAACTACGCCGCAGTCCGCGCTGGAAAAATTTGAGGAATTTCGACTGCTCGCAGCCCTGCGCGCCGGACGCTACGGCATCGATGCTCTTAACCAATTAACCGTTCGCGTTCTGATTCAGGCAGGACTGGCGCCGCGGACAGCCCGCGTCGATCGCCTCTTTCATGGATGTCCGCTTTTGATTACGCAGAACGACTACAATCTCGGACTGTTCAACGGGGATATCGGCATAACATTCGTGGACGCAGAGGGCGCGCTCCAGGCCTGGTTTCACGGAGATGGTCCGACCGATCTGCGCCGCTTTCCCGTCGCGTTGCTTCCGCCTTATGAGATCTGCTACGCGATGACGGTGCATAAAAGCCAGGGCAGCGAGTTTCAGACGACGCTTTTTGTATTGCCGGATACGGACTCGGAAGTTCTGACTCGCGAGACCGTCTATACTGCAATTACGCGCGCCCGGAAACGCGCGATCGTCTTTGGGGAAGAAAGCGTCTTTGAACGCGCCGTCGAAAGGAAAACCATGCGGATGTCGGGGCTGGCAAGTCAACTGGCCGCCGCTGCGGCGGGTCGGAGCGGAGCATCCACGCCGCCAGCCGGGGACCAGACGGACAATGCATCAGCGGCGACGGCAAACAAAAAGCGCGGCTCCAATCGGAACCGCGCGCCGGCGCCGGACTCGAATCAGGGCGAACTGTTCTGAATCCGGATGTTAGTCGTCAGTAAAGGCGAACTACTTCGCCCGTTCAATCATCATGGCGCCGGCGACGCCGCCATGCGCACAAGCAGTAATGAGCACAGTGTTTACGGCCGGATTTTCGTTCATCACCATTACAGCATTTGCAATTAAGCGAATGCCGGTAGCGCCAAATGGATGTCCGAGGGCGATCGAGCTGCCATAGGCGTTAATGCGACCTTCGTCGAACTTCTTCTCCCAGTCCAGGCCAGTACGCTTCTTGATCTCTTCCAGTGCGCCAATTGCCGTGGCGGCGAACGCTTCGTGGATTTCAATTTGATCCACTTGATCAATAGTCATTCCAAGGTCTTCGAGCAACGCCAGGCTCGCCTCAGCCTGACCGATTCCCATGTAGTTGGGATGCACGCCTTTCATGCGAAACCCGGTCAGATACGCCTGCACCTTGAGTCCGAGTTCTTTCGCCTTGCCTTCGGTCGTTACCAGAAGCCCGGCGGCGCCGTCTGAACGCGCACACGCATTAAAGATTGTAACAGTGGGAACCGTGGCCGCTTTAGTAAGAAATTTGCCGTATTTTTGCTGAAACTCAGCGAATTTCATCTGCGGGTTGTCAAACAAGAGCATCGCCTTGTCCATCCGGCCCGGATTTTTTACAATGCCCTCGCGCAACATGACTGCTTCGTCGTCAGCCAACATTTGACCTTCGTCGTCCTTAACCGGGATCAAGAAGGGGCGATATTTCCCGGCCTGAGTTGCCTCCAATGCGCGCTTAAAGCTTTCGTAAGCCAGCTTGTCGGAAGTTTCGCGACTGATGCCGTAGTTTTGCGCCACAATTTCAGCGGTAACCGCCATGCCAAAGCTCGTCTCTGAATCGCCCAGACCATCGTCCAGACTGTCTCGAATCTCGACTCCTTCCGGCAGATTATCCGGAAGAGACTTCATGATCTTGTCGATGGTGTTCGTTTTCTTGTTAGCGCGTGCGTTTTTTACGACGAAGGGCATTGCGGTTTGCGACTCTTCGCCCAAGGTCAAAAACAGATCGCCTTCTTCCAGCTGGATGCGGCGCGCCGCCTCGGCGACCGCTTCCATGGATGAAACGCAGTTGTTGGCCAGCGTCAAAGCGGGAGTGGCGGGCGGAATATTCAGTCGATTTGCGATCACGCGCGCCGGATTCGGCGCAAAGGGAAAGCCCTCGCCGACCAGGACAGCGTCGATTTCTTCAAGCTTGATCTTGCTTTGTTCAAGGATGTCTTTCGCAACAATCGTCCCGAGATCGTGCGATGTATAAGGACCGAAGGCCTTGCCAATTTGCGCAAAGGGAGTGCGGCGTATATTGCAGAGAGCGGCTTTCGTTGCCAGTTTCATAGTGCGGCCAGATTCGAAGTCCGCGGAGAGGCGTCAAGCCGAACCGTCCCGCAATACCTGAGCTGGACGGCTATTCGCCGACGCCCGGCGGGCGCGACTATGCCGACTGACCGGCTGCATCCTCGTATCCGCACGATAAGCATGCGACGTAACGTCCCTTTTCGCGGGACGACTTTTCAAACAGCATCTTGCCGCATTTCGGACAGAGGTCCTCTGCAGGTCGATCCCATGTGGAAAACTCGCAGTCCGGATACCGACTGCAACCGAAGAACGCACGACCGCGCTTGGTAGAACGTTGAATGACCGAACCCTCCGTGCACTTGGGACACGCGCCCAGTGGAATGGGTTTGGCGTTCCGGCACTCGGGGAATCCCGGGCAGGCCAGAAAATAGCCCTTGCGGCCGATTTTTTTCACCATGTTGCGGCCGCATTTCTCACACACGTGATCCGTCGGTTCATCGAGTGCGTTGCGCATCTCCCCGATGTTCTCGTGAGCCTGCTTCAGCGTGCCCGCAAACGGCGAGTAGAAGGTGCGTAACATGTCCACCCAGTTCAAATCATTCCGCGCGACGCGGTCCAGGTCGTCCTCCATGCGCGCCGTGAACTCGGTATCCACAAGAGCGGGGAAGTTCGATGAAATCATTTCGTTGACCATTCGTCCGAGATCAGTCGGCTTCAGGGCGCGCTGCACGCGGACGACATAGTAGCGTTTAAGCAAAGTCGAAAGGGTAGGAGCATAGGTTGAAGGCCGGCCCACGCCGCATTCTTCGAGGGTCTTCACCATGGATGCGTCCGTAAAACGCGGCGGCGGTTGCGTGAAATGCTGCTCTGGCTCGAGCTTCTTGAGCTTGAGCTCCGATCCTTCTTTAAGATCGGCCGGCAGCAAGGCGTCTTTTTTCTTCTTATCCTTTTCCTCGTCGCTGAACACCTCGCTGAAACCGGTGAATTTCACGACGCGACCGGTCGCCCGGAACAAGGTGCGACCAGCTTCAACGTCGATTGATGTATGGTCGGCGACTTCGTCCGCCATTTGCGACGAGACGAATTTCTGCCAGACCATCTGATACAAACGCAGCTGATCTTTAGAAAGATGCTTTGCAATACTGTCCGGATGTAAGCGCGGATCAGTGGGTCGGATCGCTTCGTGCGCATCTTGAGCGCTGCGTGAAGATTTGTAAATCCGCGGCTCGGCGCTCAGATAATTGGCGCCATAAGTCGTCTGCACATACTCCCGCACCTGGTCGACCGCCTGCGGCGAAACGCGCGTCGAGTCGGTGCGCATGTACGTAATAAGTCCTGTAACGCCCTCGCCTAGTTCAATGCCTTCATACAATTGCTGGGCGACCATCATCGTCTTCTGAGAAGTGAATCCGAGTTTGTTGGCGGCGTCCTGCTGCATCTTGGAAGTCGTATACGGGGCGGTCGGTTGGCGACGACGCTCCCGCGTTGAAATCGACTTAATAGTGAAACTCGCGTTCTCGAGTTCGCCGACGAGCGCCGTAACTTCAGCCTCATTGTGCAGTTCCGCTTTTTTTCCGTCGATGCTATGAAGACTCGCTTTGACGGCGCCTTCGTCGCTGGCAAGCTTCGCATCCAACGTCCAGTATTCTTCCGGAACAAACGCGTCGATCTCATCTTCGCGTTCAGAAATAAGTCGCAATGCAACCGATTGCACCCGACCGGCGCTCAGGCCGCGCTTGACTTTCTTCCAGAGGAGCGGAGAAATATTGTAACCTACCAGACGATCGAGAATGCGGCGCGCCTGCTGGGCATTCACCAGATCCTGGTCGATGTCGCGCGGCTTGAGGATCGCGCTTTCGAGCGCCGTCTTGGTAATCTCGTTGAACTCAATGCGCTTGATATTGTCGTTGCGCGAACGCAGCGCATTGGACAGGTGCCAGGAGATCGCCTCGCCTTCCCGGTCCGGGTCGGCGGCCAACAGCACGCGTTCGGTGGATGCCGCGAGCTTCTTCAAGCGATTGAGTATGCTCGCGCGTCCGCGGACCGTGATGTATTCGGGTTGGAAGTTATTCTCTACGTCGACCGCGATACGGGACTTGGGCAGATCGATAATGTGTCCCATCGACGCTTCGATGATGTAGTTCTTGCCCAGATACTTATTAATGGTTTTCGCCTTCGCGGGGGATTCGACAATTACGAGGGTCTTGGCCCGCCCCCCCGCCTTCTTCCGTGTTGTGGCGCCTTTGGCTTTGGATTTGCGGGCTGTTTTCTTTGTGGCTTCCATTGGCTGGTCCGGTCAGGGCTCCGTCGTCATAGTTCCGACGACCTGGTCGGGGCTCCGGGGATTTAGGACATAATGCGAACCGTCCGCCTGCTTTCTACAATAATATTCCGACGATTGCAGGGACGCGGAGTCGGAACTATGACGTATCCCGTCGACCAGTCTCAGTCCTCCAGGAGGTAGCCGCCACCCAGTTCGCGTGCAGAGCCGAGGGTCGCACGCCAGAACTCGAGTTGCCTGGCAGTGGCAGGACGGCCGGGGAGGCTGAATTCTTCGTCAAAGCGAGAGAGGACTGCGTCGATACCCAGCTCCAGTCGCTCGGCGCCATCGGCCAGAAGGCGCCGGACGCCATCGTTGCAGCCTGGCTCCGTGTCAAGCACCGGGTGATCGAAAACCATGAGGTCGCGCCCTTCTTCAATTGCGTAGTCAGCGGTAATGAGCGCGCCGCTGCGGGCCGGCGCCTGGGCGACGACGACCTGGCGGGAAAGTCCGGCAATAATCCGATTGCGCCGGGGAAAGTGTCCGGCGTGCCCGGGCGTGGTCAGACCAAATTCTGATACCAACAAAAATGGGGCGCGGCCGCGCGCCTGCTGCAGAAGATCAAGATTAGAGCGCGGCCCGGGCATGAGGACGCCCGCACCCAGCACGGCAACGCCGGGCGCGCCCGATTCGATGGCGGCCGCATGCGCGAGGCGATCCACGCCGCGCGCAAAACCGGAGATGACCGGAGTGGCTGGTCGCGCCGCCAGGCTGGAATGCAGCAATCGCCTGATAACCGTCGCCATGACGGGATGGGGATTGCGGGTTCCCACAATTGCCAACCCTGGCTGCTCGAAAATCGAAGTAACGTCCGAGGATGCGCGTGCTCCGACACTATGGACAAACAATGCGGCTGGCGGATCAAAGATCGCCGCGAGGCTGGCCGGATAAGCCGACTCCCAGACGAACCAGCACGTCACGCTGGCCATCGACTCTCGGGCTCGCGTTAAGGCTGAGTCGATGTCGTACTTCGCACGTAAATGCGCCGCGCCCAGTTCCAGGGAGGTGAATCGCGAACGGAGCAGAACCTGGATGTCAGCTTCACGCAGAGCGCGCGGCCGCAGAGCGCTGAGTTCGTGCAGGAAGGCGCGGCGATACGGCAGGGCGCAAAGCAATGCGCCGAGTTCAACGCGACGGTTCATCACCGTCGACGCCCGGGACCATCGGGCAACTGGACTCATTTTGGAGGCAATCGTTAAGCGCCGCGAGATTCTTGCGCGCCTGGGCCAGATTCATATTATCTTCCGGACGGCCCGGTATCGCCCCGCGTCGATGCAGCGCCTGCAGCCTCTCGACAATGACGGCATATTCATTGGCAGCCTCCTGCCATCTTCCATCCTCGGCGAGAATGTGCGCCAGTGCAAAGCGAGAGGGCATATTGTCTTCCTCGCGCCCGATGATTTCACGCAGGAGCCTTTCGCCAAGGGCGACGTTGCGAAAGCGCGACTCGGTCGTTTTTGCATAAATGAGCGCCAACTGATACCGAGGACGATAGTCGTCCGGTTTCATGGCTGCCATCCGCTCGAACAGATGCACGGCGATTGCCAGGCGTCGCGGATCCCAGCCGTACGCCCGCGAAGCGTTAGCGTAGCACAACCCGGCCTCAAAAAAGACTTCCGGATCCGGATAACCTCGGAGCATGGCCTCATCGAAAAAGGGTATCGCCTGTTCGAGCAATCGGGGATCGCTGGCGGCAGCCGGCCGGGTCTCGCCGCGAACCGCGGCTTGATAGTAGGCCGCGGCCATGTCGTAGCGAGCTGCGTCAAGATATGCTCGTGCGATTTTTCGCGCCAGGGTCGCCTGTAGATTATTTTCCTGGACGAGCTCTTGAATATCCTTGTGCAGCTCTTCCGCGCGGGCGCGACTGAGATTCAAATCGCGTTCCCAGCGAGCCAATTCTTCCTGGTTAAGCGTTCGCTCCGGCGGCCGCCGATTCCTTTCGCCAAGACCGCGAATGGCGTCTCCCGCCGGTTCACACGCGACCAGGACAATGATAAAAAATGGCAGGAGCGTCGCGGGAATTCGCGGCGTGGAATATGATCGGCGCGCAGCGCCCGCCGGAAAAACGTGACCTACTTCACCAGGGAGTTTCGCGTATGGCATCGTCGGCTCCTATTCGCATCCATCTTTCCATTCGAGTCCGAGTATAGTATGATCCACCAACTTACTGCGGCAATTGCTCAGTTGGAACTTGAAAGTTTTGAGCGCCCCTGGTCCCGCAACCAGATCAACGACTTTGTGATCAGCAGCGCGGCCCATTCCGTCCTCATCAATGCTGAAGGCCAAACAGCCGGACCCGATGACCAACTGGTCGGCTATGCACTGCTGCTCGTTCTGCCTGCCGAGCAGGCGACGGAGCTGCTTCGCATAGGCGTAGCTCGCAACAAGCGGCGTCAGGGATTGGGATCCAACATTATGCAACATCTGTGTGCATTCACTCTATCCCGCTTCGGCGAAAATGGCAAATGCTTCCTCGAAGTGAACGAAAAAAATTTGCCGGCCATAAAACTCTATGAATCTGTTGGCTTTATTGTCCGTTCTATTCGTCGGAACTATTACGCGGGTTCTGAGCATGCACTCCTGATGGAGTGGGTGGCAAGAAATCGGACTGCATGATGCAATACAGGAGCAGCAATGCCGCTACTAACCAGCACAACCTCACCGGGAGTCGAAATCCAGATTTTACAATTCTTACTGCAATTCGGCGTAACTGGCCTTTTTCTCCAGCTGGCGACCCAGTCTTTGAATCGCGCACCCTATCTTTCGCGGTTCAGCGACCGACTCTGGTTTCAAGTCGGACAGTACCTTCTGGTACTGTCTGTTACCGTAGTTCTCACGTTCTGGTTTCCATCCCTTCGAGCGCTTGCGGCCCTGCAAGTTGCGCCCGACCCGGGTAAACTGGTCTGGGCGGACATCTGCATTTCCGCTCTGGCCTTAGCCCAGTTGAGCCGTGTTTGGACTTATTTGCTGCGCTGGTTGGAGCGTAAAAGCGCCGGCTAATTGCAGTATTCATCAGGCGGCGGCCGAATCTCCAGTCGCCGCTCCGCCAACCTTGAACGCCCGGACACGCGCTCCATAAGCGTGACGCACCAGAGTATGGCTCGGCGTTGCTGCACACCCGTCGCCTGCCCCTTGTTATAATCTTCAAGACAGTCGAGTAACGCGAGCTGCCAGAAGAAACGACAGCGCGACTCGCCGGCGCTTCGGGCCAATAGAGATAACTCGAACCAGGCCGCGGCCTCCACGCGAAAATGAAAACGCACGAGATCAAGCCCGCGATCCTGGTAGAGGGCCCGAACTCGAACGCGCCCAGGACGGCTCGATCGCCCGTCGGAACCCGTCGCCCTTTCCAGCAAGAATCGGAAGTACCGATTGGGATTCAGGCCCGGCTGCTGTAATCTTCTGCGGAATCGAGGCAGATGCTCAGCAGGAATCAAAACTGTAACGGAAAGCAAAGCTTGTCTCGCTTCCGCGTCCGGCGTGGAGGATTCAAGTTCAAGCATGGTTGCGCCCTCGTATCAGGGGGTCCCGGCAATTGCTTTCGTTCCGCCTTCAAACGATATTTTCCGGTTCCTGTTCCAATTTTATGCCAAAGTGCAGCATAACTGCGTCCCGAATTGACTCGGCCAATCGTAACAGTTCCGACGAACTACCGCCCAGGTTTACAAGGGCAAGAGCGTGGTTACTTGATATTCCGACGCCGCCGGCCGTGAATCCGCGCGCAAACCCCGCATGCTCAATCAGCCAGGCTGCAGAAAGCTTTATTGCACCGCCGACTTGGAAATGCGGCGGATCAAGTTCAGGCGAAGTTTCCCGGCATTTGCGCCGGAATTGTCGGAACTCTGACAGAGACAGGATTGGATTCACAAAGAAAGATCCAACAGATCGGGAATTTCGGTCGGAAGGGTCGACAACCATAGACTTCGATCGACGCAGCAAGAGGACTGTCGACCGGACTGCATTAAGCCTTTTGATCGGATCGCCGATTTCCATCAAGCCGGGGTGATCCCGCAAGAGCGCAGCCTTCAATTCAGGATAAACAATGTCAGGATTGGCGGACGTACGCAGACGGAAGTCGACTCCAGTGACCACATATCGGCCTCGGTCGCCTGACTTGAAGCGGCTGCTTCGATAGCCGAATTTACAATCCTGGTTCAAAAAAGACTCAATTCGCCCCGTCATTCGGTCCAGACAATGAACAGCAGCTATCGTCTGCGAAACCTCGGCTCCATAGGCTCCGACATTTTGAATCGGAGTGGCGCCGACGCACCCTGGTATGCCGGACAGGCACTCCAGCCCCGCCAGGCCGCGCTGCACAGACCATTCCACCAGGCCATCCCAGGACTCCCCCGCCGCGGCGGCGACGATGACTTCGTTCGGACTCGCGTCGGAACTGTTACGTCCAAGGATTTCCAGTTTGATGGTAAGTCCCGGAAATCCTTCATCACTGACTACGACGTTGCTTCCGCCGCCAAGAATAAAGACCCGGCACTCACGTCGCCGACTGAACTCCAACGCCTCAGACAGATGTTCCACGGACGCGACTCGACAGAAATATCGCGACCGGCCGCCCGACCCAAGCGTTGTAAAGGGGGCGAGGAGGACATCCTGCTCAATTGGCAGAGACGATGAATCGACGACCAGGGTCATTTAAACGCGCCAGATTAATGTAAAGTTTATGGAGAAACTAGCCTTCTGCAGCCTTGACCGACTTCCAGAGTGAATCCAGTTGTTCCAGGGACAAAGCTCCGAGGGTGCCGCCGTCGGATTCCGCCAGCAATTCCATTTGTTCAAACCTGGACAGAAAACGAGTACTGGCCCGATTGAGAGCCAATTCGGGATTCACTTTCAAATGCCGCGCAGTGTTGACTGCTGAAAATAAAAGATCGCCGAGTTCCGATTCAAGACGATTCAAGTCAGGCCGGGCCGACTCTATCTCCGCTTTTAATTCATTCAACTCTTCCTGCAGTTTGCTGATCGTTGCGGTCGCATCCGCGAAGTCAAAACGAACGGCGGAGGCTTTCTTCTGGATTTCAAATGCCCGCATTAAGGCGGGCAGGTGCAAACCCGTGTTGGCCGGCACAGCGGATGGCGGGCGTCGATTCCTGGAAAAATCCGCTCCGGATTTTTCGGCCGCCTTGATTTGTTGCCAGTTGCTGAGGATTTCATCGACGCCGGAAACTTTTACATCGCCAAAAACATGCGGGTGCCGACGGATCAACTTATCTGCGACATGACTGGCTACCGACTCAATATCATACAAAGACTCTTCTTCCGCAAGGCGCGCGTAAAAGAAAACAAGAAATAAAACGTCTCCCAATTCTTCGCGCACATGGGTCGTATCTTCGCTTTCGACGGCTTCGATAAGTTCGTAGATTTCTTCCAACAAATACGGCCGCATCGATTGTGCGTTCTGGGCTCGATCCCACTCGCACCCGGCCGGTTCGCGTAATCGGCGGGTTACATCGCGCAGGCGCTGCAGTTCAGACATGTCGAATTCCGGGGAAAATTATAGACACAATCAGGTCAAACTCGGCTCCTTGAACGGATGTTCAAGAACTTCCTCTTCCAGGGTGCGGAGTTTACCGCCGAGGTCCGCCACCGGAGCGACCAGAGTAGCTGCACTTTGCGTCGAGAAGGCGAGAGCGAGGTGCGCCTGGGCCCCTTGAACTTGCAATTTCTGGACAGCGTAACCTTTCAAATTCGGAGCCCGGAAGGCTACACGACCGGCAAATACGCAATCCAGGGCCGCACCTACTTTTTGCACCTCGGAGGTCGGGCCTACAAGTTTGAGGAAATCGCACCCGGAGATGTATCTGGCGGCGCTCAGGCTGCTATCCATCGGTCGGCCATGCCCGGTAAGGTGCTCGCGGTGCACGTAAAGATCGGAGATCGAGTCCGCAGCGGTGACAGCCTGGTCACGGTAGAAGCGATGAAAATGGAAAACGTTTTGCGGGCCGGTTTCGACGGCGAAGTGGTTGCCGTTGCATGTTCGCCGGGAGCGGTTATCGCCCCGGAAGATGCGCTGGTGGAGCTGAAGCCCGAAGCGGCGCAGGGCTGACCGGTATTGGCGCCCCACAGCCCGCCTGTTGAATTATTTCCCGCCTTTCAGGGCCTGGAGCAGCGTCTGGCGCTTTTGAAAGCGCTCGCGGGCGTTCAGTGAGAGCCACTCGCGCTTAAGCTCCTTCGGGTTCGCGCCTTTGGCCAGGGAGTAACGATTGAGTAACTTGGCCGTCTTCTCGTTCATGGGGTCAGGAATGGGAGATCGAGGCGCCCGGTCAAGGCAAAAGGGCCGGGCTTGCCATGATACCGGCCGTCATAGTTCCGACGTCTGCCGGAGCGATCAGTCGGAACTATGCGTCAGATCTCGGGCCCCACACGCCGCAACACGGTATCCTGGCGGGAGGGCGACCGATTCTCGGGGAAATCGGTCATAAAATGCAATCCGCGGCTCTCGGCGCGCGCGAGAGCAGACTCCACGATCAGTCGGGCGACCAAACCCAGATTGCGGAGTTCCAGAATCTTATTCTGGATCACCGTGCGGCGATAGAAGTCGTCAATTTCTCGATTCAGAAGTTGAATCCGCCGCATTGCGCGATTCAGACGCAGTTCCGACCGGACGATGCCGACATAATCCCACATCGTTTTTTTGATCTCGTCGAAATCATGCTGCACGAGGATCCACTCTTCCGCATTAGCGAGGCCCTCCTTCTGCCATTCTTTGATATCCGGCATTTGGGCCGGCTCGGGCGCTCCCGTCAGCGATTCGGCGATCCTCGCGCCAAACACCAGTCCCTCCAGCAGGCTGTTTGAAGCAAGGCGATTGCCGCCGTGCACTCCGGTGCAGGCCGCTTCACCCACTGCGTACAGGCCCGCAATGCAGGTGCGCCCCCAGAGATCCGTCCGCACGCCGCCGCACATGTAGTGGGCGGCCGGCACCACCGGTATTAGATCGCGCGAGATATCGACGCTGATGTCCAGGCAGTGGGCAAAGATATTCGGGAAGTGTTCGAGCAGTTCTTCACGAGTCCGATGACGGATATCGAGCCAAACATGCCGCGCACCCGTCCGTTTCAACTCCGCATCGATGGCCCGGGCGACAATATCACGCGGAGCGAGCTCTTCGCGGGGATCATATTTTTGCATGAACGGTTCAGTATCCGCGCCCAGAAGCCGCGCGCCAAAACCACGCAGCGCCTCCGAGATCAGAAACGGCCGCTCGGCGCCCGGATTGTACAAAGCCGTCGGATGGAACTGATAGAATTCCAGATTGGCGACTTCCGCGCCCGCCCGAAAGCCCAGGGCGACGCCATCGCCCGTGGCGACATCCGGATTGGTATTGTGTAGATAGACCTGACCTGCGCCGCCTGTGGCCAGAATTGTGGCTCGGGCGCGTACCACTGTTATATCCCAGGTCTGGCGATCATAAACGTAGGCGCCGAAGCAACGCGGCTCGCCAGGCGGCGTCGCAACGGCATCTCCCGTCGAAGTTCCGACATTTCTCCCTATGACCGGAGAATCTTTGAGATGATACCGAGTTATCAACTCGACCGCCGAAACAAATTCCCGAATTTCGATATTGCGGCCGCGGCAGGCTGCCAGCAGCGCCCGTTCGACCTCGCGCCCGGTCAAATCCGCCGCATGTACAATTCGATTCTCGCTGTGACCGCCTTCGCGACCAAGATGAAGCGCCCCGGCCGCATCCTGCTCAAAGCGCGCGCCTAACTCCATCAGTTTTCGAATATGGCGCGGTCCCTCCGTAACGAGGACGCGGACGGCTTCTTCGTCGCAGAGCCCGGCGCCCGCTTCAAGCGTATCGGCGATATGTTTTTCGAAGCTGTCGGAACTATGCAGGACAGACGCAATGCCGCCCTGAGCCCAGGACGTGTTCGCGTCTTCGACCTTGGCCTTCGTCAGGATAAGAACGCGCCCCAGAGCGGCCAGATGGTAGGCGAGGTATAATCCTGAAACGCCTGAACCCAGGACGAGAAAATCAACATCTTCCTGACGCCCCACTCTGGCCTTCCTTTACGTCGGAACTATGCGCTCAGGGCGCAGGAATCCTTTCCAGCGCCGTCAGAAACGGGGCGGCGCGAATCAACATGAAATCGGGTTTGAGGGCGTCGGATTTATGACGCTGAATAAACGCCTCCGCGGCGGAGTTCTCGCCGACCAGCTCCTTGAGGCGAACGGCCCACGCGGCTCGCGCCGGGTCCGCATTGCGCGCCTCCAGTTCGGGCAGATGCTTCCACATGTTTTCTTCACGCCACCGCGGGGGGAAGCTATTGTCCAGTTCGTCAGACAGTTCAATATCCGGACTGACGCCGTACACCTGAATGGTATAGCCGCGCGGCGCATAGTAGCGCGCAGTCGTCAACTTGACCAGCGCCTCGCCGCGCAAGGGGTGAATTCCCTGAACGGTCGCTTTGCCAAAACTGCGTTCGCCGAGCATGAGGGCCCGGTTGTGATCCATCAAAGCAGACGCGACGATCTCGCTCGCAGAAGCGGATCCTGCATTAATCAATACCACAATCGGCGTCGCAGCCGGAACAATAGGATCAGAACTGGTCGTGTGGCTGGTTACGTCCGCGCCCTTCCCGCGCACCCGGACGACCACTGTGCCTTTGGGCAGGAACAGCCCCGCCACGTCCACAGCCTCTTCCAGATAGCCGCCCGGGTTGCCGCGCAGGTCGAGTATCAGTCCGTCGAGTTTTCCCCCGGACCGCTCCATCAGTGTCCGATACTCCTGGGTAATTAAGCGCGAAGTATTTTTCTGCGCATACAGAAATGAGGCTATCTTGATATAGCCAATGTTGCGCCGCCCGACAAGCGCTGCATCATATTCCGCAGCCGTGATCAGTTGAGAACTCACAGCGGTCTGTTTGATGACATCGCGCTTAATATCTATGGAAAGCGTGCGCATTTCCGTGGCCCGCTGGATTTCGAGCGTCACTTGAGTCTCACGCGGTCCGCGAATTTTACGCACCACGTCGCTCAGCGGCAGGCTCGCGATGGAATCGCCGTCGACCTTGAGTATTACATCTCCGGCGCGCAACCCCGAGCGGAGCGCCGGAGAACCCGGCAACGGCGTTTCGACAATGACGTCTTCGCGCCCGCCGCCGCGCAGGAGCGCGCCAATTCCTTCGAAGCTGGAATCCTCCGCCTCGTTGCGCATCTTATTCCAGGAACCTTCGTCAATCACCGCACTGTGCGGGTCCATCGCCTCGAGATAGCCGTTGGCGGCGGCAAAAAATACGAAGTTCATGCCGAATCCGTTCTCGCCGTAGATCTCCAGATCGGCGGCTGTCGCGCCCGGCGGCGGCGTCGAATAAGTTTGAAGATTGGCCCGGACCCAAGCCATAACCTTTTCAAAATCAGGCCGCCCAAAGGCAAGCCGCGCCCAGGACTCGTCGGACACTTTCCGTATGCGCTCATCGCGCTCACGCAACTTAAGAAACTCAGCCCGCCGCTCAGCCTCGGTCAGCGACTTAATGCGCGCTTCTTCGCGTTCCTCGAGGCGTTTCTCCTTTTCCCGCCATTTTTCGTAGTCCGGAATGAAAATCACGTAACCGTCGTCTGGCGAGATGGCGATCGCCCGTCCGGGAATTGTGCGCTCGGCGCCCAAAAGCTCGATGCGGCGATCATAAAACTCGCGCGGGAACATCGAAAGACTGTAGGGCAAGGTCCGTAAACCGGCGTCCGCGGCGGCCACAAAAGAGCGCTGCGGATCGATATGCCCCGGATCGATGTAATTCTCAGCAGCGTAGGAAATTACCTTGAAAAAGGACTCTTGATCAAAATTCTGCGGAACCGCAGGCTCTTCCGGGCTCTTGCAGAAGGCCAGACCTCCGAGAATCAGCGCTGCGACTAACGGGGACAGGATTCGGAAGGATTTCATGGAGTTTTTCGGAAAGAGTTCGCCTGAGCGCCCGAGGGTCGCAGCGGCCAGTAGAATGCAGCGGGCAGCCGCTTTCCTGTCCATTTTTTTTGGTCCGGGGCTGCTGCTTTACGCCTGTCAGGGAGCGCTTGATCGACGGCCCCACTACGATATCTACGACGAGGCCGTTTCGCTGTATTTTCGCGCCCCCCGGGACCCGGAGGCGGCCATCCAGCTGCTGCGGCGAGCCTGTGACCGCAGCGGCGCCAGTCGCGATCTGAGTTGCTATAATCTCGGGGCCGTTCTGGAACTGGAAGCCCGCCGCGCCGAAGCCCTTGAGGCTTACCGCGAAGCCGCGAGCCTGAGCCCCAATCCCATCTACGCGGCTGCCGTGCAGCGTATGTCGATCGATCCGAACCGTCTGCCCTCGGGCTACCAGCAACGCCTGGCGCAGGCCATCGCGGCCTGTAATAGTTCCGACGCGCCCCGCGCGTTGGAGGCTCTCGCCGCCCTGAGCGATACGCCAACGCATAGTTCCGACGGACCAGTCTATCGGGACGTCCTTGAGCAGCCATTTTTCCGGGACTGCCTCGGACAAAATCCCGCCTATGCGACCCTGCTCGCCCGCCTGCGAAAAAATCCGGAAAATGCCGGGGCGGCGGCGCTCGCGTACCGGGCGCGGAACCATGAATTCGCCTCGCTCTGGGACATGGAGTTCTTCTTGCGCAACGGCGCCGCGCCGGCCCGGAATGCGACGACGCTCGCGTGGGAGCAAGCCCTGAACGCCGCCGGCCGCGGCGACGCGAGCGCTTACGCGGCGCGTTTGAAAGATTTCATCGCGACCCTTGAGGCCCGCCAGGCCAATGCCGGCGCCGGCGAGAAGGCGCGCATACTGGCTATGCGACGAGCGGCCGGAATCTTGACGCTACATGATCCAAATTTTGCGCGCGTACGCGAAAACCCGGCGGTGCGCGCCCTCGCCGAAAGCCTGACGGCCGCGCAATGAAGCGCCCCGAACGGAAAGCGAAAGACTCCGTTTCTCAATTTCCGATTCAACACAAGCAGGCGAATGAATGGCCATCGACAAGAACCGCACACGCGAACTCATAAACTCAATTGATGAACTCTTTCAAAGTCTCGCCGGGGCATTGCCGACCGAGGCGCGCAATTTTCTACAACGTTCGGTTATGGGACCGGCGCTTGACGAGATCCGCAAACTCATCACGGAGAGTCGACCGCCCGTGTTATTTCTGGCGGGACGCTCCGGTCACGGCAAGTCCTCGCTCATAAACGCCCTGGCGGGGAAAGACATCGCAGAGGTCGGCGACATCAAACCGACGACGGCCGATTCGACGCCTTACCTGATCACTTTTGAGGAGCAGTTTTCCGCGTGGCAGGTCATTGACTCGCGCGGCATATTCGAAAGCACGCGACCGGATGGAGCGGTCGACGCCGATGCAACGCGGGCTTTGCGCGCCGATTTGCTCAAATACAAGCCAGACGTGATTCTGCACGTAATCAGCGCTCCGGAGATTCGAAACCTTGCGCCGGATCTGGAGCTCTTTCAGAGATTGCACGCAGAGCTGCAAAGCGAGTCGGGCCTCGAAACGCCGGTCGTCGTCGTAATCAACAAGGCCGACACTCTCGGCAATCCGCGCGACTGGCCGCCGGAATCGAACGCACGGAAAGCGGCGCTGATCCATGAAGCATTGCAGTACATGAGCGGCGACGTTTTGCGCGGCAGCTTCACTCCGCTCGATCAGAACGTGCCCTTTCGCGGTCTGGTTGCGGCGGATCGGAGTCGCCCGGCGGTGCTGCCGGTCTGTTCTTTGCCCGGCGAACTCTGGAACGTCGACGCGTTGGCCGACTATATTGGCCAACGCTTGCCCCAGGCGGCTCTGCTCGATTTTTACCAGGCACTCCGGCGGCGCGAACAACTGCGCCGCATAAGTTCCAGCCTGATCAAACGCTTCTCTGTAATAGCTTCCGGAATTGGCGCCTCGCCGATCCCCCTCTCGGACTTTTTGATTCTCGCCCCGCTCCAGGTGCTCATGATCTCCGTAATCGGCGGCCTGTCCTGCCGGCCGGTCAGTCGCGAAACAGCGCAGGAATATCTCTCGGCAATCGGCGTCAATCTGCTGGCCGCAGGCGGCGTGCGCTACGCAACCCAGCAGCTCTTGAAAATCCTGCCCTTCGGCGGCTGGGCCGCCGCCGGCGCAATGGCCGGATCCAGCACCTACGGGCTCGGAAAGGCGGCCGAGGCGTATTTTTTCGCCGGAGAAGTCCGCCGACCCGAAAGCTTTCAGAAAGACAACGGCTGGAAAAATCCAGATCGCGCGGACGCCGACTGAGGCGTGGTCGCGGGGCGTCGGCCGGACCGTCCCGCCGGAGGCGCTTTTCATCAACTGCGCTTCAATTCTCGCATCGGTCGATCCCGATACTGAGAGGGTGAACGCAGCAGATACGCCCTCTACGGCGGCGCGCGAAGAGACGGACGGCAAAGTCGTAAATCTCGCTTTCTACCGCCTCAAGAAGAGTCTTCTTAAAGAAGGTTTTGAACTGGCCACCGACGAGGATGGCAAAGTTACTCTCGTGCTACGTTTAAACAATCGCTGATTTTCGCACGATTCGCCGGCCGGGTCGAAATTTTAGTGGAAATTCCGGACGCGCACGCAGAGCCTCTGTCTCTCGATGCTCGAACCGGACAAAGAAATCGAACGCCTGCGCCGCATCATTGAGGCGTATGAAAAACTGACCAGTTTCAGTCGTAACGAACTTCTGGAAGCGAATCAGGCGATTCGCGCGCACGAAACGGTTAACGAGCTCTCCCGCCACGAAATTGCGTCTCTGCACGAGCGCATTCGCCAACTTCAGGACGGCGAAGAAAGCCTCCAGGAACGCATTAAGCTGGCCCTTGCCGAAGACGGCCCGAACGAAACGGCGATAGTCGAAACGCTGGAGCACCTGCGCCGGAATTCCAACGAAAACTTCTACGTTGATTTGTTTCACGTGCTCGTGCACTACGATTTTACGCCGGAAGAGGCCTACGGCCACTGGCGCAACATTCTGGACCACGCCGAAATGATGAGCGAGGCTCTGGGCCGGCGCGTCGGCTTTCGCGTGGCGCTGCTCGACTACTTCGTCCATCAAAATCGCATACTCAAAAATCCGAAAATTATCGAGATCAGCCTGTTCGACGAGGTGCTGCGCCATTCGTTTGAGGACGAACTGACCGGGTTATATAATCGCCGGTATCTGGAGCGCGCGCTTCACCGCGAAGCCAATCGCGCCCTGCGTCATCATCACACGCTTTCGTTGCTGATCCTCGACATAGACGATTTCAAGAAATATAACGACGTATACGGACACGCCGCAGGCGACGAAGTCATGCGCATTGTCGCGGACCTGATGAAAAAGGCGTTTCGCCAGGAGGACGTGGCCTGTCGTTATGGAGGCGAAGAATTCGTGGTTATCCTGCCGGAGACGAACGCCGAACAGACCCTGAGCGTATGCCGCCGCTTCATTGATATGCTGCGCAATGTCAGTTTCAAAGCCGGCGCGATTACTGTGAGCGGCGGGGTCGCCGAAATGCCCCGGCATGCGGATACAGCCGCCACACTGATGCTTGAGGCCGACCGCGCCCTCTATCGAGCCAAGCAGGGCGGCAAAAATGCAATTCAGATCGCTCTGAGTTAGGCCGGGCGCCGGCGCCCGCCGCTCCTGTCGGAACTATTCAATCCCGAAAACAGCCTTCAGGCCGCCTTCAAAAGCCTGGACCGCCCGCGGCCCGTCCGCCTGAAACAGCCCCAGATTCAATTCGCCGCCGGCCGTCGAGCGGCCCAGACGCACGCAATCCAGACCGGACTGCGCAGCGTGGCGAGCAAGCGCCGCTTCTTCGCCCGGCGTGCAGGCGACCAACGCGCACCCGTTTGTTTCGCCGAACATCAACAAATCGTCGCGCTCGAATCCGACCGATCGCCGGAGCGTCGCAGTTGCGCCAGGGTCCCAATCGAAGCCGGCAATGCGCTGCGCATGCGGATCATATAGAAAACGGAACAACCCGACGGCGAGGCCGCCGAGCGAAAGATCATGCGCAGCCGTAAACAGACGGCTTTCACAGCCGGACGCCAGAAACTCGATCAGTCGTCGTTCATGAGCAAGATCGAGTTCAGGAATAGCGCCGTTCGCTTCGCCGAGTTTCAGAAACAAGTGTTCGCTGCCGCCAAACGCCGGACGAAAGCGGCCCGCCAGAAACACGCTCTGATCCGGTCCCCGCACAAAAGGTTGGAGCGCGCGACTCAAGTCTTCCAGAAGTCCCACCATACCGATAGTGGGAGTCGGATAAACCGGTCCGTCTTCGCTTTCGTTATAAAAGGAGACGTTGCCGCCGGTCACCGGAATCTCAAAGGCCAGACAGGCTTCGCGCATGCCGCGAATGCATTCGGCGAAGATGTAATAATTTTCGGGAATCAGCGGATTGCCAAAATTCAGACAATTCGTAATGCCGATGGGACGCGCGCCGGTCGCGGCCACATTGCGCGCGCCTTCCGCCACAGCTTGAGCGGTTCCCTGAAACGGATCGAGATAACAATAGCGCGAGTTGCAATCGGTGGAGACTGCGACGCCTTTGTTGGTATCCGGCACGCGCGCCAGTCCGCCGTCGCCGCCCGGCCCGACTGCGCGCGCGAGGCCCACTTCGGAGTCGTATTGTTCATAAATCGGCCGGCGCGAGCAAATGTTCGGCGAAGCCAGCAACTGCAGAAAATCCGCCGCAAGGTCGGCAGATGAAGGGAGCGCGGCGACATTCCACTCACGCACCGCGTCCAGATACGCCGGGCGCTTTTGGTCGCGCAGATAGCGCGGCGCGCCGCCGCCGAGCACCAGAGAGTCGGCCGGAATATTTGAGCAGAGCCTGCCGCTGCGCCGGACGCGCAGGTTACCGTCGCCGGTAACACGGCCAATTTCACGCGCATTTAGTTCCCACTTGCGAAAGATGCCCAGTACTTCATTTTCGCGGCCGGCCTTGACGACGACCAGCATGCGCTCTTGCGACTCGGACAGCATGATTTCGTAGGCGTTCATGTCCGCCTCGCGCAGCGGCACCCGGTCGAGATCCAGCTCCATGCCCATGCCGCCCTTCGCCGACATTTCGCTCGAAGCGCACGAAAGACCGGCGGCGCCCATATCCTGGATGCCGATGATCGCGTCGGATGCGATGAGTTCAAGGGTCGCTTCCAGCAGCAGCTTTTCCATGAACGGGTCGCCTACCTGCACCGCGCTGCGCTTCTTTTCACTTTCTTCGGTTAAATCGCGACTGGCGAACGAGGCGCCGTGGATGCCGTCGCGGCCCGTGCTTGCGCCGACTATAAAAACTGGATTGCCCTCGCCCGCCGATCGGGCAAAGGCCATTTCGCCGCGCTTAACCACGCCGACCGTCATGGCATTTACCAGGCAATTGCGCGAAAACGGCGGAGCAAAAAAGGTTTCGCCGCCCAATACCGGAACGCCCAGACAGTTACCGTAGTCGCCAATGCCTTTAACTGCACGGGTTAAGAGATAGCGATTGCGAGCTTGATCGGGCGGTCCAAAACGCAACGAGTTGAGGGAACAAATCGGTCGCGCGCCCATTGTGAAAATGTCGCGCATGATTCCGCCCACGCCCGTCGCCGCGCCCTGGTAAGGTTCGACCGCTGTGGGATGATTGTGGCTTTCAATCTTGAAGACGACTGCAAGCCCATCGCCGATGTCAAGCGCGCCGGCGTTCTCTTCCCCCGCCTTGCTTACGACGCGCGGCGACTCGGTGGGCAGGGTTTTGAGTTGCAGTATGGAATTTTTGTAAGAACAATGCTCCGACCAGAGTCCGGAGTAAATGCCAAGTTCCGTGGCCGTGGGTCGCCGGCCGCCAAGAAACGCGCAAATTTTTTCAAACTCATCGGCGCTGAGCCCGTGCTCAAGCGCGTCTTCGACAGTGATTTCCTTTTCGGTGTAAAGCGCCTCGGACGACATGCGGCCAGTCAGGCCCGGGCGGGGCTCGGGGCAATCGAATTTCCCGGTCAAGCCCGCAGAGCAAAGCGAAAAGAAATGACAGCGCTCCCCGAACGGAACACACTGCCGACAAATGGTCCGGATCGGCCTCGCGCTGACCATGCTTTGCGCGCTCGTCGGTTGCGATCTGCGCCGCCCGGCGAACTTGAGCGGCAGTGCAGCGCTGCTGGGCGCGAGCGACGTTGCAGTCAATCTCGGTCCCGCGCTGGCTGTCCGCGTGGATGCTTCCGGTCGCCTCCAGGCGCCCGATGTTTGTCCGACGGGCGTCGGCTTTACTCCCGCCCGCGAAGATGCGCCGTCTTTTGGTTATACTCGCAACGCGGTCTGGGTGCGATTTCTTTTGCAGCGTTCAGAGGGTTCCGCGCCCGCCGGAGCTTACACGCTGGAAATCGATCACCCCATGATCGATTCCATTCACGCCTACTATTATCGCGGTTCGCAGTTGATCGGGGAAGATGTTTCCGGACGGCTGATCCCGCTCGCCAATCGCAGTCCCGCGCATCAGTACTTCTTGTTTCCCGCGCCGCCGCTGAGCGTCGAACCGCTTACGGTCTGCCTGCGCCTGCAAACGGAAGGCGCGATGATCATTCCGGTTAATATTTATTCGCCGGAACGCTTGATCGAGAAAGAGCGGGCCCAGCTATTTGGCTTTGGACTTTATTACGGACTTTTAATCGCCATATTCGCGTACAACCTGTTTCTGTTTGTTACGATCCGCGAACGGACGTACATCCTGTACTGCCTGTACGTAGCCGCGCTGGCCGCCTTTCAACTCAGCCTGAACGGTCTGCTCTACTTTCTGTGGCCCGACTCGCCGCATTGGAATCGCATGGTCCCGCTGTTCGCAACCGCACTGCTCGCCATAACAGCGACGCTGTTCGTGCGCAGCTTCATCGGCACGCGCGAGCGCCATCCGCGCCTCGATCGCATCTGGCTGGGCTTGCTTTTTATCGCGGTAGTACTCGGCTGCGCGGCGCCCTTTGGCGAGCACATTCGGATGGCGCCCGCCCTGGCGCTGACCGGCGCCGCGATGACAGTGTTTACCATCATCACCGGCGTTGCGAGTCTGCGCCAGGGCTTCCGGCCGGCGCGCTGGTTTTTAATCGCGTGGGCCATGCCGCTCGCCGGCTTGCTCCTGCTCGCCCTGCGCAATTTTCACCTGGCGCCATCAATCTGGATCACCGATCACGGGGTGCAGCTGGGCACCGCCATAGAGGCCTTGCTGCTCTCGATGGCGCTCGGCGATCGCGTGAATCTGCTCAAACGCGAACTTGCGCAGTTTAATGAAGGTCTCGAACGCACGGTGACCGAGCGGACTCAGCGCCTGAACGAGGCGCTCTTGAGCCTGTCGCGCCATTCGGTCTCGATTGAAAACGAACTTGAGCTGGCGCGCTCCATCCAACAATGGATCCTTGCGCCCTCGGCCCACGTCTCCCCGCGCGTAAAGGCGCGCGTACACTGTCAGTTTCTGCATGCGGTGGGCGGAGATTTTTATGAGTTTATCGAGTTCCCGGACGGACACTTCAGCGCGGTGCTCGCCGACGCGTCCGGTCACGGCATCCCGGCCGGCTTTTTAACGGCGTTGGCGAAAATCAGCATTTCGGAAGGCGCGCGCCGCGTGGGCCCCAACCCGCGCGCGCTCTTGCTCGAAATGAACCGCGAGATGAGTCGTCTGATCAAGACGCACGAATACTTTACGGCCATAGCGCTTTCGATCGGACCGGGCGGCGCCCTGCGGTATTCCGCCGGCGGCCACCGCCCCAGCTTCCTCTTGCGCCGCGATCAGCGCGATATCGTGCAACTCGATACCGCCGGAATTCTGATCGGCATCTATGACAACGACGACGAACATGTTCGCAGCATGGGTGAAATTTCAATCGGCGTGCGCCCCGGGGATCGTCTGCTCTTGATCACCGACGGCGCCGCGGACGTGGAAAACGCAGCCGGCGAGCGCTTAGGGGAATTCGCCCTGGCGCGGCTGGCCCTGAAGCACCTGGATCTGGAACTGGAAATCGCCTTCACCACGCTGATCGAACAGTGGCGCGCGTATCACGCGACGGGAAAACGCGACGACGACGCGACGCTGATGCTGCTTGAAATTCGCTAACCCGGATTATTATTGAGACTGGCGACCCAATCGAGAAAAACCGGCTCATCGAGCGGCTTTTCTCGATTGTCTGGAACGAGTCCCGGCAACGACTCAGGCGCGCGGCGCGATCATCTCCTCGGGCCGCACCCACTCATCGAATTTGTCCGCCGCAACCAGACCCAACTCGACCGCCGCTTCCCGCAGGGTTTTGCCAGTCGCGTGGGCGTGTTTGGCGATTTTCGCCGCATTGTCGTAGCCGATATGTCGGTTCAGCGCCGTGACCAGCATCAGGGAATTTTCCAGATGCTCCTGAATGTTAGCCTCGAGCGGTTCGATTCCGACAGCGCAGTTGTCGTTAAAGCTGAGGCAGGCGTCGGCCAGAAGACGTATCGAGTTCAGCACGTTAAACAAGATTACCGGCTTGAACACGTTCAACTCAAAGTTGCCGGAAGATCCGCCCACGTTGACGGCGACGTCGTTGCCGATCACCTGCGCGCAAACCATCGTCATCGCTTCGCTCTGCGTCGGATTCACCTTGCCCGGCATGATTGACGAGCCCGGTTCGTTGTCCGGTATATGCAGTTCGCCGAGACCGCAACGCGGACCGCTGGCGAGCCAGCGCACATCGTTAGCAATTTTCATTAAGTCGCAGGCGATGGTCTTTAATACGCCGCTGGTCTCCACCATGGCGCCATGGGATGCCAGCGCCTCGAACTTGTTGGGCGCCGAGACGAACGGCAGGCCGGTCAGCTCGGCGATTTTTTTTGCGGACAATTCGGCGAATTGCGGATGCGTATTGAGTCCGGTGCCGACCGCCGTGCCGCCCAGCGCAAGCCGATACACGCCCGGCAGGATGCGCTCGACGCGTTCGATATCGTAGGTCAGCTGCGCAACATAGCCGGAGAATTCCTGGCCCAGGGTCAAGGGCGTCGCATCCATCAGATGGGTTCGGCCGATCTTAATGATTTTTTGAAAGGCTTCGCTCTTCTTTTGCAATGTGTCGCGCAGCTTCTTGAGCGCCGGTAATAAGTGCTGCACCAGACGCTCCGCGACAGCGATATGCATCGCTGTGGGAAAGGTGTCGTTCGAACTCTGCGCGCAATTCACATCGTCATTGGAATGAATCGGTTTTTTGGAACCGCGTTCCCCCCCGGCCAATTCAATGGCCCGATTGGCGATAACCTCATTGGCGTTCATATTCGTCTGGGTGCCGCTGCCGGTCTGCCAGACTACCAGCGGAAAATGCGCGTCCAGCGCGCCTGCGATGACTTCGTCGGCCGCACGGACAATCAACTGCGCCTTCTCAGGCGTAAGCGCGCCAAGCTCTTGATTGGAAATGGCGGCCGCCTTTTTGAGTATGCCAAGCGCGCGAATCATCTCGCGCGGGAAACGGTCGCCGCCGATTTTGAAGTTCTGCAAAGAACGCTGCGTCTGAGCGCCCCAGTAACTGTCCGCAGGCACCTGGACCTCGCCCATGGTGTCGCGTTCCATTCTGTATGATGTCATTCGGCAAAAGTCGCCGAAACGGCGCGGCCGTCAATCCCGCCGCTGAATCAACCAGGTTACGCGATACGACGCGCCAGGCTTGCGGCCGGTTCCGCCAGATCGGGCGCCGACTCCGGAGGCTCGGTGCGGCGCCCGGGCGCGCTCAAAATCTCCCGGCGACGCTCGCGCCGCTGTTCTGTAAAGCGCGACGCCATCGCATAAATCATCGCCGCGCCGGTCCAGGCGAAATATGGCGTGGCGCCGTAGACGCCAGTCTGAAACGCAGCGCCGAGTCCAAGACCCGCAATGAACAGCAAGCCGATCTCCAGAACACGCACGCTCCAGGCGGCCTGCGGCAGGACGTAAGGGCACACGCCGGCGCCGCCGTATTTGTTCGTGCGATTAAACTCCACCGGACCGCCCCGCAAGCCGCGCACTATGGCGATCGTGCTCGAAGCGGCCAGCGCCGATCCCATCAGAAACAGACGCGGCAACTGCAACAGACGCCGCCGCCAGTCCCGATTCAGCGCCTTAATCGCCATGCCATAATAAGCGGCGTTGGAAATCAGCAGGCTCCCGAAGGCGAGGCCCGCCAGTTGATGCAGGCTGCGCACCCACGCGCCGCCAGGATCCGCCAGCAATAAACTGAGCGCCAGACCGCACAGCGCTGCGATCCAGGCCGGAAAGACCGCCGAATTCCAGAAATGATTCAGGGCTTCAAAGCGACGCCCGAGACTCGCTCGCGACCGCAGCACCGGACCGGTGAACTTGACCGCACATTGCGTCATGCCCTGGGTCCAGCGCAGAAACTGCGCCTGGTAAATTGAAAAGTACGGCGCAAGCTCGCCGGCGACCTGCACATCGCGCAGATAAGCCAGACGCCAGCCAGCGAGTTGCACGCGGTAGGAAAGGTCCACATCTTCGGTGAGCGTATCCGCTGACCAGCCGCCGCAACTTTCAATCGCACTGCGGCGCCACAGCCCGCCGGAGCCGTTGAAGTTGATCCAGCAGTCGGCCTGCTGGCGAGCGATTTGATCGAGAACAAAGTGCGCGTTAATGATTCCGCTTTGCGCCATAGTGAAGCGGCTGGCATAGTCGTTGGTAAACGTCCAACGCGCCTGGGTCAGCGCCAGTCCGGGATCGGCCAACAAGGGCGGCAGCAAGCGATCAATAAAGTCAGCAGGCGGCGCAAAGTCGGCATCGAGGAGCAGCACAAACTCGCCGTGTGCGAGCGGCGCCGCGGCCTGCAGCGCGCCGGCCTTGTAGCCGGTTCGGACCGAGCGCCGCAGGATTCGAACTGCAATTCCGCGGCGTGCAAAGAATACCGAACAATCCTCAATGACATCGCGCGTAAAATCGGTTGAGTCGTCCAGTATGTGGACTTCGAGCAAATGCGCGGGATAACTCAGGGCCGCAACGGCCGCCAGGCTGTCGCGCACAACCCAGCCTTCGTTGTATATCGGGATCTGGATGGTAATTTGCGGGCGACGCGTCAGCGGACCGGCGCCCGGCGCCGCAAAAGGATCGCGGGTCCGCAACACGCGCCACACGGCCGCGCAACGATACGTTGCAAATGCAACGAAGGCGACGCTCCAGCCGACGAGGACCAGCAATAGTAAGTTTTCCATGAGGACGGCCCGGTATGACAGTCGATTACTACGAGCGATCCCCGAAGTCAACAGCAAGACCGCAGAACGTGCGAAATTGAGCGCTGGTACTGGAAAAATCACAACGCACGCAGGCCGGAACTGCACGCCCCTAATGCAAAGAGATTACAGACGGTAGGTATATGCTCAGCGAACGGAATCGAGGACTTGATCCATCACCGCGTCGACCGTCGCCGAATCGCGGGCAGGATAGCGCAGTTCGATACGCAAACCGCCGCGCGCATCGAGGCGAAAGTACTCGCGGTAGCGCGGAAAATCCGCCGGGCGTTGCACGCCGCTGTCCAGGAGCGCGCACAGGGCTTCGCGCGATCCCGCCAGGCGCGCATTCGTATCAGCGGGGGCGAGGACGCCCCGCGGTCCGATCGCCGTATTGCAGCGCGATGCATGTTGCGCGGCGAGGCTTCGCGAAAATCCCGCGCGTATTTTTTCCTGGCGCGTTAATCCGCGACGGCGATCCCACCACAAGATAAAATCGTCCAGCCCGACAAAGCGCCACGCGCCATTCCAGATGTCGCGCCCCACGCTCGCGCTCAGATCGCCGCGCTGCAGATAGACGACGACGCCTTCGCCCTCCGCGCGCGGCGGACCTGCGGGTGCGCGCATAAACCGCCAGCGTCCCGGGAAGCTTGCGCGAAACGACTGCCGATCGGAGATTACAAGCGTCGCGTCGCGCTGTCCGTCATAAATCGGGAAAGGATCGCTGGCAGCATCCAGCGCTGCGAAGTCGTCGCGCTCGGACAACGCATTGAGTCGCGCCGAGGCGCTGCGCGCCGCTTCACGAATATACGCGGGCGGGTCCGGCAGATAGGCGGCCATGGCGCGCAAGGACTTCCACAGCAGCACGGCCTCGTCTTTCAGGCCGTACTCGAACAATGCTTCGGCTTCCGCATTGTAGAGCGCAGCGTCGCGCGAATCCGGTATGATCGGTCGCCAGTTGTCATCCAGCGGATTAAATCGAATGCGGCCGTGCGGATCGATCGTAAAACGCCGACCGCCCTCGTCTTCCAGCTCCCAGAAGCGCCGGGGCGCCTCAATCGCTCGCCCCAGGCGCGCCGCAAAACCGCGCGCACGATCGAGCTCATCGGAAGTCCAATCCTCGCGCAACAGGGCCGGCCCGTTATCCAGCGCCTCCTGCAAGGCCTCGGCCGATCCGAGGGCCGTTTCGTCGCTCGCCGCTCCCGACGCCTGAACCGCGCTCTCTGCGACCTCGCTGCCGGCCGGCTGGGCGCCGGGCTGACGCAGCGTGACCGTCAGGCCCGCCAGGGCCAGAACGCTGCAAACTACGCGAACCGGAAATTGAGGTTTCATTTTGATTTGACGCGCGTCTTTGAGGAATTGAACGTTCGCGTACCGATGGCGCTCGAATCCGAGAAAGACGTCTTTCACAACATTAAGAGTATCGTAAAACCGTTCCTTGACTTTATGGTCGACATTCGCAAGGAAGGACTCGAACACGTTCCCGCCGACGGACCGGCCATTCTGGTCGGAAATCATCGTTCGGACATGGACCCCTTCATCGTCGCCTCGGCGGTGCCGCGCTACATATCCTGGATCGCGGCGGAATACACGGAACGCATCCCCATTTTTAAGAACCTGGTTCGCGAGACCGGCGTAATTCCGATGCAGATCGACGGCGCCGTCACAGTATCGTCCATCAAGCGACTTATGAGCGTCTTGCGTCACGGCGATATTCTGGGCATCTTTCCCGAAGGGCACGACTATATGGTCCAGAACGACTTTTCCGCTCCGATGGTGAAATTTCACGACGGATTTGGAACTTTCGCTTATCGCGCAAAGGCGCCGATTATTCCGTTCGTGATTGCGCCGATCGACGAGACCATCGAAACGATTCCCGTCCATCCGCGGGTGCGTTCTATGTTGGGCCTGCCGGAAGAGGTGTGTCGCATCCCGTACCGCGTGCAATATCGCTCCGTGCGCATATCTTTTTTGCCGCCGTTGCCCTTTGCCGATTTCAAAGCCATGCCGGAAAAAGAAGCCGTTCGGGAAATCTCGCAACGCACGCGCGCCGCCATGCAACAGAAGCAAGTTGAATTGGGCATGCAGCCCGCCTGAGTTTCGCCCTGTATGAAACCGATCCGTTTCCGACTTTTCGCCTTTGCCGTCTTTGTTTCCGCCGTCGCGCTGAACGCGCTCGACGCCGAGCCCGCCGGCGACCCGGTGCAGCGCTTTCTGGAGGAAAATCCGGACATCGCCTTTGAGTTGCAACAGGCTTTCCCGCGGGACTTTGATCCGCCGGCCAGCCTGGCGGCTGCGGAGGGCCGGCGCTTTCGCACGGACATTTTCTCGGTGGAGCCCGGCGCCGCCGCCTATTCCCGCTGGGGACACACGGCTTTGCGCATATACGACGCGCGCGATCGACGCGACTATGTGTTCGATTACGGCCGTTTCATCTTCGACGATCGCTTTCTTGAGCGCTTCATGAAGAATCAGCCCGCGTACGAGCTCGGCGTCATGATGCGCGAACTCATGTTCCGCTTTTACGCGCGCTACGAAAACCGGCGCGTCTATGCGCAGCAATTATTTCTGACCGACGCCGAAGCGGAAGCTCTGCTATTGCGACTGTTGAAAAACTACCGTGCGGACCAGCGCGAGTATCTCTATCATCACTACCGCGACAACTGCACCACGCGCATCCGCGACATTGTAAACGAATACCTCGACGGCGCGCTCGAGCGCGCCTCGGTCAATAAATCCGCGAATTCCACTTTTCGCCGTACAGCCAGCGCCTATCTCGCCGACGACCCGCCGTACTGGCTGGTTGTTGACGTAATACAGGGCGTTGTAACCGACGAATCGATCAGCATCTGGCAGGAGATGTTCTTGCCGCTTAACTTTATGCGTCGGCTGGACGAGTTTCGCAGCGCGGAGGGCGCGGAGGGACGTCTGGGCCCGATTGTGCTTGCGCTGGATAATGTCGAACCCCGCTCTCCGCCGCAGCGCGCGCAAAATTGGATTTTCACCGCCTTGCTCTACGCCGCGCTGTGCATCGCGCCGTTTTATCTTACGCCGGCGCTCCGGCGCACAAGCGGCTTCTGGCTCAAGACCGGAGCGCTTGCGCGCCATGCCTGGCGAGTGGGGGCCGGGAGCCTGGGTTTCATTTTGCTCACGCTGTGGTTCGGAACCAACCACGACTCTCTGGATTGGAACCTGAATGTTTTCGCGTTCTCGCCGCTCGCGCTCTTTGCGCCTCTGGCGGAACGTTTGTTCTGCCGCGGCCCGCAAAGGCTGCGCGCGAAGCTCATGTTGAATCTGGCCTGTCTGGCGCTGCCGGCGATCGGTCTTTTGCTCGCGCTTACGCGCATCTGGCCGCAAAGTTCGTGGGTCTTTCTGGGCGTTGCGCTCTTGATCGAAGGCTTGATCTTTTTGCGCCTGTACAAGCTGGCCGGCGCGGCCGGCGTGCGACTGACGCAGCGCAGCTGAAGCGGAGAACCCCGAAGCTGCGCCGCTTCCGCCGCCTCATCCAATGACTACGCCGCTCGCCCCCCGTCTCGCCGCCGCGGTTCTGCTGGAGCGCCAGGAACAGGTCTTATTGGTCCAGCGCGCTCGCGATCCCGGACGCGGAGAGTGGGCCCTGCCCGGCGGCAAAGTCGGGCCGGGCGAAACTGTACGCGCGGCGGCCGAACGCGAAATGCTCGAGGAATGCGGACTTGAGGTGCGTGCGGGCGAGCTGATCTGGTGGTTCGAAACCATCGAACGCGATGCGAACGGCGCGCTCTTGTTTCACTACGTGGTGCTTGATTTTTCAGCCGAGTGGCTGGGCGGAACGCTCCGCGCCGGCGACGACGCCGCGGATGCACGCTGGTTTCGGAAAGCGGAACTGGCCAACCTGAATTTGAATCGATTCACGCGCCAGTTCTTCGGCGAGCGCGGCTGGCTTTAGCCCGGATTTTTCATGAAGCTCCCGTCGCAGCACGCAGTGTGTCATGAATAATCCGGTTAAGTTCAGTCGAATTACAACATCCCGAGCTTCATCATCTTGGGCCGAATCACATACATGCAATAAGGCGCGCCGGGGTTATCGCGAAAGTAGTTCTGGTGATAGTCTTCCGCCGGATGGAAGATCGTAAAGGGAACGAGCTGCGTGACAATCGGATCGGCGAAATCCCGCGCCGCCTCCGCCCGCGACTGTTCGGCGATTTTTTTCTGCGTTTCGCTGTGATACAGGATAATCGAGCGATACTGGGTTCCGGCATCCGCGCCCTGACGATTCAGGGTCGTCGGGTCGTGGGACTTCCAGAACAACTGCAGAAGGTCGGCATAGCTGATTTCGCCAGGATCAAACTCAATCTGCACTACTTCCGCATGCCCGGTGGTCCCGGTGCAAATCTGCTTGTAGGTTGGATTGGAGACATGCCCGCCGGCATAGCCGGAGACGACGCGTTTGACGCCTTTCAGATGCTGAAACACGGCCTCCACGCACCAGAAACATCCGCCGCCCAGAGTCGCAGTTTCAAATTTATCAGTTTCGCCCATTGGTTTCGCTCAATTCGCTCGTTTCGCCTGTTCGCGCAGGCGCTTCGGTCAAATATAACGCCCGGAGGCGGCCGCGTCACCGGAAAAAGCCGATTGGACTTGCCGCCCCTGCTGGCGCAGTCATAAATCGGGCATGGACATAAAAACCATTACGCTCACGCTGCAGATCGCCCTGGCAATCGTCATGCTCGGTCTCGGTCTGCATCTCACCGTGGCCGACTTCACGCGCGTGCTGCGCTTTCCACGCGCGGCCCTGCTGGGCCTCGTTTGTCAGGCGCTGCTTTTGCCGCTGGCGGCCTTCGCGCTGGCGCGCGCCTTTAACCTGGCGCCGGAACTGGCCGTGGGGCTCATGCTGCTGTCGGCTTCCCCGGGCGGCGTTACGGCGAACCTTTACAGCCATCTCGCCCACGGCGACGTCGCGTTGAATATAACGCTGACGGCGATTAATAGCGCGCTGTGCCTTTTCACCATGCCGCTGATAGTCGGACTCAGCCTTGATTACTTTATGTCCGCAGAAAAAAGCATCCCGATTCCGTACGAAAAAGTCATCGGCGTTTTCGCCGTCGTGCTCGTTCCGGTTTCGATCGGCATGCTGCTGCGAAAGTTCGCGCCCCGAGCCGCGCACGCCGTCGATCGACCGGTTCGGTTGCTGTCCGTCGTGGTGCTTGTGGTGGCGGTCGGGGTTTCGTTGTTCAGCGAACGGGAACGCGTCCTCGAACACTTGCCGACCGTCGGTCTGGCCGCGCTCACTTTTAATATTGTAAGTCTCGTCGTCGGCTATTTTGCGCCGCTTATCTTCGGTCTCTCCAAACGCCAGGCCATCGCCGTCGGCATGGAAATCGGCATACACAACGGCACGCTGGCGATCGCAGTCGCCACCGGCGCGCTGGGCAGTCTCCTGATTGCAATGCCGGCCGGCATTTACAGCATCTTCATGTTTATCACGGCGGCGATATTCGGTTGGTTGGTCAATCTGCGTCGCTCCCCGGAAACGGATCCCGCTGCGCCAGGCTGAAGGCGCCGGGCGTTATCCGCCGCTTTCCCTGCCGGCGTGCGCCGCTCGGCCGCCAGGCGCACACGGCAGCGTAAAGCCTGCAGCGGAAAGGAAACCGTCCATGATTCGCGCATCTTCGATGTCGGCCGGCGTCTGCGCCGGCTGGCAGTCGACCAGACGATTCACGCGCTTGTCGATGGCGCCGCGGGCCTGCCCGGAGAGAATCCAGCCCAGCGGCGCCTGGTTCAGATCCAGACGTAAATCCACTTCAAACACGGCGCCCGGAAATTCGCGGCGCAGCTGATCCACCGAATAAGGCGTTCGCGCGCTGCGCGTGTTGGTCAGCGCGTCGATCGGCTGACCCAGTTCATAGAGCCAGCGTTTGCCATTTTGCGCAACGAGTTCGGCTTCGCCCTTCGAGCCGAGCGAGTTACGGATGACCAGCACAACGATCGAGCGCGGCGCGCGGCGGCCGGAGGCGACGGCTCCGTTTAAGTCCTTGAGTGCGCGCCCGACATCGAGCGCAGTCGCCGCACCGGAGTTTTCGAAATAGCCGCCGTCGACGACGTGGCCCCAGAGATTGGTTTCGGCGCCGGGAACCTCGGCAAAATACGGCGCGAAGTGATCCGGATTGCGATAAAAACGGCCGCCGGGCGTGACAACCGGAAAGCGCGCACTGAGCCCCGCCGCGGTGCTCAGACGCATGCGATCGAGTTGTTTGCGATATGCAAACTCGCAAAGCGCGTCGATCGCCTCGTTAAAACGCGTTCGATCGCTGCAGTACGCGTCGGCGTCGGTCTGACTCGCACGGTCGCGCCGCGAGCGTCCGAAGCGCACCGGACTCAATACGACGCGGCGGCCGCTTTCCACGTGCGTCGCATTCAAGAACAGCGCGGGCAGTCGCGCGTCCAGCTCGCCGTTCGGCCCGCGCCACAGGGCGGACATGGGTTGGCTGAAGGCGTCCGAACCGACCCGATCCGCGAAGGATCTTTCCCAGGAAGCCTCAAGGGCGCGACTCCGATCGAAAAGCGCGATGCGCACGGGCAGCAGACGCTGAATCAGATCGGGAAACAGGAGCATCGCTGTGACCGGCGAAAGGAAATCCTCGCCCAGAAAATCCTGCGAGTGCTGGAGAAACGCGTAGGATTCCTCCGGCGCTGCAACTTTCTGCGACTCATGCAAAAGGGCCGCGTACGTCGCAACGCCGATGGAACCGCCGGAGACGCCGGACAGCGCGAAGATGCGGTTATGCAGACGCAGATCGACGCGCGGGTCCCGGGCACGCGCGCGCTCTTCCAGGGCGGCGAGCAGCGAGGCCGTCCAGTAGCCGGCGCGTATGCCGCCGCCCTCGGCGGCGACAAGGATTAACGGCTGTTCCGGACGGTGCCCGTGAACGCGGGCCCACAGTGCGTAGTATGCGTCAAGGTCGCGCGACGGTTCGTCGGCGAAAACGACCGCTTGATCCTCCGGGACCAGGCGCACGGCGTGGTTGTTGTTCCAACCGCTGTAGAGCAAGCCGCCGCCAATCAGGACAGCATAGATCGGGATATGCCACTTGCGTCGAACGTAGCTGAAGATGTTAAAGAAAGACGAATAGAGCGCGAACGCCGAAACGAAGACGGCCGGCGGTCCCAGGAAACGCGCGACGCTGACGTTAAAAAATACAAACGCCCACAACATAAGGAAAAACGCGAGGATGCCGAGCACGTCAAAGCGCCAGTGCGTGCGCAAAAGTTCGAGAGCGCTTATGCCGTAGTAGTTCGCGGTGACGCTCATCGGCGTGAGGTTCTTACGCCGCCGGCGACGCAAATAGAACACGTAGATGAATGCTCCGGAGAGAACGACATTAATGCCGACCAGGACGGCCGCCAACCAGCTGCCGCTGGGGCTGGAAAGATAACTGACCAGAAAAGCCGCCCCGGTGATGACAAATGCGCCGGCCCCAAGGGCGCGCGGAACCCAGGCTTGCATGCGCAGACTGCGCGCCTGGCTCACATAGTAGATGGCCGAGTAGTTCAACATGCAACGTCCGGTCCACCAGCTCTGTACCGACCACAACGCGAGAAATATGTAGAACAGCAGAATGTGGACCCAGTTCGCGTCGACGTAGAGTGTGCGCACCACGTCCTGGCCCTGATCGCTCAGCACAAAGGCGAACAACCCGAGCGCCAGCAAAACCAGCGGCGGCGTGACATGGCGCAGAATGCAGGCGAGGTCGACCAACGCCCATCCCGCCTGGGCGAGCGCCCGCGCGGGTTGCGCAGACGGCAAAGGGGCCGCAATTCGCAGATCTTCAGCCGTGACGGTCATGGTCGGCTCCGGGCGCAGGCTGCGCCCGACCAGACCGGGACCAGGTCGGACCGGGGCGCCAGCAAATACGAAGCACTGTGGCAAAAAATACCTCACTGATACTTTTTTTGATTTTAACGAGTAAATTCACGCAGCCAGCGTGAATTTACGGCGACCCGGACGCGGCCCGGGGCGCTGTAAAATCACCCGCCGCACGCTTGCGATTCTCATTGCCTCCCTGAGCGCGCGAGCCAGCCTGCGCCATGCTTCTGGAAGGCTCCTGCCATTGCGGCGCGGTAAAGTTTCGGGTGCAGTCGCGCCACCCGTATCCCTATAACATCTGCTACTGCTCAATCTGCCGCAAGACGAGCGGCGGCGGGGGATTTGCGATTAATATTAAGGGCGACTATGCGACGCTCGAGGTGGAAGGACGCGAGCACATCAAGGTCTACCGTGCAAAACTCAGCGATCGAAAACCAACGGACGCCGCTGAAAGCGAAGGTCGGCGGCACTTCTGCAGCGAGTGCGGCAGCCAGCTCTGGATGTGGGATCCCAACTGGCCGGAAATGGTGCACCCTCTCGCCTCCGCAATCGACACGCCCCTGCCCGTTCCGCCGGTGCGCACTCATCTTATGCTGGGCTCAAAGGCGTCGTGGGTTGTTCCGGACATTCGCGAAGGCGATCGACAATTTGAGGGATATCCGGACGAAGGCATTTCCGAATGGCACGCGCGCCTGGGCCTGACTCTGGCGGATTGACTCAGCAGGACCGACCTGTAGCGACGGAATCGGAGGAGAACCAGCATGAAACAGCGCGCAAGCTCAGCGCCCGCCACAGTAGCGGACTATCTGAAGACCTTGCCGGAAGATCGTCGACGCGCCCTGCAGGCGGTGCGCAAAGCGATCAAGACGGCCCTGCCCGCCGGCTATCGCGAAACCATCCAGTACGGCATGATCAGTTACGTGGTTCCGCTGAAGGTCTATCCGGCGGGCTATCTGGGCAAGCCCGACGTTCCGCTGCCCTTCGTCAGCATCGCGTCGCAAAAAAACCACATGGCCATCTATCTGATGTGCGTGTATGGCGCGAGCGAGACGCAGTTTCGCGCCGCATATAAAGCGACGGGCAAAAAGCTCGACATGGGCAAATCTTGCGTGCGCTTCAAGAAGCTGGACGATCTGGCCTTAGACGTGGTCGCCGAGGCAATACGCGCAATGCCCGTGAACCGCTACATCGAACAGTACGAGTCGGCGCGCAAAAAGTGAGATGCAGTACCGCGGTCGGATTGCGCCTTCGCCCACCGGCTTCCTGCATATGGGCCACGCCCGCACCTTCTGGATCGCGGCAGAACGCGCGCGGGCCGCAGGCGGCCGGCTGATCTACCGCAACGAAGATCTTGATCAAGCGCGGTGCAAACCGGAGTTCGCGCGCGCTGCGCTGGACGATCTCCACGCACTCGGCCTGCGCTGGGACGAAGGACCGGACGTCGGCGGGCCGCACGCGCCCTACAATCAGAGCGAACGCGGCGATTTTTATCGCTCCGCCTGGGCTGAATTGCACGCGCGCGGCTGCATTTACCCGTGCAACAAATCGCGTAAAGACGTCGAACGCGCGCTCGCAGCGCCGCACGCGGACGACGCGGAGGCCGAGCCGGTCTTCCCGACTGAGTTGCGCACGTCCGTCGCGGCGGGCGCGACCGCCCGCTCTCCCGGAGCGACCAATTGGCGCTTTCGCACGCCGGACGGCGAAACCGTTGAGTTTAACGACGGACGCGCCGGACCGCAGCGCTTTACGGCCGGAGTGCATTTTGGCGATTTTCTTGTCTGGCGCAAAGACGGCTTCCCCTCCTACGAACTTGCCGTCGTCGCCGACGATTGCGCCATGCAGATTACCGAGGTTGTGCGCGGAGCGGACCTGCTGCTATCTACCGCGAGACAGTTGCTCCTCTATCGCGCGCTGGGCGTCGCGCCGCCGACATTTTACCACTGCGAACTGCTCTGCGACGCCAGCGGACGGCGGCTCGCAAAGCGCTCGGACGATGTATCGATCCGCAGCCTCCTGGCCGGCGGCTTCGGCGCCGCGCAGCTGCGCGCGCAATACGGATTCTGACTGAGTTTGATCCGGATCGGCCGGAGCCGACCGCAGCGTCTTTTTTTTATTGCCTGCGCCGCTGTAACGTGGGCGTCTGCTGGCGGCCGCCTTCCATGCCCTCCTCGCAATCCACCATCCTTGGCGCCTGGATTCGCCGCCAGTGCGAACTTTACGAAGATTTGATTGCGGTGCGCTTTGTGCGCCAGGGTCGGGCGCGCGAGATCACGTATGGCGATCTTTCCCGCTACGCACGACGCATCGCCGCGGGAATCTGGCGGCGCGGATTCAAACCAGGAGCGGCGGCGGTCATCGTCGGCCGCAACTCGCCGGAATGGCTGCTCGCCTACATGGCCGTGCACTTTTGCGGCGGCATCGATGTGGCCCTCGAAGAATCCGCCGATCTGCGCCTCACGCTCGATGTGATCCAGAAGACCGGAGCGAAGTTTCTCTTTTCGGACCGCGAGGATTTGCTGGCCGGGGCCGGCGCCGAGGCGCGCAGCCTGCGACTGGTGCACCTCTCCTGGAAACGCCGCACCACGCGCGGCGGCCTGCACACCTTTACGGATCTGGAAAGCCGCGGTCGCGCCCTGCGCGCTTTTGTGCGTTTTTTATCCCTGCCGGGCGTGCGCGTAACAGACGACGCCGCCAGCGTGCTGTTCAAACGCGCGGCCCCGAGCGATCCTGCACCGGTTGGCGTGGTGCTCACTCACCGCAATATACTGCGCAACGTTTTGTCTTTCGCATCAATCTTCCCCACGGAGGAAAGCGATCGGCTGATCACGGCGACGCCCTTTCATCGCGCGCCCGGCCGCCTGCCGTTTTTGTTGTCCCTGCACAGCGGCGTGACGCTGCTCATATCCAATCCGGTCGACTTTTTCCGTCACAGTCGCGCGCTCAAACCGACGCTCGCCATCGCGCCGCCCGGCGTACTGAACATGCTGCTGCGTCGCGTTCGCGACGGCGTATTTACCGACTCTGCGCTTGAGCTGCTCTTGCGGCGTCTGCATCTCTTGCTGGTGCGAATGTATCATATTTCGGAAGACGCGCTTTCCGGAGAATTTTCGGAAAAGGGCGCCGCGCTGAACTTCGCGTCGGCGTTCGGCAGCGTCGCAGCGATTATTCTACTTTTTCCGTTTAAAACGACCGGCGACTGGCTGATGCGCCGGACTTTTGAAAAACGACTGGGCGGACGACTGCGCGTTGCGCTCACCGGCGGGGAGCGGCTGCACCGCAGCCTGGAAGATCTGTTTCGCAGTCTGGACATCGCCCTCCTGGAAGGTTACTGGATCTCCGAAGCTTCCGGCATCGCCGCCTGCCGCACGCTTGAATTCACCGGACAGCGGCGGCGTCTCGCGCCCGGCACAGTCGGCGCGTGTTTGCCCGGCGTCGAGCTGCGCTTGCTGAACAGCCGCGGTGAAGACGTATCAAATCTGCCCTGGGCGGAGGGCCGCATCTATCTTCGAAGCGAAACGCTCATGCAGGGTTATTTCCAGGATCCCGAAAAGACCGCCGGCGCAATCGATGAACAAGGCTGGCTCGCCACGCGAGACTATGGACGCCTCACCGCAAACGGGGACTTGCAGTTGATGCGTAATCGCCGCCGATGAAGTTACAGCGCACATATTTCGTCCTGCGTCACGGCGTTTCAACGGCCAATGAACGCGGGTTAGTGGTTTCCCGACCGGAGCACGGCATCGCCGACTACGGCCTGTCCGAACGCGGCGTCGAACAATGCCGTCTCGAGTTCGCGTCGATTGCCGCGCGCATCAGGAGCGGCGAGCTGCAAGCGCTGAGCGGCGCTCGTGTTGTAAGCTCGGACTTTCGGAGGGCGCGCGAAACCGCAGAGCTCTTTTGCGAGTTCCTGGGCTTCCCCGCGCCGGAACTCGACGCGCGCTTGCGCGAACGCAGCTTTGGCGACCTGGAGCTGCAGTCTCATGATCGTTATGCGGAGATCTGGTCCGTCGATGCGATCAATCCGGATGCGCACACGCTTCATTCGGAAAGCGCAAATGAGGTGCGCGCCCGCATTCTGAGCCTGTGCGCGGATTTGGAAGCTAACGAAGGCGACAGCGCCGTCGTGCTCGTATCTCACGGCGACACCCTGCAGATCCTCCAGACCGTTTTCGCCGCTCTGCCTTCGGGCGAGCACCGCAGCCTGCCGCATTTGAAAAACGCAGAGCTGCGTAAACTGACGTAAGGCCGCTTACGCGGGTTGTGCGGGAGTGCGCGCACGTCGCAAACGCTTCTGATACGCGGCGAATATTTCGTTATAGCGCACGTAACCCAGGAGGCGCCCCTCGGCGTCCGCGACCGCCGCCTTATCCAGTTCGTATTTTGTTATGATTCCGAGGGCCTTCGAGAGCGAATCGTCCGGCCGCACCGGCGGGCAATTCACGTCGGTAATGTCTTCCACCGCAATCAGCCCGCGCAACTGTTGCAGATCGCTCGCGCTCATACGCGTCTTTTTGAAAGAAAGCATGCCGTGATAATGATCGCCGTCGCGAACGACAAAATCCGTCGCCTGGTATTGCACTGCCAGGTCCTCGGCCGACGACAGACTGGCGCGGCGGTCGACAATCGCAATCTGACGGAACTCGGAAAACTCGTCTTGCAGGCGCACCTGATCGAGCACGTCCAACTGCATGTCCCAGTGATGCGCCGGAGATTTAAAGCGGTTTTCCATCTGCTGCGTGTACAAGGACCAACGATGCGAGAGTACGAAGGAGATCATTGAAACGATCATCAGCTGCGGCAACAGTTTGTACGATCCGATCACATCGCACACCATGATCATGGATGCAAACGGCGCGCGCGCCACTCCGGCGAATAACGCGCTCATGCCTACAAGCATGAACGGCGCAATCGGCAATCGCCAACCGGGCAATAGATACTGCGAGAGAGCGCCAACAAAACCGCCGAGCATTGCGCCGACAAAAAGCGACGGAGCGAAGAGGCCGGCGGCGCCGCCCGAGCCGACAGTAAACGAAGACGTGACGATTTTCAGAGCGGCCATCAAGAGAAATGCCATCGCCAGAGTCAGCGGCGCGCGCGAAAGCCCGACGACCGGCGCCCCGTTTAATACGCGTTGTAAATAGCCCAATCCTTCGCCTGCCGCGTTTGGAAAAAATAACGCGACCCCGCCAACGACCGCGCCGCCGAGCGCCGGCTTGATCCAGATCGGCAGCGGCGCGCGCTCAAAGCCCGTGCGCACCAGATGAAAAAAACGCACGTAGACGTATCCCGCCGCGTAACAGACCAGCCCCAGCGCAGCGTAGATCAGCAATTCACGATAGTCCTTCATCGCAATTTCGCGCACGCGAAACAGTGAACCCGGACCGTGTATGGCCGTGTAGGTGAGATAGGCCGTAACCGACGAAAGGATCGCGGGCACCAGCGAATCGCTTTCAATGTCCTCTTTATAGAGGACCTCGACCGCCACCATCGCGCCGCCCAGGGGCGCGCGAAAGAGCGCGCCCAGGCCGCCGGCCGCGCCGGCGATCAGCAGGGTGCGGCGAGCGCGCGCGCCGGCGCGAATCAACTGCGCAATCCAGGATCCCAGACCGGCCCCGATGTAGGAAATCGGCCCCTCCGGTCCGCCGGAGCCGCCGGCGCCGAGCGTCACAATTGTGGCCGCGGTCTTTGTAAGCGGCCCCCCCGGACGAATCACGCCTTCGCGCTGGTGGAACGCCTCAATCATGTCGTCGGTGCCGGAACCGGAAGCGGCGCGGCCAAAGTAGCGCGCCATGAGTCCCACGACCAGGCCGCCCGCAGCCGGCAAAAGCGCGAAGATCCAGGGTGTGAAGGCCGGCGGACGCGCGCCCCCCGAAACATGCACCGCGCCCGGCGCGTGTTCGAGCGGAAATCCGGCCAGCTTCACCAGCAACAGATGTTCGGCCCACGCAACCGCGTAAGCGACGCCGGCGGCGCCAAATCCCGCCAGTAAACCGATCAATACGGAGTAAATGTAGATCAATCGCGGGCTTGTAATGCGCACAAGCGATCGGATGCGCTCAGGGATCGTCATCTCGTTCAAGTCCGGACCCGCCTGATCTCCTGGCAACTCGCTTTGCACAAAAACCGCCCGGCCGCCTGCGAGCGCGCGCGCCGGCCGGCGGCGCAAAACCCGGCGCAAGCCGTCATTCAAATTGACCGCCAGAACGCCGTTCGGAAAGCTCCGTTCCAGACGCAGTCGCTGGAGCGCGGCCGCAGCTAACGCATATGGATTCCCCGCAGCGCACGAGCCCGCCGGACAACGCCGAACAGCGTAATTTATTCGAAACGTATCAAAAGCTCAAAAACAAGTATCGCAACTACGACACCAAGCACGCGTTACGGCGCATGCAGGCCTTTCGGCGCGCGGTTCAAGCGCTCAAGACGCGCGGCTATCCGGTGGCCATCGAAATCCTGGGCAGCATTAACTTTGGCCTGGTCGAACCCCACTCCGATGCGGATTGTATTATACTGCACTATTGCGATCTGCACGCCGACGACGGCGAATGTCCGCTGAATTGCCCCAATCTCGTCTTTGAGCGCGACGAAATCTACAAAGTGGTAAACAAGCAATTGCACAACGACGTGTGCAAGATGGAGATCCTGGATTGCATCAACCTGAAATATGTTGAGCGGGCCATTCGCGAAAACCGCGCCCTGAACGATCCGGTAGTCTATCGCTTTATGTTTTATCGGATTATTGGCCGACCGGTGAATCGCCCCTTGTTTATTTCGTACTACGATCGGCTGGAACAAAACAAAGAGCTGCTCGACGGTTTTCGCCAGTACGCCGTGGAAGCGCTCAACGTGTACCTGCGCACCTCGGATCACCGCCACAGCTTTAAGAAATACAACGAACGCATCCTGGCGCGCGGTCTGGACCTGCCGGATGAACTGATCGACGAATTAATCAACTATCTCTCCTGAATCGCTCGAAACACGCGTAATGAAACAAAAAATAGCCCGTCTTGTCCGTGAAGTGGCCGCTCGCAGCGGCCTTGACTTTACAAAATACCAGAAGCCGGAGATGGTCCAGCGCGCCTTGAATCTGATCGGCTTTCCGCAATACGCCGGCTTCATCGTCTTTCTGCCGGCGTTCGCGCTTCTGCTGCTCGCGGTCGCACTGGCGATTTATCTGAAGTTTAAAGTCGGCGATCTGGCTGCCTTGCTGGCCGCCGGCCTGGGCGTATACGCCGCTTTCAGCTCGGGCCTGTCGCTCGGCCTGCGCAATCTGGCAAAGCGCCTGGTGCACGACATCTCGGCTATCGTGGACGACGCCTTTGAAATTTCCATTCTGGCTCTGCGCGATCGCCATCGGCTGCGCGAGCAGCTGCCTTCGCCCGGCGACATGCTGCGCGGCGTTACGCTCATCGCTTTTTTGCCGGCCCTGCTGGACGGTCTTAAGAAACGCTTTGGCTTTTTTGCATTCGTCTTTCGGTGGCCGCTGCAACGCGCGTTGTATCATCTCGCAAAAAACGGCGGCGAGCTGCTGGATAGCGCGCTTTCTCGCGCCCAGGGCGTGAAGGCGCGCGATTTGCCGCGCACGCCGGCGCCCGCCAGTTCGCCGTCCGCCTGGGAAGCCGAAAGCGTGCTGGAAAATTCGCGCCGCCGGATTCATCGCATCGCAGGCGACGCCGCCTCCGGTTTTTCGCTGCCCTTCCTTGCGTTGTTTCTGTGGAACACCGGCGTGAACGCAATCGTATGCGCGATCGCCTATTTCGCATATCAACGACTCGCGCAATAACAACGCCGCTGGCCGCCGCGGCGTTCGCCGGTTCGGCCGCCCGGTCAGTGCTCGGGCGTGAGCAGGCGCCACTGCATCGCGCGCGACACGAGCCCGCCGTCCGCTTTTTGCGCAACAAGCAGCGACTCGGAGCGCAAGCACAAAAAGTCGTGGGTATTCGTGTAACCGACCGAGTCAACTGCGGCAAGCGCGTTATACTCCGCGACGGGCAACGTGGGAGCGCCGTTCGCCTGGAATAAATGGTAGGCCGCGCTCGGAGTCACGCCGCGCGGATGCAGAGCGCGCACGTCCAGTCGAAGAATGGTCAGCGGCTCGGCGGGGACGTAGCGCGCTCCCGCTTCAAACTGCGCCCCATTCTTCTGGAAACTCAAGCAGTAATCCGCGCAATCGCCAAGGACCGCCGGGGCGGGACGAGCGTCGGCGCAGACGCGCGCGTGTCCACGATGCACTTCCTGGACGCTCAGACCGTATTGATTGCGCGCAACTACGAGAATCTTAAAGCGGCGGTCGGCTTCCACAACGAAGGAAAAAGAAATGGGCGCGGAAGCGTTGCGCGTAATGTGGCGCTGCGCATTTATTACGGTTCCGTCCGCCTGAAGGGTCATGTTGCGTCGACCCACAAAGGCGGTAACGGCGGTGCCGGAATGCACGGGCTGCGCAAAAGCGACGTTTTGCACAAAGATTAATCCGCGTATGCCCGAGGGATCGTCGGCCGGATTTGCATCAAACGTCGCGAGCGTCAGCGGCTGCAGCGTCGGCGCAATCTGGGGTTCGCCCGGCGCCGGCGGATCGCCCGCCGGAACGGACACCGCGTCCGGCTGCGTCGTGTCCGCGTCGCCGCTCGCGCCTGGCTGCAAGATCCCGGCAAGCGCAGCCGTCTCCATGCCGGACTCGCCGGCGGCGGGCTGGCAGTACAGCGAACCAAACAGCGCCAGACAAGCGATCGCCGCAGCGGGGCGCCGGCATGGCGGACGCCGGAACGACGCAAACACAAACGGCAGGATTCTGGTAGTGAGCATGGCTCGACCTTAGCACGAACCAGGGCCGGAGTGCAATGTCCCCTGTGTACCAAAGGGCCGTCAGGAGCGTTACATGTGTAATGTTTAAGCGAATTTACTGCGGGCGGCCGCGCTTATTCGGCAAGCGGCGTAGCCCGGCGCATATTGTCCATATGCCGAATGTCTTGCCCGGTGGAGAGCCGCACGAGTTCCTCGCCCACGTTTACCGCATGATCGCCAATCCGTTCGAGACAGAGGATGATCCGGTATAAATCGGAAAACGTACGCTTGTCCGTATACGGATCGTCCACGTAGATTTCGTAGGCTTTCTGGCACAGGGCGTCCAGCTCGGCATCGACGGTTTGAATGGACCCAAAGAAGCGATTCTTTTCTTCCACCAGCGACTCAACGGCCATGCCGACGATCGTGATTACGCGCGAAAGTATCAGGCTCAACAGCTCGTTATTTGCGAAGGCGCCACGGGGCACAAGACCGTTGCGAAAACACTTTACAACATTGGCGACATTATCGCCCAGGCGCTCGAGGTTGCGCGTGATTCGTATGGCGGAGAGGGCGAAACGCAGGGGATCCTGCTTTAAAAGAATCTCCGGCGAGTACTGTTCAATGCCCATCGCCTTGCGGGAGGCCACAGCTTCCAGAATGGCAGTCTGGGAAATGTTGTCGTTTTCCTTTTCGAGTTCGTCGATCAGGTCGTCGCGATCCAGCACCTGCTGCGCGAGGGCGTAGTCGTCCGCTTCCAGGGCGTCGCTCAAAAGCAGGGTCTGCTCGAGCACAATCTCGGCCATATTGGCCAGATTGCTTTTCAGAAAGTCAAATCGCGACTGTACGGCGTCTGCGCCGGGAGACATACGCTCTGAACTTCAGGCGGCCGGACTTCGCCGCGCTATTCATTTTTATTACAATTCGGGAAAAAATACCGATCAGGCTTCCTTGTTTAAGAAAGCCGGGTCCCGGGTGCGGTCAAAGGTCGAACGGCAGCGGCGACACATAAAGGCGACCTCCTTAGGTCGGGCCGTAACTCCGTTAATCATCGCCAACCAGCCCAGAATGCCGTACCGATTCACGGTTTCCACAAGGGGATGATTGCGGTCGTGGCCGCAGCGACAGGTCGGCAGCGGCCGGGGAGCTTCGGGTTGGGCCATACTGCGAGGAAAATCCGCCCCGGATCATTGACAAGTGTTATAGTCCGGGGCGCAGGCGCCGCAGGCAGGGCCGGCCAGCCGGGCTGCGCCGGGTTCAATCGTATTTGCGCGCGGGACGCAAGAGCCGTAGACGTTCGCGAAACCGATTTTCCGATCCATGTTCCGTGGGAAAATAGAACTGCGCCTTTTCGAATCCTTCCGGCAGATACGGCTGCTCCACATAGCCGCCCGGAAAATCGTGCGGATACTTATAACCCTGGCCGGCCCCTTCCGCGCGATGGGTTTTGGTCGGGGCGTTGCGCAGGTGATTGGGCGCGCGCACCGCCCGGCCGCGCACAGCGGCGAGCGCCGCATCGATCGCCAGATATGCGGCGTTGCTTTTGGGCGCAGCCGCGAGCAAAGTCGCCGCCTGGCCCAGCACAATGCGGCCCTCCGGCAGTCCGATGCGTTCCACGGCCTGGAAGGCGGCGACGGCGATCGAGAGCGCCTGGGGATAGGCGTTGCCCACGTCCTCGGCGGCGAAAATGATCATGCGGCGCGCGATAAACAGCGGGTCTTCGCCGCCTTCGAGCATGGCGGCCATGTAGAGCAATGCCGCGTCCGGATCCGACCCGCGCAGGCTCTTGATGAACGCGCTGGCCATGTCGTAATGATTCTCGCCGGCCTTGTCGTAATCGCGCACGCGGCCTTCGAGGGCGAGTTTTGCATCCTCCGGGAGAATTCTTACAGGCTCAGGTTTTTCCGTAAAAGCCCGGGGCGAGCGGGCGCGCGCCGTTTGCGCGGCGAGTTCGAGACCGGAAAGCAAGCGCCGCGCATCGCCGCCGGCCGCCTCGAGCAGCAGCGGCCGCGCCTCGTCCGCTAAACTATAGTTCGCCATCTCCGCATCTTCGGCGAGCGCGCGCTCCAAAATTCGATTCAGCGCGGCGTCGTCGAAGGGTTCTATGCGATACACCTGACAGCGCGAGAGGAGCGGGCCCACGACTTCAAACGACGGATTCTCCGTGGTCGCGCCGATAAGCGTAATCCAGCCGGCCTCCACCGCTTCGAGGAGAGCGTCCTGCTGTGACTTTGAGAAGCGATGAATTTCGTCGAGAAACAGAATAATTCCGCGCCCGACGGTTCGAAAGCGCGTACGCCCCTCTTCGATGGCTTCGCGCACCTCTTTTACGCCCGCACTGACGGCCGAAAGCTGTTTGAAGGGCGCATCCGCTTCGCGGGCGAACACGCTGGCGAAGGTGGTCTTGCCGGAGCCGGGCGGACCGTACAACACCATGGAGTGCGGGGGCTTGCCACGCAGCTTGCGCACCAGCGCCTCGTGGCCGATTAATCCGGCCCAGGTCTGCGGCCGGAGCCGCGCGGGCAGCGGCTGGCCGCGCAGGCTCTGGCGTTCAAACAAGTCCTCGTCCATGAGACGCGTCGTCCGCGCGCGCGGCTCAGCGCCGCGTGATTGCGATACGGACCTGGCTCTGGACGCCGTCCAGCAACTTGTAGAGTTGTTGTTCAAGCACCCGCACGTTTTCTTCGCGGCTGGCTTCCTGCAGCATCGCGTGCACAAAGGTCTTGGTAATGGCGGACAATCGCTTTACGCCTTCCTCTTCCGCAAGCGCCGAGTGCAGGCCCTTTTCAATATGCGTGTTTACGTTTTCGATGGCCAGGCGCATGGCCGGACCGACCGGGCTCGCCAGCCAGCGCGACATGGCGGCGCGAACCGAGTGCTGCACCAGATCGACGATTTGCGGCTGAATCTCGGGCACCACGCGCGAACTGATCAGCTCCGCCTGACTTTCCAGCAAGTCTTGAAGCTCGTCCAGTGCGCCTTCTTCGTTGAGCGTGACGAGTTCGCGCAGCCCGCGCTGCTTGATAATCGTTTGCAGTTGCGCCAGAATATTCACCAGGACCATGCCCGAAATTTCTTCCGCAATTACGCCGGCGTTTTCGTGTATGATTTCCGGCGCAAGGCCGCTGTCCGGGATGAAGTCGTTTTCCCGCAGGCGATACAGGAATGGAATAAGGCGCAGTAACCGGAAAAACGCGAAATGATCCGGCGGGAAGAGCAGGAAGATTTCGTACCAGTGTCGGACGGCGAACAGATACCACTTGCGGTGTTCGCGGCGCCGGATGGCGGCGATCCAGCGCACCAGAAAATCGATCCAGAAAAATCCGACAAACCAGAGATCGAACCTATTAAAGAAATCTTTGGGTTCGCCGTCCACGCCGATCCAGCGAAAGTAATTCTGCTGGAACATGGGCAGGACGCGTTGATCGAAAAATGCAAGTTCTGAACGGCGGCGTTCGGGCGTCAGGTTTTCGGCGCTGAAGAATTTCCGGAAAGCGTCTTTGGCGGATTCTTCGCCGGCGTGCTTACGCATGCGATTCTTAATAAGTTCGAACGTGCCGCGTTTATTCGCCGTAACAAAGGGATCGTCGTTGATCATGCCGACGCTCTGCTCGCTCAACTGCGCAAGCAGCGCCAGTGTTTCCGGCCCGAGTTCCGCCGTGGGATTCGCCGCCAGCTGCTCGCGCAACGCGTCGTAGGATGCAAGATACGCATCCGTCGCGCGATGCCGTTCGATGCCTTTGATCGGATCGTAGAACAAACGCAGCGGATCATACACGACGCCCGCAACGCGCAGTTCCGGTTGCGCGGAGTAGTCGGCTGCAGTGTAGCGATAGTGAAGTTCGCGCGGCGCATACTTCATGTATACGTCACGAAACGTGTAGTGCGTGTAGGGGATGCGCACCAAATAGGTCGCGTCAAAAAATACGAGCAGCAGATTTGCAAGGAGGATCAGGCAATACAGCGCTTCGTAAATCTTGCGCACCGGGCCGCGTTTCTTGCCGGCGGCGCCGTTCTGCATGAGTAATTCCATTTCGTATTTTTCAATTCCAGCCACGATTCAGTAGACGACGCCCGGCCGCCCTGGCCGCAAGAGTTATTTGCCGCAGACGCCCGGCGGGAGCCTGATTTTTTCGACGACGAATGCGCCCCCTGCGCCAGGTTTGCGCGTGCAGCAGGCGGGCGCATTTGCGGTGATCGAAGGCGTGGACGGCTCCGGGAAATCCACGCTCTGGACGCGTTTGGGCGAGCGCTTGACGGGCGCGCAGAACGAAACCTGGTTTCACGAGCGCTTTACGGGCCTGGCCATGCTGCGGGAACCCACGGATTTGCCCGCGGGCCGCCGCATCCGCGAGCGCCTGGCCGCCCGCGCCGAACTGCCGCGCGAGGAGTGGCTGGCGATGTTTCTAGAGGATCGCGCGGCGAACGTCAACGAACGCATCGGGCCGGCGCTTGCGCGCGGCGAACTTGTCGTGCAAGATCGCTACTACTACTCGACGGCGGCCTACCAGGGCGATATCAACTCCGGGCCGACCCCGGCGGACATCGTCGCCGCCAATCGATCGCGCGGATTTCCGGAGCCTGATCTGCTTTTTTTTCTGGATATTGAGCCGGAGGCCGCCTGGGAGCGCATCGCCAGCCGCGGCGCCGATCGGGAGAGCTTTGAAACGCTCGCGCAACTCACGCGCATACGCAAGAATTACCTGAGCTGTCTGCCCGCCTCGGCGCTCAGGCTCGCGGCCGCGGCATCGCCCGCAGATCTGGAAGCGGCGGCGCTGGCGGCCCTGCAAGGGATTGCCCGCGCTTCCCGGGAGTTTTGAAATTTCGTCGACCGGAGCTGAGCGGGCCCTGAGGCTCGCTCAGCTCCGGCAATCAGGCAGTCCATGAAAATTTACACTCGTAAAGGCGACGACGGTCGCACCCATCTGGCCTCCGGCGAACGCGTGCTGAAGAGCAGCCGACGCGTCGAATTATATGGCGCGGTCGACGAACTCAATTCCGTCATCGGCGCGGCCCTCGCCCTTTTGACGGGCGATCGCACGGCGGAGTTGCACGCGGAGCTGACTCGCGAACAAAACCTCTTGTTTGAATTGGGTTCGGAACTGGCGGGTTTTGGCGTCAAAGCGGGCGAGAGCGTGATCTTTCCCGCAGATACGGAAGCCCTGGAGCGCGGCATGGACCGCATGTCGGAGGTCCTCGAACCCATGCGGGCCTTCATCCTGCCGGGCGGCGCGCCCGCGTCGGCCTTTTTGCACATCGCACGAACGGTCTGTCGGCGACTGGAACGAATGCTGGTCGCGGTCCGCGAAGGCGACGCGCAAAACCAGGACGAAACCGGGAAAACGATTGTGCTGCCGGAAGCCCTGCGCTACATTAATCGTCTGTCAGATTATCTTTTTGTCGCTGCACGCTACGCAAATTTTGCAGCGGGACAGGAAGATGTGAAGTGGAGTTCGCGCGCCAAGCAGCTCAAGAAAAGCGGCGAACTTCCGACGGAAGAATAGACTTTAGACTTCAGGAGCGTATATATGGAGTTCGGTTTTTTTGCCTGGATCGGCATTGGCCTCCTCGTCGGCATTCTGGCGCGTTTTCTCGTGCCCGGCGAAGATAAAATGGGAATCATCTGGACGATTCTGTTGGGCATCGGCGGCGCCCTCCTGGGCGGGTACGTCGCGCCCATGATCGGTCTGCCGCTGAGCAGCCTGCTGTGGAAGATCGTTGCAGCTACAGGCGGCGCCGTCGCCCTCGTGCTGATTTTCCGCATTATCCGCCGCTGATTTCTCTCGATTCAGTGTTTGCCGTCGAGTCGGTTCTCCGGAGCCGCTCGACGGTCTTCCCCGGAAAGCCGTCTTGCAAGCAAAGTCTCCGTCATCCTTTTTCGCCCGCACACCCTTTGCGCTCGTGTTGGCCCTGTGCCTGGCTCCGCCCCTGGCCGCGGAAACGCTCTGGTTAAAAGATGGTCGCGTATTGCAGGGCCGTATTGTCCGCCACACCCGCACGGCCATCATGCTCGAATTACCCGACGGCCGAACCCTGGAGTTGCCGAAAAGTCGCATAGCGCGGATGCGCTTTGATACGACTGTTTCACCGGACGCCGCGCGCGAGACGCAAGCGCAACGCGAGGCGGAACGCCGGGCCGCCGCGGAACGCCGAGCCGCCGCGGAACGTCGCGCAGCAGAACGTCGCGCAGCGGAAGCGAAGGCCGCAGCCGTAAAAGCCGCGGAAGAACAACGGAAGGCGGACGAACAACGCAAGGCGGAACAACAACGCAAGGCCGAAGAGCGACGCCAGGCGGAACAGCGCGAGCGTGAGGCCGCCGAACGCACGGCATTGCGCAACCAGCCCGACGCCGCCCTGCCCGCGCCGGTCTGTCTCGTTTGTCCCGTTGTCCCGGCGCAAAGCGGCGAACCAACGCCCCTCGCCTGGAGCGCAGGTCTGCAATTCATTCGCGCTCGCACCGGCTTACAGGCCCTGCTCCCGGACGCCGCAATCACATCCGTTCTTGCCGGACGCCTGCCGGCGGCGCGTTCCGCGGATCAGCTGCGCTACGCCGCCTTGTTGCTGGGTCTGCACTACGAGCGCCCACGCTGGTTTGTCGACCTCGCGGCGCGCGGCGGCGACGGCGAGGCGCAAGCCAGCTACGCTGGCGCAGGTTTTAACGAGCGCATCCAGGGACTGAACGCAGAACACGAACTCGGCGGGGCCAGCCTCGCGGGCGGCTACGAACTGTATTCAGGCGAGCGCGCCACGTTGTATGGTTTCGCGGGGCTGGACGTCGGCGAAGAACGCGCCCGCTATGCTTCGCTCGGCCTTGCCGGTGCAAAAATTGCGGACGAGCCGCGCGCTTTCCTGTTTCTCGATCCGCTCTACGAAGACAGCCTGGAATCGGGCCTCTGGTTTGCCGGCCTGGAAATCCGCCGTTCCATCAACGCCGACTGGCGCTGGCGCGTCCGACACCAATTCGGCTACGGCGCGGCGACGTTCAGACGCGAGCGTGCGAGCCTGGGAATGGGCGTCGCCGGGCCGGAGTTTCAGGCTTTCTACGAACGCATGCAAGGCGAAGCGATTGTGCGCAGTCTGGAGACGGCGCTCACAATCACGCGCGATCTGGATGAATCCAGCGCGCTCGATTTCACGCTTGCCAGACGACACGACCGCTATGCGTTTTACGATCTGCGTACGCTTTTTGTCTCAGGCGCGAGTTATTACGAAGGCTACGGAGCGCCGGTGATTTTTCAAGGTCCGACCGTGCGCGCTGTGGAACGTTCGCTGAGCGCACGGTATCGACGCTCGCTGGAGTGGCGCTGAGACTCAGTTCTCGTGCAGCATCTGCTTGATTTTGTCGCGCAGTTCAGCCGCTTTTTCAAAGTCTTCCTGTTCGACAGCGCGCTGCAGATCCTGCTTGAGTCGGTCCAGTTCGCTCTTGCTTTCCAGGGCCGGGGGGGGCGCGCCGGCGGCCGGTTCGTTCTGTTCTTCCAGGGCTTCGCCCGAGGCCGGGGTTTCTTCGCCAATCACGACCGCCGCTTCGCGATACACCTTTTCGTGCATATACATGGGACAGCGAACGCGAATGGCCACGGCGACGGAATCCGAGGGACGAGCATCCAACTCGACGACGCCTTCGTTCGTCTGAATTACAATGCGCGCATAGAAGATGGAGCCGATGATGTCGTTTATGATTATGTGCAACACGCGCGCTTCCATTTCCTGAAGCATATTCACGATGAGATCGTGCGTATTGGGTCGCGGCGGAGTAACGCCGTCCAGGGCGCTGGAAATGCTGTACGTCTCAAGCGGGCCTATGAAAATCGGCACGACCTTATTGGAACCCGACTCGGCGGGCTTAAGGAAAATGGCGAAACCAACGTTCGTTATTGAAACGTCTGAAATGGTCACTTCCAGGAGGTTATCCGGCAACATGTTTCCTCTACCAGCAGTCGCCGAAACAGTCGTTTGATCGACGTTTTCAGCTGTCGCCGAACCGCGGCGGGCCTGCGATTTGGCAGAATTTCACGGCTCGCTTGCCCATTCAACCACAACACGCCCCGCAAGTTCGCCGTTCAGCTCGGGATGGTCGCTGGCATATCGCAGCGTCAAGGCGACCGGGAAAAAGGCGGGGTCCGGCGCTTGATCGGCCGCGCCGGCCGCTTTCTGGAAATTTTCCAGCATGGCGCCCAGATAATCAAAACACCAGAATCCGCCGCCATCGAGATCGACGCGCCGTCCTTCCAACTCGCCCGTAAAGCTGCGCTCGCCCGCCCGGAGTTCATATTCGCAGTGCAGGCTGGACTCAAAACGCGCGCGATCCTCCTCGGAGAGCCGGCGCGTGAAGTCCACCCGCAGGCCGGGAGTTTCGCGGCTGTGAAAGTACATGTGACGCGCCAGCTCGCGCCAGCTGGTCAGGCGCCGGGCCGGAGCCTCGGGTCGGTAGATCCGCTCCAGACCGCCCCACGCCGATTCACATGCGCTTTCGCGCGCCATGTCGCAGAAGTAGACGCGCTCCGGTTTCGCCGGGCCGCAAGCGCCCGCCGAAATGAGCAGGCCCAGGAACAGCGCCAGGCGCCTAACTGGAAAGCAGAATGAGCCGCAAATCGTTAAACGCCGCCAGAATGTCCTTCTCGCGAAAGAAGCTCGCCGTGTGGAGGAAGGGTCGGAAGGAGAGCTTTTCAAAGTAGAACAGCGTTTCAGCATAGATGCCGCCGTAAAGATAGATTCGATGAAAGTCGTCGGCAATGGCTGTGCGCACAACTATGAATTCGGCGACATAGCCGGGGTCCAGTTCGACCATGGGTCGGCCCTGGCGTTGCAATTCGTACTCAAGTTTCAGCGTCTTCCGGCGCACGTCGACCAGCTCTTCACGGCCGACCGGGCGCTCAAAGCTCAGTACGCGCGCTTCGCGTCGCGCCGGGAGCCCGTAGAGCGACTCGCGCGACTGGGCGGCGATCGGTTGGGTTTCATAGTCAATGCGCCCGAATCGCTTTTCGATCAGCTTGCGCGCTTCGGCGTAGGCCTCGGCGTCGTCATAGGCGGCAAGCAGATAGCCGCGCGCCGGCGCAGGTTCCGCGAGCGGCGCTTTCCATTTGCGGGCCATCGTCGGCCCAGCAAATAGATTGAAAATTCAGGGCAAAGCGATTTTTTCGCTTTGCCGGGGCGGCGCGGTCCGCCGCCCGCACGGCATCAGGGGATCTATGAGCGAAGAACCGCGCAAAGGCGAAATAGAGTTTCATCAGGCTCGAAATGTCCTCGAAGCCGAGATTGAAAGCCACCTGGGCGCCCTGGGCCGGGTCGTCGCCGAAAAACCCAATCTGACCTTTGAAAAAGGCGAAACTCGCTTCGCTTTCCCGGCGAACGGCATTGAGCGCGTACACATATTCGAAGCGCTCGCTCTGATAAAGACGCATATTGAGAACCTGCGCATTCACACCTTCGAGCCGGGCTATATTGTCTTTCAGGATTTGGGGCCGGGCTACTACAGCGGTTCGCGTACGACTTTTGAAGGCGTTCGCTTCAAGTTCATCTCAATCGCGTCGAATCATCGCATTGAAGTGACGCGCAAGGGCAACCTGAATCAGGATGAACTCCAGGCCTGCGTGAATCTGTTCAAGCTCTTCTATCCGCGCACGGAAAGCGTCGATCCGGCGCAGAAGCTGCTGGAACTAGGCGTGCAGGTGTTTCGTCCGGAGCCGCGCGGCGCGGAGGCGGAGAACGGCGCAATCAACCTGGGCAAACGCTATGGCTTCGCCGGCTACAAGAAGACCAAGCAGGAGGTACTGGAAACGGTCATCCTGCCCCTGAAACATCCGGAGGTCTTTCGCGGCGTGGCCCGGGCGACGCGCGGAGTGGAAACCGGCAGTTTGCCGCGCGCTGTTTTGTTCGAGGGGCCGCCTGGCGTCGGCAAGACGACGATGGCTCGTATTGTGGGCGCGGAGACCGGCATTCCCCTGGTGTATGTGCCCATCGAGAACATACTGAGCAAGTTCTACGGCGAATCGGCGCAAAACATGGCCAGCATCTTCGACGCGGCGGCCCGCTTTGAGCGCGTGATCGTTTTTCTCGATGAAATCGATTCGCTCGCCGGCTCGCGCGAAGAAGGTCTGTTCGAGGCGACGCGCCGCGTGCTGTCGGTCTTGCTGCGCAAGATCGACGGCTTCGAAAACCGGGAAGGCGTGCTTACGATTGGCGCAACCAATCGCGCGAGCGACCTGGACCGCGCCCTGCTCTCGCGCTTTGATACGATTATCAGCTTTCCGCTGCCGGATTTGCAGGAGCGCGCCGGCATCTTTCGGCGCTACGGCGGCCACCTGAGCCCCGAAGACCTGGAGCCCCTCGCCCGCGCGGCCGAGGGTTTGTCCGGGCGCCAGATTCAGGACATTTGCGAATACGCCGAGCGGCGCTGGGCGCGCATGTTGATCTCGGAGGGTCGGGAGATTTCCCCCCCGCCGGCCGATCTTTATAAAGAAATTACCCTGGAAAAAGCCGCGCAGCACCAGGCATTCTAATTGACATTCCAAATCGGGGTGTACAGCTTGTGTTGTGCGGTGCATCCTTCAGGGGATCACCGAACGCTTTTCGCATGAACACTCTTCCTGTACCCCGGTAACCCCGGGGTTTTTTTTGCCCTGCCGCCGTCATAGTTCCGACGCAAGGGGCACCTAATCGCCGCCGGGTGTCATAGTTCCGACAATTGTCCAGGCTTTAAGGCCCCTGGCCCGGGGAATCCGCCAGAAATCCGGCCACAGCAGCCGGCAAATCGGCCTCCGATCGAATCCAGGCCGCCCGCCAACCGATCAGCTCCGCAGCAGCGACATTCTCCTCGCGATCGTCCGCAAAAAAAATGTCGGCCGGTTCCAGCCCTGGGCGCCGGGACTGCAACGCCGCCTGGATTTTTGCATAATAGGCGGCCTCGGGCTTACGCACCGCCAGTTCGCAGGAAAAAAACAGATAGTCCAGAGCAAGGGCCGACTTTTTTCGAAGGATGTCACGGTACCACTCTCCGTAATTGGAGGCCAGTCCCAGTTTCAGATCCGGGCGGCGTCGAAGTTCCGACAGGAGTTCCACCACGCCCGATCGGTAGCTGAGGTTGCGCAGAATCTCTTTTTTGACCCGCTCGGGCCGCGGCAGACTCGCGCGAATCTCCGGCGGCGTGCTGGATTTGTAGAAGCGTCGGAAGTATTCAGCCTCGGAAATGCGCCCTTCCTCGAACTCATAAAAAGCGGCGCGCTCGCGCCATTCAAAGAACGCCGCACGGCGCTCTTGATCGGCAAGTAAGCGCTCCATCGCGCCGAAATACGGCTCACACAAGAGCGTATCCATCATATCGAACAAAAGCACGCGCATGACGGCGCCAGGAGCGCCGGGCGCGCGCCGCTGCGTCAATCGCGACAGGGGCGCGGCGGATCTTTTCTGGACAGTGCGCAGCGGGACTCCAGAAGTGCATTGTGGTCTTCGCGCTCTACAACGCCGCGTTCCTTCCGCTGTACGGCCTCTACCGAATCGTTGCGTCAGTCTACCCGGCGGCGCGACGCTTTCAGACAACGCGCCGCGAAGGACTTGCCGCTTTACGACAATTCGCCGCAGAGAATCCCGACCCGTCGCCGGCCCGGCGGCCGATCTGGCTGCACGCCTCATCAGCGGGGGAACTGGACCAGGCCCTGGGCCTCGCCCGCGAAATCAAGCGCCGCGCGGCGGGCCGCCCGGTGCTGATCACCGTGTTCAGCTTGAGCGTTCGGTTGCGCGAATTGCCCGAGGCGGATCTCCTCGCCTATTTGCCCCTCGATCTGCCCTGGATCTGGGCTCGTCTGTGCCGGGAAATCCGTCCGCTCGCCTTCGCCACGATGACCTGGGATGTGTTCCCGAATCTGTTGCGCGCTCTCCGGGCGAGCGGCGCCGCCTGCTATCTCTGCAACGCGGCTTTACCGGCGAAGAGCTGGCGGCTGCGGCCCTTCTGGGCGCGCACGCTCCGCCCGATTTACGCCCTCTTTGACGGCGTGGGCGCAGCGAACGAAGAACACGCCCGGCGCATGCGCAGCCTTACGCCCGCAACAATTCGAACCATCGCCACCGGCGATACGCGCTACGATCAAATTTTTTATCGCCTGGAACACGCAACCCTGGGGCCGGAAGACGCGCGCCGCCTGCGCAGTTTCGTCGGCAAGTCGCCGACCTGGATCCTGGCTTCCACCTACGCAGCATGCGATCAGGAAATTCTGCCCGGACTCGCCGCGCTGCTTGCGGAAAACGAAGATTGGAAGGCGCTTGTCTTCCCGCACAAAATTGACGAGGCGCGTCTGCAGGAAACTGAACGCGCCTTTGCGACGGAGCGATTGGACTGGCTGCGCTTCAGCCAGTATGACCCGGCGAACCGCGGCGCCGCGCGGATTCTGCTTGTGGATCGGATTGGCCTGCTGGCCCTCGCCTACGGCCTGGGACGATTCGCTTACGTAGGCGGCGCATTTCATCATCGGATTCACAACACGGCGGAGCCGGCCGCGCTGGGTCTGCCGACGCTTACCGGCCCGCGCATCGATTCTTCGCCGATCGCTACGGAGCTGGAAGCCGTCGGCGGCTTGTATCGCTGCAAAAGCGGCGCAGAAATCATCGCCCGCGCCAGAGACTGGATGCGCCAGGAAAAGCAAATGCAGACCGCCGGCCGCGCCGCGCTCGCGCATCTGCGCCATCAACGCGGCGCCTCGGCGCGCTTTACAGACCAGTTCCTGGCGCCGCTATTACGAGGCCGCGAATGACGCATTGCGTGCGGGTCGGCGCGCTCGCCCTGTGCGTCGGTCTTACAGGCGCCGCGTGTTCTTCGCCGCTTTTCGCCTGGCCCTGGGCGCGCGTCAACGAACGCGTGCTGGTGATTTCCATTGATGGCTACGGGCCGGCCGGACTGCGCGGACTCGGCGCCGCGACGCCGAACCTGGATCGCCTGCGCGCGCATGGCATCGGCGGAACTGCGCGCACGGTGTTTCCCAGCATGACCTGGCCCGCGCATGCCACGCTGCTGACCGGCAAATCCCCCGCCGAACATGGCGTTGTTGGAAACGCCTGGTTTGATCGCGAAACCCGCAGTCAGGTGCGAGCCTGGAGCCTGGATCGCGACCAGGCGATTCGCACGCCCACAGTTTTCGAATATTTGAAAGAACGCCGGCAGGCCAGCGCCGCCGCTGTACTGTGGCCGCTGACGAACCGCGCGGCCAGCGTGGACTTTAACGTACCCGAGGCCTATCACGAGGCGTTTTATGCGGAGATTGTAGCGCCGGAAACCCAACGGGAAATTACGGAGAACTTTGCGCCGTTTCGCAATTTCGGCGTATTCAGCTACTCCGAGGATCTGCAGCTGGATGCGCTGGTGCGCGACACTACGCTTTACTTAATTCGTCGACGCCAGCCAAACCTGCTGCTTGCGCACTTTGTGTCCTTTGATACGCGCCAACACCGCTTTGGCCCGCGCGACCGTCGCGCCCGCGAGGCGCTGGAATTCATCGATCAAAGCGTCGGCAGCCTGCTTGCCGCGCTCGACGCAAGCGGTCTGCGCGAGCGCACAACCATCTTTGTCGTCTCCGATCACGGATTTTTCGACATCAAGCGCGGCGTGGACCTGAACATTTTCCTGCAGAGCCGCCGACTGATCCGAAGCGCGCTGCGTCCGAACCTGCGCGCGGAGCGCGTGTGGACGGTGTCCAACGGGCACTCAGCCCATGTCTACTTACTGGAGCCGTCGGCGAGTTTGCGCAATCAAACGCGTACGGCGCTGGCCGCTTCCCCGGGCGTGGAGCGCGTTTTTGAGCCGGCCGAATACGCCGGCCTGGGGCTGCCAACGCCGGAGGAGAATCCGGCTGTTGGCGACTTTATCGCACTGCTTAATCCGCAACTGAGTTATACGACCCTGCCCGGTCGGCATTACCTGCGCACGTATCGCGAATTCGGGATGCATGGCTATTTGCCCGATCATCCGGACAATTTAACGCAATTCATAGCGAGCGGCGCCGGCGTGTCTCCGCGCGACGCGGATCTGCACGTAGAACTCGTGAATTTTGCGCCGGCGTTCTTGCGGCGATTCGGGATTGAGGCGGACGGACTGGACCCGGGAGAGTTACGCGGCCCGATCGAGCTGTGGTCGGAAACCCGGGCGGCGCCGTAAGCAGGCCGCCGCCGGGCAGCACGCCGCGCGCCAGGCGCCAGGCGCCAGGCGCCCGACGTGCAGCGGACGCTCAGTTCACAATGAACTCTTGCATATACACGTCGCTGATTTTGCCTTCCGACAACACGTGATTGATGGACGCCTTGATTTCTTCACGCAGCTCCAGGCGCGCCTGAATCGTAGACAATTCGTCCTTGGTCCGACTCGCCAGAATCAAGTTTACAATATCGCGCAACTGCGGCGAACGTTGCGCCAGCTCGGCGGAAAGCGCGGCGTTGCTCGGATCAAAGCCAAGCGACAAACGCAGCTTAATGAAGTGCGGTTCGCCCTGGTCGGCGGTATTCACGCGAAAGTCGTCGGCGAAGTTGAAGTTTTCCGTGGGCGGAGGCGGCTTAACAACAGCGATCGACGCGACTTCTTTGTACTGCTGCGCGGACGCCGTAAGCGCAACGTAATAACTGATGACGGACATCAACACCACGCCGACCACGCCAAGCGCAACATAGATGAGAATTTTTACAAGTTTAGAGAGTCCGGAGGACGAGGACGCTTCAAACGCTTCCCCGCCCCCCTGTTCTTCGTCCTGGTCTTCCGAATCGGCCATGATGATACCTCGAATATTTCAGCGTGCGCCGGATGCGGCGCACGGCGGCGAAGCGCAAGCGCTCTTGTTTAGAATTATCGAGAGTTCCCGGCCGGGGGCGCGCAAAAATTTGCGCCCGGCCTGGATTCAGTTTTCCGGGACCAGATTGTCCGCGCCTGGCAGGGGGGTTTCGGGCAGACGAAAGCCGGATTCGCCCGGATCGCGGCGGGCGTCTTTGTTCGTCATAATGACAATATCGATGCGGCGATTGTTGGCGTCGGCTTCCGGCGTGCCCTGATCGCGGCCGTCCGCCAGCGGACGATACTGACCGTAGCTGACCGCCTGGATAAACTCCGGCGGAGCGCCCTCGCTTACGAGAAATGCGGTGGCGTTGATGGCGCGGGCGCCGGCCAGATCCCACGAATTCTGATAGTTGCGTTCGCCGGCGGCGGTTTGGCTCTGCGCAGGGCCGATGCGTTGTTCTTCGCCGACAGCGGCGTAGCCTTCCACGCGTACAAATCGATTCAAACTCTTGACGAGCGGCGCAACCTTTTCGAGGACTTCTTCCATTTCGGCCGTCGGCAGGGCGCTGCCGGGCCGGAAAAAATCAGCGCTGATCAGCGAAATAACCAGACCGCGCTCGTCTTCCGTGATGCGGACTTTGCGCGCCTGGATTTCCGGCACAAATACGCTCTGGGCCTGCTGTTTGGCGCGTGAGAGACTGCGACCGCGCGTTTGCGAAGGCAGAGATTCGAGATTCATGCCCATCTCTTCCATGCGCCCTTTCGAAAGCGTCTGACCGCCGGTAAAGAAGCCCATGCTGTTATTAAAAGCGGAAAGGATGAGTTGGACTTCCTGGGGCGTGGACTTTCCGGTCGCGAAAATCATGACGAACAGACACAGCATCAACGTCACCATGTCCCCGTAGGTGGTCATCCACAGGGGCGCGCCTTCTTCGCAAGGCGGACAGGCCTTCTTCTTCGCCATACTATGCGCTCACCAGGCCCGACGTCCGATGCGCCAGTCTTACTGACCGCCCTCCTCGAGCGCGCCGCGCTCGGCCGGAGCGAGGAACGAAGCCAGCTTGTCTTTCACAATACGCGGATTGTCGCCGGACTGTATGCTCAAGATGCCTTCAATCATAATCGTTTTCACCATGACTTCATCGTCGCTGCGTAAGGCGAGTTTCTTGGAAACTGGCAAGGCCAGAATGTTTGCGCCCATCGAGCCGTACAGCGTCGTAATGAGCGCAGCGGCCATGCCGGCGCCGATCGCCGCCGGGTCGCCCGCACCCAGGTTTTTCAACATCTGCACAAGTCCGACGAGAGTGCCCAACATCCCGAATGCCGGAAAATAAAAGCCGGCGTCGTTCCAGAACTTAATGCCTTCCGAATGCCGCCCCTTGAGATTCTCAATATCCGTTTCGAGAATGTTGCGGACCAATTCGGGGTCCGTGCCGTCGACCACAAGCTGGATGCCCTTGCGCAAGAACGGCTCGTCCAGATTCGCGAGGTCGTCTTCGAGGGAGAGCAGACCTTCGCGACGCGCCCGCTCGGAAAAATTCACCAGGGTCAGAATCAGGTTCGGCACGTCCGTGTTGCGCGGCGTAAATGCAAATTTTGTAAAGGTCGGCACGCCCATCAAACGCGAGAGCGGCGACTGCGCGACGGTGGACGCAATCCCGCCGCCAAAGGTGATAAACAAAGACGGTATGTCGAAGATGTCGCCCAGACCCAGGCCGGCGTAGAACGTGCCGAAGAGGACGAGACCCAAACCGCCGAAAACACCTGCAATTGTTGCTATATCCATAGGGGATTGCGCCAGTCCGCCGGCTGATGGCCGGAGGCCTACTCCAGAGTATCGACGTTACCCGGGTGAGTCAGGCCGAAAATTTCTCGGTCGAAGTTCCGAATGAGGCGAACTATTTCCTCCGGACTTTCCTTTACAACGTATTTTTTGTCGGTGGTGAGTCGCAGCACCGTGTCCGGCGTTTGCTCGATAGTTTCGATCAAACGATGGTTGATGTAAAAAACGTCGCCCTTTAGCCGATGCACCGGAATCATGGGGGCCTCCTGGGTTGCGCGCGTCGGGCCGCGCTCCATTCTGGTGGACGCAGCGTCGACGACTGCAACGCTGGCCGACGGATGGCGACCCATCGCCCCGACCATCCTATGTTACACGCAGCGCGCCTGGCGGCAAAAACAATCGGACTGCTTGCGACATTTCTCGCAGGCAGATTGGCCGTCGAGGCGCTCCTCTGGGAATTCTACGGCGACGACTTCCTTTACTCGCCCGGTCGCAAGCTGGCGCTCTCGCTGGGCTGGCTGGGCGGCGTGGCGGCTACGGTTTTTCTACTCGGCCGTGTGCGCGTCGCTGCGCTGCTGGGCGCCGCTCCGCCCGAGCCGACACTCTCCGGTCCGCCGGGCGCGTCGCCCGCGGCCTCGCGATGGCCGCTCGAACTTGCGCCGGTCGCAGCGTATCTGGGCCTCGCCCTGGCGCTCCTACTGGCCGCGCTGGAAACGTTCTGGCTGCAACTTGCGCCGCCCGGCGCGTATTATGCGCGACTGCTTGAGCTTTATCAAACCCGGGGTCGCGCTCTGGATGCAATCGGCGCCTTCGTAACCATCGGGATGGTCGCCCCGCTCGCGAGCGAATTTCTGTTTCGCGGTCTTATGCTCGGCCTGGCCCTGCCGCCGCCGCCAGCGCACGGTGCCGGAGAAACGCCCGCAGCAGAGCCGGAAAGCCGCGCCGCCCATGCAGCCGCGACGCTCTGGACTACGACAATTTTGCAGGCGGCGTTGTTTGCGGCGCTCGCCTTAAATCCCTGGCAGTTCGTCGGATTGTTTATCGCCGGCCTGACTTTCGCAGCGCTGCGCATCGCCGGGCGCAGCGTAGTTCCGGCGGCTGTTGCGCATGCGACCCTCGCCCTTTTTTCGATTTACGTGCACTACTATATGCCGACGCTGCCCCTCTTTGGCGACGCACGGCCGGACGAACGCGACCCGTTCATGCCGCTCGGGCTCGCCGCGGGCGCCGTCGCCGTCGCCGCCGGACTGTACTGGCTGCGCTGCACTGTGAGACGGCGGAGGGCTTCTTGATTTTTTCAAGCGGATCATTCATTGCGTTTTTTGCGTTTGTATTTGCGGCGCAATGGCATTTGATCCCCGCATTCGCGCCCGCCAGACTGCGCCTGCGCATCACCCACATCTTTCTCTTGATCGCTTCTTATTTCTTCTACATGTTTTCCGTGTGGGAGTACGGCGTGTTGATCGCGATCAGCACGCTGATTGACTATTATGCCGGGCGGATTATCGGCGGCGCTTACGAACGCCACGGAGATTCGGCGCGCGCAAAGCGCATAGCGGGCTGGTGTCTGTTCATCAGCCTCAGCATGAACCTGGGCATTCTTGCGTATTTTAAGTATACCAATTTCTTAATGGAGAGCGTTTTTGCTTTTCTGGAATCGGTCGCGCCCGGAACGATCACTGAGAACGATCGCTATTCGCTCTTGCTGAATCTGATACTGCCCGTCGGCATTTCTTTTTTTACATTTCAATCGATGAGCTACACGATCGACGTCTATCGTCGCGTTATCGCTACGGAAAAAGACCTGATTCGTTTCGCTTTATTCATTTCATTTTTTCCGCAATTGGTCGCCGGCCCCATCGTCACTGCGAAAGAGTTTTTGCCGCAGCTGGAACGCGAGCCCGAATTTGATCTCAACCGACTGCGCGCGGCCATGCGCTGGTTCGCGCTGGGCTACTTCAAAAAGGTCGTTCTGGCGGACAACATGTCGCCGGTGGTCGACGCAATTTATGCCGAACCCGAAAGTTACGGCGCGGCCGGACACTGGCTGGGCGCCGTCGGCTTCTGGGTTCAGGTGTATTGCGATTTTTCGGGATATTCGGATATGGCATGGGGCGCCGCGCTGGCGCTTGGTTACCAGCTGCCGGAAAACTTTCGCATGCCGTACTTGAGCCGCTCGGTTACGGAGCACTGGCAGCGCTGGCATATCTCGCTCATTCGCT
>JAVHPJ010000174.1:0-34521 GCA_036170535.1 Leptospirales bacterium | reverse complement strand
CGGGGGGGCGCGCCGGGGGCGTCGGGAGCGTCAGGATCTGCGCCCGACCCGACCCGGACCGCGCCGGGCGGCGGCGCCGCGCTGGACCCCTGAGCGCGCGAGGTATTGGTGATGCAACAATTGCGACGAATCGACTGGCTCCTGGTAAGCTGCATCCTCTTTGCGTGCTTCGCAGGAATCTTCACGCTGTACAGTCAGGAAGCGATACTCGGCGAGGACTCGCCGGGCCGCTGGTACCGTCAGTTGATCTTTTTTTTCATCGGGTTGATCATCATGTTCGGCATGCGCCGACTGAATTACCAGGCCCTGGGCGCAATCGCGCTGCCTCTGTATGTTTTTGGACTGATATTGCTGCTGATCACGATGGCGGTGGCGACTGAGATCAAGGGCGCGCGCTCGTGGATTCGCATCGGTTCGTTCGGATTTCAAACATCGGAAGTGGCCAAGCTCGCCACAATTATTCTCGTGGCGAAGTACCTCGAACTTAAAGAGCGCGACATTGAGCGCCTGCAGTCGCTCTTTCCGCCTTCGCTGATTGTCGGCGTGCCAATGCTTCTCATTCTGATTCAGCCCGACTTTGGCGGCGCGTTCTCGCTGGCGCCCATTCTGCTGGCGATGCTGTTTCTCGCCGGCGCGGACATTTATCACATTGGATCCGTTGTGCTTTTTATCAGCGTCTCAATCTCCATCCCGCTCTACATCGAGTACCACAAGATTACCCTGGTGCAACCCCTGATGGAACGGCTGTCAGTGCTGGGATCGGAGAACCTCCTGCCGGCCGTGCGCATTTTACGCACGGACATCTGGGACTTCGCCGACTCGACTCGTCTGCCGGAAGCGCTCGCCGCTACCGACCGGGATTACCTGACGCGCCTGGCCGGCAACGAGGCCCTGATTACCGGCCTGCGCGAAGCCGTCGAAACCGTGCGTTATGAATCGGGCGGCGTCCTGCTCGTGCTGCTCGAAAATATTCCGCTGCTCTTATCAATCGGCGGAGTATGTGCGTTTGTTGCGCTGGTGCTTTTTGTGATCCGCATCACCCAGGGCCAGGGCATGCAGAAGCTGCGTCGCTTCTATATCCCGCTCGGCGTACTGGGCGTTTCCCTGCTGGCGGCGTCGGCCTTCCACATGACGGTCTCCTTTAAGTACCACCAGGTGGCGCGTATTACGGCCTTTATCAATCCGGATAAGTTTCCGCGCGATCTCGCGTATCAGATTCGCGCCTCCAAAGCGGCGATCGGCTCCGGTCAGGTGACGGGCCGCGGTTTCTTCGAAGGCGACATGACCGTCGGGTCGCGACCGCTGGTGCCGGAAGCATATACGGATTTTATTTTTACTTCGTGGGCGGAACGAACCGGCTTTCTGGGCTCGGTGTTATTGCTGCTCGCGCTCATACTGATTCCCCTGCGCTCGTTGCAGATCGCCTTTGAGGCGCGCGATCGATTTGGCGCCCTGTTGGCCGCAGGAATTTCCGGACTTTTCTTTCATCATGTGGCGGTGAATACCGGCATTGCGCTGGGCCTATTGCCCGTTACCGGATTGCCCTTGAGCTTCATGAGCTACGGCGGTTCGCACCTGTGGACTTCAATGGCCGCGGCGGGGATCCTCTTGAGCATTCATCGGCGGCGCTTCGCGAACTGAACAACGGCGCGAAATCCGCTCAAAATTGGACCTGCATACGCCGATCTTGAAACGGGTCCGCGTCCGTGAATCGAGATAGGCTGCAAGAACTGGAAGACGCGCTCTCCGCCATGTACGGCTCCGCCGCGCGTTGTCGGCAGGAGCTGCTTGAGCTGGAAAAGGCGGAAGTCGCCGTCGAGGAACGCTACCGGCAGACCGTCGCCGAGTCCGCCGCACTCATGGAGCGACTGAAAAGCGCGCACCCGGTAATTCGCGAACGGGGGCGGCGCCTGGCGGCCCTCTTACGCAAAGAAGCGCCCGACGAATCGCGGCGCGAGCAAGTCCGCCAGCGTTTGCACTCCGAACTTGAGGCCATTCAAAACAGTCCGCTGTGGGACTACGAACTCCAGCGGCTGAGACGTCCGCGCACTCGCGTCGCCGGCGTACGGCCGGGGCGGGACCTGGTGCGGGTCTTCTTTGAGACGGACGGTATGCGCTTTCTCGCGGAAGGCAAGCTGCTCTATCATGTTACTGAAGGGCGCGCCGATCTGCGCTATCGCACCTGGCAGGGCGCGCCGGATGTGGAGTGGTTTCCCGAAACGCACGCCGACGCCGGCCGCATCCATTTTCTGATTTTTGAGCCGACGGCCGTAGAGCAGCCGGCGGCTTTGCGTTACGACCGAATCCTTGAGGCGGGGCCGCGCGGCGATGCGCCGGCCATGGCGGAAGAAGCCCTTGGGCTGCCGCACCCGCGCATCAGCGGAAGGGTCCGCCGGGCAGGTCATAGCTGGATGAAAGTGCGCCTTTGAGGGCGCATCCGAACGACCGCATCGCCCCCGCCCTGGCCGCGCATTGTGGCGAATCAAGCGAGATTGGATCAGTTGCCGCCAAATCGCGACAGAAACTCATTGAACTCAACCATGTCTCGAGTGAACTGATTCACGCGGGACTTGCCCCAAACCCGGGCGAGCCCCTGCAGCAATCGCGACTCGTTTTCACGGAGACTCTCGCTTAACTGGCGGCCTTTTTTGGTTACGGTGAGACGCTTAACCCGCTTGTCTTCCGCATCCGGATGACTGGTGACGAGCCCGGCGTTTTGCAGGGAACGGATCGCCTGACTCATGGTCATAGGATCGCGGCGCAGAATTCGACCCAATTCGCCCTGGGCAACCTCCGGATTGCGGTCCACGTAACGCAGAATCGAAAGGGCGAGGGTGCTGTGCTTCTCTTTCTTGGGAAGACCTTCGCGGATAAGATCCACGGAGCCCCGGTAGGCGGTTCCCATAGGAAGGAGGATTTCCTGATTTGTTGACGACGACATGCGCTTTGTGTGCTCCCGCAAGGCTTGTTAAGTCAATAAAAATACAAGAAACTCAGCCTTAGTTATAAACTTTTTTTGCAAGGTTTCTTTATTAAATGACAGGATGTATTATTACCTATGAATTTTATTAGTAATCCTTAAGGATTACATATAGAATCCGAGCGACGCCCGACTCACTCGGGCATATCTGCAAGCAGACGGCGCCGCTCTTCCGGCGTCAACGATTGAAGTTGTCGCATCCTGTCGAAAAATACCTCCCAGTCCCCATTAACCTCATCAAATTGCATCTTAAAGTAGTCCGATCCGGAAGTATACCGGAGATAGCTGAGAAAGTGAGCATTGTTATAAACTTCTACTGATTCGACCTCAGGCCTGATCCACGAAAAACTCGCAGTCAGGGCCCCCAGCCGTTGGTGAAATCGGCCTATGATGCGCCGCTTTTCGGACAGTTTTTCCGCCGCGGGGACGTCCCGGGCATAGGCCTCAGCCAGCTCGTGCGCCGCGGACCGATACAGCGCCGCCAACCGGACGCGCTCCGCACGCGCGCCCTCGATTTGAAGATACTCGCGACTCTGAACCCCGTACGTCTCGCGGAAAAACTGGGACGCCCCCTCGCGTTCGACGAAACTGGCGAAGGATTCGTTAAAGTTGACGTCGCCCGGGAACCACAGCGTAGCATGCGTCGACTCGTGGATCAAAAGCGACGCCAGGAAATACCGGGAGTACGCCATCTGGGGCGACAGCAAGGGATCGTTGAACCAACCGAGCGTCGAATATGCGGCGACCTCGCTAACCAAAACATCATATCCCTCGGCGGCGAGTTCGGCGGCCTTGGCATCGGCCTCGGCGCGAGTGTAGTAGCCCAGATACGGCACCCGCCCCACAATCGGGAAGTTCCAGGTGCGCGGCTCAAGCGCAAGCGCATGCGACGCGGTAACATTCCAGGCGACGGCGCTGCGATCCAATCGCGCGTAGGTCGTGAACGTGGTCCGCGCGTTCAGACCCAGACGATCATTCGCAAAAGCGCGCACAACGCCCAGGAAGGCGAGCCGTTCGCGCACCTCCGTCGGGGTCGCCGGATCGGCCTGAACGCGCTCCAGCGGCTCGCGTTTTCGCAAAATCTCAAGCTGGCCGCAGCCCGCACGCGCCAGGTACGCCAGGCATCCCGCGTTCAGGCCCAGCGCGGCTGAGCCCGCCGCGGCCGCTGCGAGCAGCCCCGCCCGCCACGGACGTCGCACGAGCTCGCCGGCTCGACTGGAAATACTCTGCGGCATTTTCATTGACGCTCAGGGCCCCCTCGCAATCCTTACTCGAAGCCGGTCTGGCGATCGGCTTTTAGTCGGCTGCGGCCGGCGCAAATCGCAGTGCAGACGCAGTTCGGACCCTTAGCGATTCGACGCACGTCGCCTGTCAAACGATTCCACAATAAAGCTAAGGCGCAACAATGGCCCTGAAAAACTTTCTGTTCACCTCCGAGTCCGTTTCCGAAGGACACCCCGACAAGATCTGCGATCAGATCTCCGACGCCGTACTCGACGCCTATCTGGCGGGCGATAATCGCAGCCGCGTGGCCTGCGAGACCCTTGTGACCACGAATTTCTGCTGCGTGGCCGGCGAAATCACCTCGAAAGGGCACGTCGACGTAGAAAAAATCGCGCGCAAGGTCATTGCAGATATTGGATATGTGCATGAGGATATCGGCTTTGACGCGAAAAACGCGGAAGTCATGGTGCGCGTACACGAACAGAGCCCGGACATTTCTCAGGGCGTTACCGAAGGCGAAGGCCTCTACAAGGAAATGGGCGCCGGCGACCAGGGCATGATGTTCGGTTTCGCGATTAACGAAACTCCGGAATACATGCCGATGGCGATTTCACTTTCGCACTCGATCCTGCGTTATCTCTCCGAACTCCGCCACAACGGGACAATGAAAGACATTCTGCCGGACTCCAAAAGTCAGGTAACTGTTGAGTACCGCGACGGCAAGCCGCACCGCATCGACACCGTCGTTATTTCGACCCAGCACCGCGAAAATCTCCAGCACAAGCAGCTGGAAGAAATGATGATCGAACAGGTTATCAAGAAAGTGGTTCCTGTAAACCTGCTGCAGAACACGCGTTATCTGATTAACCCGACCGGCAAATTCGTGGTCGGCGGGCCGCATGGCGACTGCGGCCTTACGGGTCGCAAGATCATCGTCGACACCTACGGCGGCTGGGGCCGTCACGGCGGCGGCGCATTCTCCGGCAAAGATCCGTCGAAGGTCGACCGCAGCGCGGCCTACATGGCGCGCTATGCGGCGAAGAATGTCGTGGCGGCCGGCCTCGCCGATCGTTGCGAAGTCCAGGTATCCTACGCAATCGGCTTTCATGAACCCGTATCGATTATGGTCGATACGTTCGGCACCGGCAAAATCTCCGATGACGAAATCGGCAAACGCGTGAAGGACAACTTCGATTTCCGCCCGAGCGGCATTGTGCGCACCCTGCAATTGTTGGAGAAAGGCCGCCGCTTCCAGGATACGGCCGCCTACGGCCACTTTGGTCGCTCCGGCGACACCTTTACCTGGGAACGCACGGACAAAGCGGCCGCACTGCAAGGCTGAGCGTTCGCATCGACGAAGGCGATTTAACGAGCATTCGAAGGCGAGGCGCGCTCTGGAAAAGAAAGCCACTCGAGACGCATACGGCGAAGCGCTGCTGGAGCTGGGACGCGAGCGTCCTGATCTGGTAGTGCTCGACGCGGATCTTTCCGAAAGTACGCGCACGCACAAATTTGCAAAAGAGTTTCCCGAGCGCTTCTTTAACGTCGGCGTCGCCGAGCAAAATCTTGTGGGAACCGCGGCCGGCCTGGCGCTGAGCGGCCTCACGCCCTATGCCTCCAGTTTCGCCATGTTTCTTTCCGGGCGCGCCTGGGAAATCGTGCGCAACTCCGTAGCCTATCCAGGCTTGAATGTAAAGCTGGTCGCGTCGCATGGCGGCGTCACTGTCGGCGAAGACGGCGCCAGCCACCAGTGCATAGAAGACTTTGCAGTGATGCGCGCCATCCCCGGGATGACCGTCGTCTGTCCGGCCGATTTTACCGAGACCAAACAGGTGATTCGCCGCATTGGCGAGTTTAAAGGTCCGGTTTATGTGCGCACAGGCCGCGCCGCCGTGCCGGTACTGGAACATGCCGCCGACTATTCGTTTCGCGAAGGGCGCGGCGAAGTGTTGCGCGAGGGTTCGGACGTGACGCTGGTCGCATGCGGCGTGTTGGTCGGCGAAGCGTTGCTCGCGGCGGAAGAACTCGCAAAACGTAGCATCAAGGCGACCGTAATCAATATGGCTTCCATCAAGCCGATTGATCAGGAACTGCTGGCGACCTGGGCGCGTAAAACCGGCGCACTGGTCACGGCGGAAGAGCACAACGTTCTGGGCGGTCTTGGCTCGGCGGTGTGCGAAGCGCTCTCTGAAACGTATCCGGTCCCGGTGGTAAAGATCGGCATGCAGGACGTTTTTGGCCAAACAGGTCCCGCGGACGCTTTGCTCGACTATTACGGACTGCGCGCGAAAGATATTGTAGCCGCGGCCGAAAAATCGATTTCGCTCAAGCGCTGAGCGCTAGCCGCTATTCCAGTGCGACCGGGCGGCCGCGAAGATAATTCCCGCGACAATTGCAAAAATTCCGCCAATTACATAAGCGGCAAAGTAGTCCGAAAAATCCAGGACAACGAACAATAGCACTCCGCCGGCAACGAAGAGTTCGATTACAAGACACGCGCCCAGAGCGATCGAACTGGCCGGGTCGGCCTTGAGCCCAAAAACTCCCGCCATTGTCGCCTGCACAATCAGGCTGGCAAAAAACGCCGCCCACAGCGGCCCGGCATTGCGCCCCTGTGCGTCGAGCGTGGCAATCGCACAGAGCATGAGCAAAAGCGGCAATGCCAGCCAGAACAGACGACGAAGCGCCGCTGTGGATTTCCATAGGGCCAGACGTTCCCGCGACGGCCAGAGCCTGACGCCGCGCAGCCAGCGCGCGCGCACAAATCCGACGACCATCGCCAGCGCAACAACGCCTACCACAATCCCCCAGACCATCGCCGTCAGCATGAGTCGCAGCGTCGCGAAGGCTCAATCGGTTTTTGCGCGCCCGCGATCGTAAAACTCGTCCTGAATCATATCCCGGGACGACCGGCCGCGCGATCTCGGCTATGCTGCGAACATGCAGCAAAAAACCATTTATGAACTCGCCCGTACGGCGCTGGAGAATCACGGTTCGCGCGCCGCCTTCCTTGTGCGTCAGGACGACCGCCTGGTCGCACGCAGCGGTCAGGAGTGGCGCCGCGGCGTTAACGAGATTTCCGCCTTCTATTTGTCCGCGCTGGGCTTAAAGCACGGCGATCGTGTTGTCGTGCTCTGCGACAACCGTTACGAATGGAGCCAGACGGTTTTCGCCGCGAACCTGATCGGCTGCGTGGACGTGCCGCGCGGCGTCGATGCAAGCGACGCCGACATTCAGCATATTGTCGCCCACAGCGAAGCGCGCGCGATTGTACTGGAGAATTCCGTCATTGCACTGCGCGTGGCGGCGCTCAAGGATTCGCTCCCCCCGCCGGAGGCGATTCTGTTGATCGAAGGGGACGCCGGCGCGCGCGCCGAGCTTGTGCGCGCTTTCCCGCAGGCGCGCATTACAAGCCTTGCAGAGGCGCAGACCGCCGGTCGTCTTGCGCTCGACGCGGGCGCCGACGCGGAACTTGTCCGACGCGGCCGGGCCCTGCGATCGACCGATCTGGCAGCGATCATTTACACCAGCGGTACGACCGCCGCCCCAAAGGGGGTAATGCTCGAACATGGAAGCTTTTATTTCATCACGCAGGCGGCGCTCGCGGTTTTGCCGATCGGTCCAAGGGATCGCACCGTTTTGTTTCTTCCGCCCTGGCATATCGCGGAAAGGGTGCTGGAAACTACGCTGCTTTGCGCCGGCGCCACGATGGCCTGCTCCAGCCTGACGCGCCTTGCAGCGGATCTGAGCGAAATCAAACCGACTGCGCTCGTCTCTGTCCCGCGGGTCTGGGAACAGTTGCATAAACGCATCGAAGACGGCCTGCGGAAAAAATCCGGGACGGTACGCGCCTTGTTTCGCGCAGCCTTTGCGCTGGCCGACGCGGCGCGCCGCGCCAGCGACTGCGCATTTGATCTACAGGTGAACGAGACGCCGGAAGTTGCGCCGACGCGAACCCGACGCTTGCTCGCCGGCCTCGCTGCGCCCTTGCTGTTTCTGGCGGCGGCGCCCTTTCGTCCGATTCTGCGCGCCGCGCTGAAGCCCCTGGGCGGCCAGGTGCGCTTCGCCGTGTCCGGCGCCGGCGCTCTGCCGCTCGATGCTGTGCGCTTCTTTCGCAGTCTGGGCCTGCCGATTCTGGACGGCTATGGCCTGACGGAAACGACCGGTCCGTCCGCCATCGGCCGCCTGCCTTATCCGCGTTTGGGTTCCATCGGCCTGCCCCTGCCGGGCGTCGAGTTTGACATTCGCGACTCCGCGGGTCGCAGCATCCGCGCCACCGGAGTAAAGGGCGTGTTGCATCATCGCGGGCAGCACATTATGCGCGGGTATTACCGCGATCCGGAGAAAACGTCGCAGGCAATCGTCGACGGCTGGTTCAACTCGGGCGACCTTTTCACCTGGACGCGGCACGGCGAAGCGCGCTACGCGGGGCGGGCCAAGGACACGATCGTTCTGGCCGGCGGGGAAAACGTCGAGCCGGAGCCGATTGAGATGAAACTGAAGGCGTCGCCTCTGGTCCAGCTTGCCGTGGTGGTCGGCCAGGACCGCAAGGGACTGGCGGCGCTGATTGTTCCGGCCTGGGAGCGGTGCGCCGAAGAGCTGGCGGCGCGCGGACATACGATTCCCGCGGATCGGAAGCAGTGGGATGCGACGCCGGCCTGCCGGGCACTGCTTAACGAGACCATTCGCACCCTCGTTTCGCCGCAGAACGGCTTCAAAACCTTTGAACGCATCACGGCATTTCGGATACTGGGACGCGAATTTGAAAAAGGGCGCGAACTCACCGAAAGCATGAAAGTCAAACGGTTAACGGTCGCGGAACTCTATGCCGGGGAAATCGAAGCGCTTTATGCGCGCGAATCCCGTACGGAAGCGGTAAAATAATCTCGACAGTCGGACCGCGTCGCGCGGTGGATTTTTTGTGGAAGCCGGCGCGTTAATTCAAGCGACCTATGCCGGCGCATTTTTCGCGCTGGCGCTCAGCCTGGCGCGCCTCGCTCGACGCGGGGCCGATCGCGGACGCGCAAGAGAGACCGTGCTGCTGGCCGTAGTCGCAGTCCTGCTCGCGGAGCTTGCGGCGTTTTTTGACCAACAGTTTGAAGGGCGACCGCATCTCGCACTCACGCATGTCCCGCTGCTCTTGCTCGCGGCGCCGCTGTTGTACGGCAGCGTCCGGGATGCGGTCTCCGAAGAACCGTATCAGCTTTCGCGACTGCACTTTGCGCCGCCCGCGCTTGCGACGCTGGCCCTGAGCCCCTTCTTTCTGGTCAGCGGAGAGACAAAGGCCGCGCTCCTGACGGCCGGCCTTCCGCGCGAATCAGGCGCCTGGACGTTCTGGACTGTGCGTGCGCTACTGCCGGCGGCGACCCTGTCCTTCGCCGCCTACGCCGGCGCCGCGCTGTTTCACTTGCGCTTCCTCTGGCGCCGCGATACGCTCGCAAGGCGGCGGCAATTTCGCCCGCTGGCGGTCTTCGCCGGACTCGCGCTGACCGCGGCGCTCACTATCGTAATCGGCCAGTGGGGCGCCGCGCACCTCAAACTGCTCGGTGCGGCGGCGTTTACCGGCGCGCTCTTATATCTGTTCGTAGCCCTGCAGCGGTCGCCTGAGCTACTCTTGCGTCTGCGCCGCGAGGCGCGCTATGCACGCAGCCGCCTCGGAGGATTGGACCCCGATCGCGCTGCGACGCACCTCGAAGCGCTTTTGCAGGAGCGCGAATTGTTCCTGGATGAAGAACTCACGCTGGCGGATCTCGCCATCGAATGCGGCCTGAGTCCGGCGCAACTCTCGGAACTTGTCAATTCGCGCTACGGTGTGAACTTTCAGCGCTTCATAAATCGACGTCGCGTCGACCACGCCCGCAAACTTCTAATGTGTGCGCCTGAACAAACCGCTCTGACAATCGCCTATGAATCCGGCTTTCGCTCCAAATCCGCGTTTTATTCAGCCTTTGTCCGCGAGGTCGGCGAGACGCCCCAACAATTCCGACGACGCCGCCTGTCTGGACGGGCGCATTCCGGCCAGTGCTGAACGCAGCAATCTGTGCGGGAGCGGCCCCGGATTGCTCGCAATTTTTCGCGGCCCTGGCGCAAGTGCGTCTGTGGATACCCGGATTGACCTTCGTTCGCGACCGCGCCGACCTTCCGCGGCGCGCCTCCCTTTTGTTCGGCTCGCACTGGCCCTGGTATTGTGCAGCGTGGCGCCCGCCCTCGCAGACACGATCTATCTGCGCAGCGGGCAGTCCCTGCGGGGCCGCATAACGTCGCAAACGCGCACGGAAATTCGCATTCAGACCGCGGAGGGCGCGCGCACAATACCCAAAAATCAGATCGCGCGCATCGTCTTTGAACCGTACGAGGCGCCGGCGCGTGCGCCGGAGACGCCGCGCGATCCGACGCCAGCGTCCGCGCCAGAGGCTGAGCCGAACGCGCCCGCGACTTCCGACCGGGACGAGGCGGGTCTGAGTGGTCTGAATTCGCTCGCCGAATGGTTTGCAGCCCCGCGTCCTGAACGCGCGGAACTCCGCCTCGGCGCGGGCCCGCTGCGCAGCCAGTACCAGTCCGCATTTGAAGATTTACGGAGCTCATTAAATCTGATCGGATCGATTGTAAACGACGGCGGCGGCCAGGCGACCCTCGAATCGCCCTACAGCAACCGCCGCTTGAACGGCTACCAGCTCTCCGCTCGCGCCGTCTGGCAGGATTTCAGGATCGACGCCGCGTACAGCGATCAGCGCGGCGCGAGCGACTTTACAGATCTCCGACTACAACGCCTGCGCGAGCCCTCCACCGTCGCCGCCACGGCGCTCTTAAGCAACTACCAGACGCGCGGCGTCCGGCAACTGAATCGGGGCTACCGACTGAGCTACTCGCTGTGGCGCAATGAACAGCATGACTTCGCCCTTGGCCTGAACTGGTTGCGGATGGATTTTGGTTTTGATACGGAACTGCGCGCCGCGTTCGGGGCCCTGGATTCCAGTCTTGCACCGACCGCAGGCGGAGCGATCGCCGTGCCCGGTCAGAGTTTGCAGATATACCAGCGCGGCTATGCCGGCTCCCTGCACTGGCGCTGGCGGCCGGCCCGGGAGTGGGGTCTGGCCTTCAACTGGATGCCGCCGTACCGCCGGCGCGGCGAGATGCGCCTGTCACAGCTCTCCGGCGCCTACGTGGATCTGGGCAGCTCGCAGAGCGGCCGCATCAGCAGTTCGCTTCTCGACTTCGATTACGTCGCCTCCGAAAGCGGCGTCGGCGTGGAGCTGGAGTATGCACTTAATGAGTACGCGCTGGTCGCCGTCCGTATGGACTATCGTCGCTCGCGCTACGATCTGGAGCAGTTCTCCATCTCCGGCACGGATTACGACGTGAATTCGGGCTTGCGCGTCGGATCGGGACCGAATGTATTGCAGGGTCTTTTTTTCAGCGCGATTTTCAGTCCGACGATCCAACCGCAGGAACTCGAGCGTCAATTCAGCCTGGGCCTGCAGTGGCGCATCGAGTTTAACGATAGCTGATCGAACCGGTCGGCCGCCGAGAGCGCGCCGGACGGGCAAGACGCCGCAGCGGCCGCCTGGAAACTTCTGATTTCGCGAGGCAATTGAGTCGCCGGGCGAGGGCGCCTCGAATAACCTGACGCTGCGACGGATAATCCGTCGAGGCGCGGATCCCGAAGTCGGCGCAAAATCTAAATCGATCGCTCCGGCGGTCTGCGAGCGTACTTCCGTGTCCTTTACCTCTCTCGGCCTTGCCGAACCCCTCCTGCGCGCCCTGGAAAAAGAAGGCTATGAAACGCCGACTCCGGTGCAGAGTCAGGCGATTCCCGCCGCCCTGGAAGGGCGCGACATACTGGCTGCAGCCCAGACCGGCACAGGCAAGACCGCCGGCTTCACGCTGCCGCTGCTGCAAAAACTGTCCGCCGACGCCGATCCGCGCGAGGCGAATGGGCGCGGCTTTCGTCCGGTGCGCGCACTGGCGCTCACGCCGACGCGTGAACTGGCGGCTCAGATCGCCGAAAGCGTCGAAACCTACGGGAAATTTCTGCCTTTGCGCAGCGCGGTCGTGTTCGGCGGCGTGAACATCAAACCTCAAATTGCGCGCTTGAAAGAAGGCGTGGATATTCTCGTAGCTACGCCCGGACGTTTGCTCGATCTCTACAATCAGAAGGCCGTGACGTTTAATAAGCTCGAAGTGCTCGTGCTCGACGAAGCCGATCGCATGCTCGATATGGGCTTCATCCACGACATCAAGCGCATCCTGGCCGTATTGCCGCGCGAGCGGCAAAATCTGCTTTTTTCCGCCACATTTTCACCGGAGATCCGCAAGCTCGCGCAGGGCATTCTGCATCGGCCCATCGAAATCGACGTATCGCCGCGCAATACTGCGGCGGAAACCGTGGAGCAGCGCGTCTACGCAACCGACAAAGAACAGAAGCCGGCCTTGCTCGCTCATCTGATCAAAACCGGCAACTGGCGCCAGGTGCTGATTTTTACGCGCACCAAACATGGCGCCAATCGGCTCGCCCAGCGCCTGGAACGCGACGGCATCGGCGCCGCAGCCATTCACGGTAATAAGAGTCAGTCGGCCCGTACGCGCGCGCTGGCGGATTTTAAACGCGGCGCAATTCGTGCGCTTGTCGCCACTGACATTGCCGCGCGCGGACTCGACATTGATCAATTGCCGCATGTGGTGAACTTCGAGCTGCCCAATGTGCCCGAGGATTACGTGCATCGCATTGGTCGCACCGGACGCGCCGGCGCAACCGGCGAAGCCGTTTCACTGGTCTGCTCCGAAGAAAAAGGCCTGCTGAACGATATCGAACGCCTGTTGCGGCGCAAACTGCCTTCGGAGACGCTCGAGCAATTCCGTCCAGGCCTGCATCCTTCGCGGCCCGACGATGAGGATCGCTCTCTGGCGCCGCGCCGCAGCGCGCCAGGACGCAACGCGCCCGGCCGCAGCGCTCCCCCCGGACGCAACCCGGGCGGCGGTCGCAGACCGGGCGGCGCCCCCCGCGGCGGCTATTCCGGACGTCGCTAGCCCGATTCTTTTCATAAAACAGGGCGGGCGCGCGACGGCGGCGGGCGACAGTTTCTCACGATCGATTGTTAGAAATTAACAATACTATAAATAATGCTCGCGGTTCAGTTCCTGAAGCGACAACCTCGTTCTATGAGCGAGCTGGCCGGTCCCGCCTCCACCCTGCCCCGACGACGCGGCGCGCGCACCCGGCGCGACTGCGTAATATTAATTGTGGATCCCGATCCGGCTGCGCGCCACGCCATTGCGGCGGAAGTGCGACGCATGCATATTCAAGTCGCGCTGGCGGGCGACGCCCTCGAGGCCTTCCAGGCGGTTCGCCGGACATTCTTCGACATCGCGTTTATTGAACTGGATTTGCCGGCCATCGACGGATTTCGGGCGAGCGGCGCGATAGCATCCATGCAGCATCCGCCGCCGGCCATAGTGGCGCTGAGCGGCAGCGATGATGAGAGTCTGATCGCTTTGTGCAAACAGCGCGGCATGCAATCCTTGCTGCGCAAGCCCATCCCGCCGGGAAAGATTCGCAGCGAAGTGGCGCGCTGGCTGGTGGGTCTGCAAGCCTGAGTTCGCGCCGCACCCCACAGCGCGGCGCCGAAGGATCGGCGGACGGAACTGGTAATTCAGGGGAACTTGCGCTTCCAGACCTGGATCAGCGTCATACGAGTTGCGCATTCTGCCACCAGCAGATCCAATGAAACCAGAGCATCCGAGACCGTTTGCTGCGCTGCCGCGGGCATAGCGCGCTTCACTTGATCAGGGACGTCTTTCAGCAGCTTCGCCAGTTCGCCGGCCACGTTCGGCAGCGTGGTGAAGATATCCTCAAAGGCCCGACGCACTTCCCAACGCCGCACCCAGTCCATGCGTCGCTCGTCGGATTCGGCCTTTTCCAGACGGGCGCGCTCTTCCGGCGTGAGCCGCGGCGCATAGTGGCTCAAGGAGCGCGGATAATTGTAGAGTTCTTTATAATACGAAATTACGGTTTCTGTCTTTTGCCAGCACTCAGCGTCGACTTTTCGCAAAATGTCAGCAAAAGCCGTATTGGCGTCAAAGTGCCGTGAATTCTTCAAATTATTTATGACGACCTGCAGGCGCTCACGGTGTTTGCCCAGATCCTGGACTGACTCCTCAAGAAACGACTGCTCAATAAATGCGCCCTCGCGCGGATCGACGCCCGTCGGCCGGGCCGGCGCAGTCGGCCGGGTGGAGAAGGAATCGGACTCCGGATCGGCGCCGAGGTCCAGTCCGTCGAGGTCGTCAAAGTCGCCGTCATTGGAGTCCGCGGCGGACGCGCCGGACGCAGACGCCGTGGGAAGGCTCGGATTCGAGCGATTTAGACCGGCCGCGGATCGCGGAGCGGGACTGTCGGTACGTTCACGTAAAATTTCGTCGCGCAGTCGCAGCGCCTCGCTTTTGGTCCGGGCCACGCGGACAACTTCGACCTGACGCGTTTGTAAATTGAAACGCGTTGCGTACCGATTGCCCTCGCGATCCACATAGCGCTTGTTGATGTCGCGTATGGAGATTTTGCGGGGATCTATATCGTCTACGGAATTGATCGGGATATAATCCAGAACGAGGCTCCTGCCATTCAATATCGACTGGCGGCAGTCGATGCGCCGTCCGACTCGCGCCGGAAAGACATCTTAACGAGCGCTGAAGTAAAATCAAGCAGATTCATCAGTTTGAAGGGCGACGCCCATGAGAAATTACGCGCTCGCGCCGGCGGTCGCACTCAGGCGTCCTTGAACAGCCCGGTCGCTTCCTCCGGCGACAGCGTATAGGTTCTTTTACAAAATTCGCATATGACTTCCACTTCGCCGCGTTCCGCTGCCATGGCCAGCACGGCCTCCCGGCCCATGATGACAAGTATGCGTTCCACCTTGTGGCGACTGCAATCGCAGTAGCTGCGAAACGAACCGTTTTTCAGTACGCTTACGGATTCCATGCCGCCTTCGATGGGCCGCATACGTCCGCCAAACGCGTCGCCGGCCAGCATGGCTGTAATCAACTGACCGGGAGACTTGTCGCCGATCATGGCCAGCACCGCGTCCACGTGGTCGGCCGTGGCGCCCGGCAGCGCCTGGAACATATAGCCGCTCACCTGCTCCAGGCGCTCGGCGCCCCGATCCGTTTCGAAGCGCAAAAATGTCTGTATCTGCTCGGAGCGGCCGATGAACTCCTCTACGTTTCGATCGATGCCCGCGTCACGAAATTCGACGGCCGAGGAATACAGCAATTTGCCCGTCTCGCTCCAGCGATTGACGCGCAGGACGCCGGCGCCCTTGCCCGCATCGACCGGGCCATCCCAGCGCGCCCGGGGCTCGGCGGCCGTCGCCCGCATGGCGCCGTCGCTGGCCGCAAATGCTATCACCCGGCGGACCGGACCCTCGCATTCGAAATGCAGACTGACCGTGTTTTTTTGCTTCGCCGCATGCGTGCAGAGGAAGAACGCGCCGAGCATCGCTTTGCCCATGAGGGCTTCCACGTCCGGCTGCGCATCAAAGCGCGCGGCAATCTCGTTGGCTACGGCGGTATTGCGCGCCAGCACAAAACGGAAATTCAGATCGGGCAGCGTTCCGATCGTAAAAAAATTATAGAGCGGATCAAGCGCTCGAATATGCGTTTCGCCGGTCACTTCAATTCTCATCAGTCCTGCTCAGTCCAAAACGAATCAGCGGGCCGCCTGGCGGTCGTATTGGGCCAGCGCGCGAAAGAAAGCGCGGTAGTCATTGCGCGCATTCCAGGCGACAAAACCCGCCGAACCGCCGTCGCGCGCGCCTTCCAGTTGTTTGCGTACATACGCCTCAAGCGACAGCCCGCTTTCGGAAACGCGCATCTGAAAGCTCTGGATGTAGGCAACTATGCGCACATCCCGGCCCACGCGGGCGATCGGACCCCGCACCCCGTCCCGGATCGTGCCATACGGGTCGCGCCTGCGATCCGGATCGCCGTAGAAATGGGACGGGTATAACATAGGATAAATAACATCGAGGTGCGGGGCGAACACTTCCAGCTTCTGACCAATGCGATCCTCGCGGTTAAAGGCGATGCGGCCAAAAACATCCGCGCCGACGCGGACGCCGTGCGGACGGAGTCGGTCCGTGGCCAGTTTGATAATGCCGGTTACGGTTTCATAACGGCGGCGCAAGGTCATGCCGGTGGCGCGATCGGCGAAACGGATATAGTCGAGCTGGATTTCTGCAAAGCCTCCCTGTGCGGCGGTTTCCGCGCTGGTCAGCACGCGGTCAAGGTGCGACTGGGGCGGCGGAAAAGTTGCGAGGCCGCCGTCAAAAACAACAACCCGCGCAATCAGATAAAAGCCGCTCTCGCGAGCGAGGCGCATGAATTCTTCCGACGGCAGCCGCGGCTGGACGTCGACGACGAGCGCGTTAATGCCGTGCTCGCGCGCGCGGGCGAGCAAGGGGCGAAACAGGGCCGGCGTGCGCGCCGTGGAAATCGTCAGGTAAATCCCGCGGTAATAAGCCGGCGCGGGAGTCCGCAGGGCGACGCGCGGCGTGGGTGTAAGATCCTCCGGCAGTCCGGGGATCGGCGCGCTCATGCGGGTAAGCGGCGCGTCGCCCGGCCCGGGGCGTACCGCGCGATCAGCGCGCGGTTGGATCCGGGGTTGGGGTCGATTTGCGTCGGAACTCTGCGGCGGAACGAGACGCGCAGCCGGTTCTTGTCGCGCCGCCGGTGGTTCCCGCGTCGCAGGCTGCGTCCGCGCGGGGGGCTGTTGCCGCGCGGGGGGCTGTTGCCGAGCGGCGGGTTCCGACCGTGCGGCGGGTTCTTGCCGTGCAGCGGGTTGTTCGCGTGCAGGGGGTTCGGCACGCGCCCGAGGCAAGTCGCGCACGGAGGGAATATCGAGAGTCGGCTCGGTCGGCGCGGGCGATGGCCGGGCCCGATCAGCGGACGCTGCGCGCGAGGGCGGCTCAGACTCGGCGGACGGCGCGGCCGCGGCCGGACTTCCTTCGACCGGCGGCTCCACGTAATGCTGATAGTGCGTATCGAAGGGCACTCCGCCGCGCGGGCTCGTCAGAGAGCGATACAGTCCGTCTTCGCCGCCCGGGCCCGACGCCTCGGGCAGCTCGTGCCGACGCTCGGGGCTTCGCGCGGCCAGTTCGGCGCAGGCCAGAACCCCGAGCAGGGCGGCGGACAGGCGGAGGCGGGCGAAAAGGCGCATATCTTATTATCGGGCAGGAACGGCTCGGGCCGGGCGGATTCTTTTCGGGAGCGAGCGGCGAACGCAGGGGTTCTCGCAGCAGGCGCGCCAACTGGGCGCCCCTAGAGTGACACGGGGAACCGTCCCCAAGTCTGTTTTCCTGTCGCCGCCAGACCCAAACTTGTTTCTGTGGACATGGTTGAATTTCTCAATCGTCTGCCGGTTTTTGTTCTCTAGCACAATCAACCAAACCCGTGATAGCAACAAATATCGATCCGGCATGATACTCTGTGACTATCCGATTTCAGCTCGTTAGAAGCAGACATGATCCAGCGGACAAAAGAATCATCCGGCGCTATTTATTTACATCGATATATCCCATGAAGGTTTACGCTACAGATGGATCAATCCTCGACGCAGAATTCGAGGCCTTTGTGGAGGAAGAGCGACTTTCAATACTCTTTAAATCGCGGTCGGGTAGTATTGGTAGTTCAAATGCCCGCAATACTCAATACGAAGTTGGCCTCGAAACGATTTTGCAGCGCCTTTCCGACCGCAATTATGTCCTTTTGGACGCGGCTGTAGATTCCGCGAGAACTAGACAGCTAAATCTTTCATTGGAAAACAGAAGATTGCTTCTGCGTAGCCCCTATGCATATCCTTTGCAATTGGGCCGCAACATCGACGTGAATGACCTGCGCCGCGCCATCTGCGCGGCGCAGAGAACCGTGGGGAGCATGGCCGCAGAGGGCGGCAACAATACCAAACAAATCTGCATGTACTTTTCCGCCGCGCAAAACTCTCCACGTCAATCGCTTGAAGAGTTTGCACGGCTCCTATCTCATGGTTTTGCCGCGATGCCTGCCTCAACAATGGCGCTATCGCGCGCGCGGCAGGGCAAATCACATGATGCAGAATACCGACAGGCTGTCGAGCAGCATGCCATGCGCGTCGTTCGATCTTTTTTCGAATCGCAGGGTTACTCGGTATCAGACGTATCAGCAAGCCAACCCTATGACCTGCATTGCGTAAGCGGGACAAAGGTAGCGCACGTTGAAGTGAAAGGAACAGCCTCGTCAGGCCAGAGTATTACACTGACCCGTAACGAAGTGAATCACGCTCGAGAGAATCCGGGGCTGTCGGTCCTCGCCTTGGTCTCGCAAATTGGGGTAGATCGCACGGTTAGCGGCGGTTATAATACTAGCGGAGGATTGCTCCGCCTTCTGGATCCATTCGACATCGAGGGGGGATTACTGACTCCAACTCAATACGAGTTCGTTTTGCCGCAGGAATAACCCCCGTCCCGCCAGACTCTTTCCGCTTGCAGCATCGGCCGCAGTTTCTAAACTGTACTCCGACGCCATGCTTCGTACTGCCCGTCCTCACTTCTCCGCACGCGCCGTTGTGCGCAGCGCTGCGCCCGGCGCAATTTTTGCGCTGGTTCTGACCGGCCTGGCGATCAGCGCACAATCGCAGGATCGCTTCGCAGTCGCAAGCTCCCTCGATCAGTTCAGCCCGAACAGCGACGGGGTGCAGGACGTCATTCTGATCTCGACGATCAATAGGCCCGACGACATTGAAGAACCGTACGACTGGCAGTGTCGCATACGCGATTCGAGCGGAAAAATCATTCGAATGATTCAGGCGGATCGCCGCTTGCGTCGCCCGTCCCGCGGACCCACGAACTTGTGGCTGCCAGGCGCGACCACTGTGGAACCGGTTCAGATGTTCGAATCGCTATTCTGGGACGGGCGCGACGCCGAGGGTCGCATTGTCACCGACGGGACTTATCAGATCGAAGTCGGCGTACAACTACAGGAAGGCGAGCTTTTCATCGAAGCGGCGCCGAAGCGCGTCGTTGCGCACACCATCGCGCCGATAGTGGAACTCAAGCCGGTGGTCGGACTCTTTGTGCTGCCGCCCGGCGCCGGGACGCCCGGACGCAGCGCCCGCGAGCGTCTGGAACTGCGTCAGACGGTACGGGCCTCCGGCGGAACGCGATTCAACGCAACGCTGCTGAATCAAGCGCGTTCGTTGCTGCAGGAACGATCCTGGAGCGATGCGTTGCCCGCGTCGATTTACATCTACTGGGATGATCTTGCCGCGAGCGGCAGCGCGCCGTACGGCGTTTACACGTATCAACTGACGGCGCGCGACGCCGCCGGCAACCAGAGTCGGGCCGAGTCATCGGAACTTATTTTTGAGGCGGAACCCGCCGCTTACGATCTGCGCGCCGAACGTTACCAGTTTTCACCCAACGGCGACGGCGCGCGCGATCGTCTGCGACTGGATCTTGTTTCGCTTGATGCCAACGGACTCGCCCGCGGGCGGTCGGGCGTCGGCGGTGGCGCAACCTGGCAGTGGCTGATTGCGCGCAGCCCCGCGGACGCGCCGGTTCTGCTCCGCGAAGGCGTCGGCGCGGCGCCGGAATATTTTGAGTTCGAAGGCTTCGACGACGCGGGCGCGCCGCTTTCCGACGGTTTGTATTTCACGCGTTTCCAGGCGGATGTCAACGGCCTGCGCAAAGCCTCTCCCTGGAGGCCGATCTGGATCGACCGCAGCGGTCCCGCCCTGGATTTCTCCATCGCCCGGGGAACCCTCGCCGATGAATTCGAACAGGATCCCAGTCCTGCGCGACTGAGTTTCGCGCCGGCCGATCCGTCGGGCATCGAGATCTGGGGCGTGCGCATTTACGCCGTCGTCGATCCGGACAACGCCGAATCGCCGCGGAGCCTCTACCGGAACTTTGGCGGACGCTCCGTTCCGGAACCGATTGCATGGACTGGCGTGTCCGATCGCGGTTATGCGCCGGAAAGTCTGGAAGCGTTCGAGATCGAAGTGGAAGCCGCCGATCGCGCAGGCAATGTTAGCGTCGCGCGCGGGCAATTCATCAATACGGAACCCATGCTGAGGCCGGAAAAAAACGGCAGCGTTAATCTGCGCATGAGTTTTCCGGACCGCGGTTATTTTGACGACGAAGACAAGCTGACCAGCGCTGGCAAACGCGCGCTCTCCCAGGCCCTCTCGAAATTGGGCCGTTATCCGCAATATCGCGTCTCGGTGGAGAGTCATTCCGCTCTCCCGGGACGCGAAGAGAGCAATCTGCAGCGCAGCGAACGGCGCGCCTGGCATATGTTCGAGTACATGCAAAAGAGCGGTTTCCCGCGTGAAAGACTGGAATACCGCGGCTGCGGCGAGTCGGAAATTCGGATCTATGGCGACGATACTTTCGCGCACTACCGCAACGAGCGCATCGAACTGCGCCTGTATATTCCCTCCGGCCGCGAGAATCAGGACCCGTGATCGCCCGCCGCTCGTTTGCGCGGGTCGTGGCCGCACTGATTCTTTGCCTGGCGAATAGCGTCGCGGCCCAATCATCGCCCCCGGCTTTTCATTTTGCCAACTTTTTTGAACGCGGCCTTGCGCGCGCGGGGCGTTTTTCCATTCAGGCGGTCGGCGGCGCACGCCAGGGCCAATCAATCGGCGCAGGCGAAATATTTCAAATCGACGCGCGTACGTTGCGCTTGAGTTTTACTATCCCCGGCGCCGCAAGCGGGGCGGTGCATTTGCGCTACCTGAATCTACAGAACGGTCGGCGGCGACTCGCGCTGGACTTTCGGGGAGGAGCGATCGGGAATCAGGTCACTCTGCGCGAAACCGTCTACGCGGATGAGTTTCTGACGCGCGGAAAAATTCTCGCCCTGCGCTTCAATCGTGAGCGCAACTTTCTGCAAATATCGGTAAATGCGCGCGGCGAAACGCGTCTGGTTACCGACTGGGGCGCCGGTCGCCTATTGCCGACGCGCTGAGGCGGAACGCCGCGCCGGGGTGGCTGGCCGCGTCAGGCTGAAATCGCGACCCAGGTTTCGATAAGTATCGCCACTTCGCCGCCCGACTCATCTGTCGCTACGGATAGCACGCGCAGGATCTTGCGTTTACGTTCCTTGAGCGTGGTGCGAATTGTGATCTTACCCGACCGCACCGGCGCGCGGTATCGTATCTCTGCCGAGCCTGTGCTCGCAAAGCGATACGCGTCTTCCAGAAAGAAGTGTACAAACGCTCCCTGGCTGGAATCCATCGCGGTAAAAAGAGCGCCGCCGTGCAAGATTCCGTTGGGATTGAAATGCTCCGCACGCACTTCATATTCGTAGATGCACGCCTCGTTGGAAATCGAAATCAGACGACAACCCAACAGGGCGCCCAGGGCGTCATTTTTCTGAAATGCCGCCGCATAAGCGGCTGGATCGCGCAGGGTCATCAGGTCAGTCGCCGGCTCGCCTGAACCAGGTCAAGTAAAGCTGCAAGCAGCGTAGTAGTCAAAAACTTGCGCCTGCGTCCGAGCCGGTTCAACCGACAATCAGCGCGCGCACCCGCTCGCGATTTGCTTCATCCAGCGGACGATCATCAAACTGCACATAAAACGCGTCTTCAGTGATCCCGGTATCCGTGGTAAGAATGACGGCGCTCCAGATATTGACGCTTTCCTGTGCCAGCACGCGGGTCACGTGATAAAGGAGCCCGGTGCGATCGGTTACCTGAATATAAAGTCGCGTCATGTTACGCGCCGGAATATCCGTAAACTCTACGCGCGATCCGTCATCGGACAGGCGGCTCGTCTCCGGCTCCGGACGACCGTGTTGTCGCAATAGCTCCGCCGGCTCGAGTTCCGGATCAAGCAGGGATTCCATAAGGCCGCCCAGCTTGCTGGTCGTTTCGTAGATACTGTGATGGTCCGGAGCGTTGGCCACGCGCAGCACAAAGTTATCGTGCGAAAAAAACTCTCCATTCTCTTCTTCGGTCATGACGTTGCCGGAGACAATATCGAGACCGAACACATAAATCGCGGCCGTGAGTCGATGCAGGGTGCCGACTCGCGTTTGCGGCGTTTTTACCTGAATTTGAAAGCGATCATCCCCGATAAGCGACCAGGAAAATTTGATCATGCCTTCTCCCGGGCTGTGCGAATCACGTCTTCGCACCATTGTATCCACAGCTCGGGCTTCACATGCGATCCTTCAATTTTTTCCACGCCTTTGTCTGCGCGAACATCCACGTCCTGTTCCGCAGCCAGCCGGCGCGAGTATTCGTCCAGATTCGCGCCCAGAATTTTTTCGAGTTCGCGCCAGTGCAGCGTGACCGCGCCGGTCATGCTGACGCCAAAGATCTTGCGGTTGGCGTAACGCAGCTCGAACTCCTTTTCGTTATCTTTCAAATACCAACTGCCCTGCCCGTCGAGTCCTATGCAAATTTTCCAGAGCGACTGAGACAGGATGCGCCGATCCGCGCGATCGCGATTGTCTGGCTCGATTTTTTCCACAAAGGACTTCAGCGCGGCTAACCGCACCAGCCGAAACGAGCCGCGACTGTTCTCGGATTCCCACCACGGTCGCACGTCTTTGCCGTTTAAGAGGGCTTCGAGCACCGGCAGCGCGCTTTTCCAGATCCGATCCTGACGCTCCCGTTCGAGCGGATCGCTCCAGCCGTCATGACTCATTTCCAGCTTGAGTCCTTCGCCAGTACGATTGCGGGAGGCGCCCAGGTCTTCGATTTGAAAGGTGATCGTGGTGGCCGGAGCGGAGGGATCCCAGTCGAGACCGCGCCAGCTGTAGCGAACCAGACGATTTTTGTCCGCCTGCATGAGCTTCATTTCCACCATGCGGTCGTCTTCCTGGCAGATCGCGCTCCGCGACATAATGACGCGCGGGGCCCACCAGCGGCGCAGCTCATTTTGCGACGTGAGCATGCGAAACACCTGGGCGGGGGTCGCGGTGACCGTGAGTTCGGCTTCTATGGCATCAAGTCTTTCAGACTGTTTTCGCATACAATGGAACGCAGACAGGCGAAGCGACACGGACTCGTCCGCCGACGCCAACTTCTTCAATATACACGTTTTGCCCGAGTTCGGCGGCCAGGCTTCGGTCGAAGATCCCTTCGACGCAGAACTTTCCAACCTTCGTTCCCTGGATAGGAAAGCCCGAGCGGCGCGGCAAGGCGGAATTTCAGGCGCCGAGGAGAATTGCGGTAAAAGCGATTTGCGAACCGGCGCTGCGGGCGTGTAATCGGCCCATGGACGATTCGGTCGCGCCCACCGGCAAAATCGCACGCCGCGACTTTCTGAAAGGCGGCGCAGCGGCCCTGGCCGGCCTGGGCCTCGGGTCAACCGCAGTCCGTCTGGAGGCCGGACCGCCAGGGCTCGCATCCGTTATCTCCAACGCAGCGCGCGAGTTGGGCGCTCCGGCTGCGGCCCTGGTTCTGGCTACGCAGAATGCCGCAATCGACGCCTGCGCCAACCCGGACTGGATCTTTCGCCGAGTATTTCCGCCGGGTTCGCTCGCAAAACCCTGGGCCGCAACGACGCTGTTAACCCACGCCCGCGAACTGGGTTTCGATCCGGCCGAGCCCTACGCCTGCAACGGTCGTTTTTACATCGACGCACTCGCACCCGATGCGGCCGACGCGCGCGCCTTTAACATTCAACGCGACGAAAACGGCCGGCCGTATATTCGGTGCAGTCTGCGCCACGGTCATGGCGCCGTCCGACTGAACGAGGCCATCCTGCACTCATGCAACGCCTACTTTCTGGCCCGATTCGCCCGCGCCCCGCAGCGCGCCTGCACGCATCTTTTCCAGGACTTTCGCCTCATGGATCTGCCGGCTTCAGGGTATGACGGCGCCGAAGCGCTTTCGCGCAGCGTGGATCCCGCGCGCTTGAGCCGTCTCGCTTGCACAATGGCTGCAATCGGCGAAGGCGGGTCCTTCCTGGTCACGCCGGCGAAAGCGGCCCAGTTGTATCTGGCGCTGTTCAACGAAGGCCGACTGCTCGCGCCCGCCGACAACTCGACGCGCACGCGAACCATCGGTCGCGTGGCCGCCGCCGGGCCGACCTTCGATCGGATTCGCTTTGCGCTGATGCGCACCAGTGCGGACGGAACCCTGCGCGCGCTGCGGGCGCCGCCGGGGGTGCAGATCCTGGAAGCCAAGACCGGCTCCGGCACGCCTGCCGGTCGGCGCTACACGACGCACGCCTGGTGTTTCGCGCGCTTTCAGTCGGGCAACCAGGATCGCTCGGCGATCGTTTTTGTAGAACGCGGCAGCGGCGGCGTTGAAGGCCGCGCCGTGCTCGAATGGATCTTAGCGCTCTATGCCCGCTGATCGCTCAAAATTGCGGCGCCGCTTGCGGGCGCCACCGCCTGCCGGCGCGGCGCTCGCGCTGGGCCTTGCACTTGCGCTTACGCTCTTGCCGCAGTGCCGGCCGGACGCGCAAGCGTTGCCGGAGCATCGGCTGCACAAAACGATTCTGCGCATCGGCGTGCTTTCCCGCGAAGCTCCGCAGAACCTGACGCTCGCGGGAACTGACCTGCGCCTGCTCGTCGACGGAACGCCTGTCGAAAAAAATTCGGACGGAGGTTCTCATCTCCGATCCCCCGGGGAAGTGCGCGTGCAGGCGCGGACAGGCGGCGGCCTGCAGGTGCGGCTTAACGACGAGCCGTGGCGCAATGCGCGGCGGCTTGTGGCGCTTTCGCCGGAGTTGATCCGCCTGCGCAATCCGGACGCGCCCGAGCGCAAGCGAGTTTACCCGGGCGATCTGGAAATCAGCGCGGACGCCGCGCAACGAAAACTGCACGTGATCGTTCGCATCGAGGCGCTGCAGTACGCCCGCGCAGCAGCCGCAAGCGAGCTCGGCGCCGAACTATTGCGAGACCTTTCCGGAGAAAGCCAGGGCGCCGCCGGCTGGCGACTCGAGCTGCTGCGTGCGATGAATGCGGCCGTCTTGAGCTACGCCCTGGCCAATCGCGGGCGCCATGCCGGGGCGCACTTTGATTTGTGCGACCTTACTCACTGCCTGCACTTTCCGGGACTGAGCGCAGGCGCCGGCGACGAAAACGTCCGCGCCCCGGCGAATGCTCCGTCGCAACCGCCGCTGCTTTTGCTCGCCCGCTCAGGAGCGCCGCTCTCCGCCTATTTTCATTCCACCTGCGGCGGCCGGTTGGCGCGGCCTTCGTCTTTCTGGCCGCGCGCGCGCGCTGAGGACGCCTACTTTCGCGCCGGCCCGGATCAGCTCGACGACGCAAGAACGCTCTGCGCGGCGTCTCCGCATAGCCGCTGGAACGCGGCCCTGTCCCGGGAGGAGTTCCGGCGCTTTGCCGACCCGCGCGAAGCTCCAAACCGCGCCCGTCCGCCCGGCGCCGCCGACGACGACACCTCGCACTGGCGCCTGGAACGCACCGATCAACGCGTTACACGACTGCGCGTACCAGGCGCGCCGGATTCGACAGCGATCGACAGCGCGGAATTTTTATCCGCCGCCGGACGGGCGCGGGGGTGGAACTTTATTAAAAGCAACGACTTTGCACTCAGCGCCAGCGGCGATACGATTCAATTGCGCGGACGCGGCCTGGGTCATGGCATCGGACTGTGTCAGTGGGGGGCGCGCGAGCTGGCCCGACGCGGCAAGACCGCCGAAGAAATCCTCGCGTTTTATTATCCCGGCGCGAAACTTGTGCGCGTGCGCTATGTTGTTCCCTGAACTGCGACAGGTGGCGGCGCTTTCAGCGTTGGTGTTACTCGCACACAGCGGGTCGGCGCTGCTTGCCCAGACTCCCGCCGGCGCGTACAGCCAGGATGGCATTGATTACCGCGCCAGCGGACCGATTTCGACGCAGCAGGCGGAGCGACTGCACCAGGCGCTGCTCGCCGAATCGGCGGATTTGCAGACGCGCCTTGAATTGCCCGCGTCCGCGCCGCTGCGCGTGTACATTGCGCACAACGCCGCCGCCTTCGCACGCGCCACCGGACGTAACTGGTTTGTCGCCGCCCTGTATGCGCCGGACGAAGACCGCTTCTATTTTCAAAATCCCGGTTCGCTCCATGCGCGCGGCCTGCTGACCGGCAGCGTCCGCCACGAGCTGTGTCATCGCGCGCTGGCGAATTTGCGCGAAGTCCAGGGCGGTGCGCGCAGTTCCGACTCCTGGCTCTGGCTGGAAGAGGCGCTGTGCGAAGCGATGGGTCAAACGCCGGTCAGCGAACGCGAGTCACGGCATGCGCGGGAATCGTGTGCGCAAGAAGCGGGCGCGGTGCACGCGCTCGTTCGCGGCGCGCGCGAATTGGAAGATTTTGGAAGCGCGCTTGAACGCCGCCTTTCCTCGCGAACCTACGCAGTGCGCCGCAGCGCGTTCTGCGCGGCGGGCCGCTTTGGCGCCGCCAGCCTGATTCGGCGACCGGCGGCCCGAACCGTGCGCGCCCTGGTCAAACTCCAGTTGGTCCCGGCCCGCGCCGAACCGGAGCGCGCCTTTTTTGCGGATACTTACGCCGCCTTTCGCGCGCGCTTCGTCGGAATTGAGCGGACGGCGCGCCCGGGTCCATATTCTTTGTAGCAGGCTGCGATTCGCGAGCGAATCGGATCCCGGGCCTCAGGGGAAGCGGACTCAGCATGTTTACCGGCATCATTGAAACTATGGCGGAACTGCGCGGCGTGGAAAGCCGCGGTACCAATCGCGTATTCCATTTTTTCGCCTCCATCGCGCCGGAGTTTCGCGTGGATGAGAGCGTTGCGCACAACGGCGTCTGCCTGACCGTCGAGTCCGTCGACGCCGCGGCGTGCATTTACCAGGTGACGGCGATCGAAGAAACCCTGCAGCGCACGAATCTCGGCGCGTGGCGCGCCGGTTCGCTCGTGAATCTCGAACGGAGCCTGCAGGCCGGGGCGCGCATCGACGGACATTTTGTGCAGGGGCACGTGGACGCCGTGGGCTCGGTCGTAGAAATCATTCCGCACGACGGCAGTTACGAAATCTGGATTGAGTTTCCGGCGCGCTACGAAGATTTAATCGTCGAAAAGGGCGGCGTGGCTGTGAACGGCGTCAGCCTGACTGTGGCGGCCAGCGATCCGCAACGTCATCGTTTCAGCGTCGCCGTGATTCCGCACACCTGGCGGAAGACCGACGTGCATAGCTGGCAGGTCGGCGACGGGGTAAACCTTGAGTTTGACATACTCGGCAAATATATCAAGAAGCTGCACGCAAATGCCGCAGCGCCTCGCGGCGAATCTGCGGACTGAGCTGCTTCAGGCACCGCGGACACCGAACTTCTTCTTTGAAGTGCAGGGGCTGTATAAACAGCTCCAGCGGCCGATTGCAGCCGTGACAGAGTATGGTCAGCTCAAAGGGTGCAAACCAGACGTCTTCCGGCGCGGCAGCGGCGGGCGCCGCGCTGTCCGCGGGACCATGGCGCTCTTGAATCATGGCGACGCCTCCTCGGGTCCGCGAGGGCGAACCAACAAGCAGTACATCGACCGACGCCGCAAATTCCTTAGCGGAAAGCGACCCCGCCCGGAACGCCCGGCGTCCGATCAGGCGGACTTGAGTTCGCGACCCTTTTCGTCCTGTACGATGAACCGATCCTCGCAATCCGGTTCCGCAGCCTTCAGGCGTGAATTGAGGGATTGGGCGCGCGCCAGGGCGCGTTCGCGATCCGAGGTGCGGCCGAGGGTCGTCAGCTCAAACCGGCCGCCGTCGGGTCCCACTCGAAAAATTGCGTAAGCCATTAACCAGATTTTTTCAAAGCCCGCCAGGGTCAAGTCGGCGAGGTTCGCGACTATTCGGAGAAACGCGGACTCTTTTGCGCAATCGCCCCAGGGGGCGCGGGCGCTCATATTTTGTTGACATGGCCCCGGCAACACTTTGGGTTTCGGCATGCTCAAAAGCATTTTGTTGCCGCTTGATCCTTCGCCCGCCAACCGGGCCGCAGCCGAATACGCCTTCGCGCTGGCAAAGCGTAAGAACGCTACGGTGGTCGGTCTCAGCATAGTCGATGAACCGGGGATCGATCGATCGGAAGCGGTGCCGGCCGGCGCCGCCGAATTCCATCGCCAGAAGGTGGAAACCCAATTAAATCAGGCTGCGGAAAAAGCCGGCCACCTCGCGCACGAGTTAGAGAAGCGCGGCCAGAACCACGGCGTCAAGACTACGTCTCTCATTCGTCGCGGAGATCCGGCCGACGAAATCATCAGCGAATCTCACCGTCACGATTTGATCATCCTGGCTCAGGCCACGTACTTTAAGTTCATGACGGTCGAAGGTCCCTGCAAATCTCGCGACCCGATTCTAAAGGCGACGCCGCGACCGACGATTCTTGTCCCCGAGAAACCCGCCGAAGGGTCGGGCCTGCTGTACGCCACGGACGGCAGCGCCACGGCCGCTCGCGCCCTGCAAATGCAGCAATTGTTGGGCGTCATGGACGGCGAGTGCCGCGTAATCGCCGTACAGGAGACGGAAGCTGAGGCGCTGTTGCGTTGCGACGCCGCCCTGGATTATCTGGCGCATCATAATCGCAAAGCGCGCGCCCTCCCCGTTGACTCGACTCAGAAACCAGCGCACGTAATCCTCGACGTCATTGCTCAGGAACGTCCGGCGCTGCTGGCCATGGGCTCGTATGGCGTCAGCGGTCTGCGGGAACTCTTCTTTGGTTCGGTTACCCGCGACATGCTTGAGCGGTCGCCCATCCCCATCTTCCTGTATCACTGAGGCGCCACAGCGCCGTCCGCCGCTCCGCTTTCGCCCTCCGGGCGGAAGCGCCCCGCCTTGCAGCCCGGCCGCGCCGGGCGCACTCGCCCGCCTGTAAAAAAAACGCCCCGGACGGGCCGCCGCGTGCAGTTTTTATAGACAATATATTCTAGAATCTATATTCTATTATATATGGGCCGAAGGTCGGAGTTTGCTGCGGCGGATTTTTTGGGGGCCGCCCTGGAGCTGACGGCCGTTTCCGGCCCGCATGCGGTGAATGTCGCCGCCGTGGCCGGTCGTCTGGGCGCGCCAACGGGCAGCTTCTATCATCGCTACGAATCGCGTGCGGCGCTCCTGGGCGAACTCTGGCTGGGAGTCGTGGAAGAGTTTCAGCAGGGCTGGAGCGCCGCGCTGAAAGCCGAGGCCCCGCGCGATGCGGGGCTCGCGGCCGCGCTGTTTACGCCGCGCTGGTGCCGCAGCCAACCTTTGAAGGCGGCTGTTCTCGCCCTGCATCATCGTCGAGATTTTGAACGCGACCAATGGCCGGCGGCGCTGAAGTCCCGCGACCGACGCGCAGGCCGGGAACTGAACGCAGGTCTCGCGCAGTTTATGCGTCGGCTCTACAAAGGCAAACCTACCGAAGCGCAACAGGCGTTGGCGCGGTTTGCGCTGATCGATGCGCCGCTGGCCGCCGTTCGGCCGTATCTCGAAACGCACAAAGAAATTCCCGGCGTCGCCGAGACTGCGGTTAAAGCGACCTATCTTGCACTGATTCGGTAACGCGCGGAATTACGACGCGCAGATTAAGGAGGAGCGGTCATGCAGGTTTTAAATGTCCACACGAGAATCCTGGATTGCGATCCCGCAGCGCCGGGCGCGCTGCTTGCCAGTCTCGGCTCGCGATCCGATCGGCTCTGGCCGGAACTCTGGCCGCCCATACGTCTCTATCCCGGATTACAAACCGGCGCGAAGGGCGGCCACGGTCCAATCCGCTACACGATCGAGTCGCTGACACCGGGCGCCGCGGTGCGTTTTAAGTTCACCGGCCCGCACGGCTTCGACGGCTTTCACGAGTTTACAATCGAAGCCGAGCCCGAGCGGCAAACGCGCGTCACGCATCGCATTATGATGCAAACGCACGGTCTGGCGCAGCTGAGCTGGCCCCTGCTGTACGAGCCCCTGCACGATGCGCTGATTGAAGACGCCTTCGGGCGCATCGAACGCGAGCTGGGTTTGCCGCTTACGCCCTCCCCCTGGTCGCGGCGCGTGCGCCTGCTGCGCTGGATCGCAAAACGTCCTGGGGCGTAGTTGCGCGCGCCGCAGCGGCGTAACTACTGCGCTCGCGCGGGCAGGTTCAGAGTATGCGTGCGCCGGGTGCGGCGTTAACACGAAAGTGGCGCGCCCCGGCGGCCGTCAGCGCTGCGCTCACGCGATCTTCCTGTTCGCGCGCGTAACAAAAAAGCGTGCCGCCGCCGCCCGATCCGTTGATTTTTCCGCCCCGGGCGCCATTTGCGTTGCACAGCCGCTGCAACCCGTCAATGCGCGGCGTGGAAATGCCAAGCGTATCCGCCAGTACGCGATGTTCTTCGTTCAGTAGCGCGCCCAAACGCGAGTCCGCGTCGGCGTCAATGTCAGCAGTGCGCAACAAAGCGAGTCCAGCGACGCAGAGGTCACGATTGATCAAGTGATCGCGCACAACCTGACGTGACTCTGCGTCTACGGCGCGGACGGCAGGCGCTGCGTCGAAGTCCTCGAGTCGAGCGGTGCGCAAATCAAAACCGGCCCACGCGGCCTGCACCGCCGCGACGGCGCTGCGCGCTCGCGCGCCCACGGAGGAGAGCACGCCCTGCGTGTCTTTGGGTTGCCCGGAGTCGATCAGTATAAAGCCCCGGGGCTGCAAACTGAGACGTTCCACGCCGTACGGTATGCGCAACTTCTGTTGCAAGCGGGTCGTCGACGGTCGCGAGGGCGCTCCTGGATAATTCTCAGGATATACATGAATCAAGCCTCCCAGGTAGCAGGAGTACTGATCCATCATTCCGCCAGCGCCCTCGAACTTCTCCTTCTCGCCCTTATAGACCAGATAGGCGACGGCTTCCGGATCGTTGATATATTCCGCCCGCGCCGGATGTTCGCCGATTTCCAACAAGAGTCGCATCCAGGCGGCCGTCATCGCCGACGAACTGGAGCAGCCGGCGCGAAACGGGATGTTAGATGTGAACCTCAGCTCGCCGCCGCGCGGAAAACGAAACCCTTCTTCGAGCAGCACCCGGGCCACGCCCCAGCAATAGTCTTCCTTGTGTCGCGGCGCCGATGCATGGATATCAAGTACCTGCGGCGCGCTGTCCGGCAGATCCGGGGTATGGATCAAGAACTCGCGCGCATCCGTAGGGCGATATTCAATGCGAAAACTGCGATCAACCGCCATCGCAATAACGGGCAGACCCAGATAATCTTGATGTTCGCCAAACAAGCAAATACGCCCCGGCGCTTCCGCAATTATTCCGACGGCTTTCATTCGAGCGACGCTCGGGCGGGCCCGGGTCGTTGCAAAGCCCAAAAAAACGGCGCGGTACAGGTCGCGGCGCACCTTTGATTTCGCTTGTCACAACGCGTGGATCCGTCTACGCGGGCTCATGCGTCCAATTCCATTCTCGCCCCGCACTCATCTGGTCGCCCTCACGCTGACGCTCGTGACGTTGCCGGCCTGTTCGCCGGATCTCAGCGAATTTGAAGTCCTGCGTAATCCAAAGATCAGCGAAAAGGCGCCCCAGCAAATGATCGTCATTCGTGTAACGGGCGATCCGGCGGAATCCGCCGGGCGCGCCTTTAAAGCCTTATACAACGTATATTACGCCCTCGATGACGCCGACGCCGGCTTGCCGCCCGCCCATGCCGCGCCGCGAGCGCGCTGGCTGAACAGCCTGGACACGCCGCGCGCTATGTGGACGGGCGTCTTCGCATTGCCCGTTTCCTCGGCGATTCAGAGCCTGCCCGCCGAAGCCGCCGCCGGACCCGCGGAAATCCAGCTGGAAACGTGGCAATACGGCCTCGTTGCGGAAATATTGCATGTTGGTCCGTACACCGCGGAAGAGCAGACCGTCGCGCGGCTCGAAGCTTATATGAACGCCGAGGGCGTAACAAAACGCGGGCCGCATGAAGAGGAGTATTTGAAGGGTCCAGGAATGTTCTTCGCAGGCGATCCGGACGAATACCGCACCCTGATTCGGTATGAAGTCGCGCAGCGTTAGCGCGCAGGCGGTTACGCCGCAGGCGAAACCGCAGCATAGCGATTCGCCCGACGAAAAGTTCCCAGATCGTTAAAGCGCACGCCAACCCGGCGAAATACGGCGTGGGCGCGCCACGCGACCATTTGGCGCAGATAAAACGGCTGATTTACTACGAAATGATGAATGCCGTGAGTGGACCCGAAGTTGAAACAGAAAACCTGCAGCGGGAAAAGAAACCACGGTCGGAAAACCTGCGTTTGTCGGAACAAGTTGGAAACGTCGCCGTAGTAGTGCATGCTGGATGATATAAAGGTCAGGCTGAACTGACGCAGCGCATTCGGCGCAATATAAACGACCATCGCCAAATCCAGGGCATAGCGGAGGTTCGACGGAGCGCCGAAAATCGAACACCCGATCCACGCGAATACAATTCCATAGTAGATCGGAATCATTGGAAAAGCCGCGCGCGCCAGGCTCCAGCGACCCAGACCGGGAATCGCCTGCAACTCCGACCGGCGCAATAGCGCATTCAACAATCCGTCGAGCAAAGCCAGTGCGCGCTTCCACCCGTACGGCATGCCGTTTGTAATCAGGCGCTCTTCCGCATCCGCCTCCGTACCGGAGACGCGATGGTGCAAAAGGTGAATGCGCCGCCGAAACCAGGGATGAATCGTGTTGGGTCGAAATAGCCAGACCAGAGCGAAGAGCGCATGCTGCAGGGCGCGCCGACGTGCGAAATACAGATCGTGAATCAAATCGTGTTCAATTTCATGCAGGATCGCGGCGGCCGCAGCGCTCAGGGGAATGCAAACCCACGCGGGAATCCAGCCGAAAAAATACGCCGCGCCCGACAGGACGAAAACAGACGCTGCCAGCAACGCAAGCCCCGCGCCCAGAGCGTCCTGGAAGCGCAACCATTCGAGACGACGGCGGAAGCGTCGCTCGGCATGGCGTACATTTCGAATGATGCGCGCAGCATGGCGCCGCTCGCGCCAGGCGAGCGAATCGGAGTCAGCTGTCGCCGATGCGCTCGAAGCGTTGGCGCTGGCGTTGGCCGGCGACGCCAGCGCAGATTCCGGGCCGCGCTGATTCATAACTCGCGCACAAACTCCAACACGGCGGCGATTACCGGCGCCGGCGTTTCTTCCTGCGGCGCATGGCCGGCGTTTTCAATAATCAGCAGCCGCGACCCGGCAATGTCCGCCTTGAGCCGCTCGCCATTTGCCGCTGGAATCCATTTATCATGCGCGCCCCAGATTATTAACGTTGGTTGGCGCAGGCCGGGCAACGCCGCTTCCAACGCCGCGTCCTGACCGCGATTGCGCAAGAGTGCGAGCGCCGCGCGACTCCCGCCGCGCATGGCCAGCGGCGCATAATAGGTCTCAACATCCGCGTCCGTCGGAATGGAATCGTCGTAGAAAATATCTTCCATCATCGCGCGCACGCGCGACCGACTGTTAAACAGCGTAAGGAACTCGCCCAGACACGGTTGGCGCGCCAGCGTGAAAAGCAGCGGACGGTCGCCGCCGTTATTCATATAAAGCGCCGGATCAATCAAAACCAGACCTTTCACGCGTTCCGGATTGCGGGCCGCGAGCGTCGCCGCGGTGCGGCCGCCCATCGAGTTGCCGATGAGCGTGGCGCGCGCAATGCCCAGTCGATCCATCACATGCACAATCTGTTCGGCGAAGAGCGGCACGTTGTAGTCGATGTCCGGCTTATCGGAAAAACCAAAACCGATGAGATCTACAGCGATTACGCGGTGCGACTCCGCCAGCGGGGCGATAACGTTGCGCCAGGAATACAGCGAGGCGCCAAAGCCGTGAATCAAAATGAGCGGTTCGCCGCGGCCGCGATCCACGTAATATATGGAATTCCCGCGCCAGTCCATAAAGGCGCCGTTTTCCGCAAAGCGACTTTGCGGCTGAAGGATCTGCGCCTGCGGCGCGCTGCACAGCGTCAGGGCCGACAACAGCAAAACTACGAAAATTCGTGCGCGCATGCTGCAGTTGCGATCCGTAGCTTTGCAAAGGCAAGCGCGAATTAACTCCCGGCCGCCATCAGTCGCGCCGGAATTCGCGCGAATTTTCGACGCGCGCAATGTGCAGCGTGAAGCGATCATACCAGCTGGCGCGTCCCATGCGTTGGGCTTCGCGATGCCGCAGATGATCGCGCCAGCGAGCGATGTCCGCCGGGTCGCGCCAGTACGAAACCGTAATGCCGCGCCCGTCCGAATCGCGGACGCTATCGACGCCCAGAAAACCCGGCATAGTCCGCGCGAGGGTTTCCATTTCGGCGGCCATCGCCGCGTACCCGGCGGCGTCCGCCGCACTGCGTTGATTCACGAAAATCACGGCCCAGGTCGATTCGCCGGGAAGATTTTCAGGAAAGGTCTCC
>JAVHPJ010000173.1:0-7781 GCA_036170535.1 Leptospirales bacterium | reverse complement strand
TTTGTAAGCAAATCGTCTTTGGGTTTACCGGCCAAAGACTCCATGCCTTTTTCATCTTTTATAAAATCGTGAGCATAAGCCAGGCGCGCGGCTTTTTCAACTTCGCGCCGATCATGGTAGGGCGAGCCATAGGCGATGTTCTGGAAGATCGTGCCGTAAAAAAGGAAAATCTCCTGCGTGACAATGCCGATGCGGCTGCGATGGTCCGAGACGCGAAAATCGCGAATGTCCTGACCGTCGACCAGGATGCGGCCTTCTGTGGGATCAAAAAATCGGGCGAGCAAATCCATGAGTGTGGACTTGCCGGCCCCGCTTTCGCCGACCAGCGCGACAGTCGAACCGATCGGCGCGTTGATTGTGACGTTGTGCAGGACCTCGCGCAGGGAACCCGGATAGGCGAAACTGACGTTGTCGAAGCGAATTGAACCTTTCAGGCGCTTGAGCGGGCGCGGGTTCTGCGGATCGGTGGATTCCGGTTTGCGATCCATCAGCCCGAACACGCGATCGCCAGCGGCGGTCGCGGCGTTGATCTTGGAATACATGCTGGAAATCTGAATGATCGGTCGAATAATCGAAAGCAGGACGGCCAGAAAGGCGATAAACTGGCCGGTGGTGAAGTTCACGCCATCGACATACAGCGCGCCGAGCGCGAGAAAGGCCAGAGCCACAATGACGGAGTTAAACTCGACCAGATACGGGCCGAGTTTGAGATAAAATACCTGCTTGAAGCTGCGCCAGTAAAAGCGATCATTCACCTTGCGAAAGCGCGCGCTTTCATAGTCTTCCGCGGCGGCGGAGCGAATGACGCGCACGCCGGAAATGCTTTCCTGGAGGTGACCGTTTAAACCTGCGAGCAAGGACTGGCTGCGATCGACCGAGTTCTTGATTTTTCGCGCAAACAATGTGATCGGCGACATGATCAGCGGAACGGCGAGAATCGTTAAGAGAAATAAATTCAGGTTGAGCCAGGCCAGCAGCGCAACGTGCGTGAGGATGATGAACAAATTGGTGATCGCATCGCGCATGTTGCTTGAGATCACGGCCGCAAGATTCTCCACGTCGTTGATCATGCGACTGGTCAGTTCGCCGCTTTTTTCCGAGTAAAAATACGTCAATGGCAGTCGCTGCATGCGCGAATACAGATCGTCGCGCAAATCGCGCACCGCCATGTAGCCGGCGCCGGCCATCAAACGAACGGAAATCAAGAGCAATAGGAGCTTAAGGCCGTACAGCGGCGCAAGGATGGCGCACGAAATCCAGACTGCCTCGCGCGGATTCAGCTCCAGTCGATTGATCTCAAGTTTCGCGCGGATCACATAGCGCAACTGAAGCTGCTCAGCACGGTCTATGTTAAAGGAGAGCGCATCGTCGATCAATGGCAAAAGTTCGGCTGCGCGCGCCGCATCGATGGATTCCGGCGCATAGGGCACCCAGGGCCGGGCCGGCGGCGGAGCGAACAGGGGATACCGCAGATTATACCAGGCGGCCTTGCGCAGGAGATTGCGTTCCGCGCCGGTCAGCTGGATTTCAAAGACGCTCTGCTTCTCGCCGAGCGCATCGAACATTGGGTAAAGCGTGGTGAGCGACAGGCCATTCAAGACGGCGACAAAAAACGCGACGATAATTCCGCCGGTGAAACGCCAGCGATAACGGGCGGAATAGGAGAGCAGTCGGAAGAATACTTTCACTGGCGCGTGGCGGGGCGGCGAGCGGCGCATTCGCCGCGGTCCGCCCGGGACCAGCCAGAATCGAGGGCCCGCCCGGGATGCGCCAGCCAAAAACGGCGCAGGCGAGCGATGAAATCACGCAGGGCCGGGGCGCGAAGGGCGGACGCCCTGCCCGACCCAGGCCGGCGCACGGGCGCGACGGCGGCGAGAATACGGGAATTTTTGGAGTAAAGAATCACAAATCAGCAATCAAGAACTTTTTCCACGAAAGGAATCGACAGAACACAAGCAGGCGGAAAGCCCCGGCCACGCTGCGAGAATCGTACTGTAAATCGATACGAGATTTGCGCGCAGGAAACACCGATGGCCTTTGAACGCGCCCCCCAACCCGGAAAACACGAACCCGTCTTTATACCCCGCAGCAACTGGACCGGCAAGTTGCAGACGAAGGGGCGGTTTGCAGATTTCCCGCGGAATTTGAAGGAGCAGTTGGGCATTGTAACGCCGACGGTGAATCGCGAAGCCGGAGAGCGCGAAGCCACGAAGAGCGGAGAGCGCGAAGAGGTGAGTCGCGAAGCCGCGAAACCAGAAGAGCGTGAAGAGGTGGGACGCGAAGCCGCGAAGGATGAAGGACGCGAAGAAGGCAGCGGAGTTGTACAGCCAACGATAGCGCGGAGAGAAGCGCCGGTTGCGCCGCCACGATTTAATCATGCAGCGGTGGTGAGCTATGATGCACGGGGAAAAAAGACGATCGAGGCCTTGCCGGTTGGATTGGATGGAGTGCAGCGCTATCGGGTGACGCGGGATGTACGGCCAGAGGCGCGGAACCCGCCGGAAGTGAGTCTCGAAGCTGCGCAAGAGGAAGGACGCGAACAAGAAGGCGGTGTTGCGCTGCCGATGCAGGCGAAGTTGCGGGTGAGTTCTCCGGATGATCCGGCGGAACGTGAAGCGGACGAGATGGCGGATCGCCTGATGACGATGCCGTTGCAGCGCGAAGAAGTTCAACGCGAAGCCGCGAAAAGCGAAAAACGCGAAGACGAAGAAGACACAGTTTCTGCCAAACTCCAGCGGAAAGGCGACATGAGCGGGGCGACGGTGGATGCCGGGACTGCAGCGCAGATTAATAGCGTACGTAGCAGCGGCGGGCAGCCGCTGGCAAATGCGGACCGTGAATTCTTCGAAGAGCGCGTGGACGCGGATTTTTCTAACGTGCGTGTGCATACGAACGCGGCCGCGAATGAAAGCGCCAGCGCCGTGCAGGCCCGCGCGTTTACGTTGGGTGGAGATATTGTTTTTAACCAGGGCGAGTATAAACCCGAGACGAGCGATGGTAAGAGGCTGCTGGCCCATGAATTGACGCATACGATTCAACAAGGCGCGGCGGTCTCGCGCAGTGTGCGCCGAAAATACCAGGGCGCCGCGCGGAGTCTGTTGCAGCGCCGCGGCGGACGGCCCCGCAGCCAACCGGCGGCCACTACGCAGAATCGCGGCGCTCCGCAGACGGAAGCAGAGAGTGGCGCAGGATTCCTGGTGAAGAAAGCGCTGGATGCCGCCGTGTGGGTCATCGATCAGATCCCGGATGCGTGGTTTCTGCCGGCGGCCGCGCTGGGCCTTGTATTCAAACACGGGATGCGCGGATTTTTGCAAAAACTCGCAGATGCCGGCGGCGATCGCGTGTTGACGGTGCTCGCCAACGTGGCGCGCGCCGTGGCAAGTTTTGAGTTTGTAAAGAACTACGTCACGGGCTTCCTGAAAGGCTTCTTCGTCGATGGCCTCTGGGGCACGATCGAATTTCTCTGGGAGATCATCAAGCTTCCGTACACGTTGACGAAATTCGCCTGGAACGTGTTCTCTGCTTTGGGTGGTGTAAATATCGGGGCCGTCTTGCAGAATAGCGCCAACGGCGCTGCCGGCGTCGCGAACTGGATTGGCAACAACGGTCGCGCGATCCTGACCGAGATCAAAAACAAGGCGCTCTCCGGCAACGTGGGCAATCTGGCGGACACCCTGCAGGGGATGTATCGCAGCGTGACCGGCTTTGTGCAACGCGGCGGCGCACGATTGGCGGAGAAGATGCTGGAGTTCTTTGGGCAACGCAGTGATCGTCTGGGTGCGACGCTCGGTACCTTTGCCGGAACGACCGCCGGCAATATAACCTTTGAAGTGGCGGCAACGGCGCTCACTGCCGGCGGCGCGCAGGGCTTGTTGCGTTTACGCGGACCCGTGGGCGCGGCGTTGCGCTGGATGGCGGCGACCGGCGGTCGCGCGGTGGATGTTGCAGGCGATGTTTATCGCACAGTGCGCGGTCTCTACACGTCGTTGAAGTCCAGCGTGCTGGGCTATGTGGGCCGTTTCTCCGGGATGCTGCGCACAAAACTCGATGAGATGATCGAGGGCGTGATGCGCTTCTTTGAGAATCTCATGGCGCGATTGCGACGGGGGCCGCGGGCAGCCGACGACGCGGCGGATGCAGCCGGGGATGGCCGGCGGGCTGCGGATGCGGCCGAGGATGTGCGGCAGCCGGGGGGGCGGGATCGGACGCCGGATAGCGCACCGACTTGGATGCGTGAAGTGTCACTGGCCACGCAGCGGTACCAGTCTCCTTACCAGTTGACGGACTATCGAGCATATGCTGACCGTGGGCGCAAGTATCTTGACGGATTACTCAGACGGCGATTTATTGAGACTGGTGGGAAAGTAAAAGAATTCGACGAGTACCTAACCAACAAGGCCACAGGCGAAGTGGTTTTGGGCTTTTACGACGAAATCAGTCATACGATCTTCTTAGGTAAGGGACATGAAACTGCGACATTAGCGGAGGAGTTGATTCATTTTGAGCAGGCGAGGCGATTGGGCATTATTCGCAAGAAGAGATTTCAGGATGCCGGTCTAGACTACGACCGCCTACATCGGAACATGGAAGGCTTTCTACGACGAGCTGGCTTTACGCCACGAAGGAGATGGTAGATGGAAATTGAAATCGAAAAACAAGAGTCAGAAGTCTTCCATATCTACGCAAAGGAAACGAAAGTTGGTGATGGGCCGCTGCTGCAAAACCTTCCCGTCTTAAAATTCGTAGGTTTTGTAGTCCGAACGCCGGCTACAGTCAAAGGGGAAAATGTTGCTTTCGTAACGGCCTTCTTTGAGAAAGACTTCGACTGGGAGCGCAATATGGACGCTGTTTCATCATGCATGAACAATATACCCGACATGAATGGCGCTCATATCAGTATTCGCACCTTGGAGCCCAACCAAGACGTAGTTCGAAAATTTCACTGATCTGTACAGCAGCGTGACGGTTGTTCTTGGAAAAAATCTACGTCACGCCGCCTCGGCGACCCGGGCAACCGAAAGGAGCCCACCGACCCGCGATTCCCGAATGCGATGGCCCGGTGGAGCCCGTGTGACGGGCGGAACCCTGCCGCTGGGACTGTAGCCGCCAAGCGTCGAATGCGGGCGCTTCCTATTATCGGGCGCGTCAGAATTTTTTTGTAAATCGCTTGTACTTACGTATCGGCCATCGAAGTAGCCTCTTGACTCCGGCCCGCGCACACGCTACAATCCAGCATGCCGCCGACCTACGCCGCTCTGCTGAAAACCGTCTCCAAAATCTGGGACAAGGCCAGCAACACCGCCGCGACGGAAGCGAACGAGGCGATCCTTCACGCCCGTTGGGAAATCGGCCGCCGAATTCTGGAAACCGAACACACTGAAGCCGGCCGGGGCGATTATGGCAAGAGAATAATTGCAAAGTTAGCTCAGGATCTGCGGAAACGCTACGGCTCGGGGTTCGGCGAGCGCAATCTCCTGCTGATGCGCCAGTTTCACCGAACCTACCGCCAGACCGAGATTCGGAAGCAGTTAAGCTGGACGCATTATAGCAAGTTAATCGAAATCACGGACGCGGCCCGGCGAAAACAACTGGAGGAACGCGCAATACGCGAGCGCTGGAGTAGTCCGGAATTGATCCGCCAGATCCGACTGGCCTTACTCAAAAACGCAGACGGCAGCGCGCAACTGACGCGCCCCGAAGGAGAACTCTTCCTGTATAACGTAAAGCACGCCCAATACGGTCCCTGGAAACCGCAACGTCCGTTGATCGATTGCGGGTTTTACACCTGGCTCGACCAACCAACGCCAGGTGTCCGCGGCCTGAACGCCGGCGACATTGTGCGGGTTCACAAAAGCCGCGCGGGCTATCGCTACGAACGCGCCGAGGAAGCTCAGAGCCGGACGTTTCTTTACGCCTGCCAACCCTATCGCCTGATCGATGGCGATACGATGATCGTTCATGTGGATCTGGGATTCGGAATCCACCTGCGCCAGACCCTGCGCCTGCGAAACCTGGACGCCCCGGAGATGATAACCCGCGAGGGAAAACGAGCCGCCCGCTACGTACAGGCGGCGCTCAAGGGCTGTACGCAACTCATAATTCAGACGCATCGCAATGACAAATACGGCCGCTATCTCGCGCATGTATTGTTCAAGCGCGGCGCCAAAACGCCCGAGGAAATCTACAATGAAGGCCGCTTTCTAAATCAAGAGCTGCTCGCAGAAGGGTTGGCGATTCCGGCCTGAGTTTCCGTTGACCGAAAAAACCAATAGGTTCAAACTACGGTCAATCGGCGCGTTCTTTAAGACAGCGCTGTTCTTTAAAAAGAGCCGCAGCCGGGCGCTCGCCTGCGCACACGGAGCAGAACGACTACCACGCGAACACCGAGCGACGCGTGCGGGACAGGCCTTGCCTCCGACCGCTGCGCCGCGGTTTTTTTTCCTGCGAAATACCTGCGCACTTTTATCCCCACATTTTTTCTGCGAAGTGCTTGTACTTTTTCTCAATCAACTACATGTTTGACGGGCGGATATCCCCGCGGAGCAAAACCATGTATGGAAAAGTAGAGTTAGACGAAGAAGTCTGGGATGACGTAAGCCTCTGGAGCTGGCTGCAAACGGACGAAGGGCCGCGCAGCCTCGCCATCCAGAGACGATTCCTCGCCGCCAATCAAATCGACTACGATTATGAAACGCTGGCGATCCTGTTGGAGGCAGACATTGTGCCGGGCTACGTTGACGAAGACCCAGCGAATGTATTCTATTTGTGCGGCTTTCTCTGTGACGACCCGCTCGACGGCGAACCTGAGAACCCGCGCCCCAAAGTAGGCGTGCGTTACACCTATGTGAAAGCGCGCTTTACCCTGCAACCGCCGACCGAGGAAGCGGCGTAACATGCAGACCCCAGTAAGAGGCATCGAAGTTTGCACTGATTACGGAGACCTCTTCCCGGCCCTGAAAGAAGGCCGTTGTGAACTTTGCTACGCATTCGACTTCTATAACTGGCTGAAAGAAACCGTTGAAGAAGCGGAGAAAGAACGCGCGATTGCGCGCAGAAACTGAGAAGACGAAAACAGTAACTCCCACGCGACACCGTTGCAAGACAACGGCCGAAAGAAGCCGCGCTGAGGCTGGCGGTCCCGATTTACGGGGATAATAAGACCAGACGGCGGCGATATTTTGATCTCAATGTTATAGTAGGTATTACGTATAATACAAGATTCCGCAGGAGGCCCGCGGAATGTTTTTCGGCGCTTTCTGGACGGCCGGCCCTGCGTGAGCGATGCAGAGGGTGGCGAGCGAAGCGAAGCCAGACGCAAAGCGCAAATTCACAGAAAGCGATCATTCATCGAAATAACTCTGACGGAAGAGTTTCCCGCGCGCTTTGCGGCCGCAGCGAAGCGAAGCCCGCCGCAGCGCGACCCGGAGCGGGCGCGAAGACGCACATAGAAAAATCGAAACACCGCGAACACCAGTGAGCGCGCACGCGAAGGGGCACGCCCAAACAAGCGTTACAAAAACACAGAAGCAACAGGCGCCGACGGCGCCCCTTACTCGCGCGACAGCGCGAGTAAGGCCCACTGGGCGAAGACCGCGAAACGCAGTGCAGCGGGCTGAGCGCCAACTGTAGCCGGAAGCACTTGCGCCGAAAGCGAGCCCACGGAGGGCGAGCCCCCAGGCGATAAGCCCAGGATGGGCGCTTCGCCTGGGCGGCGTAAGTGCTGAAGGCCAGCGATAACGGGCGGAATAGGAGAGCAGTCGGAAGAATACTTTCACTGGCGC
>JAVHPJ010000172.1:0-34778 GCA_036170535.1 Leptospirales bacterium | reverse complement strand
ACACGGACGTTCGTGCGAACACGCCGGCGTTGCGCGTCGCCGCAGCATGGCGGGAGCTTCATGAATAATCCGGGTTAACCCGGATGGGAAAAATAAATCGACGCAAGGCGGCGCCGGGGCTTTTTTGCCGGCACTATGGACGTCGGATTTTTCTGGTTCTTCTTTTTGATGGCCTGCACCCTGGGCTTTGCCGGTTTTCTGGCCTACCTGCGCATCGTATCGCCGCCGGATCAACACTGATCGGCGACACTGAGCGGCCAGCTCAGAGCGTGGGGCTGATTCGCAGTATCGCGTTATCGGATGTTCCGGGCGACTCGCTGAACGGTTCTACGGGCGCGCCAAAGCCAACATCGGCCGTGAGCCCAAAGACGAAGCCCCCGTCGCAGGTGCGTCGCGCAAGCAGCGCGCCGTCCGTGCCGGGGCCGCCATAAAACGAATGCTCCAGTAAATATCCGCCGACCGGATCTATGCGCGCCAGCACGATGTCGAGCTGACCGCCATTGTAGGGTCGCCGCGCAATTCCGAAGTTCTCCGTGGCCCCGACCGCATATATAAAACCGTCGGCCCCGAGCTGGATGGCGGAACCCAGCTCGCCCGTATTGACGGCCGCGCCCATGTACATCGACCACTGCAACTGGCCCAAGGCATCGGTTCGAAAGACCAACATGTCCTGATTGCTGCCATCCGGATTTGAATGCGCCCGGATCGGCGTTCCCACGACTCCGGCGCTCTGACCGCCGACAATGAGACCGTCGTCCGCGGCGGCCCGGATGTCGATCGCCGCATCCGGCGCGCTTGAACCCACGAAGGCGTGCCGCAGATAAAAACCCTCGGAAGAGAAACGCCCGAGCAATATATCTGCGCCGCCGGCCGGCGCGCCGACCTCGTTGGGAAAGTTCGGCGCGAGCGAAGTATTGCCGGAGCCCGCGACCCAGATCTCGCCGCTCGGGGCGAGCGCTGGTCCGGAAAAGGTTGCGATCTCCGTCCCCGTGCCGCCCAGATACGCGTGCCACAGGGGCGTCAGATCGTCCGCGAAACGGGCGAGAAAAATATCCTGACCGCCCGCCGGCGCATTACGCGCAACGCCCGCAGCGCCGCCCAGCGCGCCATCGACCGTACCGGATAATATAAAACCGCCGCCGGTTGGCGTCGCGATGCCGCTGGCATCCGTGTTGGAGGTCGCGCCGCCAAAGAAGCTCGTGTACAGCAGGCCGCCCGCACGATCCAGTTTTGCGATCAACACCTGACGATTGGTTCCGGTCCCGAAGTACGCCTGGCCGCGCAGCGGGGCCGCTACATCGCCCACGGCGTGGGTAATCACGAGGTAACCGTCCGCCGTTTCCAGGAATTGAATCATGTTTGCGTCGACCACGTCATCGCCGGCGGTTCCGAGAAACGTGATCCATTCCCGCCGGCCGAGTCGATCAACCTTGATGACGCCAATGTCGTCCGGCGCCGAAAAGGCGCGCACGGGATTTCCGGAGGCGGCGGAGGCCTTCCAGCCGGCGAGAAAACCGCCGTCGCGCGTCTCGAGCAGTCCGCGCTGGAGTTCGCTGACGCCCGAGGCGCCGAAAAACGTAAGCCACTGCGCCGGCAAGCAACCGTAGAACGGCAAGGCCAGCAGCGGATTACAACTGAGATCCGAGGGACGACAGCGGCGCGCTTCGGCGCAATGCAGAGCGGCCAGCGCCAGTCCGGCCATCAGTAGCGATACGCGAACCCAACGCATGCCGCATGCCCGGCCCGACGTCGACGCAACGCAATCACAAATCCAGAGGCGGCCCCTGCGTCGTACGCCGGCCGGCGCCCGCGGGAAGCGTCTACTGGAAGCGCCGCAGATGACTCAGGCCAAAGAGGCCCGCAAGGCCAAGCGCCGTGAGACCCAGGCCGGTGAGCGTCAGCATGTTCAGGATTCCGGCGGCATCCGCGCCGAGCCCGGCGGCGAATCCCGCCAGGCCTGGCAGAAGTTGGAATATCATGCCATAAAGACCCATAACGCGTCCGCGCATGTAGTCGGGCGTTGCGCCCTGCAGCGCGGCCGGAATCAGCGCGCCCAGTACGCCGCCAAAGGCGCCGCAGAAGCCCAGCTTGAGCGCTGCAACCCACGCGATCGGTTGAAACGCAATCAGACTCAGGACGAAACCCATCAGAATGGCGCAAATTAACATCAACAGTCCGCGACGCTGGCGCTCCTGAAACACGCGCGCCGCCACGCCGCCGGCGAACAGACCGCCGCCGAGCGCGGAAAGAAATGCGCCGCGCCCCGCCTCGTCCAGGTGCAGCGTGCTGCGCGCAAACTCCGGCATCAACACCTGAATCGGACCGATTACCGCCATGACCATCATCTCAAATAATAAGAGCTGACGCACGAGCGGCTGAGACGCCGCGAAGCGCAGGCCCTCGATAAACGAGTCAATGGCGCCGGCCGGCGCGCGCCGTTCGTAGTCGCGCGGCCGCACCGGAAAAAGGGCCGCCCAGGCCAGCACATACAAGGCGCCGATCACCGCCATCAGGGGCGCCCAATCGAGATGCTGCTTGAACGCGCCCGTTACCAGCGGCGCGACGCCAAAGCCCAGAATAATCAGCACGTTGAGTATAATCGTGGCGCGGCCGGCCGAGCCTTCCGGGACCAGATTGGCGAGCAAGGAGAGTCGGCCCGGAATAATGAACGTGAGCGCGGCGCCGTTCACTGCGCTGATTGCGACAAGAATCCAGCGCGTTTCGAAGGTGAGCCAGCCGGCGTAAAGTATCGCTGAAAGCGTAAAGGCCGTGATGATGTAGACCGACTGGGCGACGTAGATAACCGCGAGACGCGACAGGCGATCCAGGAGCGCGCCCGCAAAGACGCCGAATACCAGCGTCGGCAAATAATTTGCGACAAACACCAAACCGGTAAAGCCGTCCGAGCCGGTCATGGCCCGGGACAGGATCACCTGGGTGTACACGAACATGTTCGCCACAAGCAGCGTGGCGAAGGTGTTAAAGTAAAAGCAGACCAGCGAGATCAGCGTTCTGCGTTGGGTGAAGTCGGATTCGCGAGCGGGCACGGGCAAGCGCGGCCGGTCCCGGCTTTTCCGGCAATCCAATTATTTAGTGAACAGAACGGTCGTTCCGGGTCAGCGTTCTTCCAGCCATTGCCGCACCAGCGCTGCGGCCCGCGCCAGGTAGTCGTCCATATGCGCCTCTTCGTCCTGGCTGAAAGGCGCGAGCAAATAGTCGGCCAGATTGCGGCCTTCCGGACGCCCTACGCCCAGACGCAGGCGAAAAAAATCCGGCGAACCGCCGACCTCGATAATGTCGCGCAGACCGTTATGGCCCTTGTGTCCGCCGCCCTGTTTGAAGCGCATCTCGGCGAAAGGCAGCTCGCATTCATCGTGCAATACGAGCCAGCGCTCGGGCGGGATCTGAAAAAACTTCGCCGCCGGCCCCACGGACTCGCCGGAATTGTTCATGAAGTTTTGCGGCTTTAACAAAATCAAATCAAGCGCGTCGCCCCTGGGACGCGTAAAGCTCAGGCGGCCCCATTCGGCCTTCCATTTTTTTTCGCGCGTCGCGCCGCCCCATTCCCGGGCCAGCCGATCGATTACGCGAAAACCAATGTTGTGACGGGTACGTTCGTATTTTGCGCCGGGGTTTCCCAGACCGGCGAGTAAAAAGGCGAGATCGGCCAAACCTTGCTCCTGTGCAACCGGCCCGAGCGGCGCGGCGAAGTTGTTCCTGGATGTTTCAGAGACACGGCGCCGCAGCCGGGCGCTCGCCGCCAGTCCAATTCCATTCGGCGGCCGCCGACAAACGTCGCAGCGGCCTCAAAACCCGTTGACCGTTCGAGCGTTCCCGGGCGAGGCTGCCCCGATGGAATCCGCCGCAACCCACCTCGTTCTTGCGCGGAAATACCGGCCCCAGAAATTCCACGAAGTGGTCGAACAGGAGACGGCCGTGCGCGCCTTGCAAAACGCGCTCGAACACGGCCGCCTGGGTTCGGCCTATCTGTTTTTTGGTCCGCGCGGCGTGGGTAAAACAACAATCGCGCGCATCCTGGCCAAACGCGTCAATTGCACAAATCTCAAAGAAGGCGAACCCTGCGACGCGTGCGAGTCGTGCGTGTCTATACTGAGCGGCGCCAGTCTGGATGTGATGGAGATCGATGCGGCCTCGCACCGCGGCATTCATCATATACGCGAACTGCGCGAGAACGTTAAGTTTCAGCCGATGTCCGCAAAGAAGAAAGTGTACATCATAGACGAAGTGCACATGCTGACCACGGAGTCTTTTAACGCGCTGCTCAAGACGCTGGAAGAGCCGCCCGCGCATGTGCTGTTCATCCTGGCGACCACGGAGCTGAACAAAATTCCGGAGACGATTCTCTCGCGCTGCCAGGTTTTTAACTTTCGCAAGGTGCCGCTGAAAATCATTCAGAACTATCTGCGCGAACTCTGCGAGCGCGAAAATATCCAGTCCGACGACGAATCACTGTTCTGGATCGCCCGGCGCGGAGACGGTTCGGTGCGCGACAGTCTGTCGTTCATGGAACAGGCTATCACCTATTGCGGCGCCACGCTCTCCGCGGACAAAGTCAAAGAGCTCATCGGCCACGTATCCCTCGAACTCTTTCTTACGCTGACGCGCGCGCTGCTGGATCCGCGCGAATCGGAACAGGCCATGCTCGCTCCCGTGCATGAAACCTTCGCCAGCGGCGGCGATCTGAGTCGTTTTATCTGGGAATACCTGGACTTTTTGCGAGTCGCCGTCTATTTGCGCAAAGGCGTCGAAGATCCCGAATTTCTTGGCGTATCCGGGCCGGAGCTGCGCCGCATTCACGAAGAAATCGGTCCGGTCGATCCGGCGCGGCTCACGCAAATTTTCCAGGGCGTCTACGGACTGTTGACCAAGAGCTTCGCCTTGCGCCTGCGCAATTCTTACGAGGCGCGAGTGCTCGTGGAAATTGAGCTGATTGATCTCAGAGAACGATTAAACCGCCCGTCGATTGCGGGCGTACTCAAGAAGCTCAACCAACTTTCCGCAGCGCAGGCGGGCGGCGCGCCCTACTCGGCTGAATACGAACTGCAAAAACAATTTCTGGGCACAGTCGTCGATCCGTCCGGACTGCCCCCGTTGGAGCCCGATGAATGAGCCAGTTTGATTTTTCGGACATGTTTAAGAATCTGGGCGCCATGCGCGGCCAGATGGAACAAATCAAAGCGCGCCTGGCGCGCATGCAAATCACCGGCGAGGCCGGAGCGGGACTGGTGAAAGCGACCGTTAACGGCGAAGGCGAAGTGCAGAAGATCGACATTGATCCCGCGCTGCTGACGCCCAATGACCGCGTGATGCTGGAAGAGCTGATTGTTTCGGCCGTCAACGACGCGGCAAAAAAAGCGCGCGACACGGTGGCGCACGAAATGCGTTCGATTGCCGGCGGCCTGCCGATACCGGGACTCGACAAGCTTTTTGGGATGTAAAGTTTGCGCCGCTTCGATTGAAGTTTGCGCCAGTTAGAATGAATGACTTTTATCTGACATTTGACTCCGTCGGCTTCTTTAACACAACCCTGTTCACCGGGGCTTTAATCTATCTGCTGGCCCGCGCCGCGCGCAACTCCCCTGTGAATATCTGGATGGTTGCGTTTCAGGCCATGTGGCTCATCGCAAGCCTCGCATCGTTCATCAGCGTATCGTGGCTGGACCCGCGTTCGATCTACGCCTGGTACGGCGGCCTGAGCGCATTTGTCGCGGCGCCCCTGTATCTGCAGGTACTCTATCGCTTCCACGGCCTGTACCGGCAACGCGAGGCGCGCCGCGTCTGGCGCATCACGGCCGGCGCAACTCTGTTGGGCCTCGCCTGGGCGGTGTACGCAACCCTTGGCGACCGGGCCTTTTTCTCCATGCCCGCGCAGCTTTACGTCTTTGATAACGCGGCGCGCGCAGCGGCGCCCATCACGATCTTGAGCTCGCTGCAGCATCTCTGGGCGGTGACGCTGTTGATCCGACGGCGGCGCACCGCCGGCGCGATTGCGCGACGCCAGCACTTGATCCTGATGCTGCTTTCGGCGGGCTCGCTGGTCGCCACGTGGATCGGCTTTGTCGCCCTGTTTATTCCTAAAGTCTGGGCGCTGTACTACTTCATTATCATCGCCGGTTCGATCGTCGGACTGCTGGTTTATTTTTTGTTGTTCGTAAGCAGCGCGCGCACGGCCACCCTGCTCGATCGCATTCAGGGGCTGGCCTTCTCCGCGGTGACGCTGGTTTCGGTCGTGGTCGGCGTGGTCTTTCTGGGCGTATTCGACCGCGAGATTCAGCAGCTGCGCGCCGTAACGGTGAATGAACTGCGCAAGTTTTCGGGCGCCGAACGTCTGGCCCAGTTGCCGGAGTTTGTGCAGTACGTCACGCTGCGCCCGGCTAATGCCGCAGAGGCGGAAACCCTGTTGTACGCCGCGCCGGGCGCGGACCCGTTCGCTCTGACGCCCGGGCATTTTTCAAAGCGCAGCGAGCAGCCCTTCGCCTATCGCATGGCCGACCCGCGCAACGCCCTTACGTATTATATAGAGTATCTGTACCGCGACGGCGATCGACGCTACCGCATCGGGTTTCGCTACGTGGACGCGCGCATTATCATGCACGAGCTCACGCTGTACCTCCTGGGCGCCACCGTTGTCATCGCCGCCGGAGTGATGACGCTTTTACCATGGGCCTACCGTCGCTTTATCGCAACGCGCCTCGATCTCTTATTGGCCGCGATCCAGCGCGTGAACCGCGGCGACTTTAACGTGCGCGTGCCGATCAAGACGCGCGATGAGATCGGCGATATTACGCGTAACTTTAATCGCATGACCTCGTCTGTACGACGCCTGCTGGAAAAACAGGAGCGCCTCACCGCGCTGGAAAAGGAACTACAAATCGCGCGCAGCATACAACTCGCCACCCTGCCCGCTCGTTCGCCGGCGATTCAGGGACTGCGCATTACGGGCAGTTACACGCCCATGGACGCAATCGGCGGCGATTTTTACGATTACCTGAGCGCTCCGCGCGGTCTCGGCGTATTGGTGGCGGACGTGTGCGGCCACGGCATACCGGCGGCCCTGGGCGCGTCAATGGTCAAGATCGCCTTCGCCGGTCAGAGCGCCATTGCCAGCGAACCGCACCGCGTGTTGTCGGCGATGAACGCCGCGCTGATTGGACGACTGCAGCATTCCTTTCTTACGGCGGCCTACGCGTATTACGACTTTGATACGCGCAGCCTGATGTATTCCAGCGCCGGCCATCCCCCGCCCTTGTTGCATCGACGATCCAGCGACGAATTCCACGAATTGTTCTCGCCCGGGCTCGGCATCGGGATTCGCGCGGAGAGCGAATACAAAAGCAATCTGATCGAACTCGTCAGCGGCGACCGCCTCGCCCTGTTTACGGACGGCATTGTCGAGTGCCGTAATCAGCACGACGAGTTATTCGGCGACGATCGGTTTCGCAATTTCCTCGCGGAGCACGCCGATTCCGATCCGGATCAGCTGAGTCGCGCCTGCCTGGAGCGGCTGCGCCGCTGGTCGCGCCTGGACGGCGGTTTTGAAGATGATTTTACGCTCGTGCTGGTGGACGTGTTGTAGTTTGCCCGCCGACGCACGGACTGACGCCCGATGCGCCAGGCGCGCCCTCAGTCCGCGCCGTGCCGTAGATAGCCGCGACCGGACTTCGGCGCAATAAACTCGGACCAACGCATCAGATACGCGTCGCCGGTCTGCTGCGCGGTTTGCGCCAGCCAGGCCTGAAACTCGCTCAGCGGTTCGCGGCCCTTGCAGAACTTTCGATACGCTTCTTTAAGCAGCTCGACGCTTTCGTTGGGGCATCCGGAGCGCTTGAGCCCGACGCGATTTAATCCGTTCAGGCCGTCATTGGAACCGACCATGGCGTACGGCAATACGTCCTGGGTGACGCGGAGTATCGCTCCGACGATCGACATCTCGCCGATGCGCACATGCTGATGCACGCCAGCCGCGGCCGAAAGTATCACGCGATCCTGCACGGAAACAAAGCCGCCCAGCTTCGCATCGTTCGCCATGATGATATGATTGCCAAGCGCGCAGTCGTGTCCCACGTGCACATTGCCCATGAGATAGTTGCCGTTGCCGATCGTCGTCTTGCCGCTGGTTGATCCGCGATGCAGAGTGGAATGTTCGCCAACGTGATTCTCATTGCCAATCAAAAGGGTCGTGTCCGTTGCGCTGAACTTAATATCCTGCGGGCCGCCGCCCACTGAAGCGCCATGTCGGAACGTATTGCCGTCGCCGATGGTGACGGAACCTTTCACATACACGCCCGGCTCAAAGACGTTCCCATCGCCAATTCTGGCGCCGCGCTCCATAACAACATAGGGCCCGACAACGTTCCCTGTCCCGATTTGCACGCCCGCATCGATAATTGCGGTTGAATGGATTTGATTGCTCATCGAAGTTTTCCGTACTGCAAGACGCAGACGGCAAAGATGCGCGCCGCCATGCGGGCGTCGACCGGTTTCGCGTGGGCCGACGCCTGAAGGCCTCAGCTGGCCCCGAATTCATCCGGCGGGGCCGCGGCCGCTGGCGGCGTCGGTAATCCCTGAGATTCAGGCCCGGCGCGTCGCTCGAAGGCGATCAAGCGACACAACGACCCGCCGGATCCCGAGGGCGCAACGCCCAGACGCACGCGCAGGTAGTGGAAGTTGAGTCGATCGGCGATATTGGTGAGCGTGGGTCCATGATTTGTAGATTGGGCCGGCTCGCGACCGTTGTCGCGAATACGCACAACCAGTCCGTCCCGAAAGGCGCGCACGCGCAATGAAACGCGAAAACTCGTCCCGGTCGTGCGCGCCCCGAAGCCGTGCTTGAAACAATTTTCCAGCAGCGGCTGCAAGCTCAAGGGCGGCAGTCCTGCGTCCATTGGAGCGCAGCGTACATCGGCGGCGTATTCAAACAGACCTTCATAGCGGATCGCCTGCAACGCGAGATAAGTTTCGGCCAGATGCCACTCGTCCCTGAAGCGAACCAGCGCGCGTCCTCCCGCATCGTTCATATAGCGATACGCCGCCGATATTCGCAGCACAAGTTCATCCGCGCGGCCGGGATTGGACAGCAGCAATCCGTGGATTGCGTTCAGAGCGTTAAAGACAAAGTGATGATTGGTTCTTCGCTCCAGATTCTTTAAAGCGGCTTCCGCCAGCAATCGGTCATTGCGCCGTTGCGCCGCGTGCATGCGCATCACGCGGCGGGACAAACGCTCCAGTTTTTCATAGGCGCGGCCCGTACGGTTGGAGATAACCAGCGTCTGGACGCTTACAAAAAGCATAAATCCTACGGCGCTCAGATAGGGCGGCGGCAGGGCCCCTTCCGCCACAAAGGCGTCGCGCGTCGCAAAGGCGATCAGCGGGATGAGTCCAGCCAGACTCAACAGAGCGCCTTCTTCGCGCGCCCGCCATGCGCGAAATAATATCGTAAACGTATACGCTGCGGCCGCGCCGGTCACAGCATAATACGGCGCCAGCAGGTGCGAAAAGGTCAGCGTATCCGCCAGCAGACCGGCCAGCAAAAACGGCGTCGCCAGAATATAAAAGACGCGGTCGAGCGCGGGCCATCCATAACCTTCGTAGGCGGATGCGACAAAAGCTACAAACAAAACGGTCGCGGCGAAAAAACACAAATACTCCGCTCGAAAGGTCAGACTCCAGGGAAGTTTCGGGAATAACAGGAGCAGCGTCCGATGACCGGTGACGAGCGTTCGCAAACCCAGAGCGAGCGCCAGCAAACCAATATACCAGGCCGCGCGATTGTTGCGCCAGCGTAAGAAGAGCAGCGCATGGTGCATTCCGAGGGCCAGAACGCCGCCGGCTGTGAGAATTTCCACAAAGCTGACAAAGGCGAACTCGCGCTGAACCAGGTCAGGCCGACCGATGCGAATTGGCGCAAAAAATCCGGCGTGTTTATTATGAAAATTTGAAATCTGCACGGTAAGGGCGATTGCGCCGCCGCGAGCGGCGAAGAATCGGACCTGTGGAAGAATTCTGGGCGTAACGGAATTTGCGGCGGGACCGGGCGTTCCGATGCTCAATAACTCGCGTGAACCGACAAAAACGCGCGCCGCGGTGTTAAGGTCATTCACCTGGAGCGCCCACAATTCCTCGCCAGGGGGCAGTTCGACTTTGAGCTGATACGTGGCGACGCCGGTATAGTCGGCGCCGGCGCTGAAATCATGCGCCCAGCGATCGGGAACGAAGCGCATTTCTACTTCGCGCTGCGCCGAAAACTCCTCCGGCGCCAGCAGGCCATTCCGGACAAAGCGCCACTCGCCGCGCAGTTCGGCGGCGCCGGCGCTGAAATCGAAGTTACGCAGATCGATGCGCCCGTCGCGAGCGCGAACGCGGTACACTGGCTCCTGCGGCGAGCAGACGGCAAGCAACGTCGCGCTGGAGACCAGCCAGAGGGTCCCCTTCCAGACGGCGGCCTTGCGGATTCCGCGACCTTCAGCGTTGCTCGAATCCGAGTCGTTGTTTGAGCTGAGCGGCATACATACGACTCAGGGGCACGGGCGTTTCATCGGGATCGCGCAAATATAAGACATAGTCTCCCTTTGCGATGTGCTGCATGCGCCGAATGTACTCAACGTTCACTACAAATTGTTTGTGAACGCGAAAGAAGTTCTTTCCAGGCAGACGGCCCTGCAGCGCCGCCAGCAATTGCGCCGTCTCAATAGCGCCGTCGTGCATGTGAATTGTGGAGCGCTTGCCCTGCGACCGAATGTACAGGATGCTGGAATGTTTGACGTAGAATAAATTGTCCGCATGGCGCACCAAAAGCCCGTTCGCCTCGACGGCCGGGGTCGCGCCGGAAAGCAGGCTGGCGCGCGCACGCTGGATAGCCTGTGCAAAACGAGCCTGCGGGAAAGGTTTGAGCAAATAGTCGCGCGCGCCGGTTTCAAAGGCCCGCACGGCGTGCGAATCAAAAGCGGTTACGAAAATTACCGGCGCCGAGTCGCCGATCCAACGAGCAATATCAATGCCGCTCTGGTCCGGCAGGTTAATGTCCAACAGCGCCACGTCAAACTTCCCGGGCTGATAGAGGCGACGCGCTTCTTCTCCGCTGCGGGCGACGGCGGCGACGCGCATGCCGCCCAGAGCGTTGCAGTAATGCTCAATCACCTGCACCGAAGGAGTCTCGTCCTCAACCAGGAACAGACGCAGTGGTTCGCCCGCTGATAGGTTCGGGACGGGCGCTTTCGCAGAAACGGATGCGGCGTACACGGTTGAACTTTCGCCTCCCGGTCGACGTGAATGCCCGGGCCTCAAAAATGCAAGGACAAGCTCGCGCCGTACCGGACCTCCCCGGAATGAGCAGGGCCCCGCGGGGAGTCAGCCGGAAAAAAATGCAAGTGCAGCCGGGCGGCCGAGACGTTTTCGCCTGCGCTCGGTCCCGCGTCCCAGACCAGGATCTCGCCCAGATTCCAGGCGAAGAGGGCCGCGGCCAGAACACCCGAGGCGCGCATCGCCATCAGATGCCGATTATAAACTCCGCGCGGACCGGTATTATAGAACAAAATCACCGTGGGATCCGCTGCGCCGACGGCGCTGGCCTGCCGCGCAGCCTGCAGACTGTACGCCGAGTAAGCGACGGAAAAGCCGAACGCCGCCGACAGTCCGCCGCCGTAAAGACGCTCGCCCTGACGGCGCTGCCGCCAGCCTGGAAAAAGATCCAGCCATTCAAAATCGCTCGGCGCTGCGCTCGGGTCCGTCTCAGCCGCGTCCGGCGCTGCCGGGTGCGCCTTGCCGAGCGGCTCCGACGAATCAAGTTGAAACGCGCCGGGACGCCCCGCACCGCCGGCTGACAATCCGCCCGCTGCGGTCCGCGGCTCAAATGCGATGCGCGCCAGCGCTGCGCCCGCGAGGCGCATCTGCCGCCCGTCGGACGTTGTAATATAAAAGACGTTCGAACGCAATTCGATCTCGCCGCGCACCTGAACGCGATTGCGCAATTTCACCTCGCCGGAACCGCGCAGGCTGCGCACAAAATCGACAATGTTCTGAGAGGCGCCGGCGCGAATCTCTACGAATGCAAACTGACTGACGGGAACGTAGCGCATGTCCGTGCGACCATCGCTCTGCACTAATTCAGCATGCGTCTCGCTCCAGTTTGACAGGCGCACATCGCAGCGCAAGGTCTCCGCTTCGCCAACCAGGCGATAACAGAATTCCAGACCCGAAACGCCCAGCTGCAACTCCGCAATCGAGTCGGCGGCGACGCGACGCGTACGGCCGTCCCGCGTGCGAAACGAAACGCCTTCGGAGTTCTGATCGATGTATTCGCCGTCCAGTTCCGATCCGTCCCGGAGGATGATCCGGTCCGCATTGAGCGCGCCGCCGATTGCGAGAATTGCGCCCAGGAAGGCCGCTTTTAAAATTTTCAGCGATGATTTCTTTTCCATGGTGCGGCTCCCGCCTCCGTTTCATCCGTGAACGATACAAATCTCTTTCACGGCGCTGCGCTCGATGGTCCGCGCGCCGGTCGACAGCGCCGCGCCGCCATCGATAACTTCAATGCGCTGCGCATGCAGCGCTGGACCGGCGTGAAACCGCAACTCCAGAGAGCGGCGACCGCCCTCGACGGCAAAGCGACGCGCTTCCGCCGCCGGAATGGACAAACGCAAAGGTCCGGACTGCACCAACACGACGTCGCCGTTGAAAACTGCGCACTGCCCGCGGATTTCCCGGCCGCCGCGCGTTCGCAGGGCCAGAAAGACCGTCGGCGACGCCGCCGCAGCGCTGCGCTCTGCGCGTCGCCGCTCCCGCGCGGCCTCCAGTTCCTTATCGCGCGTCGCCTGGCCGGCGACCCCGGCGGTCCGCAGATTGGCCAGCAATGCATGCGCTTCGCCTGGCGCCGCCGACTCAAATTCTTTAAGTTCCGCCAACAACTCGTCTCTGGATCGGATTTCGGCCGCGCGCTTCAGTTGCCCGGCCGCGGCATCGTCGCCCAATTCGCGGGCGCGCTCGACGCCGTATTCGCGCAGTTGAACGCCCCCTCCGTAGAATTCGCCGATCATCATCAAGCGACGGTTCGCCTTACGCTTGACTTCGTCCGGCGCCGCGCCTTCAACCAACGAGCGAAAGCCGTCCACCGCTTCATCCACGGCGCCGCTGCGTTCCTGGCATACGTGAAAGTAGTAGCGATCCAGGTCGGCGGCGGGCGGGCTCGCGCGAAAGGCGTTCAGAGCGGCGGCGCACTGTCCGGCGCGCGCCAGCTCTACCGGCGAACGATGCGCGTCCGGCAGGGCCGCGCCCGCGCGCATGTTCAACAATGCAGCGGCGGCGTCGCCAAAATGGGTGCCGGCGAATTCCTCCGCCACGCCGTTCAGCAAAGACTGCGCAACTTCGCGATTCCCGACGACCGCCTGACAATAACCCAGATGCAGCTCGGCAAAGGCGCGCAGGTCATCGCTCAACTGATCCTCGTTCTTGAGCAAATCTTCATACGCTGCAATCGCGGCGCGAAAACGTCTTTGCCGCTGAAGCAGAAAGGCGACTTTGACCTGCAACAACGCAGTTCGATCCGAAGCTAAATTGAGCGGCGCCTTGAATGAAATCGCGCGCACCAGATTAATCGCCAGCATGGCGGCCTCCAGCCGCAATTCGGTCGGTCGCTCAGCCGATGCGCGTTCCTGCATAACAAAGGACTCGAGAACGTTGCGGTCCAGCTCCGTCTTAAATTCCGATTCAGTCGAAGACAGCTCTTTGAACCGCAGGCGAATCAGGCGCGAGGAAAGCTCGTAGTTCAAAATTCGGTCGCGTTGAATTTGCTCGGAAATTTCGGCAGTGCGCAAAGCGACAATGGAGTCCGCCATCCAGGCGAAAAGCGCCAGGCAGCCGATCATCACGCCGATTGTTATTGCGCGACTCATTCAGGGCGCCCGCAGTATGATCAACGAGAGATCGTCGTGAAACTCGCTGCAAAAAGACCGCACATCCGCAAGAACGATGCGGCCGATTTCTTCCGGATCGCGCTCGCAGTTCTCGAGAATGAGCGCGGTCATTCGCTCCGCAGTATAGAGCTCGTTATTGCGATCCATCGCCTCGCTCAAGCCGTCCGAATAGATTACGATCAAATCCCCGGATGCGACCTGCACGGCCTGGAGACGGAACGGAAAGCCCGACATGATCCCGACCGGCGGCCCGCTGGCCTCGGCTTCGACGTATTTTCGATTGCCCGGGCGAATAAACAGCGGCGGCAGATGGCCGGCGTTGCAGAAATACGCCATCTTGCGCGCATAGTGAAACAGGAGAAAGCAGCCGGTCGTATACTGGCTTCCATCCAGTTTCGCCGCCAGCGCCTCATTGAGCTTGCTGATTACGACCTGCGGATTCACATCCTCTCGCACGATCCGATCGAGGTGATTTATAACCAGCGATGTAATCAGCGCGGCGGAAACTCCGTGACCGGACGCGTCGCCGAAAAATACGCCCATTGCGCCTTCGCGCTTCAGTTCATAAAATTTGTAAACGTCCCCGCTGACCATGCGCAGCGGCTGATATTCTATAAACGGACCAAAGTGCGCAATATCGGCGGAGTTGTTGACAATCAACTGCTGAACCATTTGTCCGATCGCCAGCTCCTTCTCCATCGCCTCCTTCTGCCGACTGATTGTGCCGACCTTTTCTCGCAGAGCGACGGCCATGCTGTTAAACGAGTTGCCGAGAGCGTTCAGCTCGTCGCCGACCGGTCTCGTCCACGCGACGCTGGCGCCTAAATCACCGGCTTCAATCAGCGCCGAAGTTGCACGCAACGAATCCACGCGCCTCAATATGACCCGAAAAACATAGATGGCGAAGGCGATATGAAACAACACCACCCACGCCGCCGCCACGCCGATCTGGACGTACATCGCTCCGAGTCGATCTTTCATCGAATGTATGTCTATGGTGGCGGCGATGAATTCGTCCGGTCGGCGAGTCAGCGGAAAAACAAAATCTACGCTGAAATCCGATTCGTTGAGATGAATCGAATACGGCTCCGCGAATACGTCCGCCTGGGCGCGCAGACGGGCGATTTGATTGGCCAGACGCGCGCTGGCTCCGGGCGACAGCGGCGCGAGGCGCAGCCCCTCCAGGGCCAACCCGGAGGAATTGACCAGCGCCAGTTGGCGCGGGCTGCGCTCGGCGAATTCGCGCTTGAGCGCGGCGAAACGGTCGACGGCGTCCCCTGGATACTGCGCCTGGTTGGCTGCGCGGGCAAGGTCGCGCGTAATCCGCTCCGATTGCAGCTTAAACAGCTGCAGCAGAATATCCGATTGATTTTCAAATACGACAACGCTGAAAAATAAGAGATTGGCCAGGGCAAGCGCCGAGTACACAAGCGCAAGCTGCGTGCGTAGTGAGCTGCGCTTGAAGGGAACCAGGCGCAATGCCAGCCATCGAATTCCCGGGATGCTCATGAAAATGCCGCGCTGAACGAAAAAATATTTTCTTCAGGAATAATATTTATTGCAGTGTTAGTATTGTATAAGAACATATACCTGACCCGCTTCGCGTTGTAATTACATTCGTGAGTAACGCGCCGGGATTATCGCGCGCCAGGTCGCGGCGCGCCACTGTTATTCTATTAACCGGGAAACTCGGGCAACCAAAGGGGTCGCTGTGCGCATATTATGGATGCGCAGCAGGCAGGTTTCCGAAACGCGCGCAGGCGAAAGCGCGCCGCGCCTCAGCCTGGACTGTGCGGCCCGGCGGACACGCGCGGTCCGGGGGACGGCGAAGCGCCGGGATGGCGATCGCGAAAATCAAAAAACGCAATAAAAACGCGCGCCCCGGGACGCTTGCGACCGCCGGACGCAGCGCTCAGTCGCACGCTCTTGTAGAGTAATTCCAGTCGCTCGCGAATATTCGGCAGCGTTTCGCCCGCCTGAAATTCTCCGGGCCCCGCGCCGTTATCGCGCACCAGCACGGCGGCCCCGTCCCGCCAGACGCGCGCGCGAATCACAATCGACGCTTCGCCCTGCACGCCGACCAGACCGTGTTTGAAACAGTTTTCCACAACAGGCTGTACAAATAATGGCGGGACAAGCAACGACGATGCATCGCCGGATAAGCGAATTTGCACGCATGTCTCGGGCAGCCCAAAGCGCATGCGGGCGAGCTTCAAATAGTTATGAAGAAAATCCCATTCTGCGGAAAAAGGCGCGAGGAGCTGCATCGAGACGCCCGTCAGGTAACGATAGAGATCGGACAGGGTCAGCACCGCATCCGCCGTGCGCGCCGGGTCCGTCGCGGCGATGCTGTGGATTGTATTCAGAGCGTTAAAGAGAAAATGCGGATCCATACGATGTTGCAAGGCCTGGAACCGCGCATCTTCGAGCAGCACCCGACTGTCGCGATAGGCGCGATTCATCTGTTCAAGATCCTGGACGGACCGTTCTTTTTCTCGGCGCAGCGTATTGATTCGATCGGCCAACGCCAGCGACAGGAGCGCCAGTTCCAACGCGCCGCCGGACAGCCAGGAATAACTCCAGAAGCGCGCCTCCAGTACGCCGGCGTTGTACAGTTGCAATGCCCCCATAAACGAGCCCATGGCGAAAAACGAGAAAAACAGATACCTGGCCGACGGCGCGCCCCGCATCCAGAAGTAAAAACTGCTCACGATCATGACGATGGCCAGGCCGAACAACGCCGCAGTCATTGCGACATACATCCATGCAAAAGGAATCGGCGTCAGCAGCAGAGCGGCGCAGACGCACGAGGCGACGGCGAACGCCTTGAGAAAAATCCTGAACCGGCGACCGGCGGAAGGCCCCAGGAAAGCGCGCAAAAACAGGCACACCGAGGCGACGCCGACAAAACCCGGCGCCAGAACCAGATAGCCGGTATAAACTGGCGCGCCATCCGGCCAGAGCAAAGCGTCTCCGTAGCCGTGTGAAACGAAGGCGCCGGCGAATATGCAGAGGCCATACGCTACGTAATATTTATAAGATTCGTCGCGCAGCGTCAGGTACAAAAAGAAGTTGTACACGATCATGATCAACAGCATGCCGAAATATGCGCACAGCAGCCAATCCTCGCTCGCCCAATCGCCGTAGTATTCCTCGGCCCACGAGCTTCGCAGACTGACAATCATGCTGCCGCGATTGTCCACCGCCAGCAATGCTACAGTCGACTCGCCCGCGCCAAGGCGGACCGGAAAGGCGTGATTTCTTCCGCGGACGGGCCGTTGATTATAGGCAAGCGAGTCGCCGCTGACATAGCGCTCCGCAAATCGCCCATGATCAGGAAGGTACAGCGCCACCCGGTCCAGCGGAGGAAACGAAGCCTCAAGAATGGCCGTCTGCGTCCGATCGGTTGGATTTGCGATCGTAACCTGGATCCACTGCCGCCCGCGCGAAATGCCCAGATTAATGCGGTTTAACTGAATGGGACGCCAGTCCGCCGCATCGAGATTCGACAGCTGCGGAGCGGCGGCGCGCAAGGTCGCGTCATCGACGATCCTCAAGTTTGAGAGTTGCGGCGGGGCGCTGCGCAAGTCGTCCGCCGTCGAGCAGTGCGCCGTCAGAACAAGCGAGAGCGCCGCGGCCGTTAGCGGCGCGAAAAGAGGCTTCATACAGGCTTTTAGACGAAAGTAATCGGGCGCTGACTCAGTCCGCCGCGCAGCGCCGTGTTGAAATTCGCCGCACGGACTCGAGCCGCGTCGGCCGCACAAGATCGGCGAACTGCGCCCGGGCCAGTTAAATTCGGTCCGACAGGCGCCCCAAAAACCCGGATGGCGCCGGACGGAGCCCGCCTCGTTACAAACTGAATGCGCGAACCGGGATCGGCCTCTATACTGACGCGCTCGCGCTGCGGAGGCTGCATGCAAACCACGACACTCGCCCGATTCCTTTCGCTTCTCTGGATTACAGCTTCGCTTTCCGCCTGCACGCGTTATGCCGGCGTTGAATCGCTGCTGGCCCTGTTATTTCCCTTCTCCGGCGGCGCGGCCTTTGAAATCGAAAACAATATCGTATTGCATCAGAGCGGGGGTTCAACGGCGGTTATCGAGGGGTCGGCCAACGACGACATCGCCTATAGTCTCGCCGCCGCCCCGGCGGGCGTAATCACGCTGACGGTTTCGACGGACAGCTCCCGAATTCTTCTGAACGGAGCGCCCACGGCCACGCTGGCGTTTGACAACGAGTGCCCCTCGGCGCGTTGCTATCTGAATCCGCAGACCATCGCCGTCAGCGCGGTCGACAACGCGCAAATCGACGGCGACGCCACAGTCGAGATCGCCGCAGCCGCGCATGGGGCGGCGTCCGCCGTCGCAACCGGCCCGCGTGTCACGGCGCAGGTGTACGACAACGACGGCCCGCCGACCGTCGCACTGACGGCCACATCGGCCGCCGTATCGGAGGGCGGGTCGACGGCCTCCATCGCCGTGCGGCTTACGCGCGATCCGGGCGCGGCAGTGACAATCGAAGCCGCCTTTGACGCCGATCAGTTGCGAATTAACGGAACGTCGTCGTCCCCCGTCAGCCTAGTTTTTGACTCAAGCAACTGGAATACGCCGCGTACGCTTACTATCGCGGCGACCGATGATGCGCTGGATGAAGGAGTGCATACGACTGCGATAAATATAAGCAGCCCCGACCTCAGCGATACTAAGTCAATTGGAGTGGCGATTAATGACAACGACGTCAAGGGCGCGACCCTGACGGTCCCGGTCGGCGGCGTGTCGACGACGGAAGGCGGCGCAAGCGGCTCGTACTCGATTCGCCTGAACAGCGAACCTTCGAGCGCCGTTGCCGTTACGCTTTCGTTTTCTCCGCAAATTCAGATTAACGGCGCCAATGCGCCGGTCGTGTTCACGTTTACACCGGCCAACTGGAATACCGCGCAAACTGCCGCCGTCGCGGCCGTGGACGACGACGCCCTCGAAGGCGCGCACAGCGCCACGATTTCACACGCCTTCTCAGGCGGGGATTACGCGGGAGTAAGCGTCGCCGATCTGTCGGCCGCAATTACCGACAACGATTCCGCAGGCATCGCGCTGAGCGAGAGCGGCGGCGGCACCGCTGCGGGCGAAGATGGCAGCGTCGACGCTTACACGTTGCGCCTTGCGTCGGCGCCCGCCGGGGCGGTGACGATCAGCGTCGCGTTTGATCCGGCCCAGGTCAGATTAAACGGTCCCTCCGGCCCGAGCGGCGCCGTGTCGCCCTATGCTTTTACGATTGCTGCGGCCGACTGGAACACGGCCTCAACAGTGAGCGTCTCGGCGGTCAATGATTCGGACGTCGAAGGAGCTCATACGACCAGCTTGATTCACACGGCCAGCGGCGGCGGATACAATGCTGCGCCGGCGGTCACGCTGACAGCGGCGTTGACGGACAATGACAGCGCCGGATTGATTATCAGTCAGAGCGACGGCTCAACGGACGTTACCGAGGCTTCGGGCTCAGCCGACGCGTATACCATTAAACTCGCTGCGCCGCCGACCGGCGACGTTACAGTGTCGATCGCCTTTGACGGCGCCCAGGTTTCGGTAAATGGGTCCGTCGCGAGCCCGCGCAGCCTGGTCTTTACGAGCGCCAACTGGAACACGGCGCAGACGGTCAGCGTGCAAGCGCTCGGCGACGCGCTTGTCGAAGGCGGGCATGTGATCACTCTCGAACATACTTTAACCAGCGCAGGCGATCCCGCTTTTCACGCCATCGGCCACGCGACGGATGCCGACGTGCAGGTGAACGTGACGGATAATGTCAAGAACGCCTGGTGGGATTCCGCGTACGGCTATCGGCGCAAAATCACTTTTAATTGCGCACACGATGCCTACACAGTCGACCATACGGCGTCGGTCGCGTTGGACACCTCCGACGCGGCCCGTTTTGAGGCGAGCGGCGCAGATTTGCGCGTGACCTGGCAACCCTCGGCCGGCGCTCTGCGCGAACTGGATCGGACCCTGCAGAACTGGGGAACTGCGACACGCGTAGACTTCCGACTGCAATCGAGCCTGCCAGCAAACGCGTGCCCGGAAGATTCAGATGGTTCGTATTACATATATTACAAAAATGCCGCGGCCGGCGCGGCCCCGGGCGACGAGACGGTCGTTTATTATTTCGCGGACTACTTTAATCGAGTCGACAGCTCCGATCCGGGTCTCACCTGGCTGGAGTGGCTGCAGAATACGACGGGTCTCGCAGCGGACACGCTGCTGGACGGCGGCCGATTGGCCATCCGCGGCGGCGCTTACAATGTGTTTTCCGGAACGGCGCATATACTCGAAACTGGCGCTGCACGGCAAATTTCAGCGACGCCGATGACGGCGAACTTTCGGGCGGAATTTGACTGGTTCGTTCCGGAGCACCGCGACAAATATTCCGCTCCGTCGGCGGTCGGCTGGGCGCGCGACAACGACTGGCATGTTGGTTTCAGCCTGGGGGATTTCGCCTCCAGTGATCACCGCGCGCTGTACGGCGGCAAAACCGGCGAAGTCGATCAATGGATCGCTGTGAATCTGCTCCTGGGCGAAGGCGAAGGCGCGACGCCCGATCCAAACCTGGACCCGACCGATCACGGTTGCCCCGGATCGTCGAACCCGGACTGCGAATATTTCGCTCTGCAGCCGCGGCTGAACAATCACGCCAATCCGAATTTTGAGCGCATCAATAACGCGCCCGGCTTTTCCCACAATCCGTGGAACTGGGATCCCGTAATGGGCGAAGACGCCTGGCTGCGACTGCGTCTGGACGTCCGGCCGACGGAGCGCAAGTATGACGTCTGGCTCAATCAGACTCTGCACATGAACGGCGTCGAGTTTATCGCGCCCGCCCTCGCGCCGATCACGCATGTTCGCTTTTTCGAAAGTCACTATGCGGATCTGTTGAGTTCGACCGGCTTCGACGCGACGCCGCCGCACCGCTTCGATAACCTGCGCATCTTCTATCCGGCGGATGGAGTTGCGGGCGTGGAAGAAGCGCCGCCCTGAAGTCGCCGTGCGGCGCCTTGACGGATCGGTCAAACGCTTGACCGGTCCGCGTGCGCCGCCCGACCTGGCGGAATGCGAAACGGTCCTCTTTACTTGCGAATTGGCGGCGCACTGCTGTTTATTACGTTCCTGGGTCACACCATGGGAACTTTTATGGAGATTCCGGCGGAACAAACGGCCGTCGCCAATGCAGCCAACGTAATGGCGCAAACGCTCGTGCCCATGCCGGTCGGATCAGCGCAGAGTTACGCTGCAATTTTCCTGGGAACGAATCTCACAGTCAGCTTATATTTATTGATATCCGCAATCAGTTTTCTGATTTTCGCATTGCCCGGCGGACTGGCCGGACCCGGCCGGCGCCTGCTTGCGCTCACGAGCGCAGGCGTTGCGGCGCTCAGCGTTATCAGTTTAGCGTACTTTTTCCCGGTTCCCGCCGTCTGCACCGCGCTCGCCGCCGTCGCGGGATTCATCGCGGCGCGCGTCGGTTGAACCGCGCGACTCCGGCCGCAGCCCGGCGGACGTTTTTCGCGTGACTTCGGGCGGCCGCGCAACAGACTCACGTCGTGATTCACATAGCCCTCGGCGCGTCCCTGATGGCGCTCAGCCTCGGCCTCGGCGAATGGTGGGCCCGGGACCGAGCCGCCAATCGGCGCCTGCTGACGACGATTTATCTCTTGCTCGCGCTGCTATTGTTTCATGGCTGGGCCGCCTTCAGCGGCGCGCTGGCTTTGTTCCCGCACATCATGTTCCTCAACGGACCTTTGATGTTTCTGTTGACCCCGCTTACGCGCAGGTTTTTTCAAAGCGCGCTGCATGCGCAAACCGGCGGCGCCGATGTGACGCCGCGTCTGCGCTGGTTTGATTTTTTGCCCTTCGCGCTGGCCATGCTGCTTCAGGCGCCTTTTTTTTTCCAGAGCGGCGAAGCCAAACTGGCTACAATGAAAGCGCTGCAAACCGGGCGCGCTACGCCGGCGGAAACCCTGCCGGCGATCCTTTTTGGCGCGGGCCTGATATGGCAGGCCGCCCAGTTCGGCGCGGCGCTTTTCGCCGTGCGCCGTTCGCTTACCGCCGCCAGCCTGCGCCGGGAACCGAGCGTGCGCGTATTCGTCGGATTTGTCGCATCGGCGCTGGTAATCTGCCTGGGCGCCGGCATCACGCTTTTTACCGCCCGCCTGGATCTCATGCGCTATGGCGTGATTGTCACGGCGCTGTTAATCCCCGCATTTCACATACTGGGTCGGCGCTATCCGCGCTTCTTTGAACAGTTAAGCGCGGAGGTCAGCAAGGCGCGTTACGAATATTCGCGGCTGAAAGGCCTGGACCTGGACGAACTCAAGCTGCGCATCGAACGCCTGATGATCGACGAAGAACTGTTTACGGAGGAAGATCTGAGTCTGGAAAGCCTGGCCGCCCGGCTCGAACTGACGCCCCATCAACTCTCGGAATACTTTAACGCGCGCCTGGGCGCCAACTTCGCCGCCTACGTGAATGGATTTCGCATCCAGCGCGCCTGCGAGCTGCTCCAGAGCGATCCCGCCCGCAGCATACTCTCAATCGCCTACGATGTGGGCTTCGGGGCCAAATCGACATTTAATCTCGCCTTTCAGCGGCATACCGGCCTCTCGCCGAGCGAATTTCGCCGCAAGGCAAGTCCAACTGTATAATATTGGACCGACGGACGAATCCCGTTTTATACAAGCGGTCGAAACTCTGCGTCGCTCAGGGTAGACTGCCCTCAGTTCGCGCGACCGGGTTCGCGCAGAGACAGGAGTCTGAACATGGAACGAGTCTTAACCTGCGATCTGAGTCTGGATTGCCTGGCCTATATCGGCGGCTTTCAGCTCTTTATGAATTCGATCCGCTATTATCCCATAGCGGGATTGATTTTCCTAATCTTCTGGGTCTGGCGTAAACGCGAGTATTTGCATTTTCGCATCCAGCAGAAGTGGCCCGACGCTGCGCGCATCTGGTCGGAGATTCGCTATTCCTTTGCGACCCTGGCGATCTTTACCGGCCTTGCGGTGCTGAGCATCAGCCTGAGCAAGCTGGGCATCGGCCGTATTTACAAAGACGTGGATCAACACGGCTGGCTGTGGATCTTCGGCAGCTTCGCGATCCTCACCGTCTGGCACGAAACCTGGTTTTACTGGATGCACCGCGCCGTGCATTCGAAGTTTTTGTTCAAGCACGTCCACAAGGTGCACCATCAGTCGAGCAATCCCTCGCCTTTTACCGCCTACGCCTTTCATCCCCTCGAAGCCGTTCTGGAAGGCCTGTATCTGAATCTTTTCACGCTGCTTGTGCCGACGCACTACGCCGTCGTCCTGATCCATATCGCCTATGCGATGATCATGAACATCTGGCTGCACAGCGGCTATGAACTGTATCCGCGCAGCTGGCTGAAAAACCCGATTACAAAATGGTTGAACACCAGCACGCACCACAACATGCACCATTCGCGCGGCAATTACAACTACAGCCTGTACTTTAACGTCTGGGATCGCCTGTGCGGAACTAATCACGTCGAATACGAAAAGACGTTTAACGAAGTCACGACGCGCCGGGCGGCGGGGCGACGCACGGCGTCGCAGGCGGATGCGGCGCAGGGTGCGCACGCGGGGGCGTGAGAGGCGACACGAAAGTTCGAGAAACCGAGCACAGTGGTCTGGCCGCTCCCGGCCGGCCATTTCCTGCGCTGGCGTTTTTTTCAGCGCTTTCGCGCAGATTTTCGTTGCCCTCTTGCGCTTCGCCTATAAGGGTAATTGCTTATGAAGTTCTACCAGCCGATTACCGTAGTAGTCCTTACGCTAACATTGGCATTTGTCCAATGTAAAGATGACACCGAAGACAATACCCCGCTGTTAGCCGCCCTGCTTGTGGCCGCGAGTAATAGCGGGTGCATTGGCACTACCACGAGCATCGATAGCGCCCTGCCAGATTGGATCAAAAACAACTTCAAATGCGTGACCGCCGTCAAGTCCGGCGACAACGTAAGCATCACAACGTTGAATCTGCCCAACTACAGTAGTTATTACTGGGGCAGCAGTTCGCCGTATTTTGAAGCGATGCCTTCGGGGAACAGTCCCAATCCGAATACCATCAAGTCGCAAAACCTGGTGTTTACCATCGACCTGACGCCGACCGCAAACGGCGGCACGACGGCCAGCGGCCTCGGTCCGGTCGGCGTCGCGATCAACGGAGTCGTGATTTACAATAATCAGGCCGCGCCGCCGGATACGCTTACGGAAGAGCTCGTGACCATGGACGCTGGAACCGGCCACCCGACCAACACCGGACAGTATCACTATCACACGGAGCCCAAGAAACTCACGAACGACGACGCGAAACTGGTCGGAATCATGCGCGATGGCTTTCCGATCTACGGCAAACGCGAAGAAAGCGGCGCCCTGGCCACGGGCCTCGACGCAGCCCATGGCCACACCCATGCCACGACGCTTTTCCCGTCCGGCATTTATCACTATCACGTGACCGATGCGGATCCGTATATAATGGAAGTCTATCGCGGCACTCCGGGCAACCTTACTCAATAATCCGTGAGTCCTGCGCTGAAAAACAAGGTCAAACCCTCGCAAGCGTCTGCGCACCGGCCGCGGCGCGCGCGGCGGGCGTTCATCGGCTGCGCGCTGGCCCTCGCGTGTTTGCCGGCGCTCGTCAATTGCGCGCGGCCCAGAGTGCCGGCCTTTGACCCGGATATTACCCGCTCGAACGGCGCGGTGCTCTATCGCGGAACGCCATTTTCGGGCGTGCTGATAGAATTGGACGTCGTCAGCGGCGTACGCAGCGAGTCGGAATACGACTCCGGAATACTGGACGGAATGCGTCGGGAATTTTACGCGGACGGCGCGCTGGCCAGCGAACGCAGCTTCCGCGCGGGCGGCAAGGTCGGCGTGCACCGCGGCTGGTTTCCTGACGGACGACTGCGCTTTCTCTATGAGTTTGAATCCGATCGGCATCACGGTCGCTTTGTGGAATGGCATCCCGGCGGCCGCATCGCGCGCTACGCCCGCTATCGTCACGGCGCAGAACTGGGCGCGCGCATCTGGCGCGCCGATGGCAAAATCTACGCAAACTACGTCTACACTCCTGAACGCAAGATCGGGCTGGCCGGCGGAAAGCTCTGCGATCCGGTGCGCGGCGACGCCGCCGGCAGGACTATCGACTACAAGGGAGCGCCGACGCGTGCTGACCTGTAAAGCCGCGCGGCGCAGCGGCCTGAGGGGCGCTGGACTCAGCTGTCTGGTCGGGCTGTCGCTGTTGATCGGCTGCAAGTCGGATCACGAAAGCGCCGCGCTTGCGGAACTTGAATCCCTGGATCAAGAATTCGCCGTTGCCGACGAGGCCAGTCCGCCGTACTTTCGCGGCGCGAACCTGGACCCCTTCTGGAGCGAAGACGCGGCGCAAGTGCAGCGCGACGCGCTGCGGGTCGTAGCGTTTTCCTGCCGCGATCAAAACGAAAACGTCGTAACGCAAGCGCATCTGAACGGCCGCATCACGGTGGCGTCATTTTTCTTCACCCACTGCAGCGGCATCTGTCCGCTGGTCACCAGTCGCCTGAAAAAAGTCGCCGCCGCCTACGCCGCCGCGCCGGAAGTCGGTCTGATTTCTTTCTCCGTCACTCCGGATCTCGATACCCCCGACACGCTCTTGCGCTTCGCACGCAAATTCAACCTGCCGGATGAGCGCTGGCGCCTCCTGACCGGCGACCGCACGGCGATTTACGCCCTGGCCCGTGACGTCTTTCAGGCGGACACGCGCACCAGCGCGACGCATGGCCCCGCCGATTTTTTGCACTCCGAAAACGTTTATCTCCTGGATCAAGCCGGTCGAGTTCGGGGCGTCTACAATGGCAACAGCGAGCAGAGCGTAAACGAACTGATCGCCGACATCGCGCGCCTGCGCGCACGTCCCTGAGCGGCCCGCACAACTGCGCGCCAACCGGAGCCGAAAAACGCATTGCCGTCGCAGACGCTTTGAAGCAACTTGCAGCCGGAGCGTCCATGTTTCCCGCCCTCGACAATCTGGTGCGACTGCTGACGACCTTGCCCGGCGTGGGCGAGCGCAGCGCCTTACGCATCGCTTTTCATCTGCTGAAGGCCGACCCGGAGCGTTCGACGGATCTGGCCGACGCGATTCGCGAATTACGCGAGCGCGTGCGTTTCTGTCGGCAATGCGGCGGACTGGCGGAAGGCGATCTGTGCGAGATATGCTCCGACCCGGCTCGCGATCAGAACTCGCTCTGCGTTGTCGAAGAACCGGGCGACATTTTCGCCATTGAGAAAACCGCCGAGTTTCGCGGTCTCTATCACGTGCTGCTGGGCGCCCTGTCGCCGCTGGACGGCGTTGGACCGGACGATCTGCGTCTGGGCGAACTGTTCGCCCGACTGCAGGAGGCCGGCCCCGCGGAACTCTTTATCGCAACAAATCCCACGCTTGAAGGCGACGCCACCGCGCACTACATTCGCGACCGTCTCCGCAACAAGCCGATCCGCATCACTCGCATCTCGCACGGCATCCCGACCGGCGCCTCCATCGAGTACGCCGATCGCGGGGCGCTGGCCCGCAGCATTCGTTCGCGCCAGGATATCTAGCCCGGATTATTCACGAAATTGAGGGAATATCAAGAAAAACCGCCTCCGGAGGCGGTTTTTGCTCATTTTCGTGCCGCGTGCCGGCTTTGTTCAAGAAGCAGTGTGTGCTGCGGCGGCGCGCAGCGCCGCGACGAAGGCAAGGATGCCGAAGAGCCTCTTCGCTCGGACATGGAGGTTCGTGCGAAGAGGCCGGCGTTGCGCGTCGCCGCAGCATGGCGGGAGCTTCGTAAATAATCCGGGCTAGCGTTCAACGCGTGAAATAAACGGTCAATTCAACCGTGCAGCCGGGGCCGCTCCCGTCGCCGACGGTCGTGTAAGCCAGGTGATCCGCGCCGCTTGCGTGCGACGCACTCCTGTAAACCAGCTGCTGATTTTGCACAACCGCCTCGCCCTGCCGCGGAGTCATGTGCAAATCGCCGATTGCACAGGCGCCGTTCGGCGGCGCAATCTCGCGGCCCATGCGCGTGCGTTCCAGCAGGTCCATTCCATCACGAGCGCCGGAAATGTGGATCGTCGCCCCCGGCGGCGCTGACGTGTGTACTACAAGGGATCGACCGGCCGGCGTTATATCGCAGGGCGGAATCCAGAGCACGTATTCGTTCAGTACGATATTCCATTCCGGCGGTTGAAACAAGAGCTCCGCCGGCTGCTCGACGCAGTAGAGCGAAAACGGAAGCAGATAACCTCCCGGATACTCCGAATGATCCCGTTCGCACAGGCGGTGACCCCAGTGAAATGCACCGACTGTGCTGTACGAATCGCCCATCTGTCCGTATCCAGATTCGTCAGAAGTCCAACCTTCACAATGCATCTGTTTGTTCAGAGTCCAATCATTGTTTAACCCGGTCCACGCCTCGGCGCGTTTGAACGGATGCGCGGCATGAATGTCGTCCTCCAGGTACGTGCCAAAGAAAGCCTGATCGTCGGTCTTCCCGATGACATTGCCATCCATGTCTTTGTAATACTGCTCCGCCAGGAGCGGCCAGTCGTTACGCCCCACGGCGACATCGCCGCTGTATACCACCGGCTCCGTCGTCGCGACCCGGTAGAATCCGTCCACCAGGAGAGCTTTGAACGATCCGACCGGATCGATCGGTTTCGATGCATGACTCAAATTACAATAGGCGTCCGCGCCGGCGATGCCGCCCCAGTTCCCATTGTGCGGCTTTGCGACCCCTTCGCTATCGCGCGGGACAAAGATCCGCAGAAATTCCGGCGGCTCGACATTGTGATGCGCGGTCGAATAATCGGGCGCGGCAGCTGCGCTTTGAAGCGCCAGCGCAACCGCCCAATCCGCGTTGGCCGATTCCGTTCCGCCGCAACTGATGCAGATCAAAAACCCGAGCCATCCTCCGGCCCGCTTCATGCGTACAATCATTTCAGTTTCTCCCGGTCGCAGAATCCTGCTGCGACCTGCCAGAGTAACCGTCGCGCCCGGGAGCCTTGCCGGACTAATTGTCGCGTCGAAGCGGATTCGGCCCAACACTCCGGTAACCGCAAGGCCCTGCTCCCCCGGCCTCCCGCCAGCCTGTCTCACCCCCGTGGTAGTCTGCCCGCATGCAAACCACGCCCCTAAAAACCGCCCGCCTTCAGGGCCCGGCGCCAAAAATTCCCCGCGGCCGCCTGCGTCCGGCCGCCGAAAATTATAACACAGTGGCTGCTCGACTGCGTTTTATTGACCTCTTTGCCGGCATTGGCGGTTTCCGCCTTGCCCTGGAATCCCTGGGAATGCACTGCGCATTTTCCAGCGAATGGGATCGCTTTGCACAGCGAACGTACCTGGCGAACTTTGGCGACGAACCGGCCGGCGACATTCGCGCCATCGCCGCGGCCGATTTGCCCGAGTTTGACGTGCTGACCGCGGGCTTTCCCTGCCAGGCCTTCAGCATCGCGGGCGTCAGCAAGAAAAACGCCCTCGGGCGGGCGCACGGCTTTCTCGACGAGACCCAGGGTACGCTGTTTTTTGAAGTCGCGCGCATTATTCGCGACCGCAAACCGCGGGCCTTCATACTGGAAAACGTAAAGAATCTTGTTTATCATGACGGCGGTCGCACTTTCGAAGTCATTCGCCGCTGCCTGGCGGATGAATTGGGTTATCACCTGAGTCATCGCATTCTGAACGCTTCGAGCGTGTTGCCGCAAAATCGGGAGCGCATTTTTCTGGTCGGCTTTCGCGATCGCGCACCGGCCACGGAGTTCCGTTTCCCCGAACTCGCCAGCGAGCGCCCGCCGCGTCTGTCGGACATTCTCGAATCGCACGTGGACGAACGGTATCGCCTGTCCGATCGGCTCTGGAACTATTTACAGGAATACAAAGAAAAACACCGCGCGGCGGGGCACGGCTTCGGCTTTGGGCTCGCCGAGCCGACCGGCATCGCACGCACGCTTTCCGCGCGCTATTACAAAGACGGCTCGGAGATTCTTATTCCGCAAAAAACCGGCAACCCGCGCCGACTCACTCCGCGCGAATGCGCACGCTTAATGGGTTTTCCGGACGAGTATCGCATTGTGGTCTCGGACACTCAGGCCTACAAGCAGTTTGGCAATTCCGTCGCCGTGCCGGTAGTGCGCGCGGTTGCGGCCGCCATGCTTGCGGCCCTCAGCCGCGCCGATCTCAAGCCTCAGGCTGCGCCGGCGGCCGCGGCGCGCGCCCGCGCCTCAGGCTCCGCCGAAACGCGCCGGCGGCGCTCGCGCAAAATCGCGTGAGCTGCCGGAGCGTGTCGCGAAAACTACTTTATAGCTGACGCCGGTCGGCGCATAGCGGTTGCGACTGCGCCTATGTCCGCCGCCCTTCCCTGGCCCGCCCTGCGCCGGCGCCTGCTGTATTGGTTCCAGAAAAATCAGCGCCGCTATCCCTGGCGGCGCAGCGGCAACTGGTTTCACGCGCTGATGGCGGAGATGATGCTGCGCCGCACTCGGGCCGACCAGGCGCTCGCCGTGTATCGCGACTTCACCAAACGCTACCGCACGCCGCGCTCGGCCCTCGCCGCCCCGCCGGAAGAACTGGCGGCGGTCCTGTATCCGCTGGGATTGGACTGGCGCATCCGTCAATTGCGCGAGACCATCGGCTACGTTTGCGATCACTACGGCGCCCGCGGTCCCCAGCCGGACGATGAGTTGACGGAAATACCCGGCGTGGGTCCCTACAGCCGCGCCATTTTACGCAATCGTTGGTTTGGCGCGCGCGAAGCCGCCGTTGACGTAAACGTCGCGCGCATCTTCGCCCGGCTGACTGGAACGCGGCTGCACGCAGAAAGCCGACGGGATCGCGGCATTGTCGCATCTGCGCAAGAATTTGTGAATCACCCGAAAGCCAACGAACTCAATCTCGCACTGCTCGATCTGGCCGCGCTGGTCTGCCGACCCGCGCGTCCGCATTGCACCGACTGTCCGCTCAACACAGCCTGCGCCGCGGCCGTAAACGTTGCAACGCCGCGAGCGGCGCGGAGGAAAACCTCATGAATCCCGATACGACCGAACGCTTTGTGCGCAATCGCAGCTTTTATGGATTTTTTCTGGGCGCCACTGTCGTGCTCGGAACCCTGAGCGGAGCGCTCTACTATTATGAAGCCAGACCCGCTTCGGCTGCGTTCGCGCTCCTGGCCCTCGCCGCCAGCGTCGCCTGGCTGTGGAGTCGCGGCGGAGAAATAGCGCGCATAGAAAACGGCCGCCTGCAAATTTCCACGGGCCCGTTTAATCGGCGCAGCTATCTGCAAAGCGAAATCCGATCCGTCGAAATTGACGCGCAAAACGCGGCCGTCATTACGGACCTATCCGGTCAAAAATTCAAAATTCCGCTGGTCGCGCTGGCCGAGTCGGACCGCGATCGCTTTTGCCGTGCGGTTCTGGCTTTCGCTCCGCGATCGCCGCGCTGAATCGCCGCCCGGCCGCCGCCCATGGAATCCCGATCGTCGGACATCCTCGCCGCCTTGCTGGATCCGGCTCTTTACGCCGGCGACGTATCCGCAGTCGAGTTGCGCGAAACCCACATCTCGCGAGTCTACCTGGCCGGCGAGCGCGTCTATAAGTTCAAAAAGCCGGTCGATTTCGGGTTTTTGGATTTTGTTTCGCTGGAAAGTCGCCAACGTTATTGCGCACGGGAAGTGGAGCTAAATCGGCGGCTCGCGCCCGACGTATATCTGGGAGTCGGCGCCCTGGTTATCGAGCCTGACGGAACAATCGCGCTGCGCATGCCGACCGAATCCGGCGCTCCGGAAGATCCGCCAGAGGGCGCAACGATCTGCGACTACTGCGTCGTAATGCGGCGACTGCCTGACGCCGAAAATCTGGCCGTATTGCTGGAGAAAAATCAGGCGCCCGCCGATCTGTTCGTGCGCATTGGCGAACAACTGGCCGACTTTTTCCTGGGGACGGAGCGCTTTACTCTGGAAACCAGCGACGCGACTGCAGTGCTGCGCAGCAATTGTCTGGAAAATTTCGAGCAGACGCGCGCCTACATTGGCGACGCAATCGACCCGCACCGACACGCGTTTCTCGAGGCCACCTGCCGCTCGTTTCTGGATACCCGCATTGCGCTGCTCGACGCCCGTGCGCACGCCGGCCGTATTTGCGACGGCCATGGCGACTTGCGGCTGGATCATATATACGCCGGCCAACGCCTGGAGATTATCGACTGCATTGAGTTCAATGAACGCTTTCGGCGCGGCGACGCGGCGCTTGATCTTGCGTTCTTGCTGATGGATCTGGAATTCGCCGGTCATGCGAACGAAGCGCAGACTCTGCTGGCCGCCTGCGCGCGCCGGATGAACGATCCCGGAATGTACGGCGTGATTGATTTTTACATCGCGTACCGTGCAATGGTGCGCGCCAAGGTGGACTGCTTGCGCCTGGCCAGTCTTGCACCCGCCGAGCGGCCCGCGCACATCGCGGAAGTTCGCCGCTTTCTCGATCTTTCCGCGCAAGCCGCCGCTCGCTTTGGACGGCCCGCGCTCTATATCACGTCCGGTCTGCCTGCATCCGGAAAATCCCGCATCGCCCGGGGACTGGCGGCGGCTCTGGGAGCAGTACATCTCGCCACGGATCAAATTCGCAAAGAAAACGACGCAGGCGCGCCGCTGGCGACGCACCAATTCAACGCCGGACGCTACTCGGAACAACGCCGTTCTCTGGTTTACAGCGAATTGTTTGTTCGGGCGGACGAGTTATTGCGCAGCGGCCGCTCGGTGGCGCTCGACGCCACCTTTGCGGCCCGACGCCTGCGCACAGAAGCCCGCCGCCTGGCGGAAACGGCCCACGCGCCCTTTGTATTTATTCATGTCTTTTGCAGCGAAGAAAATGCGCTCGCGCGTCTCCGGAAACGCGAACTCCGACCGGGACTTTCGGACGCCCGCGTGGAACACTGGGCCGGACTCAAACGCAATTTTGAGCCGCCGCTGGAATTGTCCGCTGACTGTCGGGTGGATGTTTGTACGGACGCGGCCAGAGACGAGTCGACCCTCGACGCCTTGATCGGAGCGCGCGCACGACTGCTCGAACAACAAGCGCACTCGGCGCCGATCGAATAGTCGTTGCGCGACGAGCGCGATATGGCGCATCGCCGACGGGACTACTTCCGACGCATGCGAATTCCGCCGTCGAGGCGTATAGTTTCGCCGTTTAACATTGGATTTTCGATCACGGCCTGCACCAGGTGCGCAAACTCCGCCGCCCGTCCCAGCCGCCGCGGGAACGGCGTCTCCTCTTCCAATTCGCGCCGTTGTTTATCCGGCAGGCGCGCAAATAGCGGCGTGTCAAACAGGCCGGGCGCAATCGTCACCACGCGAATGCCGTAGTCCGACAGATCGCGCGCCATGGGCAGGGTCATTCCAACCACGGCGGCCTTGGATGCGGCGTAGGCCAGTTGGCCGCTCTGACCGTCAAAAGCCGCGATCGACGCGACGTTGATAATGACGCCGCGCTCACCGTCGGCGAGGGGTTCGTTTTGCGCCATCTGTTCGGCAGCCAGACGCGCCGCGTTAAAGGTTCCCGTCAGGTTCACTCGCAACACCGCTTCAAAACTCTCCAGCGGATGCGGACCTTTGCGGCGCAGAGTTTTTTCGAGAATGGAAAAGCCGGCGCAATTGACCGCGCCGGAAAGCGGACCCAGGGACGCGGCGAGTTCGCAGGCGCGCTGTACGCTGGCGGAGTCGCCCACATCGGTTTCCGCGAAGCGTACTGTCGCGCTTTCCTGCCAGGGAGCGGCCGGCGGCTTGAGATCGGCAATGCAAACGCGCCCTCCGAGACTGAGCAGGTGGTCGGCGACGGCGCCGCCCAGGCCCGAGGCGCCGCCGGTCACCAGAAAGCTGCGATCACGAATCTGCATGGGACCAATGCGCGCGGCGCGGAACAGCCGTCACGCAATTCAACGGCGCGCCGCGCTCGCCAGTCCAGGCGAGACCTGGAAAAAATTCACGCATCGCCTCAGGTTCCTTTCGCATACACCCCAGGGTTTTCCGCCAGTCCCCCGCACGGCGAACTTTCCCGTTTTGAGACGATTCGCCGCGCCTGCGACTATTACAGGACATGCCGCAACAGCGATTGCACCATCTGGATTGGCTCAGGGCGCTCTGTTTCGCCCTGCTCACGCCCTATCACGCGGCAATCGCGGTACAGGCTTGGCCGTTTTTCTCCGCTTATTCCGTGGAAAACGCCGCGTTTCGTTGGTTTATGGATCTTGTTGCGCCCTCGCGACCGCCGGCGCTCTTTTTTATCCGCAGGCGCCGCGATCGACTGCTTTATCCTTTGCTGTTTGGCATGCTCGTGGTCGTCCCGCCCATGGTGTATGTGGAGCGCCGTTGCGCAATTTGTGCAAAAGAACGCGCCGGCGTTTCCCCTGTTGTGGTTTGGCGCGGCGATGTTGTCTGAAACCCTGTTGCGTCCCGGGTCGCCGTCCACCCATGCGCTCTACAACGACTACGCCAATCTCGCGCAGTATTCAATTGCCTTTCTTGGCGGCGCAGCCTACGCCGCGGCGCCGCCCTATCTATGGCTTCTCGCAGTCGCGTGTTTCGCCGGCGCGCTTGCAAGAGGCGATTCTTCCGGTTTACATATTGCATAACACGATACTGATTCTGGGCGCCGGCGCCCTGCTGCACGCGGGCATTCCGATGCTTGAGCTGCATTTTGCGCTGACCTTTGCGGGCGTCGCCGGTTCATTGTTAGTTCATTCGCGTCTGGTGGCGCCCTTTCCCATGATACGCCGCTTTTTCGGGCTTGCACCGCGTCCCGGCGACGGAGCCCCCGTCGGCATTCTCGAGTATGCGGCGAGTTTTTTCGTTTTCGCCGGGCTGGAGAATCGCCTTCTTACCAATTCCAGCGCGCGCGCCGCATCGGGCTTGCCCAACTCCGCACGCGACGAATTCTGGGGGCATAATGACCGGGTTTCAAACAACGCCAGACGACTGCCGGAAGATACTCTCAGCGGCCCTGGCCAGCGGCGGCGAGTTCGCTGATCTGTATTTCGAACGTCGCGTCGCCACCGGCATTTCGTACGAAGAGAGCCGCGTGCGCTCCGTGCAGCGCGGCGTCAGCCAGGGCCTGGGCGTACGGGTCGTCGTCGGCGAACGTTCCGGTCTTGCGTACACCGAAGACCTTTCTATGGAAAAAATGCTGCTTGCGGCGCGGACCGCAAGCGCGATCGCACGCGACTCGGGGCCGCGCACAACCCTTGCCAACGTAACGGAGCGATCTCATCCGGAATATTATCCGCTGGTGCGCGATCCCGCCAGCGCCGACCTGCGCGAAAAGTTGGCCTTTATCGAAGCGGCGAATGCCGCGGCCCTGGCTTCCGATGCGCGCATTATTCGCGTCCAGCTCGCTCTCGCGGATGAATTGCGCGAAATCTTCTACATAAACAGCGACGGCGTATCCTTCCACGATCGTCAACCCATGCTGAGCCTGCGCGCGAGCGCGATCGCCGCTCAGGGCAAGGAACTGCGCACCGGACGCGATTCCGGCGGGGGCCGAATCGGGCTTGAGTATTTCGACCGCGTGCGCGGCGCGGCGGAAATCGGACGGGAAGCCGCGCGCCTCGCAATTCTGCTGCTGGACGCGCGCGAAATTGAAGCGGGGCCGCAGACGGTCGTGCTGGGTCCGGCTGACTCCGGCGTGTTATTGCACGAAGCGGTCGGTCACGGATTGGAGGCCGACTTTAACCGGAAAAACCTCTCGAATTATTCCGGGCAAATGGGCGAACGCGTCGCTTCCGACCTGTGTAC
>JAVHPJ010000171.1:0-7831 GCA_036170535.1 Leptospirales bacterium | reverse complement strand
GGCAAAAGCGTGAAGAACATGGACGTCGGCCTGATGGGCGGCATGATGATGGGCAATCCCATGCTCGGTCTCGCCATGAGCGGCGCGATGAAATCCGCCGGCGATAAACCACGCAAGTGGATGGCCAAGTCCATGGAAAAGGGCGCCGACTGGCTGGATAAGAACGGAAACGATCTGGTCCAGGTCGGCGGCGGCCTCGCCGCGATCGCGGCGATGGGTCTCGTGCCGGGAATGGGTCCGCAGGCTATGAATCTGATGCTTGCTGGCGCAGCCAGCGACGGCATCGCCGATGCGCTGCGCGGCGGCGCCCGCGTGGTCGCGTCCGCGGGCGGAACGATCGCGGAAATCGAGGAAGCGTATCACGATGAAGATCTGATGTTAAACGACGCCGTTAAACTCGGCAGTCAACGCATCGATGATCGGTGGGCGCGCTACGAGAAGGGCAACCTCGGCACGCTACTCGACGATGCGATGTTCCCGTTGAAACTCGTGGGCGCGGCGATGTCTAAACCGCAAGTCCAGATAACCGACGCGGAACGCACGTTTAAGACGAATCTTTCCGGAGTGTGGTCCAGCATGAGCGGCTGGCCGACAGAATTCACCCGCGCCATGTTTGTGGATCGCGCCTCGATGGGCGAAGCTGCAATGGCGCAGTTTTATTCCAACCTCGACAGCCAGATGTTTCCCGGCGCGAGCGACATGTTTAAGGATCACATGGCGGCGCGCGATTTACGCAAACAGCGCCGGGAAGCCGCGCGCTTCAAGCCGGAAGATCTGCAAACGTTCGGCCTGACCTATGCCTGGCGTAACGCCGAGCTGCACAAAGACGGTCAGATTGCGCTCACGGTCGTGGAAACCGCAGCGTCCGCGGCGGCAGTCATCCTCACCGCGGGCGCGGCCACGCCGGCTGTGATCGCGTATCAAGCAGCGAAACAATCGTATAAAGGCGCGCGCGAAGGCGGCGTTATTGGCGCCTATGCCGGCCTCGCCAGCGGCGCAATCTCCGGCCTCGCCTCGATGAGCGGCGTGCCGGTGAACGGGGGCCTCACCTACAGCTATGACGACGGCTGGGGCGCCTCCATCGGCGTGAGCGTTCCAGCAGGCGGCGGAGTGAGCGGCGGACTTTCGCTGAATTTCCAGGAAGGTCAGGGTTATACTGGCGGCGGCGTAAATATTGGCTACTCGGGCGTGAATGAGAACAATCCATCCGGCTTTGGCGCCGGGCTCGGCGTTTCCTTTGACGCACAGGGCAATTTCGCGGGCGCCAATCTGAATGCAACGCACACCTGGGGCGGCATGGACTGGGCGAACAGCGCGTTTGATAAACAAGCGCTCACCGGAAGTTTAGGACTCAGGCTTGGACCGGACGGAAAATACGCCGGCTTTGACGTGGATGCGCGTTACGCGCTGAGCAATTCCACCAACCCGAGCGATCCCGCAAATCCGTTCAATTGGCTGAACGAAACGTTTGCGACCGATTTTGACAACGAGTTTGGTCAGGTAAACTATACCGTCGGCGCCGGCCTCGGCTGGAATCGCGACAACAGCTTTAACATCAAGGTCACGAACGATCTTGCAATGAGCGATCGCAACGGCGCGGGCTTTGTGGGCGTGGGCGCGCAATGGACCGACACCTTCGCCTGGAACGCCGACGGCGGCTTTGAAGGCGTCCAGAACAGCATTCAGCTTACCAGCGAGTGGCGCACGCGCGAGCAGGCGAAACAGGCATATAACTCTCTGCTGAACGAACTCGTGCGCGAAGGCGACGTCGAGGGCGTGGAAGCGCTGGAGAAGATGCGCAACTCGATCTTTGGCGACGAGGTCAAGACGAAGTATTTTCGGGACAACGTCGCCTTTCTGGAAGCGAAACTGGGTCGCGAGCTCAGTGACGAGGAACTGCAGCAAATTCTCGATGGAAAACACCCCGACATCAAATTGTCGGATGCGTTGGAGCTCATCGGTGTTGCCCGCAAGGATGCGGGCCTTGATCCGCCAGACGACAAGACGCAGAGCCGCGACAGTTTGTGGGACAAGGTTTCGGGCGCATTCAGCGACGCCTATGACTGGGCCTTCACGGACGTCTATAGCGATGCAGATGGATTCGTAGATCCGGAAACGGGCGAATGGCGGCAGCGGACGTGCTTTGTGGCGGGCACGCTCGTTGTCACAGAAAACGGCTACAAGAAGATTGAAGAGATTCAGGCCGGGGATAGCGTCCTCAGTTGGAACGAGGAGACGGGAGCGCGTGAATACAAGCGCGTGGTGCAGACTTTTGTGCGCCAGACCGACCGCATCTACATTGTGAAATACTCCGACGGCACGACGCTGGAGACGACGTGGAATCATGAATTCTACATCGAGGGCAAGGGCTGGATGGACGCCCGGAACCTGCAGGCCGGCGACAGGAGTCCGACGGCGGACGGGCGCGTGTTGACGATCGCCAGCGTGAGCATTGATGCGCGCTATGATACGGTGTATAACTTCGAGGTCGAAGGGAACCATACGTATTACGTAGGTAAGCGCGGAGTGTTGGTGCATAATCAGGAGGCGTACGAACGCTATCAACGAGCGCTTGCGGATCATGAGTGGGGTAATCGGGATTGGTGCTCACATACCGGCGAAACGGACATGTGCCATGTCGTGGTGATGGTCGCACGGGGCGGACTCAATCAGGCCGCTGTACGCTTGCAGATTCAGCCGCTTTTTGAAGCGGCAATGGACGAGGAGTTCGCTGATATTCCAGAAGCGCGACGACGCCAATTGATGGAGGAAACCGGGGGTACGTGGCCCGCGTTAGTTGACTCCGCCACCTTTGCCGCTGCTGACATGATGGCCTTTCAGACAATGGACCGCGAGATGAAAGAGGCCCTTCTAACGGGCTGTCTTGAGTGCGCCGAAACAGCCTCCCGGAAGTATGCAGCACGGCGCGTCGAATTGGCGCAGATTCGAGCGAGAGAACTTGAGTCAAAACTTAGTTCTTTTGGACCCGGGCGCGAAGGCGATCTGCAGCGCGAAGCCTACATTTATAACACGCTCATAAAGGGCGCGGCCAACGTAGAAACTGCGGTCGAGCTCGCAGCAACGCTTTTGCCGTTTGCAGCATCGGCAGGAACGCGCCAACTCCTGGGGAATATGCTTCGAAGTGCAGCCGCAGGCGGGGATGCCGTACTGGCCGGAAGATCCGCACGATTGTTACAACAATCAATTGCGACTCGTAACGGTACGCTCGCCGCGAACAGTGAATTCGCACTCGCCGAGCGTAGCGCGCTACAGGAACTTCAGAAGTCTGGAGCCGCTGCAGAAGCGCAACTGGCAGCGCGTGCACGAGAGCAAGCCAATCGTGCAAACGTAAGTCGACCGCCCGCTAACGCAGAGCGACCGATGGTCCAGCAGCAGGTGCAGCAGCAACAGGCGAATGCGGGGAATCCCAATGCCAGTGCAGCGACGGCGCCTTCTGGGCCACTGTGGACTTCCACAAATAGTGGTTCCGCAGCACAGAATGCCTATCGTCACTTTCGAGATCATGGAGCCGACTTTGGTGCAGTAAATGCGGTTGACTACGTAAGAAAGGCTCAAGAATTTCTGCGACGGCCGCCGGTCGGAACGCTGACGCGCGTGCGTAGTAATGGCGACATAGTTCGCTACAATCCAAGTACGAATACATTTGGAGTTATGACCGCCAATGGCGCACCACGAACCTTCTTTAAACCAGATCCCAAAGTCCATGGATATCCATCAAACTTGGATTACTTTAATGCACAATAGTGGCGTAACAATGCATTGTCGAGTCTGCGGTTTAAAGCAAAAAGATGCCCCATGGGGATCGGATGGGCGTACTCCGAATTTTGAGTATTGCCCGTGCTGCGGTGTTGAGTTTGGCTACGGTGATGCAACCATCCAAGCGGCGAAGCTGTGGCGTGAACAGTGGATACGCCATGGTGCAGGCTGGGCTATCGCGACTGAGCGTCCAAATAATTGGGATTTGCAGGCGCAACTCGATAACGTACCTGACGATTTCAAATAGCGCACGTCTGTGTACCGGCGAAAAACCCATCTAAGCCGCCCGCACCTCCGTGAACGCATACCGGTGATGCAAACCGCCAACGCACGGGATGGCGACCAACTTCCCGAAACGCGGCGCATCCGGCGTTTCGCGACCGAGCGGCGAATCGAGACCATTGGCCGAATGCGTGCGATCTTCGTTGTAGTAATTTTTGTATTCCAGCAGCCGCCAGCGAATCACGGACTCCGAAAACGAAAACAGCGGAACCAGATAATTCAGCAATTCCTGGCGCAACGTCCGCACGAATCGTTCTGCGATTCCATTCTGCCAGGGGCTCGCAAGTTGCGTGCGCACGCGACGCACCAGCAGAGTCTCTTCTATATATTGCGTCACCGGGACGAACAGGCGATCGTTGTCCGACAGCAGCAACCGAACCGACTCGCCGGACAGTGCCAGGAGCAATTGCTCTTTCATCCACGCGACTGTTGGGTGGGCGGTAACGTTGATGTGCAGCAAGCGACGCCGATCGTGAGCGATGACGAAGAACCCAATCAACGGCGTGCGCCACAATCGCGGAATAACAAAGAAATCCATCGCCGCGATGTCCGGCAGATTCGCCGCCAAGAATTGTTTCCAGCGCAAACCCTTCTCGGGATTGCGCGGACGCGGCGGCATATACTTGCGCACAGTCTGCCGATGCACACGCACGCCATGCAGCTTCCACACTTCGCCCTGAATGCGTTCCGGCAGCCAGAGCGGATTCTCTCTTGCGAGCCGCGCAATGGTGCATTGAACTTCGAGCGGGATTTCCGGCCGCCCGGCGCGTTTCACTGCCGCGCAAACGCACGTCCAGAAATCCGTATAGCGCCGACGATGCCAGTCGATGACGGTCGCCGGCGTTACGATCCAGAGCAAGTCTATCCAATCGCGCCAACCGAACCACTGAGCGAAACGGAAGGTCCATACGAACACGCGCCGCGCCCATTCCGGGATTTTCAGGCGTTTCTTTTCGCGTCGCAGCGTATCCCGGTACAACTGGAGTTGAACGCTCAAAAGCAAGATCTTTGCGGAAAGCTGGACATTCCGAATGCAGGCATACATAGCGACCGAGAAGCAAACGATACTGACAATCCAAGCATCCACGCGACCAGAAACCGCCGGGCCAACGCCCCGTCGAGAGCAACCACGACCGGCATTTTTTCTTGACTGCGGCCCGCGACCAGTCCAGCCTCCTGCTTAAGAGCCGCGCCAGAATCGCGGAGTTTCAGAAAGCGCCGTGACCCGGCGCTACTGTTTAACATGCGCCGCAGCCGGGCCCCTGCCCGCGCCGACGGATCAGAACGGCTGCCACGCGAACACCGAGCGACGCGAGCGGGACAGGCCTTGCCTCCGACCGCCGCGCCGCCGAGTTTTTTTGCACGCGGACTGTTCGCAGAACTCCCACCCTACTTTTTCTGACGATGATTCGCATTTTTCTTGTACTTTTGCCGTGCTACTATACAAATGTTTTTCGTGGACTCGCTCCACAGGAGAACAAACATGGTTGGCGATTTAGAATTAGATAACGAGAAGTTTGAGAATGTGATTCTCTGGAGATTCTTGCATGCAGAGGAAGGCAATCGATCCCTCGCGATCCAGCGCCGGATTCCGCAGGAACATAGCGACGACTACGATTACGAAACCTTGCTGATGATCCTGCAAGCGGATCTTGTGCCGGGCTACGTAGACGAAGACCCTGAAAACGTCTTTGACGTGCAGGGATCCCTCTGTGATGACCCGCTGGATGGCGACATTGAGCACCCGCTGCCAAAAGTAGGCGTGCGTTACACGTATGTGAAAGCGCGCTTCACACTCTACGGCTACAATCAACATGCGGCCTGAGATGGAAGCGCCCTTGATGGATGCGTGTAGCGATTGCGGAGACATGTTTCCAGCCCTGAAAGAAGGCCGCTGTGAACTCTGCTACGCCATCGACTTCTGGAGCTGGCTGAAAGAAACTGCCGAGGAAGCAGAGAAAGAACGCGCGATTGATCGCGCAAATTAAACACGAAGACAATAACTCCCGCGCGACACCGTCTCTTGCAGACGGCCCAGAGATAGCCGCGCTGAGGCTGGCGGTCCCGATCTACGGAGACAATAAGACCAGACGGCGGCAATATTCTCCGCATGCATTCAATACGTATTGCGTATAATAAAAGATTTGGCAATCCCCTTGCCATTTCTGTATCTCTAAATATAGTTTATAATATACAATTCCGCAGCCGCATTGCGGAATTCGAGGTTAGCCAACCCCGCTTAGCCAGAATATCAGATTTGGCACGAGGCCTGCCAAATCTTCTGTACCGGCGAAAAATACACCTACGCCGCCCGGTCCTCCTTGAGCGCGTAGCGATGAAGCAAATCGCTCACGCACAGGACCGTATCCAGCTTCCCAAAACGCAGTTCCTCGATGAGAGCGCGTTATTTACCCAAGTTCGCGCAAAATTAATTCTAGCACTCCCGTAGCGGTTGTTAAACGTACGGCCACCACGTTAATCGCACGCCCGCTTATGCGCTACACGGTATACCTGCCCTCGCCTCCGCTCGCAACCAGCGTCGCGCGGTATTGGGTCATGGAAGCCGACAGGCCGCCACTGACGCTACGCCATCGCATCGTGCCGAACGGCCGCTGTAAGCTATTGTTCAACTACGGCAGCGACTTTTTATGCCAGTACAATCATGCCGAGCCGGATCGCCTGCGGCACGGGTCCGTCGTGGGCCAGATGGATCGACCGGCGTTTGTGCAGCCGACGGGGCGCATCGGCGTCTTCGGAATCGAGCTGCATCCGGCCGGCGCGCGCGCCATCCTTCGGCTGCCCCTGGGAGAACTCGAGGGGCGCCTCGCGGGCGTTCGCGATCTGCTGCGCACAGCCTGGTGCCGGGAACTGGATGAGCGCCTGCGGGCCAGTCGAACAGACCAGGAGCGCCGCGAGCATGTGGAACGCGCCCTCATCACTCAGCTTCGTCCTGAGTTCAGCGTCGATGCGACTGTGAGCCGGGCCCTGCACCTGCTGGCCCGCGGCGATTCTATCGCGAGCATTGTCGCAGACAGCGGGCTATCCACCAGCACCTTCGAGCGCCGCTTCAAAAATTCCGTCGGAGCTTCCGCGCGGCGTTTCGCCCGCATCGGCCGACTGCAGGCCATCCTGCGCGATGTGCGCCATTCACCCGGCAAGGCCTGGGTGCAGGCGGCCCTCGACGCCGGCTATTACGACCAGGCGCACCTGATCAAAGACTTTCGCGCCCTGATTGGTTGCACGCCGCTTGAATACTTCGCCGAAGAGAGCGCGATAGCGGCTGCGTTTGCGGGCGTTCGCCTCTGACGATTTTTTACAATACAATCTGGTTGCGGCGGTGTAGACTTCGCCATCAATTATCTGGAGTAGTCTGCATATGGCTCCTTTTTTGCAAATAAACATTCTGGCGATACTGGTCTGCGTCGGCTCGAGCGTCGCCCTCGGTTTCTTATGGTACGGCCCGCTCCTGGGCAAGCAGTGGCTGAAAGAAGTCGGCCTGCCTGCGGACTTTAAGCCGGCGGGTGCAGCAATGGCCAAGTCCATGGGCTTGATGGTAATCGGGGCCTTTCTTACCGCCTATGTGCTCAATCATTCCACGGAAGTCTGGCGCCCCTCGGTGTGGAACGCGGGCCAGGACATGCCGGCGTACACATACGGCTTTTTCGGCGGGTTCTTCACGTGGGTTGGATTCTACATTCCGCTGCTCTTGTCCGGCGTTGGCTTCGAAGGCAAAAGTTGGAAGTTGTTCTTCATTAACGCCGGCTACTACTTT
>JAVHPJ010000170.1:0-35332 GCA_036170535.1 Leptospirales bacterium | reverse complement strand
CAAGGGCGCGCGCGGCCGAAATTTTGCGGGTCAGGGCAGGGGTCTTGAGTGACGTTCCCTTCCGCCAGCGCGATTCTGTTTCTGTCAAAGATGAACAGCCCGTATCTACAGCGGAGAGGGTCGGCGAATTGGCGGCGGGTCACAGGTCGTACCGTCGGGCGTGTCCGGCGTCGATGAGTTCGCGATTCAGGAGCGTGCCGTATTTGAGGATGGCGTCGAATTCGGTGTAGGTCTTGTGGTAGTAGACGAGCGCGAGATACCGCGAGTACTTTTCGCGCTTGCGCGTTTCGACGATGAGGTTCGCGTTTTTCAGACGTGCGGCGACGAATTTCCGGGCGCGTTTGCCGGCGGCGGTATGGGCTTCCGGTGCGTTGACTCCGGCGAGACGCGCGACGACTTTGAGGGAGATTTCGAATCCGGCGTCGATGTTGAGTTGCACGGTATCGCCGTCGATGGCGGCGAGGAATTCGGCGTGATAAAAATACGGCGTGCGGACGAGCGCGCGGACTTCTTCGGGATTGGCGGCGAGATCCAGCTCGATGAGCCGGCGGACGTAGCCGGAGAGATTTTCGGCGCGGTCTTTGAGTTGATCGAGCAGATCGGCGGGAATGCGGAATCGAAAGACGGCGTCCTTCTGCATGGCCGTCAGGGGAGCGGAAAACTACAGGAAAACAAGGCGTTTTTGCAGAGCGGAGACTGCGGCGCGGCGGGATTCCTCCGGCGCCGTCCTGGCGCCGGAGGCGGAGAGCGCCGGCCAGGGACGGCCGGCGGCAGGGGCGTCACGCGGCGCGCTGCGTGCGTTCCACGGTGAACCGAATGGTGCAGCGATAAAACCCCGGCCGGGACGCGTGCGCTTGCAGGAACCCGGATAAATCGAGTTCTTCGCGACTGACGATGTCGAGCGAAGCGCCTTCCAGATACAGAATTTCTTCCGGCGCTTCCGGGGCGTCGTTGGCGACGATCGCGGTGCGATCCGCCGAACAATACGAGAGCGTGACGCCGGGCAGCGTGAGCGTTACGGGCGGTTCGCGGTCGATGGTGCAATGCGCGGTTCCTCGCATGGCGTTTCCTCCTGAGTCAGGATTTCTGGAATGGTTTTTCTGCGGCGCCAGAAATCCGCCGCGATGAGCCGGCGCAGATACGCGGAAATATCCCGCGTATGGGCGCGCAACGTGCGATGCAATTCCGCCGAGACCCGCACGCGCAAGCGTACGGGTCGGCGGGGATACCGGGCCGGTTTCACGGCCGCGTCTCCGGCGGAAGTTTCAGATCCGCGCGGATGAGTTCCCGCAGATATTCCATGAGCACGCGTTCGCGCCGCCGCAGCCGGACGTAACTCGGATACGGCAGCGCAACGCGGATGAAACGCGACAAAGGCGCGAACTTCACGGCAGCGCCTCCGCGAATTGACAGTCTTCGATGCCCAGTTCCAGGAAAGCCTGGTCCCAGGACTCAACGACTTCCCGAAGCCGCTTTTTTTCTGCGAGACGCACCAGACGCGGTTCGCCCTCCGCATTGTATTCCACAGGCCGGAGCGATTCGCCGGAGTACTTACTGCGATACGCCAGCGCAGTAACGCCAAGCCGGGAAACTTCTAATCCAAATTCCACCTGCGGGCCGCCGTCTTCGCAATAATTATGATACTGCAAAAGAAAGTGCGGGTAGTCGGCTGGACTGCGGCCGCGATGCCGGACCGCCAGCATGGCGTCTTCTCCGACGCGCAAGAAGACATCGCCCTCCGCGACCAGCGCGGCCAGCCGCTTTCCTGAATCTGTCAAACGCCTCCATGTGAGAGCCTCCATTCGTATAGTCAACAAATGTTAACATGTATCACAGACTCCCACAAGCAAAAAACGCCGCCGCATCGAAATTATTATGTGATACGTAGCAACCAAGCGGAATTCATTCGTGACGTCGGCATTTGCCACCGAGATTGCGGATTATTCGCCGATTGGATTTATCTTGCCGCGCTGGACAAGATAGACTTATTGGGAGTCATGATACGATCGATATGCTTGGCAGCGATTCCATTGGCGGCGTTGGTTGTTTCCGCTTGTGGCCGGCCCACGCCGGAGGAGGAAGCAACCGGCCGCTATCTCCGGTCCGTCGGCATTAACGTCAAGGATGAGGACGTTGCGTCGCATATGTTCTTCATTGCAGGCGGACCCGACCTCAAAGATGAGGATCTTGTACATCTGCGACCAATGCGAAGTCTGGAAATTCTGAATCTTGAGCTGTCGCCAATTACCGATGCAGGTTTGCGGCACATACCATGTACCGATAAACTGGACACTCTGGGCCTATCGGATACCGAAATTACAGACCGCGGCCTCTTGTTTCTGGTAGAATGCAAGTCATTGGTGAAGTTAACCCTGCGTGGCACGAAGATAACCGACGATGGAATAAAAACCATCCTGCAATTTCGCAAGCTGGCGGATTTGAATCTCAGAGGTACGGCGGTGACGGATGAAGGCGTCAGACTTCTTGCAGAGTTGCCGCAACTGCGCCGATTGGACCTGTCACGCACGCGTATTACTGGACGTGGTCTTGGCCAGTTGAAGAGTCTCGAATACTTAGATCTCAGTGGAAGTCAGGTTACAGAGTCCGGCTTACGGGAACTGAACCGCCTGCCACGTTTGGATGCATTAGAGCTGACCTTTCATCGCGGACCATCGTCACTTTACGCTGGCCTGGACCAATTTCCTGCGCTGACTGTTCTGGTCCTGAGGGATTCCGATATCGATGATGTGGCATTTGAGCAAATTGGAGAGCTGCCGGCGCTGCTCGGACTGTACATCTCAGGAACTCGAATATCCTACCGCTCGATCCATAGCTTCAAAAGATTCCCGGAGTTAATGGATCTGTCCGCATCGGATCTCCAGCTACGAGCCGTCGATCTACCGGCGCTTGAGAGTCTACGCCAACTAGAGAATATATCAATTGATGGGCGTAGTTTGACCGCAGCCGACGTATTACAGTTCCGACGCTTCCCTCGCCTGAAAAAGTTAACGATCGATCATGCTTCGCTATCTTTGGAGCAGAGAGCAGTCTTGTTGCAGAAACTCAAACCGGTCGAGGTAGAATTTTTCGACTGAATTGTAGCGGTTTTCGTCTCAATTCAGATATTTACGATAAACCACTATGAGCAGTGACGAATTGATGAGCCTGTTCAATTCCGTTATGCGGAGAACCTCGTATTGAGAGAATCGCTGATCGATAAGAAATGCGTTGGCCACTTCGGAGATGAAGCGGTTCTCTTGATCATAATCCTCGGCGCTGAGCGTAATGATTTTGTCTCGTTCTCCGACATACCATCTCAGCAGTTCATCACGTACACGTTCACGCCCCTTGGAATCCGTCACCGGCATCTGATAGTCTGTCAGATTTGAAAGGCGCACTCTCAGCTGTTGCAGCAGAGTCATCAAGCGACTGCGCTTGTCGCTCGCTGGCGGACTGCCGGAACCCTGTCGTTGTATTCTTGCGCCCGCGCTCTTTTGCTGGACCGTATGCGTAAGTTCGTGCGCGAGGAGTCGCCTGCCTTCGAAAGAACCCGGGCGATATTGGCCGCGCCCAAAGACAATGTCTTTTCCCACTGTGAAAGCTTTCGCCTGAATGCCCGCGCCGAGACGCTCGGCCGCCGGCCCCGTATGGACTCGGACTCCGGAAAAATCTCGTTGAAACCGCGCTTCAAAAAACTGCCGATCCTGGGCTGAAAGTGGCGCACTACTCGCGGTGCGCAGACTTTCGAGCTGAGTTTCAAGGCCGCCAGCAACTGTCTCGGGCTCCTTGGCGGCGGCATGGCCCATCACGTCCCGGGCGACGCTGACAGTCGTGCTGTCGTCGCGAGCATTCTCCACATCAGCGGCGGCCTGAGGTTTCTCTGGCATTTTCATGACTTGTTCCGCCGTGCGGTCCGCCTCTTCTTCCATTGCATCGCCTGGCTTCGAGACTTCCAGCGCGGCCTGCGCGCGGCCGGTTTTGATCCACTGCTGAACATGCGCGATTTCATGCGCGGTAAAAGGCCGCGGGCTTGCTTTGCTGGGTCTGATTGCGGTAAGCACGTGACGTACGCCGCTCACTTCCCGCTGTTCCGAACGTTTCTTGTGTAACCGCATCCAGCCTGCCATGATTGTCTCCTTCGGCAGTATTGTAAAAGACATGCTTAAATAGGTCAATGCTTGTTTTGCATTTCCGCTGCTCAGCTTTTGAATCTATCTGGCTGATTGGATCGGGAATTCACAAAATTCACATCACTCCGGAATCAAGGAATGATTGTCGCCCAATATCGATACGTGAGCTACGCCATGAGGAATAATCATGATAACAGGTTCTGATCCTTTTCTTGAGGCAGCCTTACAGCGTGCTGTGAGCCGACTGGAAATTGCGCGAGGCAATGCCGGGTCTGAGTCACCGGCAATTGATGCGGGGCTTCTTGATACGCGCCTCGAATTCCTGAGAGATCGATTCGAGCTTTCACAAATGTGCCTCCTGATTCTCAGAACCTGCTTCCTGTTCTCCGTGGATCCACTGTTTCGATTAAGATCACAATTGATTGTGCTTGGAGAACGCCGCGAGGGATGGAGCTATGAGGATTTTGCGCTTATGCTCATTGAATCTACCGACTCAATTACTCAGCTCGATATCTCTCTGGCTGAAGAATCGCCCCTGCGTTGGTGGCGCCTTATCGAGAGCGTCGCTCGTGAGGACGGCTGCTTCGTAATCGCGGCGCCGGTTCGCAGTTACCTTCTCGGAATCAGCCCGCCGCACTGGATGTCGCATACTCATGCGGCCAAACCGGAAAGAATCGCGCAGATAGACCGGGAACTACTTGAGCATGAACACGCGGCGACTCTGCAACGGATTGCGCTACTCTGGAAAGAAGGGCGCCCGCAGGGCGCCGTATTCGTCGGCGCCGACAGTGATATGCTTGTCGATTTCGGGACTACGCTGGCGGCGCAGGCGCAACTCTCGGCAGCGCGGCTGGATGCGCCCTATCTGCACGGCACTGATCGCGCGGAATTTGAGAGCGCTTTCGTCACGGCCCTTGCAGCCGCCCGACTCTCGTCGTCGCTCCTGATTATAAACCACGCCGAACGTCTTACATCTGCCAGCGCTCAGAATCTCATTGAATGGATCGCCAGACGACTGCATATCGCCGCTGTTCCCTGCTTGTTTTGCACAACAAGCGGCATCCCCGTCGAACTGTTCTTGAGTTCGCCCATAGAACTGGAGTTTTCGCTACCCGAGACCCGTCAGCGAGTCGAATACTGGAAGACGGCCCTTGCCGATTGTGAGTCGGTCAGCGCTGAGGAAATTGACATACTGGTCGGAGGATTTCGACTTTCGCGCGGGCAGGTGGAGCGTGCTGTCAAGCGGGCCGCAGCCAGTAGCGTGACTCTGGGCCTGGCCAGCCTTGCGGAAGCGTGCCGCATAGAATCCCATGCGCGTCTCGGAAAAAATGCCCGACGCGTGCGACTACGGTTCACCTGGGAGGATCTCATTGTCCCACACGACGTTCGCGAGCAGCTGGCGGAATTATCCGCTCAGATGCGCCTGCGCCATAAAATTTTGGGAGAATGGGGCTACGCGGCAGGCCAGGTTGCGGAAGAAGGCGTGCATGCGCTGTTTTCCGGAGCGGCAGGAACCGGAAAGACGATGGCCGCTGCCATACTGGCGAGAGACCTGCACCTCGATTTGTACAAAATCAACCTTGCGTCCGTTGTAAGCAAGTACGTCGGCGAAACGGAAAAACACCTCGATCAAATACTCGACGAGGCGGAGCGTTCCAATGCCATTTTGTTTTTCGACGAGGCGGATGCGCTATTTGGCAAGCGAAGCGAGGTCAAAGACGCCCAGGATCGATACGCCAACATTGAGGTCGCATACCTGCTTCAAAGGATAGAAGAATATAGCGGACTGACCTTGCTCGCCAGCAACCTCGCAGCGAATCTGGACGAGGCCTTTCGGCGTAGAATGCACTACATTATTGAATTTCCGCCGCCGGGCGAGGTCGAACGAGAAATGATCTGGAGACGGGCAATTACCGCCGCAACGCCATGCGAAGCGCTGGATTTCGAGTATCTGGCGCGCACCCTGCAAATTTCCGGCGCGGAGATCAAAAATATTGCGACCCGAGCCGCGTACTTCTGTGCACAGAACGGGGCGCCCTTGACCATGCAGCTTTTGTTGCAATCGGCCCGCCGGGAATTTCAGAAGTCCGGCCGCAGCTTTCTCGATGTGGATTTTTCAGAATATATGCAAAGCCCAAAATCCTGAAAAAACCGCCCGATGCGTGCCGGCCCAACCTCACCCGATCGTCACCGTCACATCGCCGCGCTTATGCCCGCCGTCCACATAGCGGTGGGCCTCGACAATCTCCTCAAAGCGATAGGTGCGATCAATCACCGGCTTCAGTCGTCCGGCGGCGGCAAGGTCGCGCAGATATTCAAGATCCGCAGGCCGTTCGGTCGCCGTGCCGCCCAGCACGCGTTTTTTGCTGACAAGGCCGGTCCAGAGTCCGCGCAGGACCGGCCCGGGCGTCATGTGCACGGCGCGCAGGTAAACGCCGCGGGGTTCCAGCGCTTTCAGGCAGTTGGAAAAATCGCTTTTGCCGACCGTATCGTAAACTACGTCAAAGCGTTCGCCGCTTTCCGCGAAATTCTCCGTTGCGTAGTCAAACACGCGCGTTGCGCCCAGGGACTTGACCAGCGCGATGTTGGCTGCGCTGCAAACGCCCGCGACCACGGCGCCGGCCTCGCGTGCAAGTTGCACAGCGGCGACGCCGAGGCTGCCGGACGCGCCGTAGATTAGAACCTTCCGGCCCGCCTGCAGTTTCGCGCGACTCAGAAAAAAATGCGACGAAAGTCCGCCAAAGGGTAGCGCGGCGCCGTCTGCGTAGCTGAGGTTGTCGGGGAGGCGGGTGATGGCGTCGTTTTCTTTGACGCACACGTATTCCGCATGCGCGCCCAGGCTCAGGCCGGTTGTTCCAAAGACCCGCTCGCCTGGCTGAAAGCGCGTTACGCGCGGGCCGATCGCGGCGACTTCTCCCGCGAAAACTCCGCCGAGCACCGCCCATAAACGCGGGCGCAAGAGGCCGTTGATCAGTCGCGTGAGCGCTGGGTCCGCGCGGCGCAGGCGGCTGTCGGCGGACGAGACGGTTGTTGCGCGCACGCGGACCAGAACTTCTCCGCTACCCGGCGCGGGCGGATCAACCTCGCGCAGTTCGACGACCTCCGGGCCGCCGTAGGCAGTACAATATGCGATTTTCACACGCGCTCCTTAGCGAGTTTCTTCCAGGCTGGCGAGTTGCAGCCAGCCGGTGCGATAAAAATTTCCCGCCGCATAAAAGCGACGCGTCCAGTCGTCGGGCCTTGTATGCGCGGCCGCGACAAAATAGTGCGTTGGGGTTTTGCCAAAAACCAGGAGCGCCGCGCCGCGCCGATACTGGCCGATGCGTTCGGCGCCGGGCGTCGGCGCAGCATACAGGTTTGCACCTGGCGCGCGCACGTTGGCGCGGCTTGCAGCTGCGGCGGGCAATTCCGGCCAATCGGCGGCCGCGTGCATGGCGGGCGTCTCAATCATGTACAGCGGTTCAATGACGCCGCTTTGCAGTCGGACCCGGGCGACGTAGAACGTATCGCCAAACGCGAGGTAAAACCCGTCCGACTTTTGCTCAATGTACGTCAGATCGCCGTAGCTCTGAAACTCCAATCGTAAGCGGCCGGCGTGTTTGCGCCAGAGCGAGGTTGCACTTGAGACCGGCGAGGCGGTGTGCGCAAACACGATCCAGGTTTCGCCGGCGAGTTCGACTGTATATAAATCCCGATTCATCTGGTGACGCGACATATCGGGCGGCGCGCTCAGGCTGTCCAGATCGGCGCCACGGGTGCGCACGCGACGCAGCCTCTGCGGCAATTCAAAAAACGGAACTCCGCCCGAAGCGTTAAATTCCTGGAGCAAGGCGACTTTTTCTGCGTCGCTCAGCGCACGTTGATAGGACGCCAGCGAATCGGCCTCGGGCGCTTGCAAACGGCGCAACTCCGCCAGCGCAGGCGGCTCCTCCGGCGGAGTTGCACGCCCGGGTGCGGCACACAAGCCGCAGACCAGGGCGGCAAGCGGAAGCGCGCGCGTAAGCCGCAACGGTGTTCTTCGCAAACGCGGAAAACTTTGCATGGTTCCGGTCACTGCGCACCGGGGCTTGGTCGTGTAAAGACGATTCAGGGCGCGCCTGAATTTGCGTCGCGGCGCGCTTCCTGCGAGTAGGAGCGTTTAATTTCTCCGGCGTCCAGATTAAAAGCGACGCTCTCGCCCACGCCCAACAGCAAGATACGATCCGTCAGTCGGCTTTTTTGAATGGCGTCCTGGATCATCTCCATTTCCGCCCCGCCGCGGCGAAAGAACGTGCTGTGATGTATGGGAATCATCCAGCGCGCGCGCGTTTCCTGAAACGCCGTAATGGCTTCGTAAGGATCCACGTGCACCTCGCGGCCAAAGTTGCGTCGCAACCATGCCGGTCCGCCGCTGGGCCCCACGGGAATCAGGGCGATGTCGATTTCGTATTTTTCGCCGAGCTCTCGAAAGATGCGCGGATTGTAACCCGTGTCGCCGGCGAAGTAGAGCGTCACATCGCGATATTGCACAATATATCCCTGGTAAGGTTCGCCGTCCCAGAGATTGTCGATCAGATAGCGACCGCCAAAATGCTGCGCGGGGACGACGACGACGCGCAAGTCCTCATCGGCGACGACGTCGCCCGGCGATACGCCGTGCACAAAGGCGAAGCGCTCCGGCGGTATGTAGCCGACCCCGCCGCGCGGCGCGAGTATGTGACGCGATCCGGGCATGCGTTGCAGCGAGGGTCGGTCGAGATGATCCAGATGCGTGTGCGAAATCAGCGTAAAATCAACGAAGGGCAAACTCTCGATGGGCATGGACGGCGCGACGTAGCGCTTGAGCGGCCCCACATAGTCGCTCCAGATCGGATCGGTTAAAATCCACCGATCGTAAATTCTGACGAGCGTCGTGGCGTGCCCGATCCAGTACAGCTCGACCCGCTCATCCGGCGATTGATTGACGGCGGCGCGATAGTCCGCCGACAGCATAGTTCGAAACACGCCGCAGTTAAGGGCGAACAAAGCGAAAAAAAGAACAACGCTCAATCGTGCGAGTACTGCGTACACCGGCGGGCTCCAGCGCGCCGCTTAAGCCGCGGCGAAAATCTTAGAGAGCGTACTCAGCGCCTGCTACTTCGCCCTGCATTTTTTGAAACGCGAGCCGAGCGGACTTACTCTGCGCGCATCCGACTGGCGACGCGGCAGATCGCGTCCGCCAGCAGCTGGCGTCCGCTTGCGTTGTAGTGCGCCGCGTCGACGAACACGGCCGACGGCGCAAGTTCGGGCGTCGCAACGAGTTGCGGCCCGAGCAATTTAACCAGGGTTCGTTCGCGGTCCTGGCTCATTGTATGCCGGTCCTGCGACGAAAAGCCCAGGCGAACATAATAGTCCTGGTTCGGCGGCAAGAGCAGGACGCGCCACTGGCTGCCCGGCGGCAGGCCTGTGTCGGCGGCGCGTCGCAGCTCCAAAAGCGCGCGGCCGTACGGGGCGTTTTCCAGATCCTCCTGGAAGGCCTTGCGCGATCGTAGAAACGCGCGATCGGGCTCTGGCGCTGCGGAACCTGCGACTGTAAGCCGATGCGGTCCAGTCTCGCCGCGAGCCCTGGAGATCAGCGCCGCTTTTTGCGGGCCGACGAGGCGTCGTCCCAGAAAGGCGCGAAAACTCCGGAACTCAAGGCTGCGCAATTGGAAAAAGTGCGCTACGCCGCCCGCGAAACCCGCCGGCTGGCCGGCGCCGCGGTTGTCCGCGTCCGCCGTTTCAAGCAGACGATAATGCGCATAGTCCGTCGGCTCCAGAAAATAATCTCGATCTTCAATTATTGTCTGCGCCGCCCGGGTGGCGTAGTGCGAGTTATCGATCACGATCAGGCGCGCCGGGCGCGCGGGAGTAAAATGGCCGCGCAGGCGTTGCAGCAAGCGCGCGGCACGCCGTGCGGCATGGCCCGCAGGAGCGACGCTCTGCAGGGGCGCGCCCGCGGAACAGGCGTTGAGTCGCTCGGTCGCCGACCGCGCGCGGTCCGGGGCGGCGTCCTGACCGCGAGTCATTTCAGAGCTGCCCACAATCAGCGTCGCTTCGCCGCGGAGGAACGGGGCGAGCGCGAAGCTCAATTCCGCCGTAGATGCAGCCGAATCGACTTCCGGCCAGGGGCGCGGGGGCGCGAATACAAAGGGCGGCGCTGCGCGGCTGGCGAAAATGTAGACGGCGAACGCGCAGGGCGCGGGCAGGAGCAGCCCCCATGCGAGACCGCGCGTGAGCGCCCCGATTTCAGCGCGTCGCAACCAGGCGAGCGAGCGCCGTTTTTTTGATGTATTCTTCAAAACGCCTCGTAAATAAACCGAAAGGGGGCGCCGGGCTCGCTGGCCAGGAATAATAGCGCCAGGAGCGCGCCCGTAGCAAAACCCAGGGCAAAACAAGCCGCGCGCAGTCCGCAGCGTCGCGCGGATTGGAGCGCCTGGTTGGCGCGCGGCGCGGTCGCGGCTTTCGTAACAGAATTTTCGTCGGCCATGGTCTTTTCCGCGCGCAGCAGACTAGGCGCCAGCGCCCATAAAAAACAGAACCCAACTGCAGGTTACAAAAATTTGGGTCAACGCATACTGCGTCCACGCCGCCGGGCGCGCGCAGGCGGGCCAACGTCCGGCCAGAGCCTGGCGCGCGGGCGTCAGCGCGCTCCGTTCTAACAAGAAATACGCAGCGTGCAGCAGTCCCCATACTAAAAAGGTCAACGTAACGCCGTGCCACAAACCAAGCAGCGCAAACACAAGCCAGATCGGCCCGCTGCTTTGTCCGCCGCCGCGGGGAAGGTAGACATGCCGCCGCAGAAACGCTCCCAGCGTGATGTGCCAGCGGCGCCAGAATTCGGCGAGCGTGACCGCCAGATAAGGTTGCAAAAAATTATGACGAATCTTCAGTCCCAGCAGGGCGCAGGCGCTGACAGCGATATCGGTATAGCCCGAAAAATCGAGATAAAGCCGCGCATAGTGATACAAGCCGGTGCGCCAGATCGCGAGCGCATACTCAGCGCTGAACTGCGCCGGCAAGGCGAGTCCCGTTTCAAAGGCGCCCCGGATGACGGGCAAGAGCAACTTCAGTTTGAATACGCCCAGCGCGAAAAGCAAGAGAGCGCGTCGAAACGTCGGTTGGTCCAGGCGCAAGGGTCCCGAAAGAGTGCGATGCTGGCCGGCCAGTATGATCGGACCGGCGGACAGGGCCGGCGGCGCGTCGCCGTGCAGAGCGCCGCCAGTCCGGTTGCGAATCCGCCGGCCCGCTTTGCAGGGCGTCGTAGAGACGAAAGGCGAAGTAGGAAAAACCCAGCGGTCGCAAAATTTCCACGCCGGCCAGAGATAGGCCCAGACGTTCCAGCACGTCGACGCCAAACAACAAAACAAAGAGCGCGGGCAGGGCCAGTCGGGACCGGCGCGTCAAATACAGAATAAAAACTGCGCAAGCCAGCAAGCCGGCGGGCCACAGATAGCGGGCGGGAGCGAAGTCGGCCAGCGGCGCGTCCGTTGCGCGGCTTGCCGCGCGGGCGCAAAAAACCGCTGCGCTAATGAATACGCCCGTGACGACATACGGATACCACGTGCGCCGGGCCGGGCTTTTTTTCCCGCACAATGCGCCGGCGAGCAGGGCGCCGCCCCACAGCAGTACGCTGAGTTCAAATGTATCGAACGCCATGCCGGCGGCGTGCGCTCAGCGGCTGGCCAGGTGGTTTACGCCCGGGCTGGCGCCGGTCCCAACGACCCAGTCGGCGGGATTGCCTGTGGCGGACACGGCGAACTGGGCCTGAGCGGAACCGTTTGTGCCGGCGGCGACAAATTTTGCGCCGTCATAGGCGAGTCCCTTCCAACTCACGCCCGTGCAACCGCTCATCGTGTTCTGCGTTCCGCTCCAGGCGAGGTTGGCTGCGTCGCTGGTGACATCGACCAGGCAGCCGTCGCCTACGGCGACGAGGCGGGGTGCAGCCGCGTTAAAGGCCATAGCGCGCGGAAACAGTCCGACCAGGTTGCCGCCAAAGATATTCGCACTGTTGATCGCCCACGCGGAGGCGCCGTTGTTCAGCGTCGTCACGCTGCGCAGCGCGGTCGGCGCAAAGCAGCACGGATCGTCGGCGGCGTGAATGACGCGAGCGCCCAGCGCAAAGGCTGCGCCAAAAGAGTTTTGCTTCGCTCCGCCTTGCGGCGCAGCGGCAATGCCGACAAAGTTGGTTGTTCCGTCGCTGGTATATGCGTTCAGAGCCGCCGACGCCGCCGGATCCTGAAAGGCCATAAATTGCCCGTTCGCAAAAACCACGCCGCCGAGAGCGAGAATGGAGGGCGACCCGAGCGAACTCCAATTGAGTCCGCCGTCCTGCGATGCCAGAATCACGGGCGAGCCGCCGAATACATTCCCCACGGCGACCAGCCGCGAGCCGTCCGCATTAACGGCCACGCTGCGCAGGAGCGCGCTGCACGCGACGCCCGCGGCCGGAGTCCAGTTTTGCGCATCGGGCGAGGTGTAGATTTGACACGTCGTTGCATCGCCGCCCACAACGACCCAGCGCGCGCCGGTCCACACGCCGGCCATCATGCGCTTGCTCGCGTCGCTTACGATTGTAACGCGAGTCCACTCGGCGCCGTTGTTCGAAACATACGCGCTGCCGCTTTCGGCGGCGGCGACAAAACGAACGCCGGCATTATCGCGCAAGAGCAGTCCGAGAAAACCGAAGAGGCCGCCCTGCGAGGTATCCAGAGGGCTCGACTTCAGTTCAATGCACGCAGCCAGAGGGGCGAGCGCAACCGCAAACAGCGCAAGCGCAGCCGCGCGACGCAGCTCAAAAGTAAAAAACGCGAGGTTACGGGCCCGGTGTTGCATAACTTCCCCCTGCATCAAAAAATAAAAACATAACTCAGGCTTCCCGCGAGGTCCCCGCGCATCGCGGCGGCGGAGCGCAGCGCGGCGTCTTCAGGATCGCGGCGCTCCGGAGCGACGGCGAAACGCCAGCCCGCGGCGTCGGGTGCGCGCATTGCAGACGCGGCGCTGACAATTGCGTCGGCGAACCACGCATCGTACACGATATGGGCGAGCTGCCAGACGTAAACGACTCCCACGATCAACAAGGACTGATCGTAGCGGTCGATTGCGGCGCGGTACGGCGTTTGCGCCGCGCCGTTCAGATAGAGGTTAATGGCGAGCCGCGTGGTGATGTCGAGGGCGTCGGGCGCAAAGGCGAGCGCAAAGTTCAAGTTTACGTCTGCGCTGTTCTTCGTCTCAGCCGCCAGCGCCGCCGAGCGTTGCGCAAAAGCGTTCACCAGCGCCGCCGCCGTCAGTCCCATGTAGGCGCCGCCCGTGTAAGGCTTGCCCAGCGCGATATGACCGAGACCGGGCAGTGCAGCCGAACGCAGTGTCAGACCGAGCGGGCCGGGCGTCTCAGCCGCTCGACCGGGATCGGTTCGCACGGCCTCGGCCTGCTTGCGCGCCTCCGCCGCTCGCGCCGCAGCCGCGCGGCGTTCGGCCTCGTCCGCCGCCGCCGTCTCGCGCGCGAGCGCCGCTTGTTCCTCGGCGGAAGAATACGAGACGCGCTGAATCGTGGTTTTCTGAAAGACGCGCACTCCGTTGCGCGTTTCGACGCGCATCTGCGTGGCTGTCTGCGCGACGACGCGGCCTACAATCACTTCGCCGTTTTTCAAATATATGACCTCGGCTGCGAGTCCGTGCCACGGCGCGAGCCAGAGTACGATTCCGGCGGCAAGCAGGGCTTTGCGACGCGAGTCGCCCAATCCGAACAAAGCTGCCTGTAAATGGAAGGATATGGCGGAAACCACTGCTCCCAGTCTCCCTTTCGGGAAACATGAGTCAATGAGGTTTTTGTAAGAATCTGCCAGCCGATGGAAGGCCAGCGCGCCTTTGCGCGCCGGCCTCGACGAATCGCGGAGGATCAGCGCTGCTCTTCGATCCACCTTACAATTGAGTCGGCGACATCTTCCCAGCCGGGTTGGCGTATAAAGAAGTGTCCGCGTCCGTCGAATTCCCGCAACGCCGTCACCCCGGCGGAAGGCGCGTAGGCCGCCGCGTTGTTTCGATTCACGCTCGCGGGAATAATGTGATCTTCGGCGCCGGAAACAAACAAGAGCGGCCCGCGCGCTTTTTCGTAGTCGACGGCGCTGACTTCGCTGAGCGCGCCTTTGCCCAGACGCCGCGACGCGGGTATGGTAAGTGCGGCGAAGAGCCGTTCCTGTTCCGGCTCTGGAATGCCGTTGGCAAATTCAGTTTTAAACTTTTCGATCGAAAGCGTCAGCGGCAGGTCGTCCGAGGCGAAGGGATCCACAAAGCCCCAGCCATTGCGCACAAACCGAAAGCCGTGCACAAAACCCGCCGTCGCCGGCGATACAATGCCGTGCGTAGGCGCGCTGGCGATTGCGACGACTCCGGCCGCGCGGCCTTCATTTAAAAGTATCTGGGCGATCAGACCGCCCATCGAATGGCCGATGATAATCGGCTTTTCGTCGAGTCCATCGATTATCTCGCGATAACTCTGCAGGACTTCCGGCAGCGCGAGTCGGGCCAGGTTGGGATCGGGATGCAGCGCGCGAATCGCGGCGGGATCGCCGGAAAGACCGGGATACGCGGGCGCGAGAACCTTAAAGCCGCGAGTTTCGAAATAGCGCCGCCAGTCGTCCCAGCAGGCGGGGGTGAGGTACAGGCCGTGGATCAGGATCACGGTCCGGGTTTTGCCAATAGTCGGCGGTGCGCTGTCGGCCGGCAGGGCCCAGGCGAGGCCGGCGAACAGGACGAGAGCGATCAATATTCTTTTCATGGGTTGCTCCGTGGATTGTTGCGGAAGAGTAACCCGCCGTGTGGGCGCGCACAAGGGCCAGATGGCGGATGCGAGCGGCGAAAATTCGACTGCCGATCCGGGCCGTTCAGCCGGAGGCCAGGCCGCGCAGGGTCGCCTGCAGCGTCGCCGCCGCCCGGCTCTTCACGCCCAGTTTTTCGTAAATGCGAATCGTATGGTGCTGCACGGTGCGCGCAGACAGCGCCAGTTCTGCGGCGATTTCTTTGTTGGTCAGACCCTGCGCGACCAGACGCAGCACATCCTGTTCGCGCGTCGTAAGCCCCAGGGCGTCGCGTTCGGCGTAGTCGCGGCGTTCTCTGCGGCCGGCGGCCTGTAGCGTTACGCTGACGGCGCGCGCGTGTAAAGCGCCGCGCTCGCGGAGCGCCTCCAACTCGCGGGCCGCCGCCTCGTCGCTCAGGGCTGGTCGCCAGGCGCGCGTCGATGTCAGCGCGACGTACACATCGGCGGCGGCGAGAATCGCTTCCAGCAGCGACATATCGCCCCGACGTCGGTGGTAGCCGCTGCGATCGGCGCGTTCGTGGTGGGCGCAGGCGAGTTCCAGGCAATCCGAAAATATTTCCGCGCTGGAAAGGATGCGCTCCGAGTAAATCGTATGCATCTCTATAGTTTCTCGTTCCGTGCGCGAGAGCGGACCGGGTTTTTCCAGAATTCCGGAGGGAGCGCCCGCCATCCCGATATTCATGATCAGCGCGGCGATTTCGATTTGATCGCGCGCCGCGTTGTCCAGGCCGGCGACGCTCGCCGCGTTTCTGGCCAGTTGCGCCGTGCGCCGTGAATGTCCGGCGCTGTAGCGCGATTTTAAATCGGCGAAGTCCGCCAGTGCGCCGGCAATGGAGCGCAGATCCAGACCCGGCACGGTCGGCATTAATTCCAGCGCCTGATCCCAGATGGACGAGTCGCCGGTTTCCAGGATTTCGAGCGGCAACGCGGCGAGCGCCGTGCAGAATTGCGGATCAAACTGGCCGCCGGAGCGGCGCAAAACCTCGGCCAGCGCCAGGTCTGCGCCAAAGCGCTGGCGCAGGATTTCAAAAGCGTACGCCAGCCCGCCAATGCGCGCCGCGCGCGAAATTCCTTCGCCGCTCAGGCCCGCCGGCTGTCCGCGTCCGTCAAACCGCTCGAAGTTTTCCAGAATCGCGCGTTGTACGTTGGCGTTAATGCTCAGGCCGCGCGCCAGCAGGATCGCCATTTCACACTGGGCTGCGATCAGTTCTTTGAAAATTTGCGAACCGCGCGTCAGGGCGCGCAGGCGCGCACGATATCGTCCGGGTCCGCTGTCGCCGCCCAGCTGCAACATGCGTCCTGCGACCGCGCGGCGCTGCGCCGCATCAACGCCGGCAAATAGCCGCTTGAACGCGATGTCATCGCCGGCAAAAAGGCGCGCTTCTTCCGGCGCAAAGGCCGTACAGCCAAGGAAGCGCAAGAGCGCCGTGAGAAAGGCGTCGTCGGATTCGCTTTGCGATAGTCCCGCGGCGGCGGCGATGTGCGCCGCAAGCGCGGCTGCGCGCAGCGCGGTCTCCGGCGGATTGCCGTTGGCCATGTCTTCTGCGAGCGAAAGGGCCGCCAGCGCCTCTTTCAAATCCGATTTCATTGCGACTCCGCGCGGCCCGGCGCCGGTCGAAGCTCGCGCCAAAGGCGCTTGCGTCAACACGGTTTTGGCGCGCAGGCGCAGCGCCGTCGGCGCGTCGCGCTCAGTCTTCGGAGTCGTCGTGCAGGAGTTCCAGTGCGCGTTTGCGCGGCAGCGGTCCGGGCGCGCCCGCGGCCGCTTCGCGCTCCGTTTTGCGTTGTGCAAATTGCTCCGTGAGATGCGGTCCGGGCGTCCGATCGCGATAACACACGCCGGTGTAGAGAGTTTCTTCGCTTTCGAGTGCGCGCGCAAAAGCGGCGCTCCGGTCGCCTGCATCATGACCCAACTCTTGCAGATTTTTCAGGCTGGCCTTTTGCGCTTTGATTTGATCTTCGATCTCGCCGAATGTAATGCAGGGCGTGTGAATGTTGATGTACGCGAATCCTGGAAAGCGGATCGCTTCTTCGATCAAATGCGCCAGACCGTCCATGTCGGCCGGCGTACCCTGGGCGACGAACTTTGCGCCGTACGCCAGCACGTAGAGTATCGGATTCACCGGCGCTTCGGTCGCGCCCCAGGGCGACGACTTTGTTTCGAGACCGGTGCGCGAGGTCGGCGAGAGTTGGCCCTTGGTGAGGCCGTAGATGCGATTGTCCAGCGTGAGGTAGGTCAGGTCGATGTTGCGCCGTGCGACGTGCGGAATGTGTCCGCCGCCGATCGAGAAGCCGTCCCCGTCGCCGCCGGCGACCAGCACCAGAAGTTCGGGATTGGCGAGCTTCACGCCCTGGGCGATCGGCAAAGCGCGACCGTGCACAGTGTTGAAGCCGTAGGTATTCATGTAGCCGCTGATGCGACCTGAACAGCCGATCCCGGAAATGAAAGCGATTTCATGCGGCGCGCGACCGACGGCCGCCAGCGCGCGCTGTATCGCCATCAGGGCGCCAAAATCGCCGCAGCCCGGACACCAGATCGGGCGCAGATCGTTTTTGTAATCTTTGGGATCGTACGGCGCAGACCCGGAGTCGTGTTTCCCGGCGGAATTCAGTACGGAAGTTACAGGCTGAGACATGCGTCGCGCTCCAGAAGCAGGATCAGTTCATGCGCGCCGAGCGGAGATCCCGCCGGTCGCGCGAAAGATTGCACATCCACGCCAGGGGGCAGAGCGTCGTACATGCGCAGAAGTCGCAGCAGTTGGCCCTGAGCGTTTTGTTCGATTACGTAGGCGCGCCGCGCGCCAAACAGAAAGTCGCGGTAAAGATCGGCCGGAACGGGATACAACAACCGCGGTGTGAGCAGTTTCACGGGAGTTCCGCGCGAAGTCAGTTCTTCCTGCGCCTCGCGCGCCGCGCCCGCGCTCGAACCCCAGGCGACAAAGGCGAGTTTCGCCGCCGCCGGCCCGTAAACTTCAAATAGGCCGCGTTCGGCGAGAAATCGTTCCGCGGCCAGCGGCCGAAACTTTTCGAGGCGTTTGCGGCTCATGCCGGCATGATTGGGGCCGCTTATAGCCGGGCGGGCGTTCTCGCCGTGCTCCAGCCCGCTGATCTGAAACATGCGGCCGGGTTCGCCCGGAGCGGCCAGCGGCGAAATGTATCCGTCGCTCAGGCGAAAGCGCTGGTACGGCTCGCTTGTGTTTCCAGCGCGTCGTCGTTCGCTCACCGGCAGATTGGCGACGTCGATTGGCGGCAGCGCCTCTTTGCGCTGACCCAGGAGCTGATCCGACAGCAGTATAACCGGCGTTTGAAACTCTTCAGCAAGATTAAAGGCCTGCACGGTAATTTGAAACATGTCGGCGGCCGAGGTCGGCGCCAGCACCGGCCGCACCACGTCGCCGTGCGCGGAAAACGCGGCTTGAAATAGATCGCTCTGTTCGCTCTGCGTGGGCAGGCCGGTCGCCGGCCCGCCGCGTTGCACGTCAATAATCACAAGCGGCAGTTCGGCCATGCTGGCCAGGCCCAGGATTTCCGATTTGAGATCCATGCCCGGCCCGGACGTCGCCGTAAGCGCTTTTTTGCCGGCGAAACTTGCGCCCAGCGCCGCGCCGACGCTGGCGATTTCGTCTTCCATCTGGAGCATGCTGCCGCCGAACTTCCAGATGTGTTCGCTCATAAAATGCATAATCTCCGACGCCGGCGTGATTGGATAGCCGGCGAAAAATTCACAGCCGGCGAAGATAGCGCCCGCGCCGGCGAGATGATTTCCATCGGCGACGAGCAGGGGGCGCGCCGCATCAGCCGGCCGATCCATTAACTCAAGATCGAAGAGCGGCCGGCGCTCGCGTCCCCAGTCGCGGCCCAGTTCAAAGGCGCGCAGACTGGAAGTTAAGATGGCGGCGCTTTTTCCGGAAAAGCGACTGGCGAGCAAGCGGGCCAGACTGATTTCGCCGACTCCGATCCACGCGGACAGAATGCCGAGCGCGACCAGATTCTTCGAGCGCGCCGCGCCGGCCTCTTTTGCGAGCGTCGCCAGAGGCGCATCGATGATCGCCTGCGGATTCAGAAGCGCGGCGAATTCAGCCGGAAGTTCCTCGTCGGCGCTGGCGTCGTGCAGGACCTGACTGTGAGGACCCAGACGCAGTTCGTTGAATTTGCGGAAGTCCGGCCAGGAAAGCGCAATGGCCAGGTCCAGATCCGCGCCCGGCGTATGCGGCGGAGTTTCGCACAGACGCAAACGAAACGAGGACTCGCCGCCGCGGATTTGCGGTCCGTAAGCTTTGGTCAGCATTCCGTAGCGGCCTTCGAGGGCCGCCGCCTCAAGCAGCAGTTCGCCCGCTGTAATCACGCCGTCGCCGCCCGCGCCGGCCATGCCGAGAATCAAATCGCGTATCATGGGTAAAAGTCCGGAAGCCTCGCCCGCACGCGCGATCTTCGCAGTAAATTAGATACCGTGACGCCCGAATCCGCAAGTCGGGGAAGTACGGACCTCAGTGGGTACTTCGTGCGGGGCCAGAGCGAAGATCCGCCTTTGCAACCCCGGCGGATCGGCCATGCGCAGCATTACGTAGCAGAGGCCGCCAGCCGCCGGTTGGATAAACATTTTTCAAACAAAGGGCCGTTTTCAGCATGGTCGAATGAAGGCGACCCTCGACCTGCCCGTTGCGCTCGATTCCGTAGTCATTGATCGGGCCGGCGCGCTCTGGCAGCACGCCGGCCTGTCCCTGGGACTCCGGCGGATGGACGCGCAACACGCGTGGCTCGTGGCGCTCGTGCTCGAGTTAGAATGGACTCTGACCCACGATGCGGAAGCGGTGCCGGAACGTTTTTTGTTAATCGCCGCCGAAGCGCGCAAATACGCATTCGAACATTTCGCCGCGGAAGAGCGGCTCTTCCAGCAGTTTCATTTCAGCGAGGATGATAAGCATATTCGGGCGCATCGAAAGTTCGGCGAGGTTCTCGATAAAATGACGGAAGGCGCGACAATCGCAACGCGCGAGGACGCGATGCGCCTGTATCGCTATTTGCGCAAATGGCTTATCCAGCATATTCTCGTTGAAGATCGAAAATACTCCGAGTACCTCAAGCGCCGCAAGCTGCTCGATGAAGCGAACCAGTTTCTCGACTCCGCAGAATTCAAACATGACGCCGAGGACGCCGCACGGATTGCGCTCCTCGAAATGATCACTCGCTCGACCGGCGCGGTGGACGTCAGCACGCCGGTGGTGTTAAAGGAAATTGCATCGATCTGGAATCGACTGAAGCTTCAGCTGGGCGTGCCCATCATCGACATACAACATCTCTGGCTGATCAAGATGTTAGTTGATATGGACGAGGCGATGCGCGAATCTTCGCTTACCCGCGAGGCGGTGCTGCATCAGACAATCAGCGAGGCGACGCGTTATATTGACGTGCACTTTCGTACGGAAGAAGCGCTGATGACCTTGATCGGTTACGAAGATGAACCGGCGCATCGCGGCCGGCACAAAGCCTTTGAAACGTTTGTACAGACCCGGCGCGCCGAGTTCGACGCAGGCAACTATCGTGCGGCGATGACGCTCGTCAACGACCTGCGCGAATGGCTTACCAACCATATCGCGCTGGAAGATCGAAAGTTGCTGGCGTATTGCCTGCAAAAGAAGGAAGAGGTGATGGCTTTTTCTAAAGATGAAATCCTCTCCGGGCGCGCCAGCATCGCCGAGCGCCAGGTGAATCTCTACAAAGCGATCGTTCTGACCAAATAGGTCCGCCCCCGCTCATCCGGCCGGCGTTTCAGGCATAAGCCAGATTCAGGCTCGCTTCCGGCCGGGATTCGTTGGCGGCGCGCTGGCTGCTGGAGTCCAGAGTTTGCGCCTGGTTTTCCAATGTGCGAATGTTGTCCAGCAACTGGCCGCCGCCGGTGACCAGCCGCGAAACCGATCCCTCCAGCGAGGACAACGCGCGAAACAGTTCTTTGCCGCCGGTCTTTTGTTCGTCGGCGAAGGAACGCAAATCGACGGAAGCCTCATGCAGCGAATCCAGATGACCGGCGAACCGCGCATTGATCTCATCCTGACTGCGCATCATTTGCAGAAAACTTTCGAAGCTCGCCGACGCCTCCTGGACCAGTCGATCCTGATTGGCCACTTCCGCCGCTGCAGCGTTGGACTGGGCGCGCAGTTCGTTTACGTCCTCGGCGTTCCGGTTGGAGAGTTCGAAGATCAGCGCCGCATTAGTCCGACTGGAGTCCGCCAGGCGGCCGACTTCCTGAGCGACTACGGCAAAGCCGCGCCCCGCGGCGCCCGCGCGCGCCGCCTCGATTGAAGCGTTGAGCGCCAGCAGGTTGGTTCGATCGGCAAGTTCGGTCATGATGCCGTTGACTTCCTGCACGCGTCGCAGGGAATCAAAGATGCGCTCGGTCGGAGCGCGCAGGGCGTCCATGGATGCGGACACGCGCTCCGCCGCCTGCAGCGACCGCCCGATGCCGTTCTTGAGGACGCTGAACGCAGCGCGCAGCTGTTCGGTGACGCTTTGCAACGCGCGCGACTCCTGGGACAACAGTCCCACGCGTTCTTGTTGCGCGGACGCCGTTTGCGCCGAACGCTCGGTGGTCGTGGAAAACTCTTCCAACGTGGCGCTCATTTCTTCAAAGGACGCGCTGTGGGCGTTTACCAGCTCGTGGTATTGGTCTGCGAATTCACGCAGCGATCGGCTGGTGCGGCCCACGTTAGAAGCGGCGGAGTGCATACTGGCTGACTGCTGTTCGATCGTCTCAAGCGAAATCATCGCGCGCTCGCGCTGCTCTTCGGCGGCGTTGCGGAGTTCAAGCAATAGACCGATGACCATCTGGACAATAAATGCGCCGGCCAGCAGAAATAGCAGCTTCAAGACTTCGCCGGACGCGTCAATGTAGCCGGCCTGGCTGGCCTGGCCGGGGATCTGGGTGAATTGAAGCCCCGCTTTGAGTCCGCCGTAGAGCGTGAGCGCCTGCATTAACATGCACAGCAGGCCCACAAAGACCGCCGTCTTGCGCGAGGAAAGAAAGCCGGTGCAGACGATGTAAAAATAAAAAATCGTGTAGAGGACGTGCGAATTCAGAATGCCTTCCGCCGCGGATAAGGTGGTGATCGTGCCGACGTACATGACGGCGCCGAGTACGAGCACGTCGCAGTAGACCAGGAGCGCGCCAAACCAGAACGGAGGAACGCCCCGGCGGTTCCACGCGTAGAATAACGCCGCATAGGCTAACATGCAGGTAATTGCGATGACATACACGATGTTCTGAATTGGCGGCGAGGATTTCCACGATATCGCCACGCTGGCGATATAAAGGCATGCAAGGCCGATTCGAATTCGATTGATCAGCACAGGGCCGCGTCCGAGCAGGGCGGTCCCCGAGATTGATTTCGCCATAAACGCTCCCGATGCTCGCCGGCTTTCGCCGTTTCGCACGCTCCGCCGGGCGCAGGCGCCCGACCGGCCCTTGCGCCGATTAATCTAAGGAATTTAGTATTTGTGTTTTGCGGAGAATCCTTCGCCGCGAAACAGGCATTGCAAAGCGTTCGGAAATGGCAAGCGTATTCGCAGGCGGCCGCCGGGCGGGGCGGGCCCGGATTGGCGGCGTCGCTCCCGGCGGGGCCGGGCGCCTGGTTCAGGCAAAAGCCAGATTGAGGCCGGCGGGCGCCGCGGCTTTCGCCGGCTCGTTATTTGTATCCAGAGACTCGGCCTGTGTTTCCAGGACCCGGATGCTTTCGAGCAGCTGTCCGCCGCCGGTCACCAGGTGGGTTACCGAACCTTCCAGCGACGAGAGGGCGCGAAACAGCTCCTGACCGCCCGTCTTCTGTTCATCGGCGAAGGCGCGCAGGTCGACTGAGGCTTCGTGCAGCGAATCCAGATGCGCGGCGAAGCGCGCGTTGATCTCGTCCTGGCTCTGGACCATGCGGAGAAAGTCGGCAAAGCTGGCGGCGGCTTCGCTGACCAGCCGATCCTGATTCGCCACTTCCGCCGCTGCATTCTGCGACTGCGCGCGCAGTTCGTTAACATCCTCGGCGTTTTTATTCGAAAGCTCGAATATCAGGGCGGCGTTGGTGCGGCTGGAATCGGCGAGGCGGCCGACTTCCTGGGCGACTACCGCGAAACCTCGCCCTGCCGCGCCTGCGCGCGCCGCTTCAATCGACGCGTTGAGGGCGAGCAGGTTGGTGCGATCCGCCAGTTCCGTCATGATGCCGTTCACTTCCTGAACTCGTCGCAGGGAATCGAAGATGCGCTCGGTCGGCGCGCGCAGGGCGTCCATGGAGCCGGAAACGCGCCCGGCCGCCTGGAGCGAACCGGCGATGCGTTCTTTCAGGGCGCTGAATGCAGCGCGCAGCTGATTGGTTACATCCTGCAGCGAGCGCGATTCAGCGGATAGCAGGCCGACGCGCTCCTGTTGCGCCAGGGCAGTTTGGGCGGAGCGCTCGGTCGTTGTGGAAAATTCTTCCAGGGTTGCGCTCATTTCTTCGAAAGATGCGCTGTGTTCATTAACCAGGTCGTGATACTGATCGGCGAATTCCCGCAGGGAGCGACTCGTGCGGCCGACGCTGGTCGCAGCGGAGTGCATGCTGGCCGACTGGCGTTCGATCTTCTCAAGGGAAAGTTCGGCCGCGCGGCGTTGCGCCTCCGCCGCGTTGCGCATGGCGAGTAGCAGACCGACGACGAGGTAGACGATGTAGGCGCCCGCCGGAAGAAAAACGATCTTTAAGATCTCGGTAAAACGTCCCAGGTAGCCCGGCAGATTCGCCTGTCCGGCGATGTCGCTGAGTTGCAGCCCGGCGCGCAGGGCGCCGTACAGCGCCAGGCTCTGCATCAGCATGCTGAGCAGGCCCACCAACAAGGCCATCCGCCGCGATGCGAGGAAGCCCGTGTAAACAATGTAAAAGAAAAATATAATATAGAGCACCGGCGAAGTGATCGTGGTTTCGGCAGAATCCATGCTCTTCAGCGTGCCGGCGAAGAGCACCGCCCCGTGTAAGACAACATCAAGGCAGACGAGCGCTCCGGGCAGCCAGGCCGGCGGGCGTCCGCGTCGACTCCACACTGCGAAACCGACGGTGTAAATCAAGATCGCGCCGATTGCGATGCTGTACAACGCATTTTCGAAAGACGGATTGGAATGCCAGGTGAGCGCGACGCTCGCTATGTACAAACCGACCAGTCCGAAACGAATCCGATTTATCAACTCGGGACCGCGACCGATCAGGCGGGATTCCGCGTCTTGAACCTTCATGGAGTCTCCTGTTCGCCCAGGGCCAGGCGGGCGGTCGCGCGGGCGTTTCGCCTCTGCGCTCGAAATACGACGGGAGAAGCTAAAGCTTAGTTATTAGTCTTCGGTGACTTTATTATAAGTAAAGTGCGGCGGCGCCGGCCGAGCCGGCGCCTGCGCGGCCGTGCGCCGGCGCAATCGCGCAATCCTCCGGTCCCGGCGCCCGTCGCTTGCGTGGGCGCCGGGGCCGGTCCGTGAATTCTGTGCAATTTTCCGCTATCGCAGGGGCCCGCGATCGCCAGATTCGACCGCGTCGCCGCTACGTAGTGTTGCGGAGGGCGTCCGGGGCGCCGTCTCCGGAAATCTGGCATACCAAGGAAAGTCTTATGAAAGCACCCAGTACGGAGTGGCGCGAGGACATTGCGCCCGATGAAGAAACCCGCTTTGCCGGCTATGCGCGTCAGTTCGCTCTGATCCAGAAGGTTCTCTCCAGAAAGCACGGCAAAGGCCGCGCTTTGCATCGCAAACAGCTCTTGGGCCTCCGGGCCGAGTTTGAGGTCCTGGCCGATCCGCCGGAGCATGCGCGGCACGGTTTGTTTGCGCGCGCCGGCAAATATCCGGCGGTTGTGCGGCTGTCAAACGGCAGCCTGCAGATCCAGGACGATTCAAAGGGCGACATTCGCGGTTTCGCCCTGCGCGTTGAAGGACTCAAGGGCCCGGGCGCCCTGGGCGCGGGCGACGTAAGCTCCCAGAGTTTCCTGTTGATCAATCAAGAGGCCTTCTCGTCGCCTAAAAGCGCTGAGTTTGTGGCGCTTGTCGGCGCTGTCGCGCAGGGCGGCGGCGCTCTGGTGAAACACCTTTTTGGAACGTACGGCTTCTTTGGCGGCCTGGCGCGCATGCGCAAGGCCGCGGCGACCTTTGGCAAGGCCTTCAGCGGCTTTGCCACCGAAGCATTCTACACCGCAGTGCCCATCGCGGTCGGCCCGTATGCGGGACGCGTGCGGCTCCAGCCGGCGCGCGACCAGAAACCGAGTGCGGATGCAAAGCAAGACTGGGGCGCGGACATGAAACGCCGGCTCGCCGGCGGCGACCTGGTTTTTGATTTTCAAATGCAGTTTTTTGTCGATGAAAAGCTCACGCCTATCGAAGACGCGTCCGTAAACTGGAAGGAGTCCGATGCGCCCTACGTCACCCTGGGCCGCCTGACCATCCCCCGCCAGGAGTTCGATTCGCCGGCGGCGCAGGAGTTTCAGGCGAGCGTCGAAGCGTCCGTCTTTGATCCCTGGTGCGCGCTCATCGAACATCGTCCGCTCGGGGATGTGATGCGCGCGCGCAAGCACGTGTACTTCGCCAGTCAGCAAACCCGCGGCGCCGTTTAGGCGCTCTTTGGGACTTCCGGAGCTTTCAGCTGGATCGCATTCGCCTCAGACTGCGATCCAGCTCCGCGCCTACCTGACGCAAGGTTAAAAGGGCGTTTTTGATTTTGCGCTCGCCCAGCAGTTCGGGCAGCGTCGCATACAATCGAAATTCTTTCTTATGCAACGCGGCGGTCGCCTGCCGGCCCGCCCGCGTCAGCCGATACAGGGGCGACTTTTCGCTCGCTGGATTGGCGAGGCGCTCTGCGAGGCCGGCGTCGGTCAGCGCGTTCAGCACCTGCTGGCTGCGCTGCCGCGTGACGCTGCGTGTGCGGGCGAGGGCCGGGGCGGTCGTTTCGCCCGCGGAGAACAGCATGAACAGGACCACGCGCTCCGCTTCGGAAAGCGCGCTCTCGCCATGCAACGCGGCGTCAATTTGCCGCAGTCGGCCGGCGAGTCGCACCACTTCGTCGACCAACTCCGCCAGATCGCGGCGCACTCTGGATTTATCGAAAGAAGCCTTCGGCATGGTTTTCAAAATGACAAATCATTTGTTATAGTGACAATCAATTTGGCGAATCGTGCGAATTTTTTCCGCGGTCCTGCATTTGACCGACTTTTATTTTGACGCTCGAAGCGCCGTCGCCTTTTTTGCAAACGGCGTCCGCGGCGCCTTTTGCGCGCATGGAGCGAACAATGTCGACGATCGAACGGTCAGGCTATTTAACGGCGAAGGGGCTCAAGATTTTCTACCGCGAATACGGCGCAGGTCAGCCGGCGCTGCTGCTGCACGGCTGGCCTACCTCGTCTCTGTTGTGGCGCAACGTTGCGCCTGCGATTGCTCAGTCGCGACGCGTTATTGCGATCGACCTGCCGGGCTTCGGCGGATCGGACAAGCCGATCGATGTGAAGTACGACTTTGCCTTCTTTGAGTCCGTCCTGAACGAAGTTCTGCAGCAGTTGGAGATCAAACGCGTTGCACTGGTGGTGCACGATCTGGGCGGGCCCGTCGGGCTCTACTGGGCGGTGCGCAATCCGGCGCGGGTGGAAAAGCTGGCGATACTGAACACGCTGGTCTACCCCGAGATTCACTGGGCGCCGCTTCTATTTTTGATTGGTTTGAACATTCCAGTTTTTCGCCGCGTTTTTTCTACAAACGCATTTATTTCACTGACATTGTTTTTGGGAATGCAGCGCAAAGACCGGCTCACTCGCGAACTCCGTCGGTCTTATCAAGCGCCCTTCCGGGCGCCTGGAGCGCGCGGCGCGATGATTAAGACCTGGGGCGATCTGGGGCGGGATGGATTCAAAACAATCAGCGCAGGGCTGTCGGCGCTTACAGCGCCCGTGCGCGTGATTTACGGCGCGAAAGACCCGGTGCTGCACGACGTGGCCGGCACTGCGCGGCGATTGCGGAATGACTTTCCGCGGGCGGAGATCACCGCGCTTCCGCATTGCGGCCACTTTCTGCAAGAGGATGATCCCGGGACGCTTGCTCGCCTGCTGGGGGAGTTTCTTTCCGATTGAAACGCGTCGGACGGGTCCGACCCGGTCGACAGGAGCGCAACATGAATACAAACGAACGCCGCGGCGAAACTATCGTAAATGGGATCAGGATCGCGTACCGCGAATACGGCGCGGGAGCGCCCGTGCTGCTGTTGCACGGCTGGCCGGCCTCGTCGCATTTGTGGCGCAACATCGGCCCCCGGCTCGGGCGCGCGCGGCGCGTAATCGCGCCCGATTTGCCGGGCTTCGGCGAATCGGATAAGCCGCTGGATGTCGAATACAGTTTTCGTTTCTTCCAGACGATTCTGAACGGGCTGCTGAACAATCTGGGAGCGGAAAAAACCGGCCTCGTCGTGCACGATCTCGGGGGACCGGTCGGGCTCTATTGGGCGGCGCAACATCCGGAGCGCGTCGAAAAGCTGGCTATACTGAACACGCTCGTGTATCCGGAAATGTCCCTGGCCGTAAAAGCGTTTCTGGCTGCGCTCCGGATTCCGCTGGTAAACGATTTTCTGACGAGCCCGGCCGGGTTGTCCCTGGCGCTCCGCGTCGGCATGTTTCAGAAAAAAAACATTACTCCGGAACTCCGCGCGGCCTTTCAGGCGCCCTTTGCAGACGGGCCGGCGCGGCGCGCCTTGCTGAAAAGCGGCGGCGATCTGATTCCAAAAGGTTTTTTCCTGCTGAGCAAGCGACTGCCGGCGCTTCAGGCGCCGGTGCGCATCATTTACGGAACGCAAGACCGCATACTGCCGGATATCGCCGAGACCGTGCGGCGCCTGCAGGCGGATTTTCCGGCGGCGGCGGTTACGGCGCTGCCGCACTGCGGACACTTTTTACAGGAAGATGACCCGGAAACCGTCGCACGGTTGCTGGCCGAGTTCTTTGAATCCTGAGCGTGCAGTTCGGCGGCCGCGCGCAGAGCCGCCGCGTGTTTAAAGATATAGACACAGATACGAAACGGGCGCCGCGGCCTTCACCTGAAACTTTTGCTCCGCTGCGACCGTAAACGACTCGTTCTTCCGGAACGTACGCCAGGCGGCTTCGCCCGGCAGGCGAACGTTCAACTCGCCGGAAGTGATCGTCATCACTTCTTTTTGGGCCGTGCCGAATTCATATTCGCCCGCCGCCATTACGCCCACGGTCGCGCGACCCTCGGCCGTCTGCAGCCCCAGGGATTTAACCTTGCCCTCGAAGTATTCGTTAACTGGTATCATGGATCTTCCCCTGCGACAGGGTCGCGCCGGTCAAAAACGCTGCGCATGGCGCGGCGGCAAGTCTAAAGCTGCGGTGGGCTGCGCTGGCGGCGGCGGATAATTTCCCGGGGCGGCGAAGAAAATGACTTGCGGTTCGTTGTGTTTACCTACCTGCTGATAGATAGGTGAACCAATGAAGCCCGCCCCGATTCCCGCAAATGAAGATCAGCGCCTCGCGGCCCTCCGGCGCTACGAGATCCTGGACACGGAGGCCGAGGAGATCTTTGACGAGCTGACCCGGTTAGCTGCGGCCATTCTGAAAACGCCGCTGAGTTTGATCAGCATCGTCGACGAGTCGCGCAACTGGGTGAAGTCCGGTTTTGGGCTGGAGTCGGGCGCGACCATGGACCGGAGCACCGCGTTTTGCGCTCACGCTGTCGCCCAGGATGAAATGCTGGTCGTTCCTGATCTTACGGCGGACGAGCGCTTTCAGGATCATCCGCTCACAGGCCCCGAGGCGGGCATGCGCTTTTATGCGGGCCAGCAGTTGCGCAATTCCGAAGGGCTCAATCTGGGCACCTTATGCGTTCTGGACAATAAACCGCGCGTATTTACAAGCGAAGAACGCGAGACTTTGCGCATTCTGGGACGTCAGGTCATGTCCCAGCTCGAGCTGCGGCGAAGTCTGCGCGAATTGACAATGATGAACCGCAAGGCGCTGGCGCTTGAGTCGATTCTGCGCCGCTATACCTCGCGCAGCATCTGGGAGCGCGCCGACGTCAGCGCGAGTCGCGGCGGCGTCTCTCTTAAAGACGAGGTGCGCAATCACGCGTGCCTGTTTCTCGATGTCGTCGGTTTTACACGCTACGCGGAGACGCATACCGCCGAAGAGGTCGTGCAGATTCTCAATGACTACTTTGATCCGATTGTCCGGCGTATTCATGATTGCGGCGGCGACGTGGACAAATTCGTGGGCGACCAGGTGTTTGCAATCTTTGACGAGTCCCGCGCAGCGATTCGCGCGGCGCTCAGCGTACGGGAATGCATAGACGCCATGTCGCGGCGTCGGCGTGCGCAAGGTGCAACGGCCCTTGAATTCCGGATGGGCTTAAACTACGGCCCGGTGGTGCGCGGCAACGTCGGCGGCGATGCGCGCAGCGACAATACCTTGATCGGAGACGTGGTGAACGTAGCGGCGCGCCTGCAGGCGGTCTGCGAGCCGGGGCGCATACTTGCTGCAGAGTCGGTCGCCGCGGCCGTCGGCGAGTTTATGGAGGCTGAGGCGCGGATCGAAAGTCGCGTTCAACTCAAATTAAAGGGCAAAGCCGACGCAGTCCCGGCGGCGTATCTGGGACCGGCTGCGGAGCGTGCGCTTGCGGTCTGAGGCGCGGGTCTCCCGTGCAGAGGCCGGGAGCGACTCCGGGGGAACGCGCGAAAAAATTCTGGATGCGGCCCAGGAATTGCTGCAGACGCAGGGTTACCACGCCTTCAGTTTTCGCGATCTGGCGGACCGTATAGGAATCAAGTCCGCCAGCGTACATTATTACTTTCCCGCAAAAGAGGATTTGTCCGTCGCCTTGCTGGTGCGGTACCACGCGCGTTTTTTTGCTCGATTGGACCAGGTGGAAACGCGACGTCCTGCTGAGCGCATTGCGGCCTACGCCGCACTGTTTGTCCGCACGTTTCAGGAAGGCCAACGCATTTGTCCGGGCGCCAGTTTCGCGGCCGATTTTGCAACACTGCCGGAGGCGCCCCGTAAGGCTTTGCTCGCATTTTATAAGGATAACGTGCGCTGGCTGGAAAGCGTCCTGCGCGCGGGCGTCGAACTGGGCGAGTTTCGGCCGATCAAGAACCCGGCCAGCGCGGCCGGCGGGATATTTTCCGCCCTCGAAGGCGCTATACTACTCGGACGCGTCTCCAACGGACGTTCGCTGAAAAACGCGCGTGAGTGGGTGCTGGCCAACCTGCAGCCGGTTTCGCACTGATTGGCTGTTAAAAATGCCAGGTCAATTCGACGGCGAGGCCGTCGTCGCCGGCCGAATCGTGGACGGGATATGCCGTAATGGCCGGCGCAAGCGCGTCGCCTGCGCGCAGGGCGGCGGTCGGCGTCGGCGTCGGCGTCGGCGTCGGCGTCGCATCGTTCAAATACGCCGTCGTCGCGCCGTCGAGAAACAAGGTCAGCAACAGGGCGAAGACGGCGAAGCGACGCTCCCGATTGAAGTCGTCCGCCTGTATGAAGCCCCGTCGCGAACGCGGGTGATAATACGTCTCCTCGCCGGCCTGATTCCAGTAGAGCCAGAATAGCGCGCCTTCCCCGGCGCCCGAGCTGACGCGCAGAGCGCTCACGACGCCCGCGAGCTGATACAGGCCATCTTCGCCGCGTTTACGCGGAGTCGGCGCCCAGAGCAGCGCGTTGTAGAGCAGGGTCGTTTCGAGCGCGGTAAACAGTATGCCCGTCTTGTAGCGACCGGCGCAATAGTGGGGCGACCAGAAGGGCAGCCAGCCCTCGAGCCAGGGGCGGCCAAAGCCGCAAGCGCGCCCCGGCGGATTTTCTGGAGTTTCCGGCTTTTCCGGCTTTTCCGGCTTTTCCGGATTTGCGCGCGCAGCCTGCAGTTCGCCGCGCAGGGCTTCTGTCTCCCGTTCGGTCTCGGCGAGACGGGCCTCCGCGGTACTGCGACGTTCTCGTTCCGCTCGAAGCTGCGCATTCTCCGTGCGCAATTGTTCGAGCTCTTTTTCTCGCACGCGTTCGCGTTCGCGCGCAGCGGGCGCTGCTCGCACGGGAGCGTAGCGCAGTTCCTTTAATTCATCCGGAGAAAATGTTAGCCGGCGGCCGTCTTCGGTTTGAATGATGAGCGCATCGCGGCCCAGCGTGGCGCGTACATTCTCAAAGCGCCGACCGTCTTTTAACAGCACTGTATCGGCCAGCAAGGCCCCTGGCGCCAGAGCCAGCAGCAGTACGATCAGGCTGCGTTTCATTGCGCCTCGATACGGATTACGTCGGACAGATCCGCCTCCACTTCGCCCTCGCTGGTGCGGATGATCAGGCGTCCCTCGTCTTGAATTGCGCGACCGTAGAGCACGCGGCCGTCGCGAAGATAGACGCGGTGCGGTTCGTCCGCCTGAAGCGCGGCCCGTGCGCTCGGCGGCAACGCCTCCGGATCAGGGCCGGCGGCGGCTGGCGCAGCGGCCTGGAGCAGCTGCAATAATTCCGTCTGCGTTTCGGGCGCCAGGTTTTCCGTCGCCGGCGCCTGGGCGGGCGAGCGCAGAGCGGCGCGATCTTCCGCGCTGAGCGCATCCGCACGTTCGCGCAGCTCGGCTGCGTCGGGCGGCGCGTCCGGCGTCGGCAGCAAGCGCTTGAGCGCGCTCCGGGCCCGGGCGAGTCGCTCGGGATCGTCGCTGATGTAAATCGATTGCGATCGGGCGAGCTCGCGTTCGCGCGCGTCAAGTATTGCGTCTTCGTCGTTGGAAGTCAGTGCGGCGAGCGCCGGCGACTCTTCCAACTGCGGGTCTTCGGGGATCAAAAGATAGCGCGCGCTGCGCTCCAGACGAATGCGACCGTCCAGCACATCGACTTTAAAGCCGGCCGCATCCGCGCGCAGGCGCACCGCCGTGCCGATAAAGCGCACGCTGTGATCGCCCAGATAGATGCGCAGATTCTCATCCGCGCCGGGTTCGCGGCCGGCGGCTAACAGAGTCCCGCGTTCCAGAAGGATGCGCACTTCGGCTGCATCCGGGTCCGCGGCGATGCGCAAAGCGCCGCCCGGCGCCAGTCGGAAACGCAATGCGCCGTTCGCCGTTTCGATGGTACAGAAGCGGTTGGCGGAACGGTTCGCGAGGGCAAAGGCGCGGCCCGACGGATGATTCGCCGGCGGCGCGGAACACGCCCCGCTATATACCAGCGCCGCGGCCGCATCGGATCCGGAACCAAAGATCCGCACGTAAATATAGAAAGAAATCGCGCCGACTGCGAGCAGGCTGGCGGCGGCCGCCCAGAGAGCGCGAGTCGCAGGGCCGCGGCGCGCGTGTGCGAGGCGTTGCCCATTCGCCGCGTTGGCGTCGGCCGCCGGACCGAGCGCGAACAACTGATCGTCCAGATCCGCCAGGGCGGCGAATTCCGCGGCGAACTCGGCGCTGGATTCAAGCAACAGAAAGAGCCGTCGCTTGCCATAGCGATCCAGATCGTCGAAGAGATAGCGCCCGAGCAGTGACTCGAATTCTTCGCGCGCGTTGCTGTAGGTCAGTCGTTCCATGGTTTTCGCGGCTCCGTTTCAGGAAGGCGCGGACGAACCTCCGGACTGCAACTCGCGTCGCAGTAGTTTTAAAGCGTCGGCCAGGCGCCGCGCCGTTGTGCTCGCGGACAGGCCGAGCCGGTCTGCGCACTGTTTTAAAGTCGCATTTTCAAAATACTTCAGCCGGATAATGCTCCGCTCCGGCTCGGGCAGGCGCTCGACGGCGGCGCGCACCTCCTCAATAACCAGCCAGCGTTCCGTTTCGCCTCCCGCCGCCGAGCGGTCGTCGGCGACGTCGACTTCGAGCGCCTCGGGCGTTTTGCCCGCCGTGCGGCGCAGGTGGCGCTTGAAGGCGTTGCGCGCAATCGCATAGATCCAGGTCTTCTGGCCGCCCAATTCCGGTTTGTAGGTGTGCGCGTACCGCCGCGCCGCAAGGAACGCTTCCTGGACCAATTCGGCCGCCAGCTCCGCATCGCCGCAGAGGCGCGCAAGGTAGCCGGCGAGAGCGTCCCGCTCGCTTTTATACAAGCCTCCTATGTCGAGCGCGTCGGGGGTGGACATGAGCGTGCGCGCCAACGCGCTCGGTGAACTTCTAGTCCGGGCGGCCTCGGATCGATTCAATTTTTTCGCGATTCTTACTGCGGGCCGATATTTTTTTGACGGCTGTCGCCGGATCGGGGACTATTCCCTGACGATCAGCGGGCCGGGCGCAGCGTTCGAGGGATCGGGACGACTGGCGGCGAATCACATTCCGCTCGCGATCAGGCAGGTATACGCATGAAGTTACACTATAAACGCTGGCTGGCGTCGCTCCTGGCGCTCGGCCTGACTGCTGCGGCCTTTTCCAGCTGCAAAGAAGAGGAAGACAATACGGACGAGCTTCTGCTCCTCCTCGGCATTGGCGCCGTGCTCAACAGCGGCTGTCCGACCAACTCCGGATTCGCGATTTGCGTTCCGCCAGGGATTGCACAATAATGAGGAACGCTCACGTGAAACGCAGCTTACAACTCTTAACGACGCTGGGCGCCTTTTTCTTCCTGGGCTTTCAGGTTCATTTGAATCCCTACGTCCGTCCTGTGGATACGCTTGGTTCAATACAGGTCGATTTCAGCGGCCTGCGCACTCTGCCGGCGGCGGAAAATGCGTGGGGCTTTGTGCGCCAGTCGGCGACGTGGGCGCGCGGCAATTCCCAGTTTATGGACTCGCTGCTGTTGTCCCTGCGCAACTCCGGCCTGTTAAATCGCACCGGGACTTTCACGGCGACCAATCAATCGTGCGGCTCCATTACCTGTACGATCCGATTGACCGTGGGCGCAAACGAGTCGCATTCGTCCAGCGCCTACAGCGGCAACAAGGTCTTTGCCAATAAGTTCGAGGCCTGGCGCACGACTGATAACGCAAAAGCGCTCGAGTTCTTCTTCACGGACTCGACGACGCCCGGCGATACCGGCGGACTCCTGTACTACAATCTGAACGTGCTCAACCCCACGACGTTCGCCGGCGATTCGGTCGTTGTGGAGTCCTATGTCTCCGGCGTTCCGGGCAGTCTGCGGTAGACCTATTCCTGGAGCGGCGGCTCGATCACCGGCAGCACCGGCTCTGATCGAGGGCGCGTGGTGCTCGAGCAAATGGACAGCGGAACGCTGCTGTGCTTTCAGTCGATTATTCGCTTCACTTCCGGCACATTTAACTGCGGCGGCGACGCGAATCCGGACTATTATTCGCTCGCATATTCTCAGGAAACGAGCGCGCCGTTTCGCGCAACGGCCCGGGCCACGCTCGCCAACAACACGATCGACAATACGTCGGTTTCAAACCCCGTTTGCGGTCTGGCGCTGGCGTCCTTGCAATTGAACTACGGCCAGTTTAACGGCAACGGATTTATCACCGACGGCGTCAGCACGGAAATCAGCGGTCATCCGCCGATCAGCCGGGTGAATACCCTGTTCAGCCGCAACGGCACCTCCGGCAAAGGCGGCGCAAATGGTTTTGACGATACGCAAAAAGCCAAAATCGACGCGCTTGCAATCGCCTTCAAATCTGCGGCGGCGCCCTGATCGAATCTGCTTGAACTAAACCAGCGCGTCGGCTTCGGCAGCGGCCGGGGCGGACGCGCTGTTGTTTTGCGTTCCGCCGTCGCCGGCGGCGCGGCGTTCCTTGCGCGATAGCGGCGGCGCAAAGTTATATTCCAGACGCGAGAGTCGCGCAATGTCGCGCATGCGATCGTGTAGAAAGGTCTCGGCGTCGTCGTGTTTGGTAAAATAGGTCGCTTCGCCAATATGAATGTCCACGAGGGTGCGGCGAAAGCGGCGTTTTGTGTAATGAAAGCCGATGCAGACGACGCCGATGGGCCGTTCCGGCCGGCCCATGATAAAGCGAAAGCCCGGCGAACGGCCGCGGCCCATTTTTTTGGGCACGGTGGTTTGTTCGGGAAACACGCACAACATGGCTCCGTCGTGCAACACATGGCGCGCGAGCAGAAGGTCGTTTTTGCTTTTCTCCGGGTTGTCGCGATTGATCGGGATGCCGCCGACTTTCAGCATGAGACCGCCAAAGGGGCCGGAGGCGAGCGACGCCTTCATAACGCACCACAGATGGCGGCCGCTGTCGCGGGTTAAGGCCAACTTGCCCAGGGGCACGTCCGCCAGGGACCAGTGTTTGGCCAGGACAATGACCGGCCCGGTCGCCGGGACGCCCTTTGCGCTCTTAACCCGAATCTTATAAACGAATGTGTAAGCAAACGCGACCACGACGTTAAACAGCGCGGAGAGAAACAGGCTCTGACCGGGATGGCCGCTCTTTTTTAAATGTTCCGCTGCGCTTTGCATAGGTCTCCCCGGGCTTACTGGCCCCTGGATAGGACCAGCGTCGCGGGGGCGGGTTGCAAAAAAG
>JAVHPJ010000169.1:0-35518 GCA_036170535.1 Leptospirales bacterium | reverse complement strand
GTCCGTCGGCGGTCAGGCGCTCGTGCTCACGCGCGATAACGCCCTGCGACTGGCCCGCTTGATGTTTGAGGAGCCTGCACTGCCGGCGCTCGATGCAAAAGCGATTTCCGCGGTGCGGGAAATGACGAATCTTCTGGCCGCATCTTTTACAAATGCAATGTCGGCCGCCGCGGGCGTGCGGGTGCTGCCGACGACGCCGGCCTTTCTGGATCCGGCCGAATTGCTCTTTGAACGCGGTCCCTTCCAGACCGCCGATGATGCGCGGTTGCTCCTTGTGGAAGCGGAGTTCGCCGATGATACGGATCAAACCCTGGCGTCCTTTTACATCGCGCCGGGGCCCGACGGCTTCGCCGGACTCATGGACGCGGGACTGATGAGAAGGAGCGCAGGCTGAAATGGGCGCGCCCGTACTTTTGATCGCGGACGATTCGTACTACGTGCGCTACGCCGTACGGCGCGCATTGCGGGGCGTTCGGTTCGCTGAAATACTCGAAACGGAAAGCGGCGACGAATGCCTGCGGATCTACTTGCAGCGTCGGCCTGCGCTCGTGCTGCTTGATCTTGTGATGCACGGATTGAGCGGGCTCGATGCGTTGAAGGCGATTCTGCGCGCGGATGCGACTGCGCGCGTAATAGTCGTCTCCGCGGTCGACGCGCCGGATCTTTTGCGTGAATGCATCGAAGCGGGAGTGACCGACTTTGTGGTAAAGCCGTTTGAAGATCAAGATCTGCGGCGCGCGGCTCTGGCCGCGCTCGCGATGCGGAGTCGGAGCGAGAGCCAGGGATGAAACGCATACTCATAGTGGATGATGCGGCGTTTATTCGCATGATGATCAAGGATGCGCTGCAGGGCGAATTTGAAATCGTCGGCGAAGCGAAAACGGGCGAAGAGGCCTTGAGTCTCTACCAGAGTCTGCGTCCCGACGCGGTGACCATGGATATTGCGCTGGCCGGTGAAATGACGGGGATCGACGCTTTAAGCGGAATTCGCGCCCTGGATCGCCGGGCGGTCGTGGTAATGGTGAGTTCCATGGGAGAAGAAGCTTACATTAAACGCAGCATAGATCTGGGCGCGGCCGAGTTCATCGTAAAACCGTTCTCAAAAGAGAACCTGCGTGAAACTCTGAAAGTCGCTCTGGGCGCAGGGTAACAGTCTGGAAACGCTCGTTACAAAAATCGAATCCACCTTGCGGATGCTGACCGGCCTTGCGGTGGAGCGCGTCGATGTCGCACCGGTTGCGGCGAACGACGCCTCGTTTGCGACAATCGCCGTCGAATTACGCGGCGGGGCGAGCGGCGGAGCGGCCATTCGCATTGAGCCCGTGCACGCCATTCAGGTTACGGCCAGGGTCCTGGAACGCGCGCTGTCGGAGCCGGCGGAGCCGCCGGACGCGGATCTCGCAATGAACACGGTCGGCGAGCTTCTGAATATCGCCCTGGGCGAATATTTTATGGAGCGCCCGGCCGGTTCGCCGGTCCAGATTCGCGCGCCGAGATTAAATCCTTCGGACGCGCCGCCCGAGGGCGCCGCATGGGTTGTGTTGCGCGTCGGCGCCGCGCTCTTGCATTTGTACGTCTATACCAAAACTGAGTGAGCCCAAGCATGTCTAAAAAAGCAGTGTTAATTCTTGAGGACGCCGTGTTCATCAGGCAAATTGAGAAGAAGTTTCTCAAGAGTCTGGATTACGAAATTTCAGGCGAAACCAGTTCGGCTTCCGAAGGGGTGCAGCTGTATCGCGATAAGCGCCCGGATCTCGTAATAGTGGATCTGACCCTGGCGGAGGGATCCGGCCAATCGGCGATCAAGTCAATCCTCGAAATCAATCCGGACGCGTGCATCGTCGTGGTCACTTCTAACAGCGAACTGCTGGATCAGGAGCCGGGACTTCGCACGCGCGTGGCCAGCGTCATTCTGAAGCCCTTCAGCGAAGAGGAGTTTCTCTCGCGGATCAAGGAGTTGCAGTGAAGGGCGGGGCCCCGGCGCCGGACAGCCCGGACCGGCCTGCCATGCGGTAATTCGACATGACTCTTTACGCAGCGCTGCAATCCGACGCGGGCCAGGCCGCGCTTTATTTTCTCCAGACGACGTTTTTCGGCATGCTGGTGTACATCCTGGTGGCCGAGTATCTGCGTACCGGCGATCGCGGCCTGGGCTACAAGCTCTTTGCGGCGTCGGCGATCACGCTGATGAATGCGCTGACCACGGCGATCTACGGCCTGCGGGCATTTCAAGGCTATGAACCAGGCGATCGATTTTTGCCGCTCATATTAAACTGCGCATTTTTGACGATAGTACTGGCGCTGAGTCGCGCATTCGTCTATGAATATTTCACGGAAGCGCAAAAGCGCGGTTTTGATTTGTTCTTCCGGGGCAATCTGACGGCGGCCAGCCTGGGTTACATTTTGCTGCAGCTGAGCTGGCTGCGCGAATACAGTCCTGAACGTTTATTCGTCCGGTCCCACGCACAGCTGGCCTTCAGCGTCTATTTCGCGCTGCTGCTCCTTTTCATAATCTGGATAACAATACAGTTTCGGAAAAAATACCGCTTGCGACTGGCCGTCGCCTTTTCTGCAATCCTCGCCGTCCAATTGATCCGTATCTACTTGTTTTTCGCCGGCGAATTGCCCGGCGGTTTGAAAATTCTCCAGGCGGGCGTCACCATACTGGTTCCGATCATGTTGGGGACGGTCGTCTTTAAGGAACTCATCGAGAACAATTTGACGATGGCGAACGATCTCAGGCGCGCCGCGATCACGCAAACCGGCGCCGTGCAAGAACTGGCTTCAGCCAGCGCGCGGCTGGACGGGCTTTCGGACACGCTTTTGCATAAATCCGGCGAAGCGTGGCAGCGGCTCGCTTCGATTAACGACCTCACGCGGAATATGGAGAGGTCGCCGGCTGCGCGCGAGTCGATCAGCGAGCAGGTGCGCGTACACAGTCGCGACATTGAATTGATGGCGGGGCTTACGGAAGATCTGAAAGCGGTGGCGGATTCCATCAATCAACGAACCCGGCAGCTATCGCAGCTGTCCGAGCAAATCAGTTACGTAAATCGATAAAGAAGGCGGGAAACATGGCAGCCAGAATACTCTCTGTAGACGACTCCGATTTTGTTCGACGCATTGTTAAAGCGACTCTGGAAAAGGCCGGTTATGCGGTCAGCGAAGCCGCGGACGGATTGCTGGGCCTGGCGGCGCTTGCCCGAGAGGTTCCGGACCTCGTATTGTGCGATGTGAATATGCCCAACATGGACGGCCTCACCTTTGCGCGCCGCGTGCGCGAAACGCATCCGCGCAGCGCCCTTCCGATCATCATGTTGACTACGGAAGGGGCGGAAGATTTTCAGGAAGAAGGTCGGCAGGCCGGTGTGGACGCCTGGTTGCGCAAACCCTTCGATCCGGCGGCACTGCGGAGTCTGGTGGAACAGTTGCTCGCTGCGCGCGCCGGCTAGGCGGGCGGCCGGCGCGGGCGGCCGCGTTGAATTTTTGTACCGGAATTGTCGATTTCGACCGATCGATGTTCTGTATGGAAATCCAGGGCCTGAATCCCGAGTTGTCCGAAATGGCGTTGCGCGGACTGTTGTCCGGCCGCAAGATCGCCGAACTGGTGCGTCTGAAGGAAATCGTGGATCGTTTTGCGGTCTCGAAGTACGTCTCGGACGATGCTTTGAAAAAGCTCGTGGAACGCTACGGCGTGGGCCCGGATATTGTCACCTGGGGCGATTATTTCCAGACCGAAATCGCCAGCCTTTACAACGAACTGCCGGATCGCGATTTTTCGAAAATCATCGATACCGTGCGCTTTGATCTGATTTCCGCGGTGAAAATCTTTCACGGCAAGTCGCCGGAATTCTTCACCATGGTGGAAGGCGACGGCCTGGCCGCGTACGGGCTTGCCCGCGACGTCTGGACCGAACGCGAAGAAGAACAAGCGCATCTGTACATCCTGATGCAATATTATCACGAATTGGGTCTGGCTGGCGCCGCGCTGTCCGCGGCGGACGAAACCTGGTTTGACGGATTTGTCGCAGCCGATAGTCATGCAGTCGGTCAATAACCCGCCCGCGAATCCTCGCGCCGCACGTTGCGGCCGGGCTCAACCAAGCGCGCTTAATAGCGCGCTTTTTGCGTTTGGACTGGCCCTGGCTTTTTTTGCGCCGGGCCTTCGCGTATTCGCCCAGAGCCCGGCCGACGAGGCCGCCGATCCGAATGCGCCGCGGACGCCGGGCGGCGCGCCGGCGGCCGCGCAAAACCCCGCCGGCGATGAAACCCAGGCGGAGCGTCGGCGCGGGATCGTCCAAACCGAACTTGCGCGCGACGGCGAGAGTCGCTTTCGGTATGCGCGCGAGCTGTACGCCGACGCTCGCTACGCGCGCGCACGCGATCTGCTCGAGGACTTTTTGCTGCTGTTTCCGGAGCATCCGCGACGCATTGAAGCCCTGCGCATTACGGCCGAAATCGACGCCAGAAACGGCAACGTGGAAGCGGCTGTGCGGCGCTTTACGCGCGCTTACCGCGAGGCGCCGGACGGCGAGACTGGCGCACGCGCTTATCTTCAGGCGGGTCGGCTCCTGGCCGCGAGCGGCGAGCCGGAACGCGCGCGCCCGATCTTTGAAGAAGTAAAGCGACGGGTTCCGTCCAGCGCAACCGCGCGTCTTGCGGATCAGGAGCTGCTGGCTCTCGATTTGCCCCGCGCGCGCACAAGCGCCGGCGGCGAGGAACGTCCGCTGTTACAGGAGGCCGCGGGCGCTGCGACAAACGCAGATCCAAATGCGAACGCCGGCGCGACCCCGACGACGCCGCAGCCCGCTGCCGCCGATCGACGCGCGCTTGCCGAATCCGGCTCGTCGTCGGCCGGGGCGGCCGCAACTCGCGCTCAAACCGCGAGTCCGCCGGCGCGTGACTCGCGCGGCGAAGAAGCGCAAGCAGGCCCGGCCCCGGAGTCCGGTCGGGACGCGCGCGGAGACGCCCTGGACCGCATGGGCGAAGGCGTCGAGGCCCCGCCGGCGCGTCGGTCGGATTAAAGCCGCCGCACGCGCGCATCGGGGGCGGAGAGCGGCTGCTCCACATGAAACACTTCGAACTGGCTGAAAAGGGCCTTCACGTCCTCGCATTCTTCGAGCGAGTCGTCGTAGTAGCGTCCCTGCACAGTCGCCGGATGCGTCCCGCAGAGCTCTGCAAAGCGTCGAATCGCGCCGGCTTTGGAGCCGGACAGGGTATCGCGCGAATACAGACCCTCCGGATGAAAAAAGCCTTCCAGATCAAAGGCTCGCAAAAACGCGCGCGCTACATGCTCCCGATTGTATGTCGCTATGGCCAGCAGGCTGCCGCGCGCGGCCAGATCTGAAAAAAGCGCAGCGAGCCGCTCTGAATCAAAGCGCAGCGCGCCCCCAAGATCTTCGACCCACCGTTCGCGCGTTTGCGCTGCAAGATCCTCTGCGCCGCGCCGGTGATAGCCCAGTTCATTCCAGAGATGACGCGTGGTCAGGGTAAGATCCAGATCGAAAATCGCCAGCGAGAGCACGGCCCCAGGCCATCCCCCGAATCGCCTGGTGCAAGTGTATTTGAACCCCCGGCGGGGGTCGGCTTTCGGTCTCTGGAGGCCGCGGCGGGCGTCCACGGCAGTGTTCCAGCCCCTGGCGGCTGCTCCGCTTTTCCTCCGCTCGCGCTGCTGGGGCCCTGCGCCTACTTGACGCTCCAGGCCGGGCCGCGAAGTCTGCTATCGCGCCTGCTGTGGGCAAAGCGGGCCCCGCGGACTAAATTGGGCTGGAGCCGTGCGCGCCGGGCGTTTCTTACAATCCGCAGGTAATACGGCTTTGCATTCGGACCGATAATTTAGGAGGTCGCAGAGATCGTCCGCTCGCGGACATTTTTGGCGGCATTTTCGGCGGATTTTGGTCCGGCGCGCAAAAGCCGGGCCGGCGATTTGTTTTATTCATACCGGAGGCGGTACGTAACCCATAACGCGACGATAGCGTCGCCTTGCGTCAACATCTATGGCTTTTCAGATGGTACAGTTCAAGGCGCAGTCTTACGCCATCATTGAGGGTAAGAAGGACGCCAACAAGTTCTACATTATCATTCAGGGCAAACTGCGCACCCAGAAAGCCGCTCCGGTTGTTGGCGAAGAAAGCTCCGTCATCCTCGGGCCTGGCGATTTTTTCGGCGTGGAAAGCGCCATGTCGAATCACAGTCGCATTGAAACGGTAATCGCCGTCAGCGACTGCAATCTGATCGAAGTCGGCGCGGACCAGTTCGGTCTGCTCATCCAAAAGAACGCGCCGGTCGCCATGAAGATCATTCGCAGCTTCTCCATGAAGCTGCGCTCCTTCGACAATACCATCGCCCGCCTGTCGTTTCGCAACGCGGTCGAAGAAGATCCGTCGCATCTTTTTGACCTGGCGGAATTCTGGTACAAACAGCAACGCTACAATCACGCCGCTTACGCATTTCAGCGCTATCTCCAGTGGTGCCCCAAAGGCGAGCAGGTCAGTCAAACCAAGATGCGCCTGCAGGCGATGAACAAGCCGCTCAAGGCGCCGCCGGTCGCCGAGGCGAGCATCAACCGCGTCCACAAAACGGACGACATGATCTTCTGCGAAAACGAACCCGGCTACGAACTCTACATTATCCAGGCCGGCCGCGTTAAGATCACCAAGATGGTCGACGGCCAGGAAGTGATGCTCGCGGTGCTGCAACCGGGCGACATCTTCGGCGAGATGGCGATCCTCGACAATAAGCCGCGCAGCGCAACCGCAGTGTGCGCGGAAGAAGTCACGCTGCTTGCCATTAACAAGGCGAACTTCGAAGGCATGGTAAAGGCTCAGCCGCAGCTGGCCACCAAGCTGATTACGCTGCTTTCGGAACGCATCTGGACCGCCTATCGTCAGTTGGCGAACCTGATGATTAACGATCCCATGGGCCGCCTGTACGACACGCTGCTGACGCTGGCGGAGAAGAACCATGTGCGTATTGCGCCCAGAACTTCGTACCAATACGACATCGGCGGCAAAGACTTGCTAAAAATGGTCGGTCTCGATCCGGTCAAAGACGAACGCCTGCTGCTCGAACTCACAAAGAATCGCTGGCTACGCATTGACGCCGGCAAGCTTATCTGCGCCGATCTGGTTGAGCTCGAAAAACAAGTTGCCTTCTACAAGAAGAAAGCGTCCATGGAACGCAGACGGGAACAAACCGCCGCTACGAAATAGCCGCCGGCGCCGGTCGCAAGATCGGCGAAGCCAGCCGGCGCTGCGCACGAGCGGAACATGAGAGGTTCCCCGCCGCTCTGGAGCGCGAATGGACCGCACTGCTGCATCCTCGGAAGAGCTTGAACTCTTCGCTGAATTCCCCCCGGTCCCTCCTCAGGCCTGGGTCGAACGTATTACGAAAGATCTCAAAGGCGCCGACTTTGACAAAAAAATGATCTGGCGTACGGACGAAGGCTTCGCCTTGCGTCCCTTCTACGCCGCCGCCGATCTCACGGCGGAAGCGGCGCCGCCCGGCGCGCATCCCTTTGTGCGCGGGTATCGTCGGGCGTCCAATGCCTGGCAGGCGCGGGCGGACATTCGCGAGGGCGATGCGGTCGCGGCCAATGCGCGCGCCCTTGCGCTGCTTGAACACGGCGCGGACGGCGTGGGCTTTGAACTCGCGCTCGACGGCGACCGCCTGTCCGGAGTGGGCGTGCGCGACCAGGCGGCCCTGCAGACCTTGCTGGCGGGCGTGTGGATCGATCAGGCGGCGATCAGTTTTACCGCCAATTCCGCCGCCGTGCCCGGACTGCTGGCGCTGTATCTCAACGAAGCGGAGCGGCAGGGCAAAAACCCCGGCGCGCTCGCCGGTCTTTTCAGTTTTGATCCGACCCATGATCTGGCCCGGAGCGGGGCGCTTTTTGCCGCGCCCGAGTCGTGTTACAAATTGGCCGCAAATCTCGTTCGCGCTACGGAAGGCGCGCCCGGTCTGCGGCCCCTGTGCGCCTCCAATCGGGCCTTGCACGAAAGCGGCGCGAACACGTCGACGGAACTCGCTTTCGCTCTGGCGAGCGCGCACGAATTTCTCGCGCGCCTGACAGAGCAGGGCCTGAGTCCGGCGCGCGTCGCCGGATCGCTGTATCTGCATTTTGAAATCGGATCGAACTACTTCATGGAAATTGCGCGCTTGCGCGCGGCGCGGCTGCTCTGGGCGAAAATCGCCGGCGAATACGCGCCAGGCGACGCGGCGGCTGCGCGGCTTTTCATACACTGCGAAAGTTCACGCTGGAATCAGACGCTCTACGATCCCCATGTAAACATGTTGCGCGGGACCACGGAAGGCATGTCCGCTGCGCTCGGGGCCTGCGAAAGTCTGAGCATTGCGCCCTTTGATCAACGCAGCGGCGAACGCGAGGACTACGGCGATCGCATTGCGCTCAATACCCAACACCTGCTGCGCTACGAAGCGCATCTGGATAAAACCGTCGATCCGGCGGCTGGTTCGTACTACATCGAAACGTTGACCAACACGCTGGCGGAGTCGGCCTGGAAACATTTCCAGGAAATTGAACGCGCAGGCGGCGCGATTGCCGCGTTGGAGCAGGGCGTGGTGCAGGCCCAGGTCGAGCCGTGCCGGACAAAAAAGACCGCCGCAGTTGCGGCGCGGCGCGTTACCTTGCTCGGAACCAATCAATATCCCAATCAGAAAGATCGCCTGGCGGGAAAACTGCGCGCGCCGACGGAGCTGGTTCTCGAACCCGGCGGTCCCTCCGCCGACGCTGGCGCGGCGCTCGACGCCGAGTCGCCCCTGGATGTGTTGCGCGCGGCGGCCAGAAGCGGCGCGCATCTGGGTCGACTCGCCGCGCTCATCTCGCGTTCGAATTCCACCCGCGCTGCAACGCTGCCGGCCTTCGCTGGCGCCGCGCCTTTTGAAGAGTTGCGGCTTGCGGCGGAAGCCTTCGAAGCGAAACGCGGAACGCCGCCGCGCGTGTTTATGTTTCTCTGGGGCGACCGGGCGGCCCGTTCGGCGCGCAGCATTTTTGCGCAGAACTTCTTCGGTTGCGCTGGTTACGCCTCCACGGAGGAGCCGGCCGCGGAAAGCATCGCGGCGGGCGCCGAGTTGGCGGTAAAATCCGGCGCGGATATCATCGTGCTGTGCAGCTCGGATGCGGACTATGCGGAATTTGCTCCGGCCGCCGCGCGCGAACTGGCGGAGCGCAAGTCCCGTGCGCTGCTGGTTGTCGCCGGATATCCCGAGGCGGCGCTGGCGGATTTAAAGGCCGCCGGGCTCGAACGCTTTATCCATGTGCGCTCCAACCTGCTGGAAGAGTTGCGCGGGTATCATAAATTACTGGGAATTGAGGCCTGATATGGCGCGGCGAGATTTTTCCAACATTGCGTTTAATGCGGCCGCGTTCCACGGCGCTGCGCCCGGTGCAGCCGCCACCGGCGCAGACAATCCGACGGACGGGTTGTTTCGCACGGCCGAAGACATCGGCGTAAAGCCGGTCTATACGGCGGCGGATCTGCAGGGGCTGGAACACCTGAACTACGCCGCCGGTTTGCCGCCCTTTTTGCGCGGCCCGTATTCGGCCATGTATGTGACGCGGCCCTGGACCGTGCGGCAATACGCCGGCTTTTCCACTGCCGAGGAGTCCAATGCGTTTTACCGGCGCAATCTCTCCGCCGGACAAACAGGGCTGTCGGTCGCCTTTGACCTCGCCACCCATCGCGGCTACGACTCGGATCACGAGCGCGTCGTGGGCGACGTGGGCAAGGCCGGCGTTGCAATTGATTCAATCCTGGACATGAAGATCCTGTTTGATCGCATCCCGCTCGATGCCGTGTCCGTCTCCATGACCATGAACGGTGCGGTGATTCCGGTCATGGCGTTTTTTATTGTGGCGGGCCTCGAACAGGGCGTGCCGCTCGAAAAGCTCTCCGGCACCATCCAGAACGACATCTTAAAAGAGTTCATGGTGCGCAACACCTACATCTATCCGCCGGATCCCTCGATGCGCCTCATTGCGGATATCTTCGCGTATACGGCGAAGTATATGCCCAAGTTTAACTCGATCAGCATCTCGGGTTATCACATGCAGGAGGCGGGCGCCACCAACGACATCGAACTCGCCTACACGCTCGCCGACGGTCTGGAATATCTGCGCACCGGCATTCAGAAATCCGGCCTCGCCATTGACGATTTTGCGCCGCGCCTGTCGTTTTTCTGGGCGATCGGCATGAATCACTTTATGGAAATCGCCAAGATGCGCGCCGGTCGTTTGCTCTGGGCGAAACTCGTAAAGCAGTTTCATCCAAAAGACGCCAAATCGATGGCCCTGCGCACGCACTGCCAGACATCCGGCTGGAGTCTCACCGAGCAGGATCCCTTTAACAACGTCCAGCGCACCTGCGTGGAAGCGCTCGCCGCCGCGCTCGGTCATACCCAGTCGTTGCACACCAACGCGCTCGACGAAGCGATTGCGCTGCCGACGGATTTTTCCGCGCGCATTGCGCGCAACACCCAGATTTATCTCCAGGAAGAAACGGACATCTGTCGCGTGATTGATCCCTGGGGCGGCAGCTATTATGTGGAAGCGCTGACGAACGCCCTCGCGCGGCGCGCCTGGGCGCTGATCCAGGAAGTCGAGCAGGTGGGCGGCATGGCGAAGGCGATCGAGCAGGGCCTGCCCAAAATGCGCATCGAAGAAGCCGCCGCGCGCAAGCAGGCGCGTATCGACTCGGGCAGAGAGGTGATCGTTGGCGTAAATCGCTTTCGTTCGCCCAAAGAAGACGTGATTCCGCTGCTCGAAGTGGACAACGCCGCCGTGCGGGAACGACAACTCGCGCGTTTGAAAAAACTCAAAGCGGAGCGTAACGCGAGCGAAGTTGAAGCGGCGCTGAACGCCATTACTAAAGCCGCCGAAAGCGGGCAGGGCAACCTGCTCGAGCTGGCGGTCGAAGCTGCAAAAAAACGGGCGAGTCTCGGGGAGATCAGCTACGCCATGGAAAAACCCTTTGGGCGCTATCAGGCGCAGATTCGTTCGATTTCGCGCGTCTATTCGTCCGAAATCGAAGGCGATCCGGAATTTCAAAAGGCGCGCGATCTGGCGGATCGTTTCGCCGCCCTCGAAGGCCGCCGCCCGCGCATCATGGTCGCAAAAATGGGCCAGGACGGTCACGATCGCGGCGCAAAAGTAATCTCCACCAGCTTCGCCGACATCGGCTTTGACGTGGACATTGGACCGCTTTTTCAAACGCCGGCGGAAGTGGCGCGTCAGGCTGCGGAGAATGACGTGCATGTGTTGGGCGTGTCTTCGCTCGCCGCCGGTCATAAAACCCTTGTGCCTCAAGTCATCGCCGAACTCAAAAAACTCGGTCGCGACGATATCTACGTCGTGGTCGGCGGCGTGATTCCGCAGCAGGACTACGACTTTTTGTTTCAGGCCGGCGCCGCCGCGGTATTTGGACCGGGCACCGTGATTGCAAAAGCGGCCCAGCGTATCCTGGAACTTTTGATTCAGTCCGCGCAAACGGAAGCGGCCGCCGCACCCTGATCGACGTCGCGTTACACCGCCAGGAAAGCCTTGTGAGCCACGCGCCCGATTTTCAGCCCAAACCGCGGCGCCGGCTGACGTTGGAAGAGTATGTCGACGGCGTGCTGGCCGGCGATCGGGTGACGCTCAGTCGCGCGATTACTTTGCTCGAAAGCGCGCGCGCGGATCATCAAGAACTTGCCCAGGAGATCATATCACGCTGCCTGCCGAGCGCGGGGCGTTCCTTTCGCCTGGGAGTCACCGGCGTGCCCGGCGTCGGCAAAAGCACGTTTATTGAAGCCTTTGGCAAACTCGCACTGGAGCGCGGCGGCTTCACCGGGGCGCCGGCGTCCCGACTGGCGGTGCTTGCCATTGATCCATCGAGTGCACGCACCCACGGCAGCATTCTCGGCGACAAAACGCGCATGGTGGAACTGAGTCGCGACGAACGCGCCTTTATTCGACCGAGCCCCGCCGTGGATTCGCTCGGCGGAGTTGCGCGCAAAACCCGCGAAACGATTATACTCTGCGAGGCGGCGGGCTACGATACGATCTTTATCGAAACCGTGGGCGTGGGCCAGAGCGAAACCGCCGTGCACAGCATGAGCGATTTCTTTTTGCTGTTGATGCTCTCCGGCGCCGGCGACGAACTGCAGGGCATCAAACGCGGCATCATGGAAATGGCCGACGGTCTGGCGATCACCAAGGCGGACGGCGACAACGCCGCGCGCGCCCGCAGCGCTGCAATTGAATACCGCACGGCCCTGCATCTGTTTCCGCCCGCCGCTTCCGGGCAAAGCGTGAATGTGCTCACCTGTTCCGCGCAAAGCGGCGCGGGCCTTGAGGATCTGCGCGCAAGTCTCGCCGAGTTTTACCAGGCGACCCGCGCAAACGGCAGCTTCGCCCGGCGGCGCGAAGAACAGGCGCGTTTCTGGTTTTATGAAAGCCTGCAGGATCAACTCAAACGCGACTTTTTCGCCGATTCCGCCGTGCAATTGCGCCTGGCGGAGCTGGAAAAAAGCGTGCGGGCCGGCGCCGTGAGTCCCTTTCAGGCTGCGCATCAGTTGATTGAACTTTACAGCAGGTCGAAAACAAAATGAAAGACGCCAACGCTAACGCCGAGGGAAAAAAGGCCGCCGGAATCGCCGCCGCCGCGCGGGTCAGCGACGGTCAGCGCGTGGGACTCGGCACCGGATCGACAGCCGCGTTTGCGATTGCGGAACTCGGTCGCCGTGCGCGCGAAGAGGGCCTGCGCATTGAATGCGTGGCGACCTCGCTGCAATCGCGCAATCTGGCCCTGGACGCCGGACTTACGGTTCTGTCGCTGGATCGGGTTGCGGAGCTCGATATCTCCATCGACGGCGCGGATGAAATTGATCCCGCGTTGAATTTGATTAAAGGCGGCGGCGCCGCGCACACCCTGGAAAAGCTGGTGCACAGCATGTCGAAGCGTTTTATTGTCGTCGCCGATCCTTCCAAGCTCAGCGAAACACTCGGAACGAAGTTTCGCGTGCCGGTCGAGACGCTGCCCTTTGCCGCGGCGTATGTGACCAAAGCCCTGGGCGAGCTGGGCGCACAAAGCGTCGATCTGCGCAGCGGTTCCGGCAAAGACGGCCCGGTCATCACCGACAACGGCAATATCGTCCTCGACGCGCGCTTTGCCATTACCGATCCTGCCTGGCTTGAAGCGCAGTTAAAGTCGATCGCCGGAGTGGTGGAAAGCGGCGTTTTTGCGCGCGTGAAGCCCCGACCGGGCGATTGTTTGATCGGTGAAGGCGCGGCGGTGCGGATCTTATGAATACGGTCGAGTCCATCAAACGCATCTACATTGATCGCGCGATCGAATCGGGCGCCATGGTGCAAACGCTGCTCTCGCGTTTGCAGTCGTCGATCTCCGTGGAGTATGTCGCCGATCCGCGCGAGATCCTGAATCGCTTCATGCAGGCGGGGCGGCTGATTGAAAAAGAAGATCTGTTGATCTATCGCTATCCGGGCAAGTTTATCTCGTCTTGCCCGGGCTCGGACGGCATGGTCTGCTGCCAGTACTTCGTCATCAACTTTGGCGTCGGTTGTCTGTTCGACTGCCACTACTGTTATCTGCAGAGCTTCTTGAACAATCCCCTGATGACGCTGTTTGGCAATCTGGAGGAGTTGTTTGCGGAAGTCGACAGTCGCACGCGCGGCAAGAACTTCCAGTTTCGCATCGGCACCGGCGAGTACACCGACTCGCTGGCCCTTGAGCCCCTGACCGGCCTGTCGACTCTGCTGGTAAATTATTTCGCCGGCCATCCCAACGCGACCCTCGAACTTAAAACCAAATCCAACAACGTCGAGTCGCTGTTGAATCTGGATCATCGCGGGCGGACGGTCGTCAGCTGGTCCTTGAACCCGCCCGCCCTGATTGAGGCCGTCGAGCCCGGCACGGCGAGTCTGGACGAACGCCTGGCGGCGGCGGCGCAGTGCGAGGCCGCCGGCTATAAGCTGGCCTTTCACCTGGACCCCTTGATCTACTTCCCGGACTGGGAACGCGAGTACCACGCCCTGATTGATCGCATCTTCGACGCCGTGCGGCCGGATTCGATCGCCTGGATCTCAACGGGCAGCTTTCGCTACACCAGCGGGCTTAAAGAAGTCATCCAGGCCCGTTTTCCGGAAGATGAGCTGACGCGCCGCGGGGAAATGGTTCAAGGAACGGACGGCAAGCACCGTTACTTTAAAACGATACGCCAGGACATGTTCTCCTCCATAAAGAGGAAAATTGAGTCTGTGGACCCGAAACTTTTTCTCTACCTGTGCATGGAAACCCGGCGCATGTGGGAGAACGTCTACGGCTTCACGCCTGAGTCCGGCAAGAACCTCGATGCGCTTTTTGAAGAACGGCGGCAATATATGGAAGCGCGCTCCGGCGAGCGCGTTTAAAGGCCGATCGGCGTCCGGCCGGGCGGGTCTCCCGCCTGGTCTGGCGAGCCTTGCAGCGCGCGTCTTGCTCGGCTGCTTTCTTGCGCTGCTGCCTGCGTTGAATTTCGCTCAAACCCGGGATTCCCACCCCGAGGCGCAGACCGGCGCGCCAGGCGCGGTCGCTGGCGCCGCCGTCACGCCGGCCGAGCCGGCCGCAACGGCCGTCACCGTGCTGGATTCGCCGGCGCCCGAAAATCTGGGGCTGCCGAACTGGCAGGGCGACGACTATGCGCCCTTTCTCAGTCCGGACGGACGCTTTTTGCTGTTTCAATCCGACCGACCGGGGCTCTACGAAGGGCAGAATCTCTGGTACGCCGAAAACAAAAATTTCGCCGATCGTCTGGGCAAAACCGATTGGACCATTCCGCTGCCGCTAACGCTGCCCCTCGCTGCGGCGGCCTCGCCGACGATGCGCATTACGCGTCCGGTTGGCGCCCTCGATGATCCGCCGGGCGGATTTACGCCGAACACGCAGGGCTTCGAGGGCATGGCCTCGTATGTGTTTCGCGGCGGACAGCCGGTCGAAGTCTACTTTACGGCGGCGCCGCGCGACGAGGGCGGTCGCGACGGGATGGCCGGGCTCAATATATATTTCGCGCGGTATCGCGATCAGCGCTGGTCGGAAGTCCGGCATATCAACGAAATCAACAGCGACTTTGACGATCGCATGGCGCATGTGAGCGCCGACGGCCGCTGGATGTATCTCGTTTCGAATCGGCCAGGCGGCGCCGGCGGTTACGATCTCTGGATTGCCGAACGCGATTTGACAACCGGGCAATGGTCGACTCCGCAAAACGCCGGTCCCGCGATTAACACGCGCTATCATGAAATCTCGCCGACTTTGAGTCCCGACGGCAAGACGCTATTTTTCAGTTCCGATCGGCCGGGCGGTTTTGGTCATTACGACATTTATCGCAGCCGATATACCGGCCAGGCCTGGGCGTCCCCGGAAAATCTGGGCGAGCCGGTTAACAGCGCACGCGACGACGAATACGCCATCCTCAGCGCCGACGGATTGTGGCTCTACTTCGCCAGCGATCGGCGCGACCTGGCCGCGCGCGGCGGGCTGGATCTGTATCGCTGGCCGCTGCCGGAGTGGCTGCGCAATCCCGTCGATGTGCTTCTGGCTCTCCAGATTCTCGACGGCGGAACGCGCCGCGCGCTCGGCGTGGAAGCGACGGTAAAAATCATTTATGAACGCGGCAGCCTGGTGGAACGCAGCCGGATCTTCCGCCAGGACCCCGGCGATACGTACGTAAACAACTACGCGCGCAAACTGGAGAGCGGCCGCACCTATCGTATCGAAGTCAGCGCGCCCGGTTTTGAACCGCAGAGTCTGCTGGCCGACTATCGCGGCGCGCTGCCGGCCGGCGCACTCGATTCGCGCACGGTTTACCTCAAGCCGATTGTCGAACCCGGCGGAGGCGGCAATCAACCGGGCGGAAACGAAAACGGCGGCGCCGTCGGCGAGCGGCGAACCCTGCGCGGCGTGGTCGTGGACAGCGCCACCAATCTGCCACTCCCGGGGAGTCGCGTGCGCCTCACTTTCGGCGCAATCGTGACCGAAATCAGCGTGGGCCGGGAAGGGGAATTTCGACTGGAAATTCCGGAGGGCGCGGAGTTTCGCCTGCATGCGGAAGCGCCCGACTATCGCAGCCTGGAGCGCAGCTATCGGGAGGCGCCGGCGCTGCGCGAAATCGTCCTCGCCCTGGACCCTATTCGCCAGGAGCGTCCCTGTCCGGACGGGCGGCCCGAGTGCATCGATAATCTGCGCGTTTACTTTGACGTAAATCAAAGCGCCGTGCGCGCCAGCGAAGCGCCCGCCCTCGAAGCCGTCGCGCGCGTCCTCAAGGCCTACCCGGCCTTGCGCATCGAGGTGCGCGGCCACACGGATCGCACGAACACGTTTGAGTACAACCAACGTCTATCGGAGGCGCGTGCGGCGGCCGTCCGCGCGGCCCTGGTGCAACTGGGCGTCGCCGGCGATCGGGTTGTGTCGCGCGGCTTCAGCTACAGCCAGCCGCTCGCGCCCGAGCGGACGCCCGCGGATCGCGCCCTGAATCGCCGGGTAGAGTTCCGGCGAATACTTCCGAACACTCCGGCCGGGGACGCGCCGGCGTCGGGCGCGGCCGGACCCTGAAAAAGGGTTGTGCCGGACCCGGGGTGTTTTGTTAATACTTTTGTATTAGTAGTTCTTACTAACGTGATTTTAACAGTTTAGACGGCCTTCTTGTCCGTCTATTCCGGTATGATCGGGAGCCCGCAATTGACCCTTGTACTCGCCAGAGACCGTGAATGGGAAACCATTGATGAAACGGACCGCGTGGCCTTTGTAATTCGGGAGCGGCTCGGGCAGGCGCGCTATTACCTCAAAGAGACCGATCCCCCGGCTGAGTTCTATCGCGGCGAGGAGATCGACGGCGGCTTTGTGTTTCACGGTCCGCCGGACGTCGGCATTGACGACCGCCTCACCCTGTACACGACGCTGAAACGCCATATCGAGCTGGATTTTGTCCTGGTGCGCACCATTGAGCCCGGCTCGCATGTGTTGCGGCCGAATGCGGTACGCATCGCAAAACGCGAACGCGCTTATCCGCGTTTTAACAACGTCAACGGCAGCATGCACGCTGCGAATTTTCAAGTGTCCAAAAGCGACATTTCCATCGACCCTTCGCGTCCCCAGGTCGCAAACAAGGTGATCTTCAACGAGTTTGAGAAGCGCCTGGCCTCCGAGATTCCGGGCCTGAAGATTCACGAGTTCGCCAGCAAAGAGCGTCCGCCGGAAACCGTATTACTGAACAAGCGCACCGAGAGCATCTTTGTGGCGGACGTCGCCGAGCTGGACGCGTATCGCGCCACTGCGCCGGACACGGTGGACTACTACGAGCTTCTCGAGGACGAGGAGGAGGGGCTCGCGGATCGGAAGCGCCGCAACTACATTGAACGACACATTCAATCGCTCATCGCCTGTCCCATTCTTTACGAAACGCACGAAGGCCGCATGGCGCCGATCGCTTTCTTTTATCTGGAGAGTCGCCGCGGGACGCCGCCCCTCTCGCCGGCCCTGCTCGAACGTTTGCGCGCCATCTCCGAGGACATTATCGATCGGATCGAAGACGCGAGCCTGATTACGGTCAAAGACAAGCAGACGGTGCTGAATATCTGCGAGGGCGGCGTGGCCCTGGAACTCACGCATCCGGATTTGCTCAAATACGTCCCGCACCGTCGCACGATCACCTTCGATCTGGTGTTTCGCATGCAGGCGCCCCTGCGGTTTCGCGGAAGCATCTGCCATATGCACAAGTCCGGGCCGGATTCCTTGATTGTCGGCATCAACCTCGAGGGCAGCGGCCACAGCGATTTTCGCAAAAGCGCGCGTGAGCGCCTGACCAGCCTGATCCGCATGCTCAAGGGCTGAAAAACCTCTGGCGCGCCGCGGTCCGGACCGGAAACTGGTTCGCCATGGCGCTTTCGACCAAGCCGTATATCGGTTCCCGCGATTTCTTTCCGGAAGATATGCGCTTCCGCAACTGGATGTTCGACGTCCAGCGGCGCACGGCGCAGAGCTACGGGTATCTGGAATACGGCGCGCCCATCCTTGAACCCCTCGATCTGTATCGCGCCAAGTCCTCGGAAGAAATCGTCAGCGAGCAATTGTATCGTTTCGTCGATCGCGGCGAGCGCGAAGTCGCCATCCGTCCGGAACTCACGCCGACCCTCGCGCGCATGGTGGCCTCGCGTCTGCAGGAAGAACCGCGGCCGGTGCGCTGGTTCAATATCGGCAACTTCATGCGCTACGAAAGACCCGGCCGGGGACGCTTGCGCGAGTTCTTTCAGTTGAATGTGGATCTGCTGGGTTCGGCCAACGCTGCGGCCGACGCCGAGGTGTTGACGCTCGGCGCAGACATACTGCGCGCCTACGGCGCTAACGAAAGCCAGTTTCAAATTCGCTACAGCGATCGGCGTCTGTTGGACTCGTATTTCAAGACGGCCGCGCCGGAAAAGCGGCGCAGCCTGGGCCGCTTGATCGACAAACGCGACAAGACGCCGCCGGCGGAATTCCAGGCGCTGCTTGAAGCGGAGTGCGACGATCCGGCGCTCGTGAAGCGCGTGTATCAACTCTTTGAACTGAAGCTTGCCGATCTGGCCGGCCTGGCGTCCGCCGGTGAGATTGATCCGGCTGCCGCTGAATTTTTACTCGGCCTCGACCGCGACCTGGCCCGACTCGGCTACGCCGACTGCGCCGCTTTTGATCCCACGATCATGCGCGGCTTTGACTATTATACCGGATTCATTTTTGAAATCTACGATCTGCATCCCGAAAACAATCGGGCGCTCTTTGGGGGCGGTCGTTACGATCGGCTGCTCGGTCTGTTCGGCAAAGAGGAAATCCCCGCGGTCGGCTTTGGCATGGGCGACGTCACCCTGGAGAATTTTCTGCGCGTGCACGACCTCGTACCGCCGGCCCTGCACGGGCGCCAGGGCGTCTTCGTGGCGCTTATGTCGGAAGAGGTGCGCAGCGCCGCGAGCGAACTGGCGCGGGACCTGCGCGCCGCCGGCCTCACCTGTGAAATGGCGCTCGAACCGGCCAAAAAGATCGGCAAACAGTTTGAGCTGGCCGATCGCAAAGGCCGCCGCTACGTCGCGCTGCTGGGACCGGACGAAGTCGCCCGCGGGGTTTTGCGGGTAAAAGACCTTGAGTCCGGCGAGCAGTTTGATCTCACGCGCGCCGACGCGCCGGCAAGATTGGGCGCTTGAGCTGCAAGCGCGGATGGGGCGCCGCAAAAATGTGAAAAACTCGTCGGGAATTTCCGGCATTTCGGGCAAAACACGACTGTATTTCTGCAATTGATTGACTGGTCAAAGGGCGGGTTGTATCTTCAGGCGTCATGCTTGAGCAAGCCTACTTTAACTTCTTTGCTCTCGGGTCGCTGATCCCGGCCGTCTTCGTCGCCTTAGCGGCCATGTTCCTCTGGCAAATCCGGGAGCGCTCGCATTCCACGCTCATGCTGGCCATCGCCTTCTCGACGATGTTGCTTTTTTATCTGCCGTATTTTCCTTCGGCGCTGTTCTACGAATCCAGCATGGCGTATCATCGCTGGTTCACGGTGGCCTTTGTCCTTACCGCCGGTTCCTTTTTCGCCCAGTTCATGTTCGCCTTTCCGGCGCTTACCCAGCCGCGGCTCGCGAAAGGCTTTTTGTTCGGCATGCTCGGCATCGCCATTTTGTGGACGGGCGTCTTCGTCTACGCGACGCTGAATGCGCCGCGGGTTTATCATTTCGACGGACACTACTGGGACTTCGACGTGGAGCGCATGTCCGCGCTCACCGGTCTGCTGATTTTCGTGCTCTGTCTCGCGGTTATCGTGATCGGCCTGTGGCGTTCCTTTAAAGTGGAGCGCGGTTATCGCTTGCCCCTGGCCGCCATGGCGCTCTCGTTCGCCTTTATCACGATCGTGCCCGGCATCACCAATGTGATGAGTCGCGAAGGCGCAATCGATCGCGGTCTGCATCAGTCCCTGATCAACTTCTGCGTGATCACCGGCTTTTTTTCCATACTGGTCATCTACATCAATTCGACGCAAGACCGCACCACCTTTATGGGCAAGATCGTGGGCGTAAGCCTTGCGGTCATGCTGTTGATGCTTCAGTTCATTAACTATCTCACCACGTCCGATCGCGAATCGGCGTATGATGAAATGCGTCGGCGTGACGTGGAACTGGCGGCGGTCGCGAACGCGCGTCCCGATGGACTCCTGTATTTGATTCGCTTTCCGTTAAACGGCGCCGGCGCGGCGGAAACGCTGGTCGGCGACCAGACGCAGGTCCTCGATCTGGAGACGGCCCGCGCGGACGCCAGCAACTCCTCGCTGCGCGCGCGCATTGCGGCTCTGGATGCGCTGGATCCGGCGCAGTTCCCGGACGCTCTTGAGCAATTGCTCGCCGCAGCGCCGCCGACTTTCGCCGGGCACGCGGCCTTTCTGCGCGCGAAGGCGCCGGCGCAAATCGGCGAAGCGCCAGCGTCATCCTTGTTAGCGGAGGTCGATGCCAACGCCCGCGCCATTCTGCGCGAGTCGATCAAGATTCGCGCCCTGCCGGACGAGGGCTTTCGGGCGGCCCTGGAAAAACGTCTCGCTGGCAGCGGTCCGGCCCTGCTGCCCTATCGCACGGCGATTGAGGCGGCGCTCAAGAGCGATGCGCGCGAGGGCGCCCCGCTCAAACGACACGTGCTCGAACTCCTGCGTCCCTTGAAAGCGGCGGGCGCGCGGCTGTATCGCCATCCGGAAGGCCCCAGCGCGGAAGGCGATCGTTACGTGGCGTTTCAATGGGTCGATCTGGAACGCGGCGCCGTGTACGAGGGCGGCTTCAGCTATCTGGGCTACCGGAGTTTCATCAGCGAGTCCAGTCGGAAGCTGTTCTATGTGCTGGGCGTCGTACTCGCGGTGACGCTGTTTGGATTTCGGGTGTTCTTCCTGGGCGCGCTGGTGCGCCCGCTGGAAGCGTTGCTGCGCGGCGTAGGCAAGGTGAACGAAGGCGATCTGTCCGTTGAAGTGCCGATCAAGGTGGACGACGAAATCGGCTATCTTTCGCGTTCCTTCAACAGCATGGTCGCCTCGATTCGTCACGCACAGGCCCGTCTCAAGGAATACGCCGATCATCTCGAAGAAAAGGTGACTCAGCGCACTCAGGAACTCAAGTCCACGCTGGATCAGGTGCAGGCGCTCAAGCAGCAACAGGACGGGGACTACTTTCTTACCTCGCTCTTGATCAAGCCGCTCAATGTGAATCGTACTGAAAACGAGCGCGTCGCGGTCGACTTTCTACTTAAACAAAAAAAGCAATTTGAGTTTCGTCAGCGCAACTCCGAGATCGGCGGCGATATCTGCATGGCGCGCCATATTGCGTTGCGCGGCCGCAACTACACCGTCTTTCTCAATGCCGACGCGATGGGCAAGTCCATGCAGGGCGCATCCGGCGCGCTGGTGCTGGGCAGCGTCTTTGAGTCGATCATAACGCGCACGCGTCTGTCGAGCGAGGCGCGCAGCATTTATCCCGAACGCTGGCTCAAAAACGCCTTTATCGAATTGCACAAGGTCTTTGAGAGCTTTGACGGCTGCATGCTCATCTCGCTGGTGGCGGGACTGATCGACGAAAGCAACGGTTTTGTATACTACGTCAACGCCGAGCACCCCTTTACCGTGCTCTATCGCAATGGCCGCGCGGGTTTTATTGAAGAGGAGCTGACCTTTCGCAAGCTGGGCACCTCCGGCATGCAGGGCGAGCTTTTTGTTTCCACCTTTCAGTTGCGCCCCGGCGACGTTTTGATCGCCGGATCGGACGGTCGTGATGACATTCTGCTCGGCGTCGACGAAACCAGCGGCGATCGCATTATAAACGAGGATGAAAATCGCTTCCTGATGGTAGTCGAAGAGGCCAACGCCGACCTCGATCGTATTCAGGTTTTGCTGGAGTCCATGGGACAGCTCACGGACGACCTGTCCCTGCTGCGCGTCGTGTATACCGGAGAAGAGTTGAATCTGGAACGCGACACGGAGCTGGCCCGCGAGGCCCTCGCCGAGGCGCGACGCTTTGCGCGCGAGGGCGATTGGGCCGGCGCGGTGCGTACTCTGCAGGCGGCCCAGAATATTATGCCGGAAAACCTGCGGATCCTGCGTGAACTGGCGGGCGCGCTGTACAAACAGCGCAACTATGCGCACGCCTCGCGCGCCTTTTCGGCTTATATGGACCTGAACCCCGGCGATACGGAGATGATCTATATCGCTTCGGTCGTGGAGAAGAAGCTGCGCAACTACGAACTTTCGGCGGATCTGGGCGAGCGCGTGCGCGTGCGCGAGCCGGGTCATGTGAAAAACCTGGTCCACCTGGCCGATATCTATCTGCGCTTGAAGGCGCCGGAACGCGCCATGAAGCTGTTGCATACGGCGATGGAGCGCGATCCTTCGTACGGTCCGGCGCGCAAGCTCAAGCAAGCGCTCGAGGGCGTTTCCAGCCGAGCGGATCCCAGCTCTGTCTGACCGGACCCTGAGCCTCCGCCCCGGCCCCGGCATGTGGGGGCGGCGGGCCGCCGCCGCCGTACGCGAACGCGCGGCGAATTCGGCCCCCGGCGGCGGGATTCGAATTGACAAATCCAGGGCCGGCGCTCGCCTCCAATTAATGCAGCCTTGCTTTCGCCTTCCTTCCATCGTCCTGCGGCGGCGCCGGCCGGCCGGTCGCGCCCGTTCGACGGTCCTCTTCGCACTCATACTCCTGGCGCTTGCGCCCCTGGCCGGTCTGGCCGCCGAAGGCGGCGGTCATGGCGGCGCGCCGGCGCTTTCGCCGTTGTGGGTGGCGCCTTTCGCCCTGATGCTGCTCGCCATCGCGATCGTGCCTATGATTAATGCGCACTTCTGGGAGAAACATCTCTGGTGGATAGCGCTGGGCGTTTTTGCAGCGCCCATGGCGGTCGCGTTGTTGTTCTTTTTGGGCGATGCGTTGCGCCACATGTTCTTTGAGAAGACCCTGGAGTACGCGTCGTTCATCCTGTTGCTCGCCGCGCTGTTCATCATTTCAGGGGGGATTCTGATCGAAGGACGCATCAGCGGCACGCCGGCCGTCAACTCAGTGATCCTGTTGATCGGCAGCGTGATTGCAAACTTCATCGGCACTACCGGCGCGTCGATGTTGCTCATTCGCCCGATTTTGCGCGCCAACAAAAACCGCCCGCGTTCGGCGCATGTGGTCGTGTTCTTTATTTTTCTGGTCAGCAACATTGGCGGCGTCCTTACGCCCCTGGGCGATCCGCCGTTGTTTCTGGGCTATCTCCAGGGCGTTCCCTTTGAGTGGACCTTTCGCTTGTTTCCGCAGTGGGCGTTGGCGACGGCGCTGGTGCTGGCGATATTCTATGTGATGGATACGGTCATCTATCGTAAGGACAGCTACCTCTACGGCGGCGAAACGCCCCTGCACACCGAACTCGATGTGCTGCGCAGCGAAGTGCATGATCGCATGGAGCAACTGGACACGGAACGGCTGCGCGCCCAGGGCTCGGTGCCGCTTTCGCTGGTTGTTCGTACGCGCGGCACCCTGGAGCGGGTCAGCGTCGCTCTCGATCGGCTCGCCGAGGAAAGCGCGTCGCGCGGCCTGCGCATCAGCGGCGTGGCGAATTTCGCTCTGCTGGGCGGCGTGATCGTCGTGATCTATCTGCAGGGCCTCTTCAGTCGAACGATCGCGGGCTGGCCGCACTTTGGCCCCCAGGAGGCCGCAATGGCCGCCCTGGCCGGCATCTCGCTCTTGCTTACGCCGCGCACGAGTCGGATTCGCGAGGCGAATGCATTTAACTTTGGGCCGATTAAGGAAGTCGCGCTGCTGTTCGCTGGTATTTTCGCGACGATGATTCCCGCGCTCTACATCCTGGAACAACGCGGCTCGGAACTGGGCCTGACGGAGGCCTGGCAGTTTTTCTGGGTGACCGGCATGCTCTCGTCTTTTCTGGACAATGCGCCCACGTATCTGACCTTTCTTTCTACGGCCAAAGGCGTTGTGGCGGACCTCGGTCTGGCGAACGACCTGGGTTTTACGCTGAGCGACGGCAAATACGTCACCCAGGCCATGCTCGCGGCCATTTCCTGCGGCGCCGTGTTCATGGGCGCAAACAGCTACATCGGCAATGGACCCAACTTCATGGTGCGCGCCATCGCAGAGCAGGAAGGGGTAAAGATGCCGAGCTTCTTTGGCTACATGGTCTATTCCGGCCTGGTGCTCCTGCCCGTGTTTGTTATCCTGACCTTCGTATTCTTTCGTTGAGCTGCGCCCGGCTCAGGCGCGGGCCGGGCCGCCGTCGTGTTCGGTCTTGATTCGGGAGACGGGGGCGGCTCTTCTGGTCATAGAGCCGATCCGGGCCGCGCTATGCTGGCAGTTCGCGTAATTCCCTGTCTCGACATTAAAGATGGCCGCGTGGTGAAGGGCGTGCGCTTCCTGGATCTGCGGGACGCCGGGGATCCGGTGGAGAATGCGCGCTTTTATGCGGAGTCCGGCGCGGATGAACTCTGCTTTCTGGATATTACGGCGAGTTCGGATCGACGCGACATTGTTCGCGACCTGGTCGAACGCGTAGCCGACGAGATCTTCATACCCTTCACGGTCGGCGGCGGCATTCGCACGGTCGACGACGTTTACAACATTCTGCACGCTGGCGCAGATAAGGCGTCTATCAACACCGCCGCGTTTCAGACTCCGGCCTTGCTGGACGATTCCGCGCGGCGCTTTGGCGCCCAGTGCATTGTATGCGCAATTGACGCGCGCCGCACCCGTCCGGAGGAAAATCTGCCGTTTCAGTTCGAGGTCTATTTACACGGCGGACGCACGCCGACCGGACGCGACGCCGTCGAGTGGGCCCGCGAGGCGGTTGCACGCGGCGCGGGCGAAATTCTTTTGACCAGCATGGACCGCGACGGCGCCTACGAGGGCTACGACATTGAACTCACCCGCGCAGTGCGCGACGCCGTGAGCGCGCCGGTCATCGCCTCCGGCGGCGCCGGCAATCCGCAGCACATGTGCGACGCAGTGCTTGAGGCGCGTGCGGACGCGGTTCTGGCTGCGTCAATTTTTCATTTTCGTGAATACAGTGTGGATGAAGTCAAACGCCTGATGGACCAAGAAGGCGTGCCGGTGCGCAGGACGGGGTATGAACTTTCTTCTCGAACTTGAAGAGCTGCTGAAAAATCGGCGCGAAACGTTGCCGGAAAAATCTTATACGGCCAACCTGTTTCGCGATGGCATCGACCGCATTCTGAAGAAGGTCGGCGAGGAAGCGGGCGAGCTCATTATAGCCGCCAAAAACCCCGAATCGCCCGAACTCGTACACGAAGCCGCCGATCTGCTGTTTCATGTGCAGATGGTCCTCGTGGAACGGGGCCTGTCGATTAAAGACGTAGTCCGCGAACTCGAGCGCCGGCATAAACAGTAGTCGCGCCTTTCTTGCAGAGCCGCCGCCGGGCGGGCCGACGACGTCCCATGGGCCAAAAACCCCTTGATCGGGGAAGCGCCCGCCCGAACATGGCCCGGACATTTCCCGGGCGGGTTGGCGCAGTCGACGCAGGTCGACGCCTGCGACGGCCTGCGAGGATTATTTCGGAGTATCTCATGACGCATCCCCACGAAGCGCTATTCCCGGGAGAGAAAGAATTCCCGGTAATCCCGAGCTGCGAACATTTCGCCGGCAACGAAAAGATGATTCTGAAGGCGCTCGCGCTGCAGGAAGAAAAAGGCCCGGTCTTTGACATTACCCAGGACTGCGAAGACGGCGCGCCCACGGGTCAAGAACGCGAACACGCCGAGATGATCGTGCGCATCACCAATTCCGACGCCAACAAATTCAAAATGGCCGGCGTGCGCATTCACGACTACACCAGCAAACACTGGAAACAGGATGTGGATATTCTGGTGAAGGGCGCCGGCGATCGTCTGGCCTACATTACCATCCCCAAGCCGACGGCCGCTTCGCAAGTGAAAGAGATGATCGGCTACATCATCGACACGGCAAAAAAAGCCGGTCTCAAGCGGGAGATCCCGATTCACGTGTTGGTGGAAACCCACGGCGCTTTGCGCGAAGTAGACGAGATCGCCGCCCAACCCTGGATGCAGGTCCTGGACTTCGGCCTCATGGATTTTATCTCGGGCCATTTTGGCGCGATTCCGCTTTCCAACATGAAAAGCCCGGGTCAGTTTGACCACGAGCTGCTGCGTCGCGCAAAATCGAACATGGTCGCGACGGCGCTCGCGCACGGCGTGGTTCCGGCGCACAACGTTACACTGGATCTCAAGAATTACGAGCAGACCCTTGCCGACGCAAGACGCGCACGTTATGAGTTCGGCTTTATGCGCATGTGGTCCATTTATCCGACGCAAATCGACGCGATTGTCGAGGCGATGAAACCGGATAACTCGGAAGTTCAGAAGGGCGTTCAGGTGCTGCTGAAGGCGCAGGACGCGAACTGGGGACCGATCCAGCACGACGGCGAACTGCATGACCGCGCCACGTATCGCGGATTCTGGACCCAGGTGCAGCGCGCTCGACTCTCCGGCATTGAGGTCGGCGAAGAAGCCGTCAAACGCTGGTTTTCCTGAATTACCCGCCTCCGCGGATTGCGGGTCTCCGCTGATCCGCACCCCCTGCAAAAGCCGACGTCCTCTCCGGGCGCCGGCTTTTTTCAGGCCCCGCCGGCCCGGCGGCCGCGTGCGGGCTTGACGGCGCGCGCACGGCTGATCGAAATTCGGCTATGGAAGAGCCGATACTTTACTGGCCCCAGTTCAAGCTGGCCGCCTTCATCGGGACGGGCGTCGTTCTCACATTAATACTAATAGTTTACCTTTTTATCCGGCTGCGACTCGCCGAGCAGGCCAGGCGCGACGCCGCGTGGTTGAGCCTGGCCAACTACGGTCTCAAACGCAAACTCACCCAGCAGGAAATGAACCTGCTGCGCAAGTTCTACGACTTTCTGGCGCCCGAAGACGCCGCCCAGGCTTTGCACAACAAGCGGCTCTTCCATGCGAAGATGCACGACTTTCTCGTAGAAAATCGCCACGTGGAACCGCGCGCTCGCGTGCAACTGATGGATAAGCTGTTTCCTGAAATTGATTTTCAAATGGAGATCAAGTCCCTGCGCGACGTGCAGCTGGGCGAGTCGTGCAGCGTAGAATTCGACGGGCATCGCATACTGGGTTGGATTGTCAAAAAAACGGAAGAGGAAATCTGGATCTCTCTGCCCAACTGGGCGCCGGCGCGGACCTACATTGGCGATCCCGCCCAGATCTATTTTTTCCGACCGAACATCGGCGGATTTTTGGTGCACGGTTCATTGCAGCGCGCCGGACGCAACGGCGTCGTCTTTGAAAAACCGGAGCGCGTTGAGTTTTACGGCGATCAGCATTTAATGGCGCGCATTGAGTTGCCCATTCGTCTGACAGCCTGGGCCCCAGGCGGCCAGGGACCGGTCCTGATAGAAACCGCCGAGTCCGCGGCGACCCCGGTTGCGCCTGCGTCCCATGCGGACGCTGATACGGATTCCAACACGCCGGCCGCCGCGGCGCCCGCAGCGGCGGCTGAGCCGCATCTTGCGCCCGTGCAGCTCGAAGGCGAAACGGATCGCATCTCCGATCGAGCGTTGATCTTTGTATTCTCGCGCGAGACGACGCATCCCGAACGGCTGATTCGCAAATATGAAGTGTGGGAGGCGGACCTGGTGTTGCCGATCGGCTTTCGCTTTAAGTGTCGAGGGCGCATTCTGCCAGGCTCGACGCCCGGCCGTTTTATCTTTCGCTATCTGGATGCCTCGGATCTGGCGCGCCGCATGTTGTGGGAAGAGATCAAGTCGCACGGGCCGGAACGAGAACAACTTGTCTGAAACAATCGAGCCGTCCTGCGCTTACGAACGTTCAAAGCGCGCCAGCAAGCTGTAGGCGCAGGGCGTCACAAATAGCGTCAGTATGGTGGACAGCGTCATCCCGCCGATCACGGCGATCGCCATGGGGATGCGGCTCTCCGCCCCGGGGCCCAGCGCAAGCGCAGGCGGAATCGCCGCCGCGATGGCCGTTAACGAGGTCATCACAATCGGACGAAAACGCACGGCCGCCGATTCGAGGAGCGCAGCGCGGACGTTTGCGCCGCGCTTGCGCGCTTCGTTTGCAAACTCCACCAGTAGAATTGAGTTTTTCTTGGCGATGCCCATAAGCAGCACGATGCCGATCATGCTGTAAAGATTCAGCGATTGACCGGTGACAAACAGAGCGATAAACGCGCCGCTCACGCTGAAAGGCAGAGCGAGCAGCACCGCGATCGGATGCAGAAAGCTGTTAAACTGCGCCGTGAGCACCATGTAGGCGGCCAGGACGCCCAGCCAGAGCGCGAAATATAAACTATCAAAGGCCTCCGCGAAGCCGCGACTGCCGCCGCCTGGAAAGAAGGCGTAGCCGTCCGGCAAAAGTTCGCGCGCGATGCGTTCGGCCTCTTCCAGCGCGGCCGCCTGCGACTTGCCGCGCGGCACGCTCGCGCTCAGACTGATCGCGCGTTGACGATCGACGCGCGTCAGCGACTGCACTACCGGGCTTGATTCAATGCGCGCCACCTCGCCCAGATTGACGAGTTCGCCGTAGATATTGCGCACCTGCAAACGTCGCAGACTTTCGGCGTCCGTCCATTGGCCTTCCGCCAGTCGTATGCGCACATCGTAACGACGACCGTCGTTAGTGAAACGTCCCGCTCGAATGCCGCCCATCGCCGCGCCCACCGTGCGCACCAGGGCGTCCATGGAAACGCCGCGTGCGGCGGCCTGGGAGCGGATCGGAATTACACGCACCTCCGGCATGCCCTCGCGGTAATCAGAGTCGACGTCCTCAAAATTACCTGAAGCGCGCATCTTCGCCTTAATGGCTTCGGCCGTGTCGCGCAAGGTCGCCCAGTCGCCGCCGCGAATGCTGAACTCCACCGGGGAACCGCGTCGTGCGGTCAGACCGCGCGTGGAAAAATCGAAGAGCGAACCGCGCAAACCGGGAATCTTTGCGATAGTCGCGCGCGCCTCGTCCATAAATTCCTGCTGATCGAGATCGCGTTCCTCCGGCGGTACGAGCGTTACAAAAACCACGCCCGAAGAAGATTCGCCGCCGCCAAAACCGCCGACGATCGCGATATACCGCGCCACGTCCGGGCGCGAACTCAGCCAGGCTTCGAATTGAGCGAAGGCCCCGCTGGTCTTTTCGAGGGAGGTTCCGCTCGCGGTCAGCAGGCGCGCGCCAAATTGGCTCTGATCTTCGGGCGGCACAAACTCCTTGCGAATCAGATTACCGAGCAACAGCGAAAGTGCAAATAGGCCGCTGGCGGCGAGAATTGTGAGCAGGCGTTGGTTCAGCGCGCGCGCCAGCAGCGCCTGGTACAGCGTCGTCGTGACGCGCATCACTGCGCCTACGGCCTGTACAATGCGCGGCGTTCGCTCGGTGCGCGTCAACAGTCGCGACGCGCGCATGGGCGTAAGCGTGACTGCATCGAGCAGCGAAAGCGCCACGGCCGCGGTGATCGTGACTCCAAACTGAAAGAAGAAGCGGCCAATCACGCCTTCCATAAAGGCGACCGGCAGAAAGATCGCGGCGACCGCAGTCGAAGCCGCCACGGCCGCAAAAAGAATTTCGCGGGCACCGTCGCGCGCTGCGCGTACGCGATCCTTGCCCATGTCGAAATGACGCACAATGTTCTCAAGCACCATGATGTTGTCGTCCACCACGATGCCGATGGCAAGCGACAGCCCCAACAGAGTGAAGAGATTCAGCGTGAAGTCGAGAAAGTAAAGAATCAAGAAGGTCCCGACGACGGAAGTCGGGATCGATAAAATCACGTTCAGCGTGGAGTTCCAGCTGCCCAGAAAAATCCAGCAGACTACGGCTGTAAGTATTCCGGAAAGTATCAGCGTGAACTGGGTTTCGTCGATCGCCTCGCGCACAAACCGCGTCGAGTCGAAGTTAACGGTCAGTTTCACGTCGCGCGGCAGGCTCTTCTGGATCTCGAGAACCTCGGCCTTGACGCGTTCGCCCACGGCTACGGCGTTGCCGCCGATCTGCTTGCGAATGCCGATCGTCAAACCCGGGCGGCCGTTCACGCGCGTGATGCGCCGAAAATCATTCAGGCCGTCTTCCACGCGCGCCACGTCGCCCAGGCGAATCGTGGAAAAGTAGATCGGCGCGCCGCCGCGGCGGGTAATCGGAATATTGGCGACTTCGCTGACGCTCGCGCCTTCGCCAAATACGCGTAAATTGCTTTCGCGCTCGCTGTTTTCCAGATACCCGGCGGCGCCTTCCGTGTGATCGAGGCGCAGGGATTGTTCGAGATCCAGCGCGGTGAGTTCGTACTGGCGCAGCTTATTGTTATCGACCCAGATTCGCAAATTGCGCTCAATGGAGCCGCCGACAAAAGCCTCTCCCACGCCCGGGAGCAGTTGCAGCCGATCAATGATGCTTTGATCCGCGATTACATAGAGCTCGCGCAGGTGGCGTTCATCCGATGAAAGACCGATCCACAAGATCGGATCGTCCTCCGGATTGGATTTGCGTACGGTCGGCGGCAGCACGCCTTCCGGCAATTCGATGCGGCTGAGGGCGGTCTGCACTTCCTGGAGCGCGGAATCGATGTTGCGATCAATGTCAAATTCCAGCGCGACGTTCGCCGAGCCCTGGCGCACGGTCGAAACCATCTCTTTTAAGCCTTCCACGGCGATAACGCGCCGTTCCAGGCGATCGACGATTTCGGCTTCCATCACCTCCGGTGCGGCGCCTTCCCAGGCGACGCTGACGGAAAGCGTGGGAAAATCGACGTCCGGCATGTAGCTTACGCCCAGGCGGCCGAGCGAGACGGCGCCGAACACGATCAGGCCGAACATGATCACCCAGGCGAGCGCCGGGCGGGCGATGGCAAGATCGGAGAGTCTCATTGGGGAGACCGACCGGCGGCGATGTGCAGACGCAGCGCGAGCAACTTCGCCTGCATCTGCGCCTGAAGCAAACTGCGCTCCAATTGCTGAATGCGAGCGAGCGCGGTCAGCGCTTCCAGATTGGTTACGATGCCCAGCTCGTAGTCGCGGCGCTGAATCGCATAATTCTGACGCGCCAGGCGCACGGCTTCTTCCAGCAGCAGAGTGCGTGCGGACGTGGAAATAAACTCGCGATAAAGAGAACGCACCTCGTAGTCGGCGGTGCGTCGTAAACTGGCGAGCGCAAGCTCGCTTTGTCGGCTACGGGCCTGGGCCTCACGTATGCTGGCAGCGACAGCGCCGCCCTGAAACAAAGGCAGGTCGATGCGCAACTGGATCTGCCAATCGCGGCCGTAGTCCGGCTTTTGTGCGAGATAATATTCGCCGTCCAGGGAAACGCTCGGATAGTGTCCGCCCTCGGCGACCTGCACGCGCGAGCGGGCGGCGCGCAGGCTGGCCAGGGCCGCGAGCACGTCCGCGCGTTCGTCGGTCCGAGTCAGATAAGTCTCCAGGGACTCGGCAGTCGGCATGGCCTGTTCATCTTTTAAAAGCAACCCGGCTTCCGGCGTATTGGCGACAAAAGCGAGCAACTCACGCGTCGCGCCCAAAAGTCCGACTGCGCTTTCGCGTTCCACGCGATTCGTCTGCAAATCGGACCGCGCAGTCAGCAGCTCACCGTCGCGCGACCGGCCCAGTCGCACGCGATAGCGCAGTTCGGCGATGCGTCCGTCGAGCGCGGTCTTTTCCGCGTCCAACAAAACGATCGTGCGTTCGTAGAGCAGGGTCTGGTAAAAAACGTTGGCCACGTCGACGTAGAGCAACTCTTCAAAGCGCTGCCGCGCAAGGCGCGCCGCATCGAATTCGGCGTCGCGCGCTGCAAGTTCGCGATAACTTTGAAACCCGCTGAACAGCGGCCAGCTCAGGCCAACGCCGCCAGCGTAGGGGTTTAATCCCTGAGAGTCGGAGGCGACTGTATTCGACTCGGGCAAAAGCCGCAGCGCCTGAGGGTTGACCTCGCGCAGCACGGTTTCCGCCAGTTCACGCCCCGAATCCCGATTGTACCGATCAAAGTGCGTCTGCCGCGCAAAGAGGCCGATTTGCGGCAGAAACGTTGCGAGGGTCTGCCGGTAACGGGCCTCGGCGACGCGCAGCTCCTCTTCGCGAATACGCCGCGTCTCGCTGGCCGCCAGGGCGCGCTGATACAATTCGTTCAGGACTAGAGGCGGCGCCGTGGCGGGCGTCTGGGCCGCGCTGCCAGCGGGGAGACCGAGGGCCAGGACAAGACAGAATAGACTAAACCAACGCACGCGCATTCAGATCATTCGCGAATAGTTTCATCTTCAAATAAATACGCGGCGCTCACAAAGCGATCGAAAATTCGGACGTACGGGATTCAATGGCAAGATTCGGCGTCGAACTGCACATTAAACGTGCGCTATGCTTGAAAACTGCACATGACGTTTGCGGCCTTTTGGGAGCGGCGCGCTCGCAGCCCCGGCATTGAGTCAGGCTGAAGCCTGCCAGCCGGCCCCAGACGCAGCTTGTGAGCGCTCCGTTGAAGCGCGCGGTCGGCCGCAGCCCGGCACGATCCTTGCAAAACTTTTTAAACGCGAAGCGCAGCAAGGGTCTCTTTCCAGACGCCCGAGCGTCCACCGGACCGGGTCCGTGCGCCGTGCGAAACGAAACGAGGAAGTTGATGAAACACGCTCATTCCGGACAGAGACCGGCGTCGTCCGGCGCCCGCGGGGCCGCGCGCCTCTTGCTCTTACTCCTGGCGCTCGCGACCGCTTTCACAGGCGCATGCAAGAACCAGGACAACAAACCCCTGACCATCGGCTACAGCGACTGGCCGGGCTGGGTCGCGTGGCAGATCGCCATTGAAAAGGGCATGTTTGAGAAGCGCGGCGTAAAAGTCGAGTTTCGCTGGTTTGACAACTACGTCGAATCGCTTCAAGCGATGGACGCCAAACAGCTCGATGGCAACTGCCAGACCTGGAACGATACGCTATTTTCTCTCGCGACGGTCGGCAATCCGGTGAAAGTCGTGCTGGTAAACGACAACTCGGCCGGCAACGACGGCGTGGCCGTGCGCTCGGAAATTAATTCTATAGCCGACCTGCGCGGCAAGGTGGTCGCGGCGGAAGAAGGCACCGTAAGCCATTTTGTACTGATGACGGCGCTTGCGAAAAACGGTCTCAAGCCTGAAGACGTTCAGTTCAAAAACATGTTTGTTCCGGACGCGGCCAATGCGCTGACCCTGGGCAACGTGCAGGCGGCCGCGCTCTGGCAGCCCTCGCTCGCAAACTCGCTCAGCGGCGGCGGCGTAAAACTTCTGTTCAGCTCCAAAGAAATGCCGGGTCTCATTCCCGACCTTTTGGTCTTTCATGAAAACGTAGTCAGCTCTCGTGCAGACGATGTGCAGAAAATCACCGAGGTCTGGTTTGAAGTTCTGAAGTTCATGGAAGAAAATCCGGAAGAAGCGTACCTGATTATGGCGCGCAAAGTAAATCAGACTCCGGAAGCGTATAAGGCGTTTATCGGCGGCACCCGCTTTTTTGGTCTGGCGGACAATAAAAACGCCTTCGCCGAACGCGCCGACGACGCATCCCTGTACGGCAGCGGAAAGACGATCTCCGCGTTTTACACCTCGGTTCCGGCTCTGAACATCAAAGCCGCGCCGGATTTTGCCCCGGCGATTGAGCCGCGCTTTATCCAATCGATTTCGGAATAAGCGACTCTCGTTCCGCAGCAGCCGCCATGAACCTGTTTGCACTTCGCAAAAGCATTTCGCCCGCCGTGTTCCAGGTCATGGCGGCTGCGAGTTTCTTCGCAGCCTTCGGACTCTACTGGCTGATCAGCGCAATCGACGCAACGCCTTTTGTGCCCGGACCGGGCGAGCTTTACGAGGGCGCGGTCGGTATTGTGCAGTCCGACTATCTCTGGATCGATTTTCAATACAGCTTTTTGCGCATCACCGGCGGCTTTCTGGCGGCGGCCTGCATCGCCGTGCCGCTCGGAATGATTGTGGGCGCGTTTCGATTTTTTGAAGCCTGGCTCCAGCCCCTGACCGAGTTCGGGCGCTATGTGCCGGTGCCAGCCCTGATTCCGCTGCTCATGACGTTTTTTGGCATCGGAGAAACGCCCAAGGTGATGCTGATTTTCATCGGCGTATTTTTTCAGCTGCTCTTAATGGTCGCCGACGAAGTTCGGCGCGTGCCCTATGAACTTTTACAAGTAAGTTATACGCTTGGCGCCCGCCGGCTGGAGGCGATCGGGCAGGTGTTGTTTCGCGCTTCGCTGCCGGGCATCTTTGATGCGTTGCGACTGTGCAATGGCTGGGCCTGGACCTATCTCGTGGTCGCCGAATTGATCGCTGCCAACGAGGGGCTGGGTTATCGCATACTGCGCTTTTATCGCTACAAACAGATTCCGGAAATGTACATTTACTTAATACTGCTCGGCGCGCTGGGGCTCCTGCTTGACTATCTGTTTCGGCGCATGAATCGTCGCGCCTTTGCATGGGCGGAAAGCTCGCGGTCCTGACGTCTTATGCAACTTGAAGTTAAAGAAGTAACCAAAGAATATCGCACCCGCAAGGGGAGCGTGCGCGCGCTGGAACCGACCTCGTTTCTGGCGCAGAACGGCGAATTCTTGTGTTTGCTGGGCCCTTCGGGTTGCGGCAAGTCCACGTTGCTGTATATGCTGGCCGGGCTTGAGACGCCCGATAGCGGCGAGATCCTGCTGGATGAGCGCAGGGTCACGGGGCCGGGACGCGAGCTGGGCATGGTTTTTCAGAACTATACGCTGTTCCCGTGGCTGACAGTGCACGAAAACGCCGCGTTCTCCAATACGTTGCAACGCAATCGCGAAAATCTGAGCGAAGGTCAGGTCTATGACCGCGTGGCGCGCGTGGAGTTTTTACTGGATCTCATGGGGCTTGCCAATTTCCGCGACGCGTATCCGCGCGAGTTGTCCGGCGGCATGAAACAACGCGTCGCCATCGCGCGGACCCTGGTAAATCGGCCCAAGATCATGCTGATGGACGAACCCTTTGGCGCCCTGGACTCGCAGACCCGCGAAGAGATGCAGGAACTGCTTTTGCTTTTGTGTCAGCACGAAAAAACGACCGTAATATTCGTCACGCACGACGTGGACGAGGCGATCTTCCTGGGTTCGCGCATCCTGGTTTTTTCGCGACGTCCGGGCCGCATTCTGGAAGATGTCGCCGTGCCTTTCGCCAAAAGCGCCGATTTTTCCATTAAACTCAATCCGGAGTTCCTGGCGCTGAAACGCCGACTCCTGGATCTCCTGCACTCGCGCACGGCCGACGACGGCGCGCGGAACGCCACTCTCGCGCGCCTGGTTAATCTGAACCGCAGCGAGGGCGGGGAGGCGGCCTCCCGATGAGCGCGCCGCCGATCCCGTCGGAGCTGATTCTCGCTGACGAGATTCTGCCGGGCGGGCAGCATCACTCTCTGCTTTTGCGACGGGGACAGGTCTTGCGTCTCACGGATCTGGAGGGCGGGGCTAATGTCAGCGCGCT